>NZ_JPST01000017.1 GCF_000763315.1 Thermoactinomyces daqus | reverse complement strand
CAGGTGTGCTTAAAGAAGGGACTGCTCACGCCTGCTAATACGGTGCACCACATCGAGCACCTGACCGACAACCCGAGTCGAGCACTAGATGAATCGAACCTCATCAGCATTTGCGCGACATGCCACAACCAATTGCATCCGGAGAAGGGACAGAGGAATCCAAAGAAGCAGAGGAAGCGGAAAGCGCGTGTGATTCGATCGGTGGCCAACGAGGAGAGGGCATAGCCCCCCTACCCAAAATTCTGGGTTTCGGGAGCTCGTAGACCGGCGCGGCCCCTTCGTTTTCAGCGCGGAACGTTTTCCATGAACCCGGAAAAAACAAAAAAGGGGGTGATCGCATGAGTAGCAGATCAAAACCAAAACGCTTAAACACGATTGGGAAAAAAACATGGGTAAGAATATGGGAAACGTTAGAAGCAGAGGGTCGGGCCGAATCAACCGACCCCATTATAGTTGAAACGGTCGCTTATCTTTTCCAGCTTTATGCGGAGTACACAGAGAAGATCAAAGAACTGGGAAGCGTAATGGAGTACACAAACAAGGGCGGTCAGACAAACCTTGTCAAAAATCCATTGGCCATCGAAATCCCAAAAATCATCGAGCAGATCCGCAAGCTGTTGGCCGAGTTAGCTTTAACGCCTGCTAGCCGGAAACGACTGCAAGAGCAGTTGACGGAAAATGCGGGTGATGACTTTGAAAACTTCTGAGTTATTCACCACTGCATACGCCAAGGACGCAGTTGCTGGCCGCATAGTCGTTTCAAAAAAGGTACGTTTGGCTTGCGAGCGTCATTTGCGCGATCTTGAGCGTCAGGGAACCGACGATTTCCCGTTTGTATTTGATAAGGAAAAGGCATTACGGCCAATCGAGTTCATCCAGCGCTTTTGCAAGCCATCGAAAGGGAATTACAAGCGTTTGATTCTCCAGCCCTGGCAACACTTCGTTATTGGTTCGCTTTATGGCTGGGTTCACAAAGACACTGGGCTCCGTCGATTTAAAGAGGGGCTTATTTTTGTTGCCCGAAAAAACGGGAAATCGACGATGGTTTCCGGTTTGGCCAACTACGGATGCTCCAAAGACGGCGAAAAGGGCGCCGATGTCTATTTGCTGGCCAACTCCATGAAACAGGCCCGCGTGGTATTCGATGAGTGCCAGAAGATGGTGAAGTCATCGCCGCTCTTGTCCAAACACTTCCGGGTGTTGCGGGATGCGATTCATTTTGACAAGACGTTTTCCAAGATCGAGCCGCAGGCATCCGACAGCGAAAAACTGGACGGATTGAACTGTCATCTCGGGATCTTCGATGAGATACACGAGTATAAGGATTACAAGCTAATCAACGTCATCAAAAACAGTACCGGCGCGCGCCAGCAGCCGCTAATTCTTTATATCACAACCGCCGGTTATCAACTGGATGGACCGTTGATGGACTACTACGAAAAAGCGGCGGACGTGTTGGAAGGCGTGATTCAGGATGAGCGATCGTTCTACTTCATCGCGGAACTGGACGAGGATGACGACATCGCTAATCCTGAAAACTGGGTAAAAGCCAACCCAAATCTGGGCGTGTCGATCGATCTCGAAACCATGATCGAGGAGTGGAACACCCGAAAACACATCCCAGCAGAACGTAATGACTTTATCACCAAGCGGCTCAATCTGTTCGTTCAGTCAGATGAGCAATCTTTCATTGATTACGAGGTGATCAAGCGAAACGACAGCACGATCGCCCCGGATGATTTGACCGGAATGAGCTGCATCGGCGGCTTTGACTTATCCCAGACCGAAGACTTTACCGCCGTCTGCTTGGAATTCTGGCTGGCTGACGGACGGGTAGCGGTCCTATCTCATTCTTTTGTGCCGCGACGGAAGGTAGAGCTGGATAACGAAAAACTACCATTCTGTGAGTGGCAAGAGGAAGGGCTACTCACGATCTGCCCGGGCGATTACGTCGATTACAAGTATGTTTTCGATTGGTTCGTCGATCAATCCAAGCGGTACGCAATCGAATTGATTACTTACGACCCAGCCAATGCCTTCCGATTGGTCGAAGAGATGAAAGGCTATGGGTTCCAGACTCAAGTAGTCCGGCAAGGGGCCATCACTCTCAGCCCAGCACTCAAGGATGTGAAGGAACTTTTACTTGATGGAAAGGTGATTTTCAACAGAAATAAACTGTTTCGCTGGTATCTCAACAACGTCAAGCTGGTGGAAGACCGAAACGGTAACTGGCTCCCTACGAAACAGAGCCGATACCGAAAAATTGATGGGTTTGCCGCATGGTTGAACGCTCATACAGAAGTAATGAAAAGGATGGTTGCACCTCAAGGCGCTGGAAACATTAGCGTTATATCCATGAACGATCTACTCAAACGATGAAAGGTGGTGATTATTTGCGATGGCTTACCAGACTTAAAGCGGCTATTAATGGCGCCATCACTGGCTGGAAAGGTGAAAATTTCGACTTCACAAACTGGATGGGACGAACGTTTTGGGGGATAGACAATTCAACTCTTGCGACAAACGAAACGATTTTCAGCGTGATCACGCGGTTGTCAAATAGTTTGGCGTCTCTTCCGCTCAAGCTCTATCGAAATTATGATCTGGCATCTAATCAGGCAGCGGACGTACTCATAAACGGACCAAACGCGAACATGACCTCTTTTGAGTTTATCCGGAACTTGGAGACGATACGAAATGAAAAGGGCAATTCATACGCACTCATTGAGCGGGATATTCGCGGGCAAGTAGCAAGACTGACTCCGCTTAATCCGGATTATGTAGACCCTGTTTTCGACACGGATACCGGTGATTTGTGGTATCAGGTTATTGGCAACAATGGCACGTACTATTTCTACAATATGGACGTTCTTCATTTCAAACACATTATCGGGAGCAGCGCAGTGAAGGGGATCAGTCCGATTAAGGTATTGGCCAATACCAATGATTTTGACCGAGCGGTCCGCGAATTCAGTTTGAAGGAGATGCAGAGCGCGCCAAACTCCTTCATCTTGAAATATGCAGCGAACGTGGATATGGAGAAAAGGCAACGGGTAATTGACGATTTCAAGCGATTTTACCAAGATAATGGGGGAATTTTGTTCCAAGAACCGGGCGTGGAGATTGATCCTATCGAACGCAAATTCATTGCTGCCGATATTTTCACATCTGAGAGGATCACGAGGTCGAGGGTGGCCAACGTGTTCAATGTCCCGGCCCATATGCTCAATGACAGCGAGGGGCAAAGCTACTCCAGCATGGAACAACTCATGCGAGAGTTTGTACAACTGACTTTGATGCCCATTGTCAGGCAATATGAACAGGAATTTAACCGAAAATTGCTTGCACCGACTGAAAGGCAAGCCGGTTATTACTTCAAATTTAATGTAAATGCTCTACTGCGAGGTGATACAGCTACACAATCAGATTACTATATGAAAGGAATCCGAACAGGCTGGTTAAAGCCGAATGAAGTGCGCCAGTTGGAAGATTTGCCGCCGGAGCCGGGAGGAGAAAAACTCTATCTCAGCGGCGATTTATACCCGATTGATATGGACCCGAGCCTGAGAAAGGGGGTGAAATCGGGTGAAAACGCAGCAAACAACTAAATTCTGGGAAATCAAACTGTCTGCCGAAGACGCAAAAACGGCGGACATTTTTATTTACGGTGATATCGTCAGCTCTCAATGGTACGAGGAAGACACAACCGCCATGAGTTTCAAAAACGACCTCGATGCCGCAGGCGATGTCTCCATGATCAACCTGTATATCAACAGCCCCGGGGGAAACGTCTTTGAAGGCGTCGCAATCTACAACATGCTCAAGCGCCACAAGGCCAAAATAAACGTTTATGTGGACGCTCTGGCCGCCTCGATCGCATCTGTCATTGCAATGGTTGGCGATACAGTCTCTATGCCCAAAAATTCGATGCTGATGATCCATAATCCGTGGAGTTTTGCCGTTGGAAATGCCGCTGAACTGCGTAAAATCGCGGATGATTTGGATCGAATCGGGCAATCCATCAAGCAAACGTATTTGCAAAAAGCTGGCAGTAAGCTAACAGACGAGAAGCTGCAGGAGATGCTTGACGCAGAAACCTGGCTTTCGGCTGACGAGGCTTATGCATACGGTTTGTGTGACGTTGTGTTGGAAGAAAGCCAAGCAGCCGCATCAATTAGTGATGAGTGGCTCAATCGATACAAAAACGTGCCCAAACAGCTAAAAAACCAAGGCGAAACACCTGAAAAAATGGCTATTTCAGCCCAAGAAATAGAGATTCGCAAGCGAATTTCCGAAGAAGCAAAAGCAAATTCAGTCTATATTGACTCAATTTTAGGAGGATTGATCAGATGAAAACTTTGTATGAAATGAAACAAGATTTGGTGACGATTGGTCAGCAATTGCAAAAAGTCGAAAGCGAACTGGCTGAGAAGGCTATCGACCCAAAGACGACAATGGAAGAGATTCAGGCTCTCCAGAAGTCGAAAGAAGACCTGAAAATGCGTTTTGACATTATAAAACAACAGCATGATGTCCTGGAAGAAGAACAAAGAGCCCGATTCGAGGCGAAAAACAATGTGCAATCCATCGAAGATCCAAAGCAACGCCTCATCAAAGCAAAAGCATAAATTCAAGGTTTTGGCGGGAATCTCTGAGACGGTGTTGAACGGCTCTGACGAGAATCTGGTCTCTTACGTTGAAATGGCCTTGCAATCCGGCGTTGCGGCTAAAGAAAAGAAAGTGGCCTTTGCAACCACTCCGAATACTGGTGAAGAACATATGTCCTTCTACGCAGCCGGCATCACCGAGACCACTGAGGAGAACTTGTATAAGGCAATCAAGTCGGCATTGGCAGACCTCTATGAGGATTACCGCGAGAACGCCACGATTGTCATGCGGTATCAGGATTACTCTGACATGATCGAAACGCTGGCAAACGGTAATGCAACCCTGTACATGGCACAGCCAGAGCAAATCCTGGGGAAACCTGTGGTGTTCTGTGATAGTGCGGTCTATCCGGTTGTCGGCGATTTCTCTTTCTCTCATTTCAACTATGACTTGAACACGCTGTATGAGAACCAAAAGGATATCACCACCGGTATTGAGCAATTTGTTGTCACGGCTTGGTTTGATCATCAAATCAAACTGAAATCCGCATTTCGCATTGCTAAAGTTGCACAGCAAGCTTAATGAAAGAGGTGTAGACAGTGTATCTAAACCAAATTGACCTGACGCCAGGAGGAAAAATCACTGCTGACGGCAAGCAAGCTGATGCTATTGCCGACCATCCCGACCCGGAAACAGCCACTACAACAGAAATTGCAACCAAGCAAAATCAAATTCTCGCAGTTCTTCGCAGTCTCGGGATTATTGCATCATCTTAAGGGGGCATGACAAATGCTTGCCCTGACTTTGGATGAGCTTAAAAATTATCTTCGGATTGATGTGAGTGAGGATGACACCATCCTCACTCTTCTTGTTGATAGCGCTCAGGAATACTTGACTAATGCAGGGGTTCCGGAATCGGACAGTAACCTTTACAAGCTGGCAATCATGATGTACGTTGCAATGCATTACGAAAACCGAGATCCGAGCCAAAAGATTGATGGTTTCAACTTTGCCCTTCAGAGCATCATCTTGCAATTGAAGGATTACAGTGATCCTACTGAAACAACGTAGTGAGGTGAAAAAATGCCTAAATACGCGGTAAAAACGCCTTTCATTGATCGATTCACTCAGGTCTTCTACCGAGAAGGCAGTATTTATGAGACAACCGATGCGGCCAGGGCAGAAGAGCTGCGCAAAGGAGGATTTATTGGCGAAGAAATAGCCTCGCTGAAGTCAAAAGCGAAAACAAACAGTAAGGGAACAGCGAAAAATGAGAATCAGTGACCTTCGACATCGGATTACTATCCAGCAGAAAACTACGGCCCGGGACGCTGAGGGAAACGTCCGGGAGACTTGGAGTGATGTCGCAACCGTATGGGCGGCTTTTGAACCAATGACCTCTCGATGGCGCGAGTTTCTCCAGGCAGCCGCTATCAATGCGGAAAGTTTTGTCCGCTTCCGGGTCCGGTATCGTCCGGATGTGACCCCAGGCATGCGAATCCTTTATGCCGGGCGGCAATTCGATATTGTACAATCAGTCGATCTGAATGGCCGTCATCAGGAAACGGATATTTTTGCGAAGGAAGTGACTGCAGGTGACTGAGATGGAGTTTGTCGGTATGGATGATATTATTCTCAAACTCCGACAGCTTGGTGCCCGGGCGGCTCGAGTCGAAAATGAAGCGCTCCGGGCAGGCGCAAAGGAACTTCAGGAAACCATGAGTCGGAATGCGCCCGGACCATCCGACAAAATGAGGAAACACTTGAAAGAAAATATCCAGATGAGCCGTGTGAAACAAAAAGACGGGGTAAAAGCGATCGAGGTCGGCCCCGGCAAAGAATCCTTTTACGCTCAGTTCCTCGAGTTCGGCACGTCGAAGATGTCTCCTCATCCCTTTGTAGGGCCAAGTATTGATGAATCGGCCCCGCAAGTAACAGAAGCAATGGCCGAAAAGTTGAGGAAAGGGATCAGCCTATGATTAACCTTAAACCACTCGTGGTATCAGCGCTTGAATCGAATCAGGCGCTTATTTCATTGCTTGGCGGGCCCCGGATCTACTTCATGGTGGCTCCGGACGCTGAGGAATTCCCTCGAATCACCTACTATGAGCTAAATAACACGGATGAAGACTATGCCGATGATGACCCGATTTCCAGCACAATTTCATTTCAAATCTCCATCTGGACAAAAGATCCGGCCCAAATTTCACCGATCGCCCTGGAAGTTGATCAATCGATGGGGAATGCCGGGTTTTATCGCACGTTCACTACTGATCTATTTGAGGAGGATACAAGAGTCTTTCACAAACCCATGAGATACAGTGGGAAATTCGATATTTAAGGAGGAATAGACAATGCCAACAGGAGTAAGCACATCTGCATTTATCGGGCTGAAAGATTTATATTTCGCTGTGTTGACCAAAGACGATTCAACTGGCGCTACGTACAACACACCGGAGAAATTAGCCCCGGCAGTAACAGCAAAGATCACGCCAAACGTAGAAACGGCCACAGACTACGGTGACGATGGCCCTGTCGAAACGGCCACGTCTCTCGGTGCAATTGAGGTAGAGTTTGAAATCACCTCTCTTCCTCTCGACAAACAAGCGACTTTGCTTGGTCATACCTATGCCAACGGCATGTTGGTGAAAAATGTGGACGATATCGCCCCCTATGTAGCTCTAGGATACCGTTCACCTAAATCTGATGGATCGGAAATGTATGTTTGGTTGTACAAAGGAAAGTTTCAACCAGTTGAAATGAACCACAATACGAAAGCAGACAAAGTGGAATTCCAACACCCGACAATCAAAGGGAATTTTGTGGTACGAAATTACGATGGAAACTGGAGCATCGCTGGCGATACCTCTGATTCAACTTTCCAACTCAAAGACATTTGGTTCCAACAAGTGATTGAGCCAGACACCCAGCCTGGAACATGATGGGGAGCCGGAATTAACCGGCTTCCTTCTTTCTTTAATGGAGGGATAAGATGCTGAAAATAAAGCTTCGGGTCAATGATGAAACCAAAACTTTTTCGCAGGACTTTATTTCAGGTTATATGTTCCGCAAGGCAATTGATTTAGATGAGAAACGAAATAAATATCTGCAAAAGCTTCTCGACCAAGAAAACGGCGGGAAAGTGACGGCCGAAGAACAACAGGCTCTGTTGGATGAGTTGTATCATTTCATTTCCGAAGTGTTTGGCGGGCAATTCTCGGCTGAGGAATATGAACATGGAACCGATGCTCGACAGATCGTTGACCAATCCTGGTCGATCGTGCACGGGATCATCAGCCAAACGATGGAACCATTTGAGGGATTGGACGATGATACCGAAAAAAAGAAATCAAACCGGCGGAAATCATAGAGGAAATGTACTTGAACCTCATACAAGCCGGATGGAAACTCCATGAAATTGATCAAATGGACATTGTATATTACATGCGGCTTCAAGCATGTGAACTCAAGAAGAAAAAGCCTGAGAAGCAGGTCGTTTACATCGATCAATTAGGGATTTTTTAGAGCAAGGGAGGTGAGAGGATGGCAGAGGAGATACTCGGGAGGATAAAAGGTGAGGTAACGCTTGATAGCAAGGGGTTTGCTCAAGGCGTGGCCCAGGTTGATCGCCAATTGAGGTTGTTAAAAAGCGAATTTGACGCCAGCAGCGCAAAGGTGAAGGCATTTGGGCAATCGCAGGATTTATTGAAAAATCAAGCGCAAATACTTGGAAAACAAATCGATCTTCAAAAACAAAAGGTATCACTATTGGCTCAAGCTCATCAACAGACGAGTGAAAAATTGGGGGCTGAATCCAAACAAGCCCAGCAACTGGCCATCCAAATGAACAAAGCCCAAGCAGCATTGGCCAGACTCGAAGGTTCGCTCAGACAAACAAATCAGCAATTGAACAAGCAATCATCCTTTTTTGGCAACTATAACAAAAGCATGTTCCACATCCGGGATCAAGCGATCGAAACGGGTGCTGCTTTAGGGGTAATGTCGACCGGTTTGGCAGTTGCTTTCGGAAGCGCGGTAACGAAAGCTGCCGATTTTGAGGCGCAACTATCCAGTATTCAAGCTGTGACGGGCGCTTCAGCTCAAGAGATGGAGCAATTTCGCCAACTGGCCATTCAGATGGGGGCGTCAACCAAATTCTCCGCAACGGAGGCAGAGCAAGGGATTGAGGAATTAGCAAAAGCCGGCGTTTCCACCGCTGATATTCTCAATGGGGGTCTCAAGGGTGCTCTTGACCTGGCAGCCGCCGGCGAATTGGACCTTGCGGAAGCTGCTCAGATTGCGTCAACTGCCCTGAACGCCTTCAGAGCGGATCATCTCTCCGTTGCCCAGGCGGCCAACATTCTGGCTGGAGCCGCAAACGCTTCAGCAACCGATGTAAAAGAACTTAATTTTGGACTTTCGCAGGTTGCAGCAGTAGCATCAGGCGTAGGATTGACATTTAAAGACACGGCAACAGCATTGGCGGTATTTGCCCAGAATGGGCTTCGTGGAAGTGATGCCGGAACATCGCTGAAGACAATGCTTTTGAATCTCACCCCATCAACAAAACCAGCTATCACAGAGATGAAAAAGCTTGGAATCATAACCAAAGACGGCAAAAATCAGTTTTTCGATGCCAGCGGAAAGCTAAAATCTTTTGCTGACATTGCAGGCATATTGCAACAACATTTAAGCGGTTTGACCCAACAACAGCGAATCCAAGCACTGCAAACCATGTTCGGAACCGATGCGATCCGGGCAGCTAATATCGCTTTCAAAGAAGGAGCAACCGGTGTCCGGGCAATGTCTGACGCGATGAGCAAAACAACAGCGGCAGAAGTAGCGGCCAAGCGGATGGACAACCTGAAAGGAACGATTGAACAACTCCGTGGAAGCTGGGAGACGTTCCAAATTCAAATTGGATCTGCTTTTCTGCCTGTCCTGAAAGCTGTCGCCAATGACTTAAACGAAGTGGTAGATTGGTTTTCCCAGCTCAGTCCAAGTACAAAGGAAGCGATAGGGATATTTACTGCTGCAACTGCCGGTGTTCTTGCTTTGGGGGCCGCTGTTGCCGGCATTGTGGCCATCGCTAATCCGTTTACAGCGGCCATCGTTGGTATAGGAACTGTTCTCGCGGGACTCATTGCGATCAATCGTAAGGTATCCGAAGATATGAAAACGACAGAGGAAAACGCCATCCGCTTCGGATATGGAGTATCACAGGGGACAATCCAGGCTGCAAAAGGGTATATGGATCTCCGTGACAAGGCAATGGTCAACTTGGCCCAATTGAGAATATCTTCCGGGGCCGAAGCGAAACGGATCGTGGACGAAACAGTCAACATCTTCGCTCAAATGGGAGATAAGATTACAGCGGCCTTGAACCAGGACAAAGTCAATGTACAAAAAGCTGCTGCTGGCCTCTTAGACCAAGTGCCCAAAGCTCTCCAGCCAGCTGTCCAAAACGTCACCGACACTGCCATCAAAGCCATCGATGCCCAGATCCGAAGGGTTCAGGATGCCAATAAAATCATCCGGCAAGGGCTGATACAATACGGTGGCGATGTATCAAAGATGCCCAAACAATTTGCGGCAGCATATCAACAGGCCCTGAAGGACTTGGATCAGACTTCCCGAACCTTTGTGAAGAAAATCGATGACTTAAACAGCTATATGGAAAGCATCAACGCCGACCAAGGGAAAATCACTGCCCAAGGGGCAAAAGAGTGGCTCAAGGAAATTCAAGGAGCCTATGACCAAGCTATTCAATCCGCTCACAAATGGGCCAATGAGCAACGGAAAGTTTGGGAAGAGCAATTTGCAAATGGAAATATAACGAAAGATCAATACGACCAAATCATCCAGATTGTAAATCAAGGGGAACAGGAAAAAATCACAGTCGCCAAACAAGCCCGGGCAAAAGCAATAAAAGAGTTAAGAAATGACTTGTCTGATGAGGCGTATTTGTACGATTACAAAACAGGAGAAATGCTGGATCGATATGAAGGGTATGTCACTGCCAAAGCGGGTCTAATGAAAAGCGATGAAGAACTGATGAAAGAAGGTAAAGAACGATTCCGCGAATACACTGACAGCATTATTCAAGATGCAGCTAACTCAACAAAAGAGGTTAAGAAACGGCAACAAGAACTCATCAAATTGTACGGTAACATGGGCACGGCATCCGTGAACCAACTTGCCGATATGATTAAAAAGGGCGGTAAACAAGCACGAATAGCAACGGAAGCGCTGGCAGTCCAAACTCGGGATGGCTTTAGGATCGATCTGGGTCCCGAAGGTATGGTGACCATCAACTCCTTTATCAAGGGGCTGCAAACCGGAAAATATACAGCCCGGGATGTGGCTATTGCACATATGAGTCAACTCCGGGCAGTATATGGTTCTGGTAACTTCACGCAAGAGGGAATTAAGGCGATTGAGACTTTCACAAATGGACTTCGAGCGAAAAAACCGGAGGAAATCGCCAACCAGCTAGGACTGGATCTCAAATCGAAGATGAAAATTGATCTTGGCCCGTTGGGGAAAGTCAGCGCCCAGACGTTCGCGAAAGGACTTTCTGATGGGACATATACCTTTGATGCTGTATACACCTATTTTCGGAATCAGCTCAACGATAAGATGAAATTCGACCTTTCAGCCGAGGGTAAGCATAACATCGAAACCCTCAAGTTAGGAATGCAGTCAGGAGCAATTGATCTGCAAGAAGCGGCCGCAGTACTGGGGCTCAATATCAAAAGCAAGGTTAAAGTGAATCTCGGGGCCGAAGGCCAATTCACCGTTCAAACCCTTCTGTCCGGGCTTCAATCGGGTAAAATCAACATCCAACAATTTGCCCAGGGGGTTCAAGCTCTACTGAAAAAAGACACAAAGACCAATCTGTACCCAGAGGGGAAAAGTGCTGGAGATTCTCATGCATCAGGGTTAAATGCGAGCAAACCGAATGTGCAAAAAGCCGCTTCTTCACTCAAGTCTACGACTGAGAAAACTCTCGGATCTGCAACCGATGGTGGTGGCGGCAAGAAAGCAGGTAGCGAATTTACAAGCGGGATTTCATCCAACAAAGGTAAAGCCGCAAATGCGGCTTCATCCGTAGCTGGTACAGCAAAAAGTAATCTTCATGTGAGCGGAACCTACTCACTCGGTCTTGCTGTGGCTTCTGGGTTTGCCTCTGGCATCCTTGGTGGTCAATGGGGGGTTATCCGAGCAGCAGCGTCAATTGCTCGTTCAGCTTGGGATGCGATCAGAAAAGAAATGGACATCAACTCCCCATCCCGGCGGACGATGGAACTTGGACGATACACAGCAATCGGATTCGAGGAAGGGATGAAGTCTCGACTTTCCCAAATCCGCCAAGTCAGCAACCTTCTTTCCCAGGCAGCACTTCCTGTAGCAGTCACCGGATCTGGAAGCGCTGGTAGGGCGACCGTTCAATCAGTGAGTTCGAGAGTATCTGCGCCGGTTTCAGTAATCGTCCAGTTTACCCGACCAGTCTTTCTCCAGAATCGGTCAGATATGCAAAGGTTGGGTGAAGAATTGGCCCCATTTATATCGTCAGCAATTAACAAACAGGATACATTAGTCAATCGTGCGAAAGGGGTGATTCAATTCAAAAACCCTCTTCATCCACCCATCTCCTTGGTGACAAATGCGATTGCGGGTCGACCAGGGAGTTTTTATTTTGGTCAGAACATAGCTGAGCGCACAATCGAGATCACCTTGGTCATCTCGGCCGCTACGAAAGCCGATCTGCCTGCCGCCAAACGGGCTCTGGTGGATTGGCTATTTTATGATAAACCGATGCCGCTGATCCTACCAAGTGAGCCAGACAAGTACTACATGGCCAAAGTTTCAGGCGAGACGGATCTCGACCAACTGTTGAACACCGGACGTGGAACGGTCACCTTCATTTGCCCGGACCCGTTCGCTTACAGCACAACCGAAAAAAACTTTAATTTTGTTGCCGGCAGCCCGCTTACCGTCACCAACAACGGCGGGCTTGAAACCTATCCTCAGCTTCATTTTGAGTTCACTGGAAGCACCACAGAATTCCTGATATCAGGTAACGGTGAATACCTTTATTTCGGCCAGCCGACGAACGTCGACACACAGACTCCAACAACGAAAAGAACAAAGGTTTTGGATGATCCTTGTTCCAGTGTAGCTGGTTATACAGCAGGGATCGGGGTTGATGGGGGAGTGGTGGCCGGTTCGCTGGTCTCTGACGGGAGCTCGATCAAAGCAAGTGATTATGGAAGTGGAACGCAATGGCACGGACCGGCAGGAGTGAAATCCCTTGGTCAGCAGATTCAGGACTTCACCGTCCAAGTGGAAGCCGGTTTCAAGTCCGGATACGGTTATCAGGTTGGCCGGCTTGAAGTCTATCTACTGGACGTCAATAACGCGGTCATTGGGAAAATAGCCATCCGGGACAGCGATGCAGGTATCGAAAATCCCTACATGGAGGCTCGGGCGGGGAATCTCTCAACTGGTCATACTTTCGTGAACTACACCGGCCCTGTTGGTCACTGGAAGCAGTTCAATGGCCCGATTCGTATTACTCGGATTGGCCAAAGATGGGAGTTCAGTTGCTCCCGCCGTGACTCCAATGGGAATCTGTATGACACGTTTTCCTATTCTTATATCGACAAGGACAATCAATATAATCAAAAGCTGGCAGGCATTCAGATCCACTTTGGGACATACGGAACCCGGAGTGCTGTTTCCACCAACTATATCGAACAAATTCAAGTGTGGAACGAAAAAACGTTGCTTTCTACTGAAGTTCCCTATGTGTTTGAACCAGGCGACATGCTGGATATTGATTGCGCCGCCGGAACAATCACAAAAACCAGTAACGGGAACCAAGAGGCTTTTTACTATCAAATGGACCCGGGCAGTTCCTTCATTAGCTTGGGAAAAGGGGACAATACTCTTTCTGTTTTTCCAAGTGACATCATCACAAATTCTTACGTGAAGTTTCGGGAGAGGTGGTTGTGATGAACAAAATTCCAAATCTATATGTATTGGATCGATTCGAGAAGGCGATCGGGGTTTTGAATCCATCACTTCCTAACTCTTGCCCATTCTTCGATGATCTACGGACGGAACGCATCGAATACGCCTATCTGACATTTGAGTTTTCCGTACCAGCCGATCATCCCCAGGCACAAAATCTGGTGGTCGGAAACAAAATCGTTTACCCGTTGAAAAATGGTCAATTCAATTTGTTTCGGATCATCAACACCGAAGACGACCACAAGATGTTGAGCTTTCCACCACACAGAACCTGCAATTTGATGATGTGGTCACCTCTTTGGATGCACTACATCAAGTTATGGATCAATTCGGGGCGCAGATTGAGTTTGTGGTTCAATTCTCCGGTCTCCAAGTCGTGAACCGCCTTGTTCATGCCCGACTAAGTCGTGGACGTACTCTCAACAAACCGTTTGTCTATGGTCTGAACCTCAAGGGTGTCAAGCGAACAGAAGGCAATAGCCCGTTAGTGACCGCCTTATATGGAATTGGAACCAAAGACTCAAACGGAAATCTTTTGACCTTTGAAACGTACAATCCGACCCTTTCCTATCCCTATGAAAAGCCCAGCGGGGCCAAATGGGTAGGCGACCAAGATGCGCTTCAACAGTGGTCTGAAGACGGAAAACATATTTTTGGTGTTTTTAAGGATGACAAGGCCACCAACCCGGTGGAACTTTTCAACAATACCCTCGAAGAGCTGAAAAAGCGAACCAAACCGGCTCTTACGTATGAAGTAGATGTTGCGCTTTTACCCGAGGACGATGTTCAGCTGTATGACTACATCATCGTTAAGGACGCTACCTTTCAGCCAGAATTGGTGCTAGAGGCTCAGATCGTCGAAACCAAAACGTCACTCACGGACCCCAGTAAAAATCAGGTGACGTTGGGGGATTACCAGCCGATCCAAATTACAGGAACAGATCGGATCAATGAAATCAAAAAGCAAATAAACGAAACCCTTACCACCGCAAAAGTTGCAGCGGGAACTGGTTTACATGTAGTAGCGAATGCACCTAAACCTGAAGAGAATGGATACTACTCATCAGATCCGGGATATATAGACATTGAAGTCACTGAAAATATCCATTTAGGCGATGTTTCAGTGTTTACCTTCAATGACAACACCACAGGAACCATCAAGGTTCAGGATGCCAACGGAAATGATCTAAAAACAATCCCTGTTTCTTTTCCAACAGAAGGTGAGAATAAGGTATCTGTTGACTACCTGCTGAGAAAGGATGTCGGAAACTACAGGTTATATGGGGAGTTTGACAAAGAGGTTTTCTATACAGCTTCTCCTGTCAATTACCCCATTGAATCTGGAAGCTTCAAAGTGACAGGGAGTCTCACTGATGGATGGGACATTTTCTACAACATCTATATCGGCGGGCCGGGGATCAAAGGGGCTTATGGTCAGGACTTAGTCTTAGACCAGCTAAATTCATTTGTCCAATATGCAAATGGTGAGGCTCAAATCATTGCAGATAGCAATCAAATTGCTTTGGGGACCGTGATTGCAGGAAAAGTTATTGCTCCAAATGTGGTTACGCTTGGGACAAATGATAACATCACCTATTATGTTAACCCTCAGACTGGCTCAGATGAAAATGATGGGTTAACATCTGCTACCGCCTTTGCATCGGTCGATAAAGTATTGAGTATTACAGACAGAGCCTTTGATGGTGACATAACTATCAACATTCTCAATGATGTCTTCATCATTGGGTATCAGGGAAGTGGTAGTTTCAACTTCCAGTTTAATAACAACGTTATGACCGGAACATTTAAAGTTCAGTCTTGCAGTGTTAGAGTGAATGTTTATAATGCCATAATCAATCGAAAAGACGGTGAAACTACAGCAGTTGCACAGGTATACACCAGCAATTATGTCTACTTTAGCAACTGCACTTTTGTAGGGGTGAGAAATACCGGAAATCCCAGTCTGGCCACGTCTGCCACAGTTGCAGTATACGACAACAGCTTTTGCTATTTCTATCAGTGCCAAATGTATGGAGCGAACAGGGAAAATATTAGGGCCAGTTATGGTGGAAGAGCGATGGTGCATGACTGTACAGGCGGAAATTCTTCTTATGGGGTATTTGCGGAATATGCGGGGTTTGTAGGTGTCAGAGGAACGGTACCAAATGCCTCCTCTCCTCAAAACTCACAGTATGGCGGCCAGGTAGTAGGGGTTACCAGTGGTAACAATGGGACTACTCCTTCAAACCCGACAACCACTTACACCTCTTCCTGGAACTCAACAGAAGGGAATACCTGGTCGATGAAATACAATCTGTGGCGGAATACCGGAGAGGTTAAGCAGGGGCAATGGTCGACCTATGGAAATAACATCGGTTGCTGGTTCTTTAACAATGGCCCATCCTCAACAGTGACAGGGAAGACCATTAAAAGAATGCAGTTTTACTGCAAAAGGAAGGACACGGGTGGATATGGTTCCACTAAAGTGACTATTCGCTACCATAACTATACCGGCAGACCAAGCGGGCAACCCTCTGTGTCCAGTGAATATGTGTATGCCACCTTTAATCGAGGTGATGCCCTGTGGATCGACTTGCCCAGTTCATTCTTCGCTGCATTTCAAAATGGGACTGCAAAAGGCATAGCCCTCTACACCGCTTCCGGGGATGATGCTTACTATGCTATTTTCGATGATTCAGCCATTTTAAAAATCACTTACCAGTAAGGGAGTGTTGATACATGGCTACTACACCAATGAATATCATCAACTATTTGCCACCCGAAAATAACAATGTGATCGATGTTTTCCAGAACTGCACAGACATCAAGTGGTATGAGTCAGAATGCACGGTCGAATTTACGGGTGAATCTTCAGGCTGTTCCTTTTCTTATGGTGGGGAACCGCATTTTGTTGTAGTTGATCCAAGCTATGCGCCTGAAATGTATCAACCAATTCCCGATGAGTATTTCACGATTGATCAAAAAAACAATTACAAGGTAGTGGAGGAGTGAAACCGATTGGAAAAGGAAAACGTAGCGGTCGTGATCACCCCAAAGGAGATGTACGAGCTGATCCAAGAGGTGACACGATCCTTGCAAAGAATCGAGGCCCGCCTGGATGTACTGGAAACCCGAATCCAATCGGCAAATAATGCCGACGAGCGAAGCAGACAGGCAATAAATCTGGCGGAGGATGCTCAACAAAGGGCAAATGACGCATATGAAAAAGCGAAAGAAGTGGAAACCCGTCAACTTTGGCTATGGGGGATCATCATATCAGAAGTGATTGCAGGCGCGATTGGAGCGCTTTTTTATTTTGTACAAAAAGGAATCGGAGGATGATATCTATGTTTGACATTCAAATCTTTGGTGTATCTGCTGTCGGGGCAATTGTGGCTGTTTGTGCTTTGCTCAAAGAAGTAGGATTCCCGCAAAAATACGCGCCGTTGGTGGCCGTGGTACTCGGGGTACTTACTGGAGTCTTTTTAGTTGACCCGGCTAATCTGCAACAGGGGTTAGTTACCGGGTTATCGCTCGGCTTATCTGCTATCGGGGTGCATTCGGGTGTGAAGAACGTGAAGGAGGGCCTTTTGGCTCTGAAAAAACAACCTGAACAGCAGGCACAACCTCAGCAACCTCAACAATGATTAAGAGGGCTTTTGCCCTCTTTTACTTCATAGAAAGGAGTATCAACATGGAGATCAAGCAATTGTTGATTCCAACGAGCAATACCAAGACTCGCCCGGGCATTAAAATGACGCCAAAGTATATCACCGTTCATGAAACCGACAATACAGCGCCCGGGGCTGATGCTGCCGCTCATGCCAAATTGCAGTACAACGGGAACGATCGGACCGCGTCTTGGCATTATACGGTGGATGACCATGAGATTTGGCAAAGCATCCCTGATAACGAGGTCGCTTGGCATGCCGGCGATGGACGGGGTGCCGGAAATATGGAATCCTTGGCGATTGAGATTTGCGTGAACAGCGATGGGGATTTTGAAAAAGCGAAAGCGAATGCGATCTGGCTCATTCATTATCTTATGGACAAGCACGGGATTCCGATCGACCGAGTGGTGCCGCACCAGCACTGGAGCGGAAAGAATTGCCCGCGACACATTTTGACTTATTGGAACACCTTCATCAATCAAATCAAATCGGGAGGAGGTGAAAGCATGCCAAAAATCACATACCGGAACGACAATGAACTCCCTATATCGCTTGGTTCTAAAGGGGAATTGGTGAAACAGGTTCAGCAACGTCTGGAAATCGAGGCCGATGGATATTATGGCCCGAAAACGAAGGCGGCAGTGGAGGCGTACCAGAAACAATATGGATTGAAAGTTGATGGGATCGTCGGACAGGAAACGTGGCATTCTCTTTTCCGACCGACGTATCGCGTAGAAGCGGATGGAAAGGTGGTGATCGATACCGTTTATTCTGACAAAATTGCGGAATCAGTCAAAAGAGCTGTAGACAGCGAAGCCAAAGAAATCAAAATTTACCCTCGGTCTTAAGGCCGGGGGATTTTTTTAGGAGGAATCAATATGGCAAGACCAGTTGTTTTTTATTCACCCCATGCAGATGACGAGACACTCAACATGGGAATCACCATAGCCGAGCATGTCGCAGCCGGCAGACCGACTCATGTCGTCCTCATGACACACGGCCGGCAGTCGGGAGCGCTAGACGTAATCAACGGAACAAAAACAGGTTCCTACTGGGTTCTTCCTCATAACCCTTCTTTTGAAGGTTATGCACCGCTAACCGTTGACCAATTCGCGGCAGCAAGACAAGAGGAATTTTATAACGCCCTTCGCCAGCTCGGAGTGCCAGAGGAGAATCAATATATCGAATATCTCGATGATCCGAACAGCGATGGCGGGGAAAATTTGACTTATGCCGAAGCTCGTTCCGTAATCGAAAAATATATAGCGATGTTCCCCGATGCGGAC
Organism: Thermoactinomyces daqus; assembly: GCF_000763315.1. Taxonomy (GTDB): domain Bacteria; phylum Bacillota; class Bacilli; order Thermoactinomycetales; family Thermoactinomycetaceae; genus Thermoactinomyces_A; species Thermoactinomyces_A daqus. The sequence goes on along the minus strand of NZ_JPST01000017.1, from coordinate 6,075 downwards.
CACTATACCCTCAGCTACCATGATATTCATCCCGATCATGCAGCTTGCGGACAAGCTCTGATGGACTTGTACAGTGCCGGGTTGATCACCAATTACGTTCGCTTTGTCATTTCGATGGCCACCCGGAACGACTATGAAAGCAAAGGTCAACCAATTCCCGGTGGCGGTTGGAAGGATACGCCGACTGACGACACCATTAAACAGCGTGTTATTAATGCCTGTCGTTGTTATTCCGCGTGGTCCCCAAGGAACGGTGCCTATGCCATCGGGTATCACTCAGTAGCTGATCAGTTCAATAAATTCTTAGCGAATCCATTCCACTATCTCCACTTGCCAGGGCAATGAAAAATCCCCCTCACTGCGAGGGGGATTTCAATATCTCAGATAATACAGATTCCGCCCGTGTAATAGACTCCATTGCTTGCTCTACCTTTGCGTTGCCGCTCTCTGAATCGCTGTTAGTAAAATCAGATTGTGCTTCCGACAACAAATATTTAGCCGTCTGTAGATTGGTGACGAGGTTTTGGTGCTTTTCTTTCAATGGGTCAGGCACGTCCATAGTCTCAATATTCGTAAGACCCGAATCAAGCGCATAATACATTTTAGCGGCCATCATCAGATCGTTTGTTTCATTCACGACTGTAGTATCCAAATTAGTTTTGAGGTCCATCATCTGAGTTTGAAGATCACCTTTGTATTGTCTGACAGCATCAGCGGATTCGGCCTGCGGCGATGCGGTTTGTTCCGCTTGTTTGGTTTCCTTTTTCACCGGTGCCCGCTGTTTTGGCGCAGCATCACTTGAACAGCCAACCAGAAGGAGAGCCCCGATCAGGGCCGCTACTAATGCTCTCACAAATACATCTTCCTCTCGAAAATAAAATTATTCATGTTATATTTATCTGTTCAAAAAGAAAAAACCTCCCTTATGAGGAGGTTTTACATACCCAAAAATCAGGGTACTCATAAATCAAAATAAAACCTGTAAACCCAACAAAGAAGCCGGTTTACAGGTTTCTTCCAATTGGATATAATTTAAATGGTTGCTTACTGATAAATAGAAAGATTAACAACGATCTGTGTCATCATCATCTCCAAAGTAAAAGAAGCTGTTGTTATTCAAGCTCATAAATTTCGTCCTCCTCGCTTTGGATTTTTAGATCGCGTTGAAGTGCGTAGTGTTTTTTCAGATACTTAATGGTTGCCTCTTCTTTTTTCATAATATCTAAACAGTGTATTAAATTCAATAAAGCTGTATGTTGCCTGTGCTTATAACTATATTTTTCAGTCAGTTCGGCAGCTTCTTCATAAAAGGAAGCTGCTTTTTCATATTTCCTTTGACTAAGAAAATAATTGCCATAGACAATCAACGCTTTTGTGAGTCTATATATATCATGGATATTTCGTCCCAGTTCAATCGCTTTTGCCAAATGGTAATCTGCCAGTTCCAATTGCTTTTGACTGGTATATAGAAGTCCGAGGTAAGTATGTGCATCAACTAGGCGCCGGGTGTATTTTTGTTTAGGATCTGATTCCAATACAATCATAAAATGCTGTTCCGCTTTTTCGTATTTTTTTTCAAGTAAATAAATGCTTCCCAATACATTTAAAAGGTCAAGGTGACGATTCTGATTTCGGTTTCGGCGGGCAATCTCAATTCCTTCTTTGCAAATTTGGGTCGCTGTATCGTAATCTCTTTTCTGGCGTAAAATAATCGATTTAAACTTGTACAGATTTAGGATGACTCGAATACTATCAATTTCCGGAATCATTGGCCATACTTCATTTAATATTTGTGAAGCCATATCTGTTTCGGAGCGCTTCAGCAAACATAGGATTTTATTATTGTAAAGAGCGTATTTAATATCCTTTTTCTCTTTGTTTTCGTTAAATTCATTTAACCCTTTATCCGCATATTCTAACGCTTTATTAATGTTATTTTGGTTGTAACACAGAATACTTAATTCATTGTAACAGATGGCCACTATATTATCCCTTGGCTCCAGTTTTTGTTGTTTGCAGAGGCGGATGGCTGAATGATAATTCTCTTCAGCCTTATCCACTTCTTTTCGTTCGTAAAAACAACGTCCCTTCAAAAAATGAACAAAAGGAGTTAGAGGGTGGAATTTTTCGATATCTATTTGAGTAAGTAATTTATCCGCTTCATCATGATTTTTATCGTCAATCATAGCCTCAATAGATTCAAGTCTAGAGGCTAAGTTATCGATTTTTTCAGCTTCGATATTTACCAATGTAGTTAACTCATCGATATTTTTTAAATCCAGCATACCAAGATAATAAAGGATAGTTTCCCGACTTACTTCTTCTATCCTGCCACGTTCGATATTACTAATGGTTGCAGGTGATAGGCCGGAAATATCTTCTTGTCTTAAGTTCTTTTCCTTCCTTCTTTTCCTTAGAATGTAACGGACAATACTTTCATCAAGATCATGAAACAATCGAAACACTTCTTTCCTCCGAGTATTGTTGTAATTAATTATATATCAAATAAGCGAAATCGTCTGACTATAATATTTTAGTTTTTTCTCCTGAAGTCATGAGAGAGGAAGAGGTAAAATCGCTATTATTTCGCTCTAATGGGTAGTTAAGAAGATCTTATTTTAGCTAAAAAACATGAAATGGCAAAATATTGAAAAATTTCAATCGACAATCTTATAATTTAGTTAAATTCACCTGAGATTGGAGGTCGCCAAGTTTGATTAAGCTTCAAATTGAAGGGAGTAACAAAAAAATTTCTCAATTGTTGCTTGAATTAGAACAACGTCCAAGTATTGAGGTAATTGATCTTCAAAATAGAGAAGATGTAAACGAGGTAACACTTCAATTGATTCATTCTCCTGAGAAGAGGCAGAAAATTGTAAAACTGATGACCAAGGATGGTCAGGAATTGCACATTCCACTACTCGACACCATCCAAGCTCGGTTTGAAAACATTCACTTCATTTCGGGTTTTTCGATTGATATTTTCAGTTAGTCACCGGTGATCCACATGATTAAATTTTGGTTTGATTTTACTGAAAAGAAATTAATCATCATCGACATTGACCGCCAAAAAAGAAAAGTCATTAAAAACGAGAAGAAAATAAATTGTTTCCTCCATGCTCATCAGGTCAAATTGGAAGAATTAAAAGGTCCAAAGGTTGACCTGGATCGACTTCGGTTATTTCGCTAGTTATTAGGATTATTGAAAATCGAGAAGGAAATTGAGGTGTCAATATAGAAAGGGAGGTAGTTGTCTTGCCTATCACGTTTCCCATCTCCGAGCTTCCTGTGTATGTAGATAAAAATCGTAGCTTACGGGTAAAAATTATCGATTCTTGTGGGATGACCTGTGTGTTTTGCCACAACGAAGGAACCCCAGTGGTCGCTGACAATCTGAAGCGAATCCGAGGGGATTGGATCGACGCAGGACCATCCGGGCGCAAATCCATCTATGCGAAGACCAACGGCGTCCGGTTTCTACCTGGAACCGTGGAACCGAATGAAGAATTTGCGAATGTATTGAAGATGCTGCGCAAATCTTTGCAAGTGAATGAGCTTCATCTAACAGGAGGGGAGCCGACATTACATCCAGAACTACCCGAAATCATTCGACTGGCCAGATCGGTTGGCTACCAGGTGTGTATGACATCCAATGGAGAAAATGGTGCTCGTGTCTTGTTGGATTGTGCCGTTGCCGGTCTTGACCGGGTCAATTTTTCGATTTTCGGAACCACCGCAGAAGAACTGGCCCAAGTCCAGCATGAAAAATATCGAAACCCCGTGCTCGCCGAACGGAAAATCTCGGCCCTCAAGGACTCCATTCAAATGGCAATTCGAAGTGGAGTCAAGGTCAGCGCCAATATTGTTGTTCCCGATTATCGTCACGCCCCACGCGTCTACAGGCTTTTGGATGAGTATTCCCCATCCCTTTCCGTTCGTCTGCTCAACTCACTGGATGATGGACAACCTTCCATTGATGCCATTCACCAAATTCTCAATGATCTAAATGCGGTCCCCATTGCGAAATATGTGACCGCCGGGGTATCGGGGTGCCGTACAGCGTACCGGTTACCGTCTGGACGAATCCTTTATTTCAAAGAAATCCGACCAGTTCGACTCCCTACAACATGCTCCAATTGCCGATTTAACAATGATACCGACTGTCAAGAAGGTTATTATGGCGTCAGACTTTATCGTGATCGATCTGGCGGATATCAGGTCGGTGTGTGTATTCAGAGGATGGATTTGTGTATGCCAGTTGAAAACTTTGTTAAGAGTAGTGTTCGCGATGAGATTATTGCTTTACGGGAAAAAGAGTACCATCAATTTTTGGCTCAGAAATGGAGGAGTGTAATTATGGCAACTGAATACGAAGGAAAAATTCTCGAAATCAATCCATCTGAAATGGAAGACAAAATTCTCAGCCGAGGTGGAGAAAAAGTCGGGGAAGCATTAATGAGAAGATATGTTTACGACATTACGCCTGGAAACAAAAGCAAATGGATTAGGCTCAGGGATACAGGAAAAGAAATCACACTCACCATCAAGGAAATCCATCACGACGGGATTGATGGAACCGAAGAAACAGAAATTTCTGTTGACAGTTTTGAAACGGCAAACAAAATGCTGGAAAAGCTCGGGTATAAAGCGAAAGGATATCAAGAAAATCGTCGGACTAGTTTCATTTTGGATGGGGCGCGTTTGGAGATCGATGAATGGCCGATGATTCCACCCTATTTGGAAATTGAAGCTAATTCCCGAGAAGAAGTCATTAAGATTGCTTCCTTGCTCGGATTCGATGATGCTCAGTTGACAGGGGAAAACACTATCAAAATTTATGCGAAGTATGGGATCGACCTGAATGAAATTAAAGACCTCCGATTTACCGAGAATGACGTAAAAATGATATAACGTTTTTCATCAGCAAAGGCCCCGATGTCGGGGCCTTTTTTATTTAGCTAAGGAAATAGCGGCTGCTGATCCTGTATCAGCCCAACCGAATCCGCTTTGGGCGTGAAAGGTGTAGTTCTTTACATCGCCGCGAATGTCGTAAACCAAAGTAATCTGTTTTGTTCCAGTCGGGGGAACCTCATTTAAAAAGCTGCTTTCGTCGTTTCCATCCACTACATATAAAATCGCGTCTGTGTCCGGTTCAAAAGATCGGTTTTGTGCATCTTTCAGCACCATCATACTGGAATCAATGACCCTTGACTCTTTGTCATTATTCCTTACTGATACTTTCAGGATAGCGAAATTACCGGCGCTTGGCTTCTTCGATCCCATTATGTTTTTGAGTTCGGATTTCTCCTCAACGGAATCAACCCGATATTCCAGCTTCCCGGCTTTGACCCACTGACCAATTTTCGCTACTTTGGGCTGTTCTGGCTTCTTAGCTGGGGCAGGTGATGACACCGCCGGTTTGTCGGCTACTGGTTGATTGTTAGACGTATCTCCTCCTCCGAAAGCGAGGCCGAAAATGACGAAGAGGACAAAAACACCTAATCCCCACCAAGCCCATTTTCTCTGAACACTTTTGAAGTGATCGACACTTTTCCAAGACTTCGCCTTCCAAGCCCATTCACTTCCCTTAGCGCCTAATATGATATTCATGATAATGCCGAATATTGGGATAAGTGCGAGCAAACCAATCCAGACTCTGTTGCCGATCGCCCATATCGGCCCGAGAAAAAAGGCACCCCAGTTCCATTTTTTCACTTCGGATACATCAGAATGGTTTGTAACGTTCTGATCCATGTCCAAATCCTCCTTATTTGTTTCCAATAGTCATAATGGCTTCATGTTCGATCTGTGCGTTTATGTCTTCGATGCGGTAGTAGAGCAGACAGCCATCTATAACAGTCCAAATCCCAAAAAGGCCAAGAGTTAGCAGCATCAAAATGCCTTGAATAACATCTCCAACATAAAAGCGATGAGCGCCGAAGTTGCCCAAGAAAAACCAGAGCAGATAAGCTGTAGATTTCTTTTTCCCTTTTCGCTCCAACTCAGAGTTAACAAACAATAGCTGTTCTGTGTTTAAATCTTTTCGCAATCGTGAATTTTGCATCGACAAATCGC
>NZ_JPST01000016.1 GCF_000763315.1 Thermoactinomyces daqus | reverse complement strand
GTAGCCATGTATCAACACTCCCTTACTGGTAAGTGATTTTTAAAATGGCTGAATCATCGAAAATAGCATAGTAAGCATCATCCCCGGAAGCGGTGTAGAGGGCTATGCCTTTTGCAGTCCCATTTTGGAATGCAGCGAAGAATGAACTGGGCAAGTCGATCCACAGGGCATCACCTCGATTAAAGGTGGCATACACATATTCACTGGACACAGAGGGTTGACCGCTTGGTCTGCCGGTATAGTTATGGTAGCGAATAGTCACTTTAGTGGAACCATATCCACCCGTGTCCTTCCTTTTGCAGTAAAACTGCATTCTTTTAATGGTCTTCCCTGTCACTGTTGAGGTTGGGCCATTGTTAAAGAACCAGCAACCGATGTTATTTCCATAGGTAGACCATTGCCCTTGCTTAACCTCTCCGGTATTCCGCCACAGATTGTATTTCATCGACCAGGTATTCCCTTCTGTTGAGTTCCAGGAAGAGGTGTAAGTGGCTGTCGGGTTTGAAGGAGTAGTCCCATTGTTACCACTGGTAACCCCTACTACCTGGCCGCCATACTGGGAATTCTGAGGAGAGGAGGCATTTGGTACAGTCCCTCTGACACCTACAAACCCCGCATATTCTGCAAATACCCCATACGAAGAATTACCTCCAGTACAGTCATGTACCATCGCTCTTCCACCATAACTAGCCCTAATATTTTCCCTGTTCGCTCCATACATTTGGCACTGATAGAAATAGCAAAAGCTGTTGTCGTATACTGCAACCGTGGCTGAGGTGGCGTTTGCTGTGTTGTTTAAATCCCTGACACCGATAAAGGTGCAGTTGCTAAAGTAGACATAATTGCTGGTGTATATCTGTGCAACTGCTGTAACTTCTCCGGCTTTCCGCTTGATGATTGCATCATAGACATTAACCCGGACACTACAGGATTGCACCTTAAAGGTTCCTGTCATGACGTTGTTATTAAACTGGAAGTTGAAGCTGCCGCTTCCCTGATACCCAATGATGACAATATCATCATAGACATCATTGAGAATGTTGATGGTTATGTCACCATCAAAGGCTCTGTCTGTAATACTCAATACTTTATCGACCGATGCAAAGGCGGTAGCAGATGTTAACCCATCATTTTCGTCCGATCCACTCTGAGGATTGACATAATAGGTGACGTCATCACTTGTTCCAAGCGTAACCACATTTGGAGCAATAACTTTTCCTGCAATCACGGTCCCCAAAGCGATCTGATTACTATCTGCAACGATTTGGGCCTCACCATTAGCGTATTGGACAAATGAATTAACCTGGTCTAATACCAAGTCCTGACCATAAGATCCTTTGATCCCCGGGCCACCGATATAGATGTTGTAGAAAATATCCCAACCATCTGTGAAGCTTCCCACAACTTTGAAGCTCCCAGAATCGAATGGATAGTTGATTGGGGAAACCGAATAGAACACTTCTTTGTCAAACTCCCCATACAATCTATAGGAGCCTACATCTTTTCTTAGCAAATAATCAATGGAAATGATGTTTTCTCCTTCTACTGGAAGGGTTACAGGAATCACTTTTAAGTCATTACCATTTCCATCTTGCACTTTGACTGTCCCTGTGGTGTTCTCATCAAAAGTGAATACTGAAACAGATCCCAGGTGGACATTTTCAGTCACTTCGATTTCCAAGTAACCAGGATCAGAGGAATAGTATCCATCCACTTCAGGTTTAGGCGAATTTGCTACTACATGTAATCCGGTTCCCGCTGCACCTTTAGCGATGGTAAGGGTTTCGCTGATTTGCTTTTTGATTTGGTCGATTCGATCCGTTCCTGTAATTTGGATCGGCCGATAATCTCCCAACGTCACCTGATTTTTACACATATAGATTTGGAATTTTGTCCATCACAACCACCTCTCACGGAATGTTACATAGGAATTTGTGATGATGTCATTCGGATAAATGGAAAGATCATTACTCCCTTTTTCCAACCGAATGAACGAACTGGATGGATCCATCTGATAGTAGAACGACTCTTGGTTCCCGTTGCTGGTTTTCGTAATGGTACCGGCAGCACAATCAATGTCAAGTATGTCTCCCGGTTCAAATACATAGGGAACTTCAGTAGAAAGCAACGTTTTTTCGTTCCACACTTGAATTTGTTCGATATAGTTGGTGGAAACAGCACTCCGTGTTCCGTATGTGCCAAAGTGGATCTGGATGCCGGCAAGCTGCTGGTTATATTGATTGTCTTTGTCGATATAGGAATAGGAAAACGTGTCGTACAGATTTCCGTTAGAATCTCGGCGGGAGCAACTGAATTCCCACCTTTGACCGATTCGGGTGATCCGAATTGGGCCATTGAACTGTTTCCAGTGGCCGACTGGTCCGGTGTAGTTCACAAAAGTATGACCCGTTGACAGATTTCCCGCCCTGGCTTCCATATAAGGATTCTCAATGCTTGCATCGCTGTCCCGGATGGCTATTTTCCCAATGATCGCGTTATTGACGTCCAGCAGATACACTTCCAGACGACCAACTTGATATCCATAACCAGACTTGAAACCTGCTTCCACTTGGACGGTGAAGTCCTGAATCTGCTGACCCAATGATTTCACCCCTGCTGGACCGTGCCATGTGCTGCCGGTTCCGTAGTCACTCGCCCGAATAGCGCTTCCATCCGACATGAGCGAACCAGTAACCGTTCCACCATCCACTCCGACCCCGGCAGTATAGCTGGCAACACTGGAGCAAGGATCATCTAAAACCTTTGTTCTCTTGGTGGTAGGAGTTTGGGTGTCTACACTCGCTGGCTGCCCGAAATAGATGTACTCGTCCGCCGATATGATCGCGAATTCTGTGGTGTTTCCGGTGAACTCAAAATGAAACTGAGGATAGGTTTCGAGTCCGCCGTTGTTCGTGACAGTCAGCGGGTTGTCGGGAACAAAACTGACCGTTTTTTCCGTTACACTGTAGGCAAACGGGTCCGGGCAAATGAAGGTGATTGTCCCCCAACCGGTATTCATCATTTGATCAATATCGGGGTCGCCCGAAACTTTGGCCATATAATATTTGTCAGGTTCATCTGGAAGAATTAGTTGCTTTGGTTCATCATAAAAAAGCCAATCTACCAGCGCGCGTCTGACTGCGGGCAGATCGGCTTTTGTTACTGATGAGAAAATGATAGGCACCTCGATCGTTTTCTCGCCAAGATTCTGGCCAAAGTAAAAACTCCCCGGGCGACCGGCAATCGCGGTCGTCACCAAGGAGATAGGTGGATGAAGAGGGTTTTTGAATTGAATCACCCCTTTCGCACGGTTCACTAATGTATCCTGTTTGTTGATCGCTGACGAGATGAACGGTGTCAACTCTTCAGCCAACCTTTGCATGTCCGCACGGTTTTGAAGAAAAACGGGTCGATTGAACTGAAAGACCATCGAAACAGGTGCGGATACGTTCGAGTTCACTGATTGAACAGTCGCCCCTGCTCCAGCGCTTCCAGATCCGGTTACTGCTACAGGGAGTGCCGCCTGGGAAAGAAGGTTGCTAACTTGGCGGATTTGGGAAAGTCGAGACTTCATCCCCTCCTCAAATCCGAGGGCTGTATATTTCCCGAGTTCCATTGTTACGCGTGAGGGCGAATGGATTCCCATCTTCTTTTTGATCGTGGCCCAAGCCGCTTCGGCAATAGCTCCGGCAGCCGAAATTACTCCCCATTTTCCACCTAAAATCCCATTTGCAAAACCAGAAGCCACAGCAAGACCGAGTGAGTAGGTTCCGCTCACATGAAGATTACTTTTTGCTGCACCAGCTACGGATGAAGCCGCATTTGCGGCTTTACCTTTGTTGGATGAAATCCCGCCGGTAAATTCGCTACCTACTTTCTTACCACCACCCCCGTCAGTTGCTGATCCAAGCGTTTTTTCCGTGGTAGACTTGAGTGAGGATGCTGCTTTCTGTATATTTGGTTTGCTTGCATTCAAACCTTTGGCGTGTGAATCGCCTGCAGCTTTCCCTTCCGCCGTGAGATCGATTCTCATGCCTTGCAATTTGAGAAATTCTTTGATTCCCTTGGCAAAGGTTTCGATGTCGATCTTTCCAGATTGCAGGCCAGCTAAAAGTGTGGCTATAGTGAATTGCCCTTCGGAGCCAAGATTCACCTTGAGCTTGCTCTTAATGTTGAGCCCCAACACCGCGGCCGCTTCTTGCAGGTCAATTGCTCCGGCCTGCATTCCTAACTTGAGGGTTTCGATGTTATGCTTACCTTCGGCTGAAAGGTCGAATTTCATCTTATCGTTGAGCTGATTCCGAAAATAGGTGTATACAGCATCAAAGGTGTATGTCCCATCAGAAAGTCCTTTCGCGAACGTCTGGGCGCTGACTTTCCCTAACGGGCCAAGATCAATTTTCATCTTCGATTTGAGATCCAGTCCTAGCTGGTTGGCGATTTCCTCCGGTTTCTTCGATCGGAGCCCATTCGTAAATGATTCAATCGCCTTGATCCCCTCTTGTGTGAAATTACCGTCACCATACACCGCTCGTAGTTGGCTCATATGAGCAATAGCTATATCCCGAACTGTATATTTTCCGGTCTGAAGCCCTTTAATGAACGAATTGACGGTCACCATACCTTCAGGGCCTAAATTGATTTTGAACCCATCCCGAGTTTGGACTGCCAGGGCTTCCGTTGCTATTCGTGCTTGTTTACCGCCTTTTTTAATCATGTCGGCGAGTTGGTTCACGGACGCCGTTCCCATATTTCCGTATTCTTTGATCAGCTCTTGTTGTCTTTTCTTAACTTCTTTTGTCGAGCGATCAGCGTCTTGGATAATGCTGTCAGAGTATTCGCGGAATCGTTCTTTCCCTTCTTTCATCAGTTCTTGATCGCTTTTCATCAACCCCGCTTTGGCAGTTACATACCCTTCATATCGATCTAGCATTTTCCCTGTTTGGTAGTCGTATAAATATGCTTCGTCAGATAAGTCTTTTTGTAACTCTTTCATTGCTTTAGCTCTAGTCTGTTTAGCAACAGCTATATTCTGATTTTCTGTTTCATTAATAACTTTGGACATTAAGTCGTATTGATCTTTCGTAATATTCCCGTTGGCGAATTGTTCTTCCCAAACTTTTCGCTGCTCGTCGGCCCATTTATGAGCGGCTTTGATTGCTTGATCATAAGTTTTATTAATATCTGCAAGCCACTGTTTCGCACCCTGCGCAGTAATTTTCCCTTGGTCAGCTTGCATATTTTCCATATAACTGTTTAAATCATCGATTCTTTGTACGAAAGTACGAGATGTTTGATCAAGGTCTTTGATGGCTTGTTGATAAGCAGCGGCGAATTGTTTGGGCATCTTGGAAACATTTCCACCATATTGAATTAGCCCTTGCCGGATGATTTTATTAGCATCTTGTACCCTCCGAACTTGGGCATCAATTGCCTTGATGGCCGTGTCTGTCACGTTTTGAACGGCAGGCTGGAGAGCTTTAGGAACCTGATCCAACAGACCGGCAGCGGCTTTTTGCACGTTGATTTTATCTTGATTTAATGCGGCCGTTATCTTGTCTCCCATTTGGGCGAAGATATTGACCGTTTCGTTCACGATCCGTTGTGCTTCTGCTCCAGATGAGATTCGCAATTGGGCGAGATTGACCAAAGCCTTGTCACGCAGGTCCATGTAGCCCTTTGCCGCTTGAATGGTCCCCTGTGATACTCCATATCCAAAGCGGATGGCGTTTTCCTCATTTTGTTTCATATCTTGATTGAGTTTATAGGACGCGGCAGATAGACCGCCGATGACGATCGCGGCGCCAGCAACGGCAGCAGTGAAGGGATTGGCAATAGCAATGATTCCTGCGATAGCTCCACCAAGCGCGAGAATTCCGGCGGTCGTTGCCGTGAATATACCGAGGGCCTCTTTGGTGCTTGGGCTTAGTTTGGAAAACCAATCAACCACGGCGTTCAAATCTTTAGCCAGTTCTTTCAAGATAGGAAGGAAAGCGGAACCCACTTGGATCTGGAACGTTTCCCAAGCACCATTGAGCTGTTCAATGGTTCCTTTCAAGTTGTCCATCCGTTTGGCCGCCACATCTGCCGCTGTCGTTTTGGACATCGCATCAGACATTGCTCGGACTCCTGATGCTCCTTCTTTAAATGCGATGTTTGCTGCCCGGATCGCATCGGTTCCGAAAATCGTCTTAAGCGCTTGGTTTCGCTGTTCTTCGGAAAGACCTGCCAGCTGCTTTTGAAGAACTCCGGCGATCTCTGCAAACGATTTAACCCGCCCTTGTGCATCAAAGAACTGGTTTTTTCCATCCTTCGTGATAATGCCTAGCTTTTTCATTTCATCCGCCGCCTGTTTGGAGGAAGGTGTCAGATTAAGGAGCATCGTTTTGAGCGAGGTTCCGGCATCACTACTTTTTAATCCGTTTTGGGCAAAAACAGCCAAGGCAGTCGCCGTGTCCTTGAATGATAGTCCAGCACTAGCCGCAACAGCCGCCACTTGAGAAAGACCCAGGTTCATTTCTTTCACGTCTGTGGCCGAAGCGTTCGCGGCACCAGCAAGAATATTGGCCGCTTCTGCTACAGAAAGGTGTTCGGATCGAAAGGCATTCAGGGCGGTAGATGCGATTTGAGCCGCTTCTGCAAGATCAAGTTCACCAGCTGCCGCCAGATCAAGAGCGCCCTTCAGACCGCCGTTTAGAATATCGCTGGTGGAAACGCCAGCTTTGGCCAATTCCTCGATTCCTTGGGCGGCTTCTGTCGCAGAAAATTTGGTTTGTGCCCCCATCTGTATGGCCAATTGGCGGAATTGCTCCATCTCCTGTGCTGAAGCACCAGTCACGGCTTGAATACTGGATAATTGAGCCTCAAAATCGGCAGCTTTCTTTACAGCGCTCCCGAAAGCAACTGCCAAACCGGCCGACATTACCCCCAAAGCAGCACCCGTTTCAATTGCTTGATCCCGGACATGAAACATATTTTGGCCAAAGCGACCGAACCAAGAATTTTGTTGGGATAATTGAGTGCTCAATCGCTTGAGTGACCCTTCCATTCCGGTCAATGCGGCCCGGGCCTCATTCAATCGGATTGCCGCCTCCTGGGTTTGCTTGGCGTTTTTCCCCAAACTCTGCGCTGCATCATTGTATGCAATCGAAAGAAGATGGATTTTTTCTCGTTGAAACTCAATTTGTTTTTCCAAACCAGAGATTTGAACTCGTATTTGGTCAGTTGATTTTCCAAATGCTTTTGCCTGTGCTTCCGAAATTTGAAATTCAGACTGGACCAACCGCATTTTCTGTTCGAGTTGATCGAACGATTGGGCAAGTGAAGAGGTAGCTAAGTTTCTATTTGCTTGGCGTAGTTGCCCCTCTAAACCAGCTAATGCGGCTTTTGCTTCGTTCAGTCGAACGGCCGCTTCTCTTGTTTCGCTCGCATTTTTCCCGAGATTTCGGGTTGCATCTTTATAAGCCAGCGATAAGAGATTAACCCTTTGCCGTTGAAGTTCAATCTGTTTTTCCAAACTAGAAATTTGAACTCGTGTCTGATCAATGGAATCCCCAAATGCCTTAGCTTGAGCTTCCGATACCCGAAATTCGGATTGAATCAAGCGCATTTTCCGTTCCAGCTGATCAAGAGCGCGAGTATAACGTTGCTGCATTTCGGCGGCGGGCCCCAATTGGGCGTTAAGCCGTTGATAGGAACCTTCCATATTGGTTAGAGCGGTTTTTGCTCTGTTAAGCTGGGACGCAAGCTGTTGAGTTTGTTTTGCTTCAGCTCCAATTTTTTGGCTGTATTCCTGATGAGTTTGAGCTAAAAGGGAAACTTTTTGCTTTTGTAGTTCAATTTGCCGCGCCAACAATTGGGCTTGCGTTTTTAATTGATCCTGCGATTTGCCAAATGCCCGCACTTTCGCTCTTGAAGCATCAAATTCAGTTTTTAACACGTTCAATTGTCGGTTTATTTGAGCTACACCTTGGGCAAACCCTTTGCTATCTAACGTGACTTCACCTTTAATTCGGCTCAAAATCTCTTCTGCCATCTTTTCACCCCCTCACTTAAAAAATTCCTAATTGGTCGATGTAAACCGTTTGATTCTCAGGCTTTTTCCCTTTCAATGCATGAGCCTGTAGCCGCATATAAAAAACAATATCCATATGGTCAATCTCATGGAGCTTCCAACCGGCTTGAATCAGGTTCAAATACATTTCGTTCACTACTTCCGCCGGTTCGACTTCTTTTTTTGGGTATCATCATCGGCCACTCCCTCAAATGGTTCCATCGTCTGATTAATGATTCCGTGAACGACCGCCCAGGATTGATCAACTATATTCCGAGCGTCCGTTCCTTTTTCGTACTCCTCAGCCGAAAATTGTTGGCCAAAGACTTCAGAAATGAAGGTGTATAACTCATCCAAAAGCTCCTCTTGCTCTTCTCTGCTGGGTTCTTGCTCCTCTAACAGCTTTTTCAAGTATTTATTTCGCTTTTCGTCAAGCTCCAACGCTCTCCGAAACATGTACCCTGAGATGAAGTTAGTGGAGAATGTTTTCTTTTCTCCGTTTAGATGAAGCGTGATTTTAAGCACATTTCTCCCTCCTTATGTAAGAAAAAAAGAGGGCCAAAATCAGCCCTCTTAAGCAGTTGTGAAGTTGGTTACGCTGTTCTGTGCTAGGCTGTTTCCAGCCAAATCCTTGACGTTTTTCGTCGCGATTGCCGTATAGGAAGTGGTTGCGGCGAGGTCTGAAGTCGGGTCAAACGTAACCGTCGTTTTGTCCGCACTAAGCGACAAAGTACCGGCCACCTCCGCCCCGGTCGAATCCAACACGAAGAAGTTTGCGGGAGTAACGGTGCTTTCTTGAATTGGTTCGTCGAAGGTCCAAACAATATTCGATGTAACATCGACTGCTGTCGCTCCGTCAGCCGGTGAAACCATGACGGTAGGCGGCGTGGTATCAGCAGTAACGTTTACTACTGAGTCAAACCATGTACTAGACTGGCTAAAACCAGGCATATCTTCGTCACCGATCACTTGCCAAGCCCCATCGTATTCACGTTTAAGAAAAGAACCTGAAATTGTTGGCGTTTGGAACGTTGGTTTGTCTTCTTTTGTCTGGAATTCGGCTTCTGGGGTAGTGAATTTCCCTTTAAAGAGCCAAACATATCGATATTTACCGTTCGATTTGAGCGATCTGAAGCCGATCGCTACATATGGTGCTTGGTCATCCGCGTTTTTGACCAGCATTCCATTTGAAACTGTATGTCCGAGCAAAGCCGCCTGAACATCGAGCGGCAAATCTTTCACCTGAAGCTCAACCGTAATTTCGCCGAGAGCCGTAGCTACCTCAGCTGGCCCATCGTCTGCGTAGAGTGTTTCTGAGTTCGTTGTCGGCGTTATCTTTGCATTGATAAACCCAGCTACTTTTACAGGCGCGTCATACGAAACACCATTCGCATCATCTTGAGTCAAAATGGCATAATGCAAATCGCGTAAACCCACTTGAACGCCACTCATTAGGATACAACCTCCTTGATAATTGAATATCTCATTGGTTTGTGAAAGACTTTTGTGTCATCCTCATATAAATCGGTCGTGAATGTGCGATAAAATCCGGACTCCGCCATCGTTTGATCGACTTCCAGGGCGATCGGAGAAATTTGGGCCGGATCTTTTGTCCAGATGGAGATTTGAAAGGAAACCCGACTGGAAAATGGATCGTCATCTGCATAGTCTTCATCCGTGTTATTTAGCTCATAGTAGGTGATTCGGGGGAATTCCTCTGCGTCCGGAGCCACCATGAAGTAGATCCGGGGCCCGCCAAGCAATGAAATAAGCGCCTGATTCGATTCAAGCGCTGATACCACAAGTGGTTTAAGGTTAATCATAGGCCGATCCCTTTCCTCAACTTTTCAGCCATTGCTTCTGTTACTCGCGGGGCCGATTCGTCAATACTTGGCCCTACAAAGGGATGAGGAGACATCTTCGACGTGCCAAACTCCAAGAATTGAGCGTAAAACGATTCTTTCCCCGGGCCTACTTCAATTGCTTTTACCCCATCTTTTTGTTTCACGCGGCTCATCTGGATATTTTCTTTCAAGTGTTTCCTCTTTTTATCGGACGGTCCAGGCGCGTTTCGGCTCATTGTCTTTTGAAGCTCCTCCGCTCCTGCCCGAAGTGCTGCATTTTCGACGCGGGCCGCTCGGGCACCTAGTTGCTGGAGCTTTATGATCATCTCATCCATCCCAGTAAACTCCATCTCAGCCACCGGCGGTCACTTCCTTTGCAAAAATATGGGTTTCTTGATGGCGACCATTCAGGTCGATGGTTTCTACAATATCGAATTGCCGACCAGCATAAAGTATCCGCATGGCCGAGGTCACATCTGAACGATACCGGATCCGGAAGCGGACAAAACTTTCCGCGTTGATAGCGGCTGCTTGGAGAAACTCACGCCATCGAGAGGTCATTGGTTCAAAAGCGGCCCATACTGTCGCCACATCATTCCAAGACTCGCGCACGTTTCCCTCAGCGTCACGGGTCGTAGTTTTTTGCTGGATGGTGATCCGATGGCGAAGGTCACTGATTCGCATCCTTCGTCGTTTCCTTTTTGGCGGGTTTCTCTTTCGCCTTTGTTGGTGGGGCAACCTCTTCGCCAAGGAAACCGCCTGTTCGTAGCTCTTCTATACGTTTGGTGTCATTCGTTTCATATACTTGCCCCTTTTTATAAAGCACCCGGGTGAATCGATCGATAAAGGCCGAAGTCACCAGATACTTTCCCATATATCATTCACCTCACGTTGTTGTCGTTGTGTCCGTTGGGTAGTCCTTTAACTGCAGAATGATGCTTTGCAAAGCAAAGTTGAACCCATCCATACGGGCACTCGGGTCTCGATTTTCGTATTGCATAGCGATATACAGCATAACGGCCAGTTTATATAAATTACTATCGGATTCCGGCACCCCTGCATTGATCAAATACTCTTTGGCACTATCAATGAGGAGAGTGAGGAAAGAGTCATCCTCACTCCCATCAATCCGAAGATAATTTTTAAGCTCATCCAAAGTCAGGGTAAGCATTTGTCATGCCCCCAATTAAGATGATGCAATAATCCCGAGACTGCGAAGGACCGCTAGAATTTGATTTTGTTTGGTTGCAATGTCTGTTGTAGTGGCTGTTGCCGGGTCGGGATGATCGGCAATAGCATCAGCTTGCTTGCCGTCAGCAGTGATTTTTCCACCTGGCGTCAGGTCAATTTGGTTTAGATACACTGTCTACACCCCTTTCATTAAGCTTGCGGTGCAACTTTAGCAATGCGGAATGCGGATTTCAGTTTGATTTGATGATCAAACCAAGCTGTGACAACAAATTGCTCAATACCGGTTGTGATATCCTTTTGGTTCTCATACAGCGTGTTCAGATCATAGTTGAAGTGAGAGAAGGAGAAATCACCGACCACTGGATTTACTGCGCTATCGCAAAAGACTACCGGTTTCCCAAGGATTTGCTCCGGCTGGGCCATGTACAGGGTGGCATTGCCATTCGCCAGGGTCTCGATCATATCCGAATAATCCTGATACCGCATGACAATTGTAGCGTTTTCGCGGTAATCTTCATGGAGGTCTGCCAATGCGGACTTGATTGCCTTGTACATGCTATCCTCTGTGATCTCCGTGATGCCGGCTGCGTAGAAGGACATATGTTCTTCACCAGTATTCGGAGTGGTTGCAAAGGCCACTTTCTTTTCTTTTGCGGCGACACCGGATTGTAAGGCCATCTCAACGTAAGAGACCAGATTCGCGTCAGAGCCGTTCAATACCGTCTCAGAAATCCCCGCCAAAACCTTGAATTTATGCTTTTGCTTTGATGAGGCGTTCCTTGGGGTCATCAATGGTCTTTAAATCCTTTTGAGAAGCCATTTGAGCTTCCAATTTCGCCTTTTGTTCCGCTTCCAACGCATCATGTTGCTGTTTGATCACGTCAAAACGCATTTTCAGGTCTTCTTTTGTCTCCCGCAGAGCCTGAATCTCTTCCGTTGTGGTCTTTGGGTCGATCGCCTTTTCGGACAACTCACTCTCGACTTTTTGCAATTGCTGACCGATCGTGACCAAGTTTTGTTTCAGTTCATACAAAGTTTTCATCTGATCAATCCTCCTAAAATTGAGTCAATATAGACTAAATTTGCTTTTGCTTCTTCGGAAATTCGCTTGCGAATCTCCATTTCTTGGGCTGAAATGCCCGTTTTTTCGGCTTTTTGATCCTTTTCGGCTTGATTTTTCAGCTGTTTGGGCACGTTTTTGTATCGATTGAGCCACTCATCGCTAATTGATGCGTCCACCTGACTCGCTTCCAGCACAACATCACACAAACCGTATGCATAAGCCTCGTCAGCCGAAAGCCAGGTTTCTGCGTCAAGCATCTCCTGCAGCTTCTTGTCTGTTAGCTTACTGCCAGCTTTTTGCAAATACGTTTGCTTGACGGATTGTCCGATCCGATCCAGATCGTCAGCGATTTTTCGCAGTTCAGCGGCATTTCCGACCGCAAAACTCCAAGGATTGTGGATCATCAGCATGGAATTTTTGGGCATCGAGACGGTATCACCCGCCATTGCGATCACACTTGCGATCGATGCGGCCAGTGCATCAACATGGACGTTTACCTTGGCCTTGTGGCGTTTCAGCATGTTGTAAATTGCAACGCCCTCGAATACGTTTCCGCCGGGGCTGTTGATATACAGATTGATTACAGAAACATCGCCTGCGGCATCGAGGTCGTTTTTGAAACTCAAAGCAGTGGTGTCTTCCTCGTACCATTGGGAGCTAACAATGTCGCCATAAATAAAAATGTCCGCCGTTTTTGAGTCCTCGGCAGACAATTTTATCTCCCAAAACTTAGTTTGTTGTTGCGTTTCCACCCGCTTTCACCCCCTTTCTAAGGCTTGGGTCCATGTCAATCGGGTATAAATCGCCGCTGAGGTAGAGTTTTTCCCCTCCCGGCTCCGGCGGCAAATCTTCCAACTGGCGCACTTCATTTGGCTTTAACCAGCCTGTTCGGATTCCTTTCATGTAGTAATCTGATTGTGTAGCGGTGTCGCCGCGCAACAGGGCGTTTACGTTAAATTTGAAGTAAAAACCGTCTTGTCTTTCAGCCGGCGAAAGCAATTTGCGGTTAAATTCCTGCTCATACTGGCGCACAATCGGCATCAACGTAAGCTGAACAAATTCCCTCATGAGCTGCTCCATACTGGAGTAACTTTGCCCCTCGCTATCATTGAGCATGTGAGCTGGAACATTGAACACGTTGGCCACCCTCGATCTCGTAATCCGCTCAGATGTGAAAATATCGGCAGCAATGAATTTCCTTTCAATCGGATCGATCTCCACGCCCGGTTCTTGGAACAAAATTCCCCCATTATCTTGGTAAAATCGCTTGAAATCATCGATTACCCGTTGTCGCTTTTCCATATCTACGTTTGCCGCGTACTTTAAGATGAATGAGTTTGGAGCACTCTGCATCTCTTTCAAACTGAAGTCACGAACCGCTTTATCAAAGTCATTGGTGTTCGTGAGCACCTTGAGCGGACTAATCCCTTTAATGCCGCCACTCCCGATAATGTGCTTGAAATGGAGGATATCCATGTTGTGAAAGTAATAAGTGCCCTTATTTCCGATCACTTGATACCAAAGATCACCGGTATCAGTGTCGAATACGGGCTCTACATAATCAGGATTGAGCGGCGTTAGCCTTGCTACCTGCCCCCGAATGTCCCTTTCAATGAGGGCATATGAATTGCCCTTTTCATTTCGAATCGTCTCTAGGTTACGGATGAACTCAAAAGAGGTCATGTTAGCGTTCGGTCCGTTGATGAGTATGTCGGCTGCTTGGTTTGATGCAATGTCATAATTCCTGTAGAGCTTGAGCGGCAAAGACGCCAGGCTATTGGATAACCGCGTGATCACGCTGAAAATCGTTTCATTTGTCGCAAGCGTTGAATTGTCGATACCCCAAAATGTGCGCCCGATCCAGCTGGTGAAATCAAACCCCTGTCCTTTCCACCCCGTAATTGCTCCATTAATGGCCGCTTTAAGTTTCGTGAACCATCGCAAATAATCACCACCTTTCATCGTTTGAGTAGATCGTTCATGGATATAACGCTAATGTTTCCATTGCCTTGAGGCGTAACCATCTTTTTCATTACTTCCGTATGGGCATTCAACCAAGCAGCGAATCCATCAATTTTCCGGTACCGGCTCTGTTTCGTGGGGAGCCAGTTGCCGTTTCGGTCTTCAACGAGCTTGACGTTGTTGAGATACCACCGAAATAGCTTGTTCCGGTTGAATACCACTTTCCCATCCAGAAGAAGCTCCTTAACATCTTTCAATGCCGGGCTAAGGGTGATAGCTCCTTGCCGGACTACCTGTGTCTGGAATCCATATCCTTTCATCTCTTCGACCAGGCGAAATGCGTTAGCCGGGTCATAGGTGATCAATTCAATGGAATACCGTTTGGATTGCTCAACGAACCAATCGAAAACATACTTGTAATCGACGTAATCGCCTGGGCAGATCGTAAGCAACCCCTCTTCTTGCCACTCACGGAACGGTAGTTTCTCATTATCCAGCTCTACCTTCCGCCTCGGCACAAAGGAATGTGACAGCACCATCACTCGGCCATCATCTAGCCAAAATTCCAAGCAAACAGCGGTAAAGTCTTCGGTCTGAGATAGGTCAAAGCCACCAATACAGCTCCTCCCAGCCAAATCAGCTGGGTCGACCATGCCGTCATTTCGCTTGATCACCTCGTAATCAATAAAGGATTGCTCGTCGGACTGAACGAACAGGTTCAGGCGCTTCGTGATAAAGTCATTGCGCTCTGCCGGGATGTGCTTCCTGGTGTTCCACTCTTCGATCATGGTTTCGAGATCGATCGAAACGCCGAGGTTTGGGTTGGCTTTTACCCAGTTTTCCGGATTGTCGATGTCGTCTTCTTCATCCAGTTCAGCGATGAAATAAAAGGTCCGCTCGTCCTGAATCACACCCTCCAGCACATCAGCCGCTTTCTCGTAGTAGTCCATTAGCGGACCATCCAGCTGGTATCCGGCCGTCGTGATATATAAAATGAGCGGTTGTGCCCGGGCACCGGTACTGTTTTTGATAACGTTGATCAGCTTGTAGTCCTTGTATTCGTGAATCTCATCGAAGATCCCAAGATGACAGTTCAAACCATCCAGCTTCTCGCTATCGGATGCCTGCGGCTCGATCTTGGAAAACGTCTTGTCAAAGTGAATCGCATCCCGCAACACCCGGAAGTGTTTGGTCAAGAGCGGCGATGACTTCACCATCTTCTGACACTCGTCGAACACAACGCGGGCCTGTTTCATGGAGTTGGCCAGCAAATAGACATCGGCGCCCTTTTCGCCGTCTTTGGAGCATCCGTAGTTGGCCAGACCGGAAACCATCGTCGATTTACCATTTTTCCGGGCAACAAAAATAAGCCCCTCTTTGAATCGACGGAGCCCGGTGTCTTTGTGTACCCAGCCATAAAGCGAACCAATAACGAAGTGTTGCCAGGGTTGGAGTATCAGCCGTTTGTAATTCCCTTTCGATGGCTTGCAAAAGCGCTGGATAAACTCAATCGGTCGGAGTGCTTTTGCCTCATCGAACACAAACGGAAAGTGATCGGTTCCCTGACGCTCAAGATCGCGCAAATGACGCTCGCAAGCCAAACGGACCTTTTTTGAAACGACTATGCGGCCAGCAACTGCGCCCTCGGCATAGGAGGTGGTCATCAGGTCAGAACTCTTCAAACTCATCCACCGTCACCACCTCCGTGATCTTCTTCTCGGAGGCAGGTGTCAGTTTCAGTTCAGCCTGAAGCTTCCGCTGCTGTTCGACGATCTTCAGGATCTTGTCCACAGATTTGTTTTCTCGGAACATCTCCTGAGAGCCGTTTTTAAACAACTCCACGACGCCGCGCTCCTTGATATCGGCCATATGATCCTGTTTCAACTGTTCCAGCAAGACAATGTTGTCCACGATCATCATGGTCCGATCATTGAGCGCATTCTCTTTTTCCAGTTCCTGTACAATGATATGGAACAACTTTTTTGCCTCTTTGTGCTTGATGATGCGTTTAGGTTTGTATTCCGCTGCCATTTCAACCCCCCCTCACATGAGAATTTGTGCCGCGCTGAAAACGAAGGGGCCGCGCCGGTCTACGGGCTCCCGAACCCCAGAATTTTGGGTAGGGGGGCTATGCCCTCTCCTCGTTGGCCACCGATCGGATCACGCGCGCTTTCCGTTTCCTCTGCTGCTTTGGCTTGCCTTGTCCCTTCTCCGGGTGCAACTTGTTATGGCACGTCGCACAAATACTGATGAGGTTCGATTCATCTAGTGCTCGACTCGGGTTGTCAGTCAGGTGCTCGATGTGGTGCACCGTATTAGCAGGCGTGAGCCGTCCCTTCTTTAAGCACACCTG
>NZ_JPST01000015.1 GCF_000763315.1 Thermoactinomyces daqus | reverse complement strand
TATCCTACTACTTCTCTTCCACTTGCAACCCTTATTCCAATCTTATTTTCAGGGTGTGTTCCCCTCAGGGAACCACTTAACAAAATACATCGTCTGGTGATGATAGCGGAGGGGATCCACCCGTTCCCATCCCGAACACGGAAGTTAAGCCCTCCAGCGCCGATGGTACTTGGGGTTCACCCCTGGGAGAGTAGGTCGTTGCCAGGCAAAGATACAAGCCACCTCGTTGGAGGTGGCTTTTTCATTGTTGTCTTTGTTATTTTTATTTCCTTCGATTCATCCTCCTTCTCCATCCTTTCCCATCGCCATCTGTTTTTGAGCGTATTTCATTCACTCCGTCGGGAATCCTCGCGGAAATCCTGAGGATGTTCCCCGATGTTCTCCTCAGATTTGCGGATTCCTCCAAATGGGATACAAGTTATAGGGGCGGGAAATCGCTTCTCCAAAGTACAATTTTACCAGGCTTGGGGAATCTGGTTTGGAATCCGGCTTAAGGAAATTACAGATTTAATTTTTAATCGCGATTGAGCTGAGACAACTCAATTTAGCTGAAAATATTGGTCTCATTCAAAAATATTGGTTTTATTCAAGGAAGACGCTGTGAACTGCTTCTACTATGGATCGCTTCGACGATACGATACCGACGTTCACTGCGACCAGGAGTCTTTGTTAGCGTTTAGGGTTCCGTGGTAGTGTAGTTGGGAAACGGTTAGCATTTTTCTACTAAAATGGAAGGATAAAAGAAAGAAAAGATCAAGAAGCATGTGCCGAGGATTGGCTGGGAGACAGCAGAGCATCACTTGTTTTCTACTTTGTTTTGGATCTTGTGTTTTCATATTTAATACGTAAATAGCTTCTGAGCAGTGCATTTAGAGGAATAAAAATAGCAAAAATGAAAATGACAATCCATCTTGGAGTAAGCATCAGATTTCCTCCTTTTTCATTTAGCCTGTTACGCAAATGACGAAAATATTCTAATAGGGTGATGAATAAGCATAGGGAGTAGGATGTTTGACAGGTTATAGAAAACGGGAGATGGTTTATCAGGGAAATCCGGTTAAGGAAAGGAATGCCTGAACAAGAACTGTGCCACCTCCCGACAGGAGATATCCTTCTTCTTGGAAAATGTTTATCTCTTTACGGTATATACAGTGGATCAGAAGTAAACAAAATTGCCAGGGTAGAGGTGCCCCACTGACCGACCGGATCTAAGGTTGACTTCAGCGGAGTTTCATGACTGTCATTTTCGCCTGAAGTGCGTTGAAGCAGGGAAGTTTGGTTGCTTTTCGATGCAGTCGCCTGCCGCTGGAATTGTTTGTGTCGGTAATCATCCACTCACAGACGGACAAAATTTTGTTGATGAAATCCCTGAAAAATGGAAGCAATGAATCTTATTCGCTAAGCTTTCTCCACACAAGAAGCGGCCCGGGCAACCGGAATTGGAGCAATACCATGCAAAACATCAACACATCCCTGACAGCAACCATAATGAATTTTCCTCAAAAAACAGGGCTATTGGTCATTGTTTATTGTTTAAATCATTGCCCTTTTGGAAATGATGTGAACAAAAGGGAAAGGCGGGCGATTGAGATGGAGAATAAGCAGCCCTATCACTGTATCATTTGTGACCAGGTTCGCGATGAAATGTTACCTTTATTGGAGCAATATATCTGTACCCTCTGTGAAAGAGAGTTGGCGCGCAGTACCGTTGATGATCTGCGTTATGGCTACTATGTTTGGCGTTTAAGGGTATTTTGGAATCATCAGGGAAAAACATTATATGAAGCACCTTAACTTTTTACTGAGAGGTGAAGCCTCTGTTGCCGTCTGGCGAAAACAAGCGAATCCTCGCGAGAGAGGATGGGTAAAGGGCGATTCATTTGCCTGTCGCGGATATTTGTGCTGCGTGGTTTTGTTCCCTGCCCTTTCGAGCAGCGCAATTCAGATACCGGGACATCGGTTTCCTTCAAGAAGTTGCGATGATCATCACAGAGACGGATTTTTTCAAACCATATTTCCTGAAAACGGGGAGCGCTAAATCTCTCCAATTTGACTTGGTTTCATCTTGACAGAAAAGACAGGGGATTCTGTTCACCATCCGCTCACCTCATCCGTTATCCGGCTGTCGGACAATGTTCCAGGGGCCGGCTTTTTTATTTGGGTGGGTGGTTGCAAACCCAAGCGGACCACGGAAAATGATCTCTCTGTGACAGAAAGGATTTCTCTATTCTTCAAGAAGCTGCTTGCGGATTTGAGTGAGGGCGTACTTTAACTTTGCTTGCCCATTTGCCATGAATTGTTTTATATAAATAGGAAGGAGGTGGCGCGAAAGTGGATCAGATGAAGGCGCCGTTGTTTGATGCTTTGATAAGGCATATCAACCGTTCGACGGGCAATTTTCATGTTCCCGGTCATAAACAAGGTCAGGCATTTGATGATGCCGGAAAGAAATGGTTTGCATCCGTTTTGCAATTGGATTTAACAGAGGTGGGGGAACTGGATGACTTACACCATCCGCAAGGAGCGATTTTGGAAGCGCAGCAGTTGGCGTCTGCAGCATTCAGGGCAGAACATACTCTTTTTCTGGTGGGAGGAACCACCGCCGGCATTTTAGCGACCATTCTTCACCTCTGTCGTCCGGGAGAAGAGATTATTATTCAGCGCAATTGCCATCAATCTGTGTTTCACGGATGTATGATGGCCGGGGCAAAACAGCGCTATCTGCCATGCGAATTTGACCAAAACGGAATGGAGATCCCGATTTCCCCGGATACGGTTCAACAGATGATCCGTCAGTACCCACAGGCCAAAGGGGTGGTGATTACCAGTCCGTCCTATTTTGGAGTTGTCCAGAATGTGCGCGAAATCGCAGAGATTTGCCATGCACATCAAATTCCGCTGGTTGTCGATGAAGCACATGGAGCCCACTTTGGATTTCACCCGCGTCTCCCGCTGTCGGCCATCGACCAAGGAGCCGATGTTTCCATTCAGTCCACGCACAAATTGCTCACCTCCATGACGATGTCCTCAATGCTGCACGCTCAAGGAGAAAGAGTAAATATCGCGGATATCATGCGCTGGCTTCGCATGATCGAATCAAGCAGCCCTTCTTATCCGTTGATGGCTTCTCTTGACTTGGCCAGACGATGGATCGCCACGAAGGGAAAGGAAGAATTGGAACGTTTGTTAATTGCCCTGGATCATTTCCGGGGAAATATAAAAAACGGTTCTTTTATACATGAGGTTTCTGTTCTCAGCCCTCATGATCCGTTAAAATTGACTTTAGTTGCCGATCCAGGAGTGTCCGGCTATGCCATGGCCGATTGGTTAAATAAACAGGGAATTTATGCTGAGTTGGCTGACCACCGAAAAGTGTTGTTTGTTTTTTCGCCTGGAACAACAGAAAGCGAGCTGAGCAGGCTTGAGCAGGTTCTCAGGCGGCTGGACAGGGAAATTTCCCATTTTCCCAAGGAACCTTCTTTCAATTTACCGAGCTTCTCCATACATACCCAGGCGAAGGTGGAGTTCGATGAACTGAGGCGGAGAAAAAGGCGCTGGATTCCTTTGGCCAGTGCCGCGGGTGAGATTGTGACAGAAATGATCACTCCGTATCCGCCAGGGATTCCTCTTGTGTTACCTGGAGAGGAATTGCGTGAAGAGGTTCTTCACTTTTTGTGCGATGTGATCCGGCGTGGAGGAAACGTGCGCGGTATTCGTTCTTCCGACACACCGGCGGTGGAGGTGCTCCTTTAAATCTTGACGGCGAAGCGAGGAGGTGCGACAAGGATGGGGAAAGGTAGGTTTATTACGTTTGAAGGGCCGGAAGGGGCCGGAAAAACGACACAAATCCGACTGCTCGAGGATTATTTGCGGCTAAAGGGAAAAGAATGCATCACAGTGCGTGAGCCGGGTGGTACACCGATTGGAGACGGAATTCGTCAGATTTTATTGAGCACGGAATTTTCCGATATGAGGCCGCGAACCGAAATTCTGCTGTACGCTGCCTCCCGGGCCCAACTGGTGGATCAAGTGATTCGCCCCGCGCTGGAGCAAGGCAAGATTGTTTTATGCGACCGTTATGTTGATTCCAGCATTGCTTATCAGGGTTACGGGGCGCAGTGGGATCTTCAGGAGGTTATTCAGATTAACGAATGGGCAACCGGCGGCCTGAAACCTGATCGTACATATTTGCTTGATTTGCCCGTGGAAATGAGCCAGAGCCGGATGAAGAATCGCGGCGGAAAGAAGGATCGGATGGAATTGAAAGAGAAATTATTCCATGAACGGGTTCGTGAAGGGTTTCTCTCTTTGGCGCAAAGCGCCCCCGAACGTTATCGCAAGCTGGATGCATGCTTGAGCAAAGAAGAGATATTCGGGCAGCTGGCCGAAGACATCCTCAACTTGGTGAAAGATTGACGGGAGAATGATGCTGTCGGGACGAATTTCCAGCTCTTACTTAATGAGATGTTTGCTCAATTTTTACTGTGAATGATAGAATGGTATATGAGATTCTTTAACAGAATCCTGTGAGAATCAATGAACAAATTGACGGATAGATCAGATGATCCAAACGGGTTTATTTTGAATAAATTGGGAGGCGTGTATTCAAACAAAACCGGCAAAGCATCAATATTTCTTGGATGGAACAAAAAAGAGATCATCGCTTTTCGTCGGCGACAGGCTGATACGATGCAACCTCTGGCCGTACTCGGAAAATAGGTTGGGCGGTAGAGGAGGGACGCTGTAAGTGCTAAGAGTGATTGGAGTTCGCTTTCGACAAGCGGGTAAGATATATTTTTTTGACCCTGCCGATTTACAAGTGCAACGCGGGGACCATGTCATCGTGGAAACGGTGCGGGGAGTTGAATACGGCCATGTGGTGACGGGAATCCGTTTTGTCAAGGAGGATGAAGTGGTACTGCCCCTTAAAAAGGTATTACGGATTGCCACGGATGGAGATACTGAACAAATGGAAGAAAATCGCCAGGCAGCAAAAGCGGCCTTATCCATTTGTCATGAAAAAATCCAAACACATGGTTTAGAAATGAAGTTGGTTGATGCAGAATACACGTTTGACCGCAATAAAATCATCTTTTATTTCACCGCGGATGGACGTGTCGATTTCCGCGAATTGGTTCGCGACTTGGCTGCGGTTTTTCGGACCCGTATCGAGCTCAGGCAGATCGGGGTACGGGATGAAGCAAAAATGTTGGGCGGAATTGGCCCGTGCGGACGGATTCTTTGCTGTTCGTCTTTTTTGGGAGACTTTGAGCCTGTTTCGATTAAAATGGCAAAAGATCAGAATCTATCCCTGAATCCGGCTAAAATCTCCGGGCTTTGCGGCCGGTTAATGTGCTGTTTGAAATATGAAAACGACCTTTATGATGAAGCGAAGCAAATTTTGCCCGATCTCGGTGAGAATGTGTTGACGCCGAACGGAGATGGAAAAGTGGTTTTGTTGAACCTCTTGGAGCGGCGGGTGCAAGTGGAACTGTTTCAAACGGGGGCGTTGGTGGAACATTCTTTGGAAGAGATCAAACTGACAGAGTCTCCGCAGACGAGCGGAAGCTATAAATGACCGGAAACCACGAATATTAACCGCTTTTGGTGATAAACGAGGTGGGGAGGCTTGGACAAAGAAGCTATCTTTGAGCAGGTCGCTCGCGTTGAAGAGCGAATCGGTGAACTGTATAAGGAATTAGCCGGGCTGAAAGAACAGATTGTCGGACTAATCGAAGATAATACCCGATTAATGATGGAGAACCAACGGCTGAAAGAGCTGGAAGCCAGGTTCTCTTCACCTTCAGGCGAAACAGAAGAAAAGACGCTTCCACCAAAAGAAGAAGCCGCAGGTAAAGGGGTTCATCATCTCGCAGATTTATATGAAGAAGGGTTTCATATATGCAATGTTCATTATGGTCGGTTGCGCGGAGAGGGAGATTGCCTGTTTTGTATCGCCTTTCTCAATAAATCATCCAAGGAAGAATGACGCTGGCAAAGTGGTACCAATTCGAGTATGGTGTAACCACCAGACCCGTCCGGTGCCGGAAGCCGGCGTTTTTTCTTTGCCCAAATGGAGGAAGAAAATGGCTGATTCCTATTATGTTTACATACTGGAGTGTCGGGACGGTACATTATACACAGGGATGACTAATCATTTGGAGCGGCGGTTGCGAATGCATCGTCTCGGAAAAGGGGCCAAATATACACGCGCCCGCTTGCCGGTGGTTCTGCGGTATTATGAAGCGGGCACGAGCAAATCGTGGGCCCTGAAACGGGAGCATGAGATTAAAAAGATGTCACGGAAGGAAAAATGGAGATTAATCGCAGAAAGGGGAACCGAGCGATGCACGTGATCAAGAGTTTTGCCGAAGAAAAAAGAGGTATTCTCTATGTCGTCGGAACGCCGATCGGCAATTTGCAGGATATGAGTCCGAGAGCGTTGGAGATCCTGAGTGAAGTCGACCTGATTGCAGCTGAAGATACACGGCATACGCGAAAGTTGCTCCAGGTTTTTCAGTTTCATACGGAATTGATCAGTTACCATGAACATAATAAAAGAGAACGCGGAGCCCAACTGCTCAATCAGCTTTTGGAAGGGAAGAAAATAGCCCTGGTCAGCGATGCGGGGATGCCCGGAATTTCCGATCCGGGAGAAGAATTGGTTCGGGATGCCGTCCAACATCAGATTCCGGTGGTTCCGATCCCCGGCCCGAATGCCGCTCTGGCTGCGCTCGTTGCTTCAGGATTGCCGACCCAACCTTTTCTGTTCATCGGCTTTTTGCCGCGGTCAACTAAAGAGAGACGGGCGCAGTTGCAACGCTGGGCCAGGACCCCGGCCACCCTGCTGTTTTATGAATCTCCGCACCGGATCACCGAGATGCTGGCCGATCTTCGGCAAGTGATGGGCAACCGACGTTTGGCCATCTGCCGTGAATTGACCAAAAAGCATGAGGAATGGCTGCGCGGAGACATTGACCGCTGTTTGGATTACTTAAAGGAGCATGGAGCCCGCGGGGAATATACGATTGTCGTATCCGGAGATCTTCAGGAAGAAGAGGAATCTCAAGAGGAAGCATGGTGGGAATCACTTGCGATTGAAGACCATGTCGAGATTTATATAAAAAAGGGGATGTCAAAAAAAGAGGCGATCGCCCAAACGGCGAAAGATCGTTCCCTGCCCAAGCGAGAGGTTTATAATACCTATCACCGGAACTGAATTTGCCTGAAAGAAGGCATTTTGTCATCCAGGTATTATCCTCAGTCAATATAAAAAATATGACAGGAAAATTAACTTTCTATGTATAATAAAAGTATGTGTTTGGATGTCCAAAGTCGCGGCAGACAGGCTGGAAATAGACTAACGGAGGTGTAAGAGTTTGAGCAAACGACGAGGAGGGGGTATTTTAGGGTCATTGCAGCGCATCGGAAAATCATTGATGCTTCCGATCGCCGTGTTGCCGGCCGCGGGGATTTTGCTCCGCCTGGGCGCGTTATTGTCCGACCCGAAATACTTCGCCAAAGGAAGTATTATTTATTATGTAGGCGAAATTCTGACCCGTGGTGCGAGTGCGATTACGGACCATATGCCCGTCCTGTTTGCAGTCGGGGTGGCCATCGGATTGGCGGAAGAGGCGGGTGCCGCGGCACTGGCAGCTCTCGTTGGATATCTGGTGTTAAGCCAGGTGGTCGATCTGGGAAGCACCAAGACGATGAAACTGGATACCGGAGTTCTCGGTGGGATCATTTCCGGGGCCATCGCAGCAGTGCTTTATCGCCGGTACCACAAAATTAAACTGCCCGACTGGTTGCAGTTTTTTGGCGGAAAACGCTTTGTTCCGATCATTACCTCTTTTGTGATGGTATGGGTAGGTATTATTTTCTTATTCATTTGGCCGACTGTTCAAGACTGGATTAATAGTGCCGGAAACTGGTTGATCGGTGCGGGTGCCGTCGGAGTCTTTGTCTACGGGATTTTGAATCGTTTGCTGATTCCTTTTGGGCTTCACCATATTGTTAACACGATTGTCTGGTTTAATGTCGGATCGTATCACGGGGTTACGGGAGACATGAACCGGTTTTTGCATGGGGACCCGACTGCGGGAATCTTCATGGCCGGGATGTTCCCGATCATGATGTTTGCCTTGCCGGCTGCGTGTTTTGCCATGTTGCATGAAGCCCGGCCGTCCCAGCGCCAAAAAGTGTACGGTGTGCTGGTGAGCGCGGCTCTCACTGCCTTTTTGACCGGGGTTACCGAACCGATCGAGTTTTCGTTCATGTTTGTGGCGCCGATTTTATATGTGGTGCACACCATTCTGACCGGGGTCTCCATGGCGGTTGTCGATCTGCTGGGAATCCGCCACGGTTTTACCTTCTCGGCAGGGGCGATTGACTATATTCTCAACTACAATCTGGCTACCAAGCCGTTGCTGTTGTTGGTCATCGGCGTGATTTATGCTGTGCTGTACTACGTCCTGTTCCGCTTCATGATCCGCATCTTTAACCTGAAGACACCCGGACGTGAAGATGAAGAGGATGAAACGGCAAATGCAGCGGAAGAAAAGGGGAAACGAGCCGGAGGAGGAGAGGATGAACTGGCGCGCCAGGTTCTCGAGGCCATCGGCGGAAAGGAAAATATCGAACATCTGGATGCTTGTATCACCCGCCTGCGCATGACTTTGAAGAATGAAGAAAAGCTGGATCGCGACCAATTGCGAAAATTGGGGGTTTCCGGTGTGATACAGGTGGGGCCGGGCAATTTTCAGGCTGTGTTTGGCACAAAATCTGAACTATTGAAGGAACGCATATTGGAAATAGCCAAACAGGAGAAGGCGGAGGAAGCGGAAAAACCCGAAAAGGAGTAAAAAAAGAAAGCGGTTGCCCGTGAACGAAGGGCAACCGCTTTACTCTGTGCCGGCATATCAAAATCTCCAAGGAAGGATGACTTCCTGCTTGCGTTTGCTGAAGCAGGCGTTTCGTAAATCTCCGCCTGATAAAACGGCAATATGGTTGACACAATATTTTCAAAGTTCTTCCTCGCCACTTCCCATGCAGGTAATATGTATCCTCATTAAGTGCGTAAGTGTTGCGGATGATGCTGGGAATAACGTGTTTCATCTATAGGAAAAAAGGCGGATGCATGAGATAATGGTAAATGAAGATTTTGGCAGATTTAACTTTATTCTACCGTCACTTTTTCACCGTGGATCAGTTGGTACATTTCTTCAATGCATTTTTTGCTCACGACTTTGTTCTTGTAGCGGATCGTTTCATCCACTTCGCCGGTGAAGATGCAAGCCGGTTCATATTTTTTCAGAACAATGCGTTCTCCGTCTACATAGATTTCCAGAGCATCTTTTTCACCAATTCCCAACGTTCGGCGTAATTCGATTGGAATGACAACGCGGCCGAGTTCGTCAACTTTGCGAACAATACCAGTAGATTTCAACATATCCGGAATCCCCTCTCAGTTTTGATTTTGGTTTTGGGTTTTGTTTTTATCTTTAAATTGACGTCAAATTTCGACATCGACGTCAAACTCATCATACCAACCATTCCCATAACAGTCAATATAATTAGAGGATTTTTATAGAAAATTCCTTAATCATGTAAAAGAATAGTTATTTCTTAGTCAAAAAAAGTTTATTTTATCAGCATGAAACATTTAATATATAAATATTATTTTTATCTTAAGTTTATTCTGTGTCGGTTCCGGGCTTAAATGAGACTGTTTTTCCAAAAATACCTTTCCTTTCTTTATCATAATCTGAAAAAATAGGGTAAGAAAACTCGGGATTATTAGATGGCAGATTCTTGACAATGAAGGACCAAAGGAGGAAAAGACATGCTGCCCGTATCGGAGGAGTTAAAATGGAAACTGAAAAAATTAAATGATTCCCTGCGTGAAATCTATCCGTCGACTGCGTTCGACAAAGAGAAAATCCGCGCCCGCCTGCGTGAAGTTGGATCATTTTACCGGATTGAAAAATGGGAAGACGGAGAAATGCGGGATTGGCTACAGGGGAGATCCGTGATCGGAGTCGATGGTTCCGTCAACTCCACCCGCGGCTCGCAAACCCGGACTTTATCTGTATTTCAAGCGTTGGCAAAAGGAACGCTGGGCGAAGAAAAGTGGGCTGCAGATGTATACACCCCGCTGCTTGAAGAGGAGGAAGAAGAGGGACAAGCTGCCCGGGAGGCCCGAAAACGGGGAGCGATTTTATCGGCGCTGGAAATGAGGGTGGCTGGTGAGGCGATGCGGGAGTGGGAAGCGCGGGTGGTGATCATGGACGGGTCACTTCTGCATTTTTATATCGATGATGCGGAAGAGTGGGAGAAATTGGCCAGGATCGCCGAGGATCGGGGAATTCTGATCGTGGGCGCGGCCGAAGAAATCAGCACGCGCCGGCTGGTCAAGGAACTGTTTCCGGAATTTCCCGCCTGGTCTGATCGCGATTTGCTCTATGGCGTGTTAAATGTGGGAGAAGCGTTTGAATGGGAGGAGTGGAGTCCGGCCGGAAGCGGAATGTGGAAAATGGCCTTTCGCTCGTCGAAAAGTCCCCAGCCGATTGGTTTGGACGGGCTGATGTCCCAACGGGAAGAGCGGCTGGCTCTGGCGCGGTTGATTTACAGCCTGACGCCGGAACAGGGCCGGGGCATTCCTTTTTGGCTGGATATTGTCGATAACCAGGTGCGGGTGACCAACCCTTTGGTCGAGACGATGGTTGAGAAGTATATCGACGCTGATCTGCGTCATCGCCTGCTGGCCGTAAAGCGGAGTGAACGCATGATTTGACGGGACAAAATACGCGATGGAAAGGGAGAGATGAGAATGCAGGTCGTTGGGGTCACAACACAGCAGGAAGTATATATCGTGTCGCGGGAGCGTAAATTTCGCATCAATGAGATTTTGGTTATTGAAGACAATGCCCTGAATAATCCGCGGGGGGAAGTGGTGGAAACTTTATCCTACAACCGCTTGATCCCGATGGGTCTGGACAAGTCCCTGGTGGATGCCCAGGTGATCCGTTCCCTGGAACAAATCGGATATGATATCGAATCCGATGAAATCAATCTGGCCAAATTGCGCTTATATGAAGAGGCGCCGCATCCCGTTCGCACCGGCTGTTCCGTCCGTTTGCCGGAATTTGCCGAAGTGCGCGATCTGCTGGTGAAGACAACGCCGTCAGAGGGGATGCTGCTCGGTGAAATTCGCGGAACCGAATCGATGTCGGAAACGATTACCCCCGATTTGCGAAACCGGGTGATGATCATGGAACAAGGAGCGCTCAGGGAGCAGCGGGGCGTTCCCTTTATCTTTGATATCAAAACGATGCAGCAATATCCCCATGTCGGCATTTTTGGCGGTTCGGGGTCGGGGAAGTCGTTCGGCTTGCGCGTGATGCTGGAAGAACTCATGAAATTGCGCATCCCGACACTGGTTTTTGATCCGCATTTTGAGATGGATTTTCGTGACCGCGTTCCGGGAGTGGAAGGAGGGGACGATTTTACCGATCGCTTTATCGCCGTGCAAATCGGGCAAGAAGTGGGTATTTCCTTTTCCGATCTGTCGACGCGCGATGTGACCGAACTTTTGGGCGCTGCCGGTAGCCAACTGTCTGACGCGATGGTGAATGTGATCCAGATGCTCCATCGGAAGCGTGATTCCTTTGCTTCCTTCAGTGACCGCATCAATAATCTGGTGCAGGCGTTGGAGGAGGGAAAACAGGGGCTGGAACGGCAGTTGAACAATGCGGATTTAACTCCGACCGATGTGCAGCGCATCCACGACTTGAAGCAGCTGTTGGCGCAGTATGGAACATTGCCGCTCTCCTCTGTCAAAGGGGTCCATTGGCGTTTGCAGCGGCTTGACAGGGCGGGATTGTTCCAACAGGATATCCGGGCGATCGAACGAGGCCTCGAACAGGGGAAATTGGTGGTGATTCAGGGGAGCACATGGGTTTTGCAAGTGTTTGCCACCTATGTGATCGGCTCCTTGTACCGGAAGCGCCGCGAATATAAAGATGCCCGCATGAACGGGGAGGAAGCGAAATTTTTTCCGCCGTTTATCGTCGTGACGGATGAAGCGCACAATTTTGCTCCCAAGGCGCTCGAATCTCCGGCGAAAGCGATCTTGAAAGAGATTGCCCAAGAGGGAAGAAAATACGGAGTGTTTCTCTTTCTCGCCACGCAGCGACCAACGCTTTTGGATGAGACGATTACTGCGCAGTTGAATACCAAATTTGTTTTCCGCACTGTGCGGGGAACCGATATTGCCACGTTGCGGGAAGAAACGGATTTGACGCCGGAAGAAGGGAAACGGCTTCCCTATCTGCGCTCCGGAGATACGTTTGTTTCCTCGGCCGTGTTTGGACGTACGATCTTTATTCGCATCCGCTGCGCTTATACACAAAGCCCGCATTTGTCCAATCCTTTTGATGAACTCAAGCAATTTGCCGAGAAACAGGATGATCAATTGCTGGGCGTCCTGGCCGGGTTGCTCCCTCTTTTTGATACCGATCTGGTCGGAGCGGTTGCCCAGATCAATCGTGCCTGCGGGTTAAGCTGGGATGTGCATCGCCTGAAACAGGAACTGGAACGTTTAACCCTTGAGGGAAAGCTGTCAAAGCATGCAACTCCGTTCGCCGTGCGCTATGATAAGAGATAGGGAGGTTTATCCGGTTTTTTCGCTGGAAAAGCTATGGAGAGAAGCAGCTTGGCAGAGGCGCCGCTTTTACTTTTCAACCGTTTTTGACTATTGTATAATAGGAAAAAGATCTTGATCCGTAATCAATGGAAAGAATCAAAGTCTGTGAAGGGGAAGAGTAGTCGGTGGACGCTATCTCCAGAGAGCTGGGACAGGTGGAAGCCAGCATAGCGGAAGCGGATGAACATGGCCCCTGAGACTTCTTCCTGAAATGGAGGTTCTCCGGACTAGGGAAGAACGTGTGCCGACGTTAAAAGGCGTCTGAGGGCATCTGCCGACAAAGCAGGTGCTGAACTTGGGTGGTACCGCGTGCACAGATCTCGCCCCAATGACGGGCGGGATTTTTTATTTTAAAAACGGGAAAGGAGTATGTGGGAATGAGTGAAGCCAAGAAGACCTTTTATCTGACGACACCGATTTATTATCCCAACAGCAAACTTCACATTGGTCATACCTATACGACGGTGGCCGGAGATGCGATGGCGCGTTACAAACGTTTGCGCGGGTACGATGTGATGTACTTGACCGGGACAGATGAGCACGGGCAAAAGATTCAAAAATCGGCCCAGGAGGCAGGGAAGACCCCGCAGGAGTTTTTGGATGAAAACGTGAATGAAATTCAAAGATTGTGGCAGAAGCTGGACATTTCCTACGATGATTTTATCCGCACGACACAGGAACGCCACAAAAAAGTGGTGCAAAAGATCTTTAAAAAATTGCTTGACCAAGGTGATATTTACCTGGGTGAATACGAAGGATGGTATTGTGTTCATGAGGAATCCTTCTTCACTGACCGCCAGGTGAAAGATGGCAAGTGCCCCGATTGCAATCGTCCCATCCAGAAAATCAGGGAGAAAAGTTATTTCTTCCGGATGGGCAAATACGTGGATCGCTTACTGCAACATTATGAGGCCAATCCGGACTTCATTGAACCGGAATCCCGCAAAAATGAAATGATCCAGAACTTTCTCAAGCCGGGGCTTGAAGATTTGAGCATTTCCCGAACCACTTTCGATTGGGGAATTCCGGTGCCGGACGACCCGGAGCACGTTGTTTATGTCTGGTTGGACGCCCTGACTAACTATATTACCGCAGTGGGCTATCTGTCCGACGATCCCGCGCTCGCTGCCCGTTTTGAAAAGTATTGGCCGGCCGACGTTCATCTGGTTGGCAAGGACATCGTTCGCTTCCATACGATTTATTGGCCGATTTTCCTGATGGCTCTCGGATTGCCGCTGCCGAAAAAGGTTTTTGCCCATGGGTTCTTCATGGTCGGGGGAGAAAAAATGTCAAAGTCAAAAGGAAATGTCGTTGACCCCGTTCCGCTCATCGACCGATACGGATTGGATCCGATCCGCTATTATCTGTTGCGTGAAGTCCCGTTTGGCGCAGACGGAATCTTTACGGCCGAGGCGTTTGTCGAGCGGGTGAACGCCGATTTGGCCAATGATCTGGGAAATTTGCTGCATCGGACCCTGACCATGGTGGAGAAATACTTCGGCGGAGTGGTACCAAAGCAGGTTGAAGGAGCCACTGAGCATGATCGGCCGCTGATCGACTTCGCAAGAAAAACGGTGGAGAAAGTGGAGGAAGCGATGGAAAACCTCCGGTTCTCTGTTGCACTGACTTCCATCTGGGAACTGGTTCGCTTCGGCAACCGTTATATTGAGCAAACCCAGCCGTGGAACCTGGCCAAAGATGAAGAGAAGAAGCATGTTCTCGGTTCGGTTCTCTACCACTTGCTTGAGGTGCTGAGAATGGTCGGCATTTTGATTCAGCCTTTTATGACAAGGGCACCCAAACAAATTTGGCAGCAGCTGGGGATAGAGGAAGGCCCGCTGACCGAATGGGATACGCTCAAGCAGTTTGGAGTGCTGCCGGCTGGTACGAAAACGCAGAAAGGAAAACCGATTTTTCCCCGACTCGATGTTAAAACAGAAGTGGAGGAGATTAAAAACATGATCAGCAAATCAACCCTCAAACCGGATGAAAAAACGGAAGCAGAGAAAACAATAAAAGAGAAGGATGAAGCGGCAGGGCTGATCTCGATCGACGAGTTTGCCAAAGTTGAACTGCGTGTTGCCGAGGTGATCCAGGCTGAGCCGGTGAAAAATGCGGATCGCCTGCTGAAACTGCAATTGTGCCTGGGGTCGGAAAAGCGCCAGGTGGTGTCTGGGATCGCCAAACATTATAAGCCGGAGGATTTGATCGGCAAAAAAGTGATTTGCGTGGTCAACCTGAAACCGGTCAAATTGCGTGGGGAGTTGTCCGAAGGGATGATTCTGGCCGCTTCTGATCAGGACCGGCTGGTTTTGGCGACGGTTTCCGGTGACATTCCCAACGGAACCAAAGTGAAATAACCCAAGCATGATTTGAGAAGGGAGCGGGCCCTCCTGACCGATTGTTCCGGGAGGTTGGGAGGCGCCATGTCCCGATTCTCCACACACTTCGGGCCACTACCCCGGCACGCGGTGATTTTTATGCCAGAAGTTGAAGTGAATCGGTTCCTTGAAATGGATGCAAGGAACTTCTTTTGCCTGTTCCGCTTTCAGAAACCAAGGGGAAAAAACGGTCTGTCCATTACAAAAACGGCCAGACAGTGAATTTGGTATGGAACCTGGTTCGAAATTTTTTCATACAGGAGGTTTTTTGATGGCGGATCCGAAAAGCTCATCGAAAAAATGGGTGACCGCATTGGAGTGGTTTGTGGCCATTGCCGTGGCGGTGTTGATTGCCTTTGGCATTCGCGGGTATTTGTTTGCCCCGTATGAAGTAAACGGTCAATCCATGGAACCGACACTGAAAGGCGATGAGCTGCTGATTGTAAATAAATGGATTTATCGTGTCGATATGCCCGATTATGGAGATATTATCGTCTTTCATACCAATGAAGGCCGCGATTTTATCAAACGGGTCATCGGTTTGCCGGGAGACCAGATCGATATTAAAAACGGAAAGGTATACCGAAACAAAAAACCGCTTGACGAACCTTATATCAACGGGGCGATGAATGATGCGATCGGAAGTTACAAGCATTTGATCGTTCCGGCTCACCATTTGTTCGTCATGGGAGACAACCGCAACAACAGCCTTGACAGCCGCATGATCGGCCCGGTTGACATCAGCGCGGTAGTGGGCCGGGCTGATGTGGTTGTATTGCCGGTGAACCGCATCCATTTACTGTCTCTGGCGACCCATCGATAGAGGAGGATTCAGCCGTGATGTTGTTTGACACCCATGCCCATCTGAACGATCCCAAATTCGACGGGGACCGGGCGGAAGTGATCAGGCGGGCGCGTGAGGAATATGGCGTGCAAACGATTTTAAATGTCGGATACAACAAGGAAACCATTGCGACATCCCTGAAATTGGCCGAGGAATATGAGTTCATCTATTCCGCTGTCGGCTGGCATCCCCATGATGCCAAAGATTGCACCGATGCCGATTTGGAATGGATTCGCTCACTGACCACCCATCCCAAAGTGGTTGCACTGGGGGAAATGGGGCTTGATTATTATTGGGACAACTCCCCCCGCGATGTGCAGGCGCAGGTGTTTCGCCGGCAGATCGCTCTGGCGAAGGAGACAGGGCTTCCCATCATCATTCATGACCGGGATGCCCATGAGGACGTTGTGCGCATACTAAAGGAAGAACATGCCGAAGAAGTGGGAGGAGTCATGCATTGTTTCGGCGGCGACCTTCGCATCATGGAGGAAGTGTTGAAACTGAACTTCATGATCGGGTTGGGCGGTCCTGTCACCTTCAAGAATGCAAAAGAACCGAAAGAGGTGGCCAAAGAGGTTCCGCTTGATCGTCTGCTCATCGAGACGGATTGCCCCTATCTGGCGCCGCATCCCTATCGCGGCAAACGGAATGAAACGGGATACGTCCGGCTCGTGGCCGAGAAGATTGCCGAATTGCGCGGGATGAGCCCGGAAGAACTGGCCGAGGCCACCCGGGCCAATGCGATTCGTCTGTTTAAACTTGAAAAAGTGCTGAACGCTTGACGAAGCGAAACAAAAGGGAGCCTGGGTCCAGTGCTCCCTTCTTTCAAAGTTCAGTTTGAAATACAGTCCTGGAAAGAGGTAGCTTATTTTGTCACGTCCGAAGTTGAAAGAAGTTATTGTCGTAGAAGGAAAAAACGATACATTGGCGATCAGGCGCGCCGTCGAAGCCGATACAATTGAAACGCGGGGCTCGGCGCTGGGAGAAGAGGTGCTTGCCGAGATAAAACGGGCGCAGGCAAAGCGGGGAGTGATCGTGTTTACCGACCCTGACTATGCCGGAGAACGGATCCGGCGCATCATTTCGGAAAATGTGGCCGGGGTGAAACACGCCTTTTTGCCGCAAAGCGAAGCCGTAGGGAAGGGTAAAATCGGCATTGAACACGCCGGGGCGGAGGCGATTGCCAAGGCGCTCCAGTCCGTTCGCGCCGAATGGGACGGGGAGGAGCCAGAGCCGCCGCTCACCTGGGAAGAATATTATGAATTGGGTTTTGCCGGCGGGAGCGATTCGCGCAAACGCAGAGAACGGATCGCAGAGCGTTTGGGGATTGGTTACGGGAATGCCAAGCAATTTTACCGTCGTCTGCAAGTGCTGTGCATTTCGCGTGAAGAACTGCTGCAAGCCATGGCAGCAGAGGAGGAAGGATGGAAGGGATGACGCAAAAACCGATTTCTGTACGGACGAGGGATATTCTTAACCAATATGGAATCATACTAAAAAAGAGCTTGGGCCAAAATTTCCTCACTGATTCCCATGTCCTGGACAAGATCATTCGCGCAGCGGATTTAACCCCCGATTCGGGAGTGATTGAGATCGGGCCTGGGATCGGCGCTCTGACCGAGCGCATTGCCGATCAAGCGAAAAAAGTGGTTGCTGTTGAAATTGACGGCCGGTTGGTTCCGGTTTTGAAGGATTTGTTTCAAACCCGGCCGCAGGTGGAAATAGTTCATGGAGATGCTTTGACCGTCGATCTTCATGCTCTGGTGGATGAATATTTTCAGAAAGTGAATTCCCTTCATGTGGTCGCCAATCTTCCCTATTATGTCACATCCCCGATTGTGATCAGGCTGCTCACGGAGAGACTGCCGCTCAAAAATATCGTCATCATGATCCAGAAGGAAGTGGCCGACCGCATGACTGCGAAGCCGGGAACGAAGGATTACAGTTCGCTGAGCGTACTGGTGCAGTATTTTGCTGAAGCAAAAGAAGTGGCCCGCGTTCCAAGTCATGTTTTCGTTCCCCGTCCACAGGTGGATTCCGCAGTGGCGTGTTTAACCATCCGCGATCAACCTGCGGTCGAAGTTGGAAATCAGTCACTCTTTTTCAAAATCGTGCGAGCAGCTTTTGCTCAGCGGCGCAAAACTCTGTTGAATTCGCTTCATGCCAATCTCCTCACCAGCCTGGACAAAGCGGAAGTGGAGAGGTTGCTTCGTGAGGCGGATATTGATCCGAAACGACGCGGAGAAACATTAGACCTGGCGGAATATGCACGATTAACCGAAGTAATAGATGCAAAAGCGGATACGAACCTCAGACTCGACGTGTAGGATCAAACCATCCTAAATCGTTGGGGGTTTTTCCGTGAACTTTTATCATCCTCGTAAGGGCCGACGCAGTCTTGATCACATGATTGCGGAGATTAAGGAATATATTCAGGAAGACCCGAAGGCCAGCTATAAGATGGTGATCGGCACCGACTCGCAAACGCGCGAGCGGGAGACCATCTACGTCACGGCCGTAATTGTGCAGCGCATCGGCAAAGGTGCCACTTTCTACTATGCGAAGATTCGCCATAACGCGATGCGTGATCTCCGTTACCGCATTTATCGCGAGACGGAATACAGTTTGAAAGTGGTGGAACTGCTGAAGGAAAAAGGGTTCTTTGGTTTTTCCGTCAACATTCCGATGGAGATCCACTTGGATGTGGGGCAGCAGGGGGAGACGAGAAAACTGATTCAGGAAGTGGTCGGTTGGGTCACGTCTGTCGGCTATACGGCCAAGATCAAGCCGGAATCTTTTGCGGCCAGTGCCGTGGCTGACCGTTTTACCAAGTGAGTCTTATTTTATGGCAAAAAATTATGCAGAATCCCATTGACAAGAAGTTTGTCCCCCTGCTATAATAAATCGTTTGACTTTGCACATCGCTTGTAGTATAATCTTCTATAAGTGAGGTGGTCGACCAATGGGCAAAAACGCGTTAACCGAAATCAAGTGTACTCTTGAGGGATACATCGGACAAAAAATCCGCTTAAAAGCAAACAGCGGACGCCGTAAGACCGTTGAACGGACCGGGATTCTCGAAGAGACTTACCCCTCCGTGTTCGTTGTCAAGTTGGATGAAGACCATTCTTTCAACCGAGTTTCTTACAGCTATGCAGATATACTGACAGAATCAGTGGAACTCACTGTTTTTAATAACAATAACGAACAAATTCCCGTGAAATACGTGAAAACATCTCAATAATGGAACACATTTCGGTGTGTTCTTTTTTTCACGATGTGAAAGCGCTTACATAAAAATGCGTTGAATTTGTCATACTAGGGATGCCCTGTGACTTGTTCTTGAATCCGAAAAGGAGGGGATCACTTGGCACGTCGGCGTGGTGGAGTGATGTCAGAAGCCTTTAAGTATGAGTTGGCCAAAGACCTCGGCTTTTACGATGTGGTTCAGCGTGAAGGCTGGGGTGGAATCAGAACCCGCGATGCGGGAAACATGGTGAAACGGGCGATTCAGATCGCCGAAGAACATTTGGCTGCGAGAGATTCAGGAAAGTAAACAGGGTAAGAAGCCCAAAGGGATATTTCCCTTGGGCTTTTCTTGTCTGGATGGTTACACCCGATTTCTTTTCATACTTCTGGCGAACCGATCGTGATAAAATAAGGAAAGTCTGGTCAACCGCTCTTGTTAAACAACGGAGAAATCATCAGTTGGTGCACTGGGGGGAAGAGAATTGCTCGTTTCAGTCAAAGCACCGGCCAAAATAAATCTGACACTGGATGCCCTTTATAAACGGCAGGATGGATACCATGAACTGGAAATGGTGATGACGACAGTCGATCTGTTTGACAGAATCGATTTGTTTGAAAAGGAAAGCTCGTCCATCACACTGGAATCCAGTTCGGGACTCGTGCCGCAGGATGAACGGAATCTCGCTTATCGCGCCGCCGTTCTTCTGAGAGAGAAAATCGGGATCAAGCGCGGGATACATATCCGAATTGATAAACATATTCCGGTAGCAGCGGGACTCGCCGGGGGAAGCAGCGATGCGGCGGCAACCCTGCGCGGGCTGAACCGGTTATGGGGGCTGGGTTTGAGCGATGAAGAACTGGCAGCCATCGGAGCGGAAATCGGTTCGGACGTTCCTTTTTGCGTTTATTCAGGCACTGCAATCGCCAGAGGACGGGGAGAGATCCTCGCCCCGTTGCCTCCGCCGCCGCCCTGCTGGGTCGTGCTGGCCAAGCCGGGGCACGGCGTTTCCACGGCGGATGTATTCGGACGTCTGAAAGTGGATGAAATCGCGGAGCACCCGGAAACAGAACAAATGGCAGAGGCGCTGAGAAAACGAGATTACGATCACATGGTTCGTCTGTTGGGGAATGTGTTGGAGCCGGTGACGATGGAAATGCATGAGGATGTGGGCAAGATCAAGAAGAAGATGAAAGAGTTCGGAGCCGATGGCGTGTTAATGTCCGGCAGCGGACCCACGGTTTTTGCCCTGATAAGGCAAGAATCGCGGGCGAGACGGATTGTAAACAGCCTTCGGGGATTTTGCCGGCAAGTCTATTGCGTGCGCATGCTGGGAGTACGCACGGAAAGTGTGCTTGATGGAATCCGAACAAAATGATATATTTCGGTCAGGAATATTAGGACTTCGGAGGTATGGAATGGATAAGTGGAAACGGAGCGCGAGACTGGTTGACATGACCCGCCAATTACTGGTCCAGCCATACCGTTTAATTCCGCTTACGACTTTTGCTGAGCGATACCATGCGGCCAAATCTTCGATCAGTGAGGATTTGGACATCATTGATGAAGTGTTGAAAGCAGAAGGAAATGGCGAATTAGAGACGGTGGCCGGTGCGGCAGGCGGCGTGAGATATATTCCGGATATCGGCCGGGATCAGGCTCT
This sequence comes from Thermoactinomyces daqus, assembly GCF_000763315.1. Classification (GTDB taxonomy): domain Bacteria; phylum Bacillota; class Bacilli; order Thermoactinomycetales; family Thermoactinomycetaceae; genus Thermoactinomyces_A; species Thermoactinomyces_A daqus. The sequence continues at coordinate 121,215 of NZ_JPST01000015.1, read as the reverse complement.
TCACGTGATTCAAGGATTGTGCGAGCGGCTAAGCAATCCCGAACGAATTTTGCCGGGAGGGTTTTTATACCTTTCCGACCTGTTGGGAGACACAACCTTGGTCAACGAGATGGGCCGCATTTTCGCCTCGGTATTCGGCGGCAAAAAAATCGATGCCGTTTTAACCGTCGAAACCAAAGGAATCCCCATCGCTTATGCGACAGCGGCTTACCTTCGCGCCCCCGTGGTGATAGCGCGCTATGACTATCGGGTGACGGAAGGATCGGTTGTGACGGTCAACACAGTGTCGGGTTCAGGCAAACGGATGAGGCAGCTGTCTCTGTCAAAGCGGAGCTTGTCCGAGCGTTCACGCGTGCTCATTGTCGATGATTTCATGAAGGCGGGTGGCACGGTGCGGGGGATGTTCGATCTTCTGAACGAGTTTAACGCAGAGGTCGTCGGTGTCGGAGTGATGCTGGAAGCCCCGGCCAGGGAACGGTTGGTCGACGCTTATGCCTCATTGGTCCAAGTCAGGGAACTGGATGTGAAGGAACGGAGAGTACAAGTCGATTTGGGAAATATTTTTAACAGGGAGAGATGGGCATGATCAAACAAGTGCAAACGGAAAAAGCGCCGCAGGCAATCGGTCCTTACTCACAGGCGGTTGAACTGGGAGAGTTGATTTTCACGTCCGGGCAGATCCCGCTCACGCCCGAGGGGGAACTAGCCGGATCCGATATTGCGACACAAACGCACCAGGTTCTTAAAAATATCGGAGCTGTGCTGGAAGCAGCCGGAAGTGATTACAACCATGTCATTAAAACGACGATTTTCATAAAAGACATGAATCAGTTCCAGCAAATCAATGAGATTTACGCCCAATATTTTTCCGGGCATAAGCCGGCTCGCTCCTGCGTAGAAGTTGCCCGTTTGCCCAAAGATGTCCTGATTGAGATGGAGGTCATTGCCAAGAAGAAATAGATTGGAAAACAAGAGAAATTTACTAATACTGTCTATTTATGGGAGGAATTGGTCCCGTCGCCTCGAATAGGTAATTTAGAAATGATTAGTCATCATAGGAAACAGGTGGTGGGAGCAGATGGAAATTACTGATGTGCGTTTACGCAGAGTCAACCGTGAAGGTCGAATGCGTGCGATTGCTTCGATTACGATTGACAGCGAGTTTGTGGTGCATGATATTCGAGTGATCGATGGCAATAACGGGATGTTCGTTGCCATGCCGAGCAAACGGACTCCGGATGGCGAATTTCGCGATATTGCCCATCCGATTTCTCCGGTCAGCCGGGAGAAGATCGAGGCGGCTGTTCTGGAAGAGTATCGCAAGGCCGGCGAACTCGAAGCGGCAGAACAGATGAATATCAACGCGCAAAAAGCTTTGTGATGGTTGGAAAATGATAAATCAGGAAGAGGAACCCGTGCCCCGGGTTCTTTTTTGTTGCGAAAGTTTAAAGACCGGTTTGGTTGCAATCCTACATATGATGCGATATATTCAGGGAGGAAGTTTCGAGAAACGGGGGCGCTTTGTTCATGCAACATGTTTATGCGGTGATATTGGCAGCTGGAAAAGGGACGCGGATGAAATCACGAAAACACAAAGTCCTTCATCCCGTTTGCGGAAAACCGATGATCGACCATATTCTAGATACTTTGGATGAACTTGAGACGGAAAAAACCATTCTTGTCGTCGGGCACCAGGCGGAAGCGGTTAAAGAACATCTGGGTGACCGGGTTTTATTTGCCGATCAGAAGGAGCAGCTGGGAACGGCCCACGCAGTCATGCAAGCAAGGCCTCTTTTGCAAAATGAAGAGGGAATCACCTTGGTGATCAACGGTGACCATCCTCTCTTTACCGCGGAAACATTCAGGAAGCTGGTGGAAAACCATCGTGCTTCAGGTGCGGCAGCGACCGTGCTGACGGCGGTCATGGAGAACCCGACCGGTTATGGACGGATCGTGCGCCGGGAGGACGGCCAAGTCGACCGCATTGTCGAGCAAAAAGACGCGTCGGAAGAAGAACGGGCCATTAAGGAAATTAATACCGGAACTTATTGTTTTGATAATCAAAAATTATTTTCTGCACTTTCTCTCGTTAATAATAATAATGCTCAAGGCGAATATTACCTGCCGGATGTCGTAGCCATTTTGCGTGAGCAGGGGCAGCCGATCCGCGCAGAAATTCTTGATGATCCGGATGAAGCGATGGGTGTGAATGACCGCGTTCAGATGGCCGAAGCGGCGAAACAGATGCGTGAGCGCATTTTGCGCAAAGCGATGAGAAGCGGTGTGACAATCATTGACCCGGCAAGTACGTATATTGAAGCAGATGTGGAGATCGGACCGGATACCGTGATTGAACCGGGAACGTTTTTGCGGGGCAAAACGGTCATTGGTGAAGGTTGCCACATTGGGCCGCAAGCCGATTTGTCCGATGTGGTGGTGGCGGACGGAGCCCGGATTCGCTATGCCGTGATTGAAGGCAGCAAAATCCGGGAGCAGGCCAAAGTCGGGCCTTACGCTTATCTTCGTCCCGGAACGGATCTGGGTGCCAACACCAAAGTGGGCTGTTTTGTCGATCTGAAGAAAGCCAATATCGGAAACGGTACAAAAATCTCTCACCTCGCCTATGTAGGAGATGCAGATGTGGGAGAGAATGTAAATGTCAGTTGCGGTGTGATCACGGTCAATTATGATGGACTGAATAAACACAAAACGGTGATTGAGGACGGGGCGTTCGTCGGCTGCAATGTTAACCTGGTGGCTCCGGTTAAGGTGGAAGAAGGGGCGTATGTGGCCGCCGGTTCAACCATTACGGACAATGTGCCGAAAGATGCCCTGGCGATTGCGCGTGAGCGGCAAACCAACAAACCGGGTTACGCGCAAAAATTAAAAGAAAAACGCTCAGCCAAATGAAATGAAATTGGAGGAACTTCAGCTTATGTCGACAGGTAATTCTCGCTTGCAGGTATTCAGTTGCAATTCCAATCCCGCTTTGTCAAAGGCGATTTGCGATCATATCGGGATCCCGCTCGGTGATGCCCATGTCGGCAAATTCAGCGATGGGGAAATTCATGTCAAACTGAATGAGAGTGTGCGCGGCTCCGATGTGTATGTGATCCAATCCACCTGTGATCCTGTCAACCAGCACCTGATGGAACTATTGGTCATGGTTGATGCGCTGCGCCGAGCTTCCGCGGGAACGATTAATGTGGTGATTCCCTATTATGGCTATGCCCGCCAGGATCGCAAAACCCGTGCGCGCGATCCGATCACGGCCAAACTGGTGGCCAATCTGATCGAAACAGCCGGAGCCGACCGCGTGATTACAATGGATTTGCACGCAACACAGATTCAGGGCTTTTTTGATATCCCCGTGGATAACCTGATGGGTGTGCCGATCCTCGGAGACTATTTCAAAAGCAAGGGCTTAACCGATGTCGTTGTTGTCTCCCCCGACCACGGTGGCGTGATTCGGGCTCGTCGTTTGGCTGAGCGTTTGGAAGCGCCGATTGCGATCATCGATAAGCGCCGGCCCGAACCCAACGTGGCTGAAGTGATGAACATTGTCGGAGATGTAAAAGGAAAAACAGCCATCATTATTGATGACATCATTGATACCGCCGGAACGATCACGCTGGCCGTCAACGCCTTGATGGAGCATGGCGCCAAGGAAGTTTACACTTGCTGTACCCATCCGGTCTTCTCCGGTCCGGCCATTGACCGAATCCGTGATTCCAATCTCAAAGAGATGGTGGTAACCGATACGATTCCGCTGTCGGAAAACAAGCAATTGGACAAGGTTAAGGTCTTGTCTGTTGCTGCTTTGCTGGGGGAGGCCATTTTGCGCGTTCATAATGAGCAATCGGTCAGCAAGCTGTTTGACTGAGAAAACGGACATGATGCCAAACCAAATCAGGATGAAAACCGGCAAACTCGGGTGGGGAGTGGTGCCCCTTTCACCGACCATCGATGTGGGGAGGTTAAGGGGACATCACGATCCAACCTGTAACACACCTGTACTTTTGCAAAACAGAGAAAGCGCCTTCCTTTTTTTGAGATTTGTTCCGGTGTTTGCGGGAGATGGAACTTTTTTTGCCGGTTGACGGCAGCTGAAGTTTAGGAAGCCGATGATCCGGGTATACCCTTACTCAAGAAAGGGGATGTTTGGTTATGTCAGTTGCCATTACAGCAGAGAAGCGGGAAAGAACAACGCAGGGATATATAAACCGGTTGCGCCGGGAAGGCAGAATACCCGCAGTCCTGTATGGGAAGGATTTTTCCCCCGAGTTGATTCACGTGGCGGAAAGCGAGGTTCGCAAACTCGGGGCAAGAGGCTTTGCTGATCTGCGTTTGGAAGGAAAAGCTTATCGTGTAATGGTTCGAGACATCCAGAGAGACCCGGTTAAAGATCGCCTGCTGCATATCGATTTCTTCAAAGTGGAGAAAAACCGGCCGATTGATGCAGAAGTTCCCCTCGTTCTCACAGGGGAAGCTCCGGGAGCGAAAGCGGGCGGCATCGTTGAACAACATCTGCGCACGGTCGAAGTCCGCACCCTGCCCGACCGGTTGCCGCAGGAATTGACACTGGACATCAGTGGCTTGGAAATGGGGGATAGCTTATCGCTGAATCATCTGCATCTCCCCGAGGGGGTTGAGCTCCTGGCAGACCCGGAAGCCGTTGTTGTCAGCATCGTGCCTCCTCAGGCAGGAGAAGTTTCGCAGGAGGCGGAAGAAGAAAACGAAAAAGAAAACGAGTGATCCCCGACGCGCAACTTTCCCGGTTGCGCTTTTTTTATATCCTCTCGCTTTTTTTGCACCTGTTTAACGGGATATTTTGAATTTGATGTGATCCGTTGTAAAATTGGCAACAGAAAAAGCTGTTTACATTTACAATAATCTGCAAAGGGGAAGCCTTTTTAATTTGCGGCTGATCTGAGAAAATAAAAAAATGGAGTAAAAACCGTCCCTCATCCTTCCAATGGGTTGAGGCTTGCCAGACTTGAGGAGGAACAGCATGAAATTGATTGCAGGGTTGGGGAATCCGGGCATCAAGTATGCCAGGACCCGTCATAATATCGGCTTTTGGGTGATTGACGAACTGAGCCGGCGATGGGGAATTCCCGTCACAAAAGAAAAGTGGAATGCGGAAGTGGGAGAAGGGGTGATCCGGGGGGAAAAGGTGATCCTCATGAAGCCCTTGACTTATATGAATTTATCCGGTGAAGCCGTCCGTCCGGCAATGGACTGGCTGAAGGCGGATCTGGAAGATTTATGCGTCATTTACGACGACCTGGACCTGCCGCCTGGACAAATTCGGTTGCGACTGAAAGGAAGCGCCGGCGGACATAACGGGATGAAATCAATTATCGCTCATCTGGGCAGCGATCAGTTCAAGCGGATCAAGATCGGCATCGGCAGGCCGGAAAGCCCGGTTCCTATACCGGATTATGTGCTGGGCACATTTTCTTCCGCCGAATTGGAGGAGATATCCGATGCAGTCGTGCGCTCGGCAGATGCCGTAGAACGTTGGCTCAGTTCCACTTTTCTCGAAGCGATGAATATTTACAATATGCGAAAACAGTCCTGAACATCATTGTCTCCCGGCGCTGCACCAGGTATATTCTGTTCTTTTGCGGTGATACTAATAGCAAAATTGGCGTTAGGGAGGCAGCCTTATGGCCATACACTATGTTTGCCGCCATTGTGGATATCCCGTCGGAACGATTGAGAAAACCGTCTTGTCCGAAACGGATCTCGGCTTTGATCAGTTGACCCCGGATGAACGGAACGATATAATATCCAATGATATGGATGGAAATCAGGTGGTGCGTGTCACCTGCGAAGCATGCCAGCAGGTGCTGGAGCGCGACCCAGAACGTTTGCTGTATCCATCCCTTTACCATTGACATGGCAAATGAATAACCTGATGGCGGGTATTTTTCTGATTATATCGAAAAAACGGCCTTGGCTGTTGAGAGCTAAGGCTTCTTTTCTATTTCACATTGAAGTTTTTGAAAAGGGGAGGAACATCTGATGATGCCGTTGATCCATATATTTAAACAAGATCATGACTTCCAGTCAACGGTGGAGGGGCTTAAAGCCGGACTGAAAGATCAGCTGGTCTCCGGACTTACCGGCACCGCCCGCATGTTGTATATCGCCGCAGTCTACCAGGAAAGCAAACGGCCGATGCTGCTCGTTTGCCACAATCTCAATCAGGCGCAAAAAGCGGCAGATGATCTGCAGGAGATCCTGCCCAAGAAAGAAGTGCTTCTCTATCCGGCCAATGAGTTGGTGACAACGGAAATTGCCATGGCAGGCCATGAGACACTCGGTGACAAGATCGATGTGTTGTCGCGGTTGTCACTCGGTTTTAACGGAGTGTTGATCGTTCCGTTCTCAGGGCTGCGGAAGTTATTTCCACCGAAAAGCGTATTTGCGCAAAATCATGTTCATTTAAAAGTAGGAATGGTGCAAGAAATTGAACCATTGGTTGAACAATTGGTCAAAATCGGTTACCGGCGGGTCGACATGGTGGAAAAGCCGGGTGAATGCAGTGTCCGCGGGGGAATCGTCGATATTTATCCCGTCAATTTTGCCAGACCTGTACGGATCGAATGGTTTGACGATGAAGTCGATTCGATTCGCCCTTTTTCTGTTTCCGACCAGCGATCGATCGACAAATGGCAAGAAGTCCTGTTGCCTCCGGCGACAGAGCTGTTTGCCGATGCCGACCGGCTCTACCAAGCGGGAGAACAAGTGGAAAAGCTGTTGGCGGAACGTCTGGCTAACGTAAAAAATTCTGCGTTGAAACAGAAATTGACCAGTTCGATCGGATACGATATTGAACAACTGAAATCCGGAGCAGTGTTTGCCGGTATTTACAAGTATATTGATTGCATTTATCCGAATTATGAAAGTCTGCTGGATTATATGCCAAAGGAGACCGTGATGATTCTGGATGAACCGACCAGGATCATGGAAAGCGCCAAGCAGATGGAACGCGAAGAAGGAGAATGGCAAACCGCGCTTTTGGGACAAGGGGAATTTTTGCCTCAACTCAAAATTTCCCTTCCGTATGATGAAGTAATCTTAAAAAGCCGGCCTCAACGCATTTTTTTATCACTGTTTATGAGGCAGATTCCCGGTGTCCAACCGCAGAATATCATTCAGGCGATCTGTCGCAGCATGCAACAGTTTCACGGACAGATGCACGTTTTAAAGACAGAGTGGGACCGTTGGGTCAAGGCGCAGTATCGCGTCCTCTTCCTGGCCAGCAGCGAAGAGCGGGCGGAACGCTTGGAACGCGTGCTGGCTGATTACGGGATGAAAATCGAACGTGACAATCCCGTACATCTGCCGCTCCCGGGAAAACCGGTGATTCGGGTTGGCACCTTGCAAAACGGATTTGAAATGAGCGGCATCCGCTTGGCGGTTGTGACGGAGAGCGAAGTCTTTACTCAGAAGCAAAGGCGGACAAGACGCCACGTAAAACTGGATCATGCCGAGAAGATCAAGGATTATCAGGAACTGAAGCCGGGCGATTATGTGGTACATGTAAATCACGGGATCGGTCGGTATGTCGGGATTGAAACGCTGAATGTAGGTGGAATGCACAAGGATTATCTGCACATTCAGTATGCCGGCAACGATAAACTTTACGTTCCCGTCGAGCAGATCGACCAAGTGCAAAAATATATCGGCAGTGAGGAAAAAGCACCCAAAGTCTACAGTTTGGGCGGCAGCGAATGGAGCAAGGTGAAAAACAAGGTTCGCACCTCCGTGCAGGATATTGCCCAGGATCTGATTGAACTTTATGCAAAAAGGCAACAGGCCAAGGGCTATTCCTTTGCGAAAGATACGCCCTACCAGAAAGAGTTTGAGGCGATGTTCCCGTATGAGGAAACGCCGGATCAGCTCCGATCGATTGAAGAGATTAAACAGGACATGGAGAAAGAACAACCGATGGACCGCCTTCTGTGCGGGGATGTGGGTTACGGAAAAACGGAGGTGGCGATTCGTGCCGCTTTCAAGGCGACCATGGACGGGAAGCAGGTTGCGGTGCTGGTTCCTACCACCATCCTGGCACAGCAGCATTTTGAAACGTTCCGTGAGCGGTTTTCCGGTTTTCCGGTGCAGATCCATGTATTGAGCCGCTTCCGTTCCCGCAAGGAACAAAAGGAGACAATAGAAGGCTTGGCGAATGGTACAGTGGACATTGTGATCGGGACACACCGTTTGCTTTCCAAAGATATCACGTTCCGGGATCTGGGACTGTTGATCATCGACGAAGAACAGCGGTTTGGCGTAAAGCACAAAGAAAAGATCAAACAGTTGAAACACAACATCGACGTGCTCACCTTGTCGGCAACCCCCATTCCGCGCACCCTTCACATGGCGATGATGGGCGTGCGTGACCTGTCGGTAATCGAGACGCCGCCGGAAAACCGTTTCCCGGTGCAAACGTACGTTCTGGAGTACTCGGCCGCACTCGTGCGTGAAGCGGTGGAGCGGGAATTGGCGCGCGGAGGACAGGTTTACTTTTTGTATAATCAGGTGCAGAACATCGAGCAGATGGCCGAGCAAATTCGCATGCTCGTACCGGAAGCACGCGTGGCGGTCGCGCACGGGCAAATGCCGGAAACGGAACTGGAAAAGGTTATGCTCGACTTCCTTGACGGTGAGTTTGATGTACTGGTAAGTACCACCATTATTGAAACGGGCGTCGATATTCCAAATGTCAATACACTGATCATTTATGATGCGGATAAGATGGGCTTGTCCCAGCTGTACCAATTGCGCGGACGTGTCGGCCGTTCCAACCGGATCGCTTATGCCTACTTTACGTACCAGCGGGATAAAGTGCTCTCGGAAACGGCGGAAAAACGGTTGCAAGCGATCAAGGAATTTACTGAGCTTGGGTCCGGGTTTAAAATCGCCATGCGGGATTTGTCCATCCGCGGTGCGGGTAATATTTTGGGGGCGGAACAGCATGGACATATTGCCACTGTCGGATTTGAGCTTTACAGTCAGATGCTGAAGGAAGCGATCAATGAGCTTCAGGGGAAAAACGTGCAGGAACAGCCGGGTGAACCGGTGATCGATCTCAGCGTTGACGCCTATTTGCCGTCAGGGTATATCCGGGATGAGAAGCAGAAAATCGAGCTGTACAAAAAAATTCGCGGAGTAACCGAATTGGATGAGGTCAGTGATCTGGAAGAGGAGATCGAAGACCGTTTCGGCGATTTACCGGAACCGGTGCAGATGCTTTTGAAAATCGCGAAAATCAAGGCTTTTGCGATGTCCTGCGGAATTGAAGCCATCGAGCAAAAGGACGGGGATATCTCCCTTCTGTTTCACCCTTCGCAAAACGAGAAAATCGACGGACAAAAGCTTTTCCAAATCGCGCAAGATTTCCCGGGAAAAATTCGCTTCTCCACAGGAGAAAAAATCGGGGTTGTCTTCAAAGTGAAAGGAATGTCTTCAAAGAGGGCATTAGAAATGGTGGAACAGTTTTTGATAAAATATAAAGACGTTCCCAAACTGAAAGGAGCCGTTAAAAATGCGACTGGGTAAAAAATGGATCGCGGGACTGTTAGCATTAATTTTGATTGTCTCGATTGTTGCCGGCGGATGTGCCGCCACACAGAGCAACCAGGATACCGCTGACAAGGAGAATTCGCAGCAGGTGACGGAATTCAAGCCGCTCAGTACGACGGGGAAAAAAGTGGTGGCGGAGTATAACGGAGGGAAAGTGACGGAAGGGGAACTCAATCGCTATATCAATATTATCGCTTTCCTTGATCCGCAGTTGGGGCTGATGATGTCTTCGATGAAGGATAAGCAGAATCAGTTGCGGGCAGAGCTGGCAAAAGAATATGCGGCCAGACAATATATGGTGAGCAAGGTCAAGGATGATCCAAAGTATGACAAGGAAGCGGATCAAACCATGAGCGATATTGAAAATGGTTTGAAAAACGCACCGCAGGCAGAAGGCTCCAAAGCGCCGAAAAATCTGGCGGATGCCATCAAAGGAAAAGGATTTACGAAAGAGGAACTCCAACAGTTCTTCGTCGATTACCATAAAGTAAATGAGTACTACGATGAGCAGATGAAAGGTGACAAATATGATTGGGTGAAGGCGGCCCATATTCTGATCGCCGTCGGGGATGGACAAAACCAGCAGCCGAAGCGTTCTGATGCCGATGCCAAGAAACGGGCCGAAGAAGTTGAGAAAAAACTGGCGGCTGGCGGTGATTTTGCCAAACTGGCCAAGCAGTATTCCGATGATCCCGGCTCCAAGGATAACGGTGGGGTGATCGAGGGATCGGTTGACCAGTTTGTACCTGAGTTTTCCAAAGCATGCAAAACATTGCCTCTGAATACAGTGAGCGATCCTGTCAAAACCTCTTACGGCTATCACATCATCAAGGTGCTGGACCGACAGCAGAAACCGATTGCCGATGCCCCGGATGATGTCAAAGCCCAAAAGCGGGAAGAAATCTACAACAACCTGGTTAAAAGTGACTTGAAGTTCAAATCGCTTTTGCCCGCGTAACAATCAAATCGTTTGATCTGAAGCAGAGTTCAATCGGACTCTGCTTTTTTTATGTACATAATTAATTGGAAGCAGAACAATACTATGGGCGTTAGAACTAATTTAACCAGAACTACTAAAAATTTTTAGGAAAGTGAGGAACTCGTGTTTATGAAAGCAACCGGCATTGTTCGCCGAATTGATGACCTCGGACGTGTTGTGATCCCCAAGGAGATTCGTCGAACACTGCGCATTCGCGAAGGTGACCCGCTTGAGATTTTTGTTGACCGCGATGGCGAAGTCATTTTGAAGAAGTATTCCCCAATCGGCGAGTTGGGCGATTTTGCACAGGAATACACGGAAGCGCTGTTTGAGAATTTGCAGCATGCCACGGTGATTTGCGATCGGGATGGGGTGATCGCGGCGGCAGGAGTATCCAAAAAGGAATACTTGGATAAGCCGATCAGTGAGACGGTGGAATCCTGTATGGAGCAGCGCCGGACCCATTTGGAGACCGTGCCGGGGAAGGCGGAGATTTTCAAGGGGATGCAAGAAGAATACCAATCCTACTGCATCGTCCCGATCATCGCAGGAGGAGATCCCATCGGAGCCGTGGTGATTTTTTCAAAAAAAGAGGGAGTCAGGCTGGGCGAATTGGAAGTGAAGGTGGCCGGAACGGCGGCATCGTTTCTCGGCAAGCAGATGGAACACTAGAGATGAAGCATGAAGCGCTTGGCTGCCGGCCTGAAAGCCCCAAAATGGTTGTACAGGTAAATTTGCAGGTAAATGACACCTGCTTTTTTTCTGCAAAAGTGCATTTCAGTCCGATGGGCGGACATCCCCCGCTTCCCTGCGTTTCGAATGGCTGTTCATCGGTGTCACCATGATTCACGCATTTTTGGCTTCATCCCCGGATTGTGCCGGATTATGACCAGCTCAGCACTGCCACTTTTTCTTTGCGGGCCTTTTTCACTCCTTGTATAATGGGAAGGATAGCGGAGTGAAAGGGGAACGTTATGGCACAACTGCAATCATCTTTTGTTCGCGGGGCGGCCATATTGGGGCTGGCGGCTTTTTTCAGCAAAATACTTGGCGCCCTTTACCGGATTCCGTATCAAAATATCACCGGCAATGAAGGGATGTTTGTCTATCAACAAGTTTACCCCTTGTACAGTGTGCTGTTGATCCTGGCGACGGCCGGATTCCCGACAGCCATCTCCAAATTGGTTTCAGAAAAGTTGGCCGAGGAAAAAGAAGAGGAAGCGCGACAAATTTTCCGGATTGCTCTGGTGTCGCTTCTGCTCATCGGATTTGTTTTCTTTCTGGTTCTTTTTTTCGGAGCGGGGAAGCTGGCTGAATGGATGGGAAACAGGAACTTGTTAACCCTGCCCATTCAAGCGGTATCGTTTGCTCTTTTGCTCGTTCCGGCTGCTTCAGCGATTCGGGGTTTTTTCCAGGGGTATCAGAACATGGCTCCGACAGCTCTGTCACAGGTAGTGGAGCAGTTGATCCGCGTGGCGACGATTCTGGCTCTCTCCTGGTATCTGACCAGAACGGGCTTCGGGTTTGCGCAGATCGGTGCCGGGGCCGTTTTCGGTGCGACAACGGGTGCAGTTGGAGCCATCGCTGTACTCCTGTTTTTTATGCGCAAAAACCGGGCAGAAGAGTACAGCCGGAACGTATCGGGAGGACCGCGAAGCAAATCTTCCATAAGGAGCATCGTCGTTTCCATTATCTCGATTTCTTTACCGGTCTGCTTCGGTGCGCTGGTGCTGCCGCTCTTTTCCCTGGTGGATTCCTTTACGATTGCCAATCTGCTGGTTGATTCCGGCTTGAGCTTGAATCAGGCGGTGATTGCCAAAGGCATTTTTGACCGGGGGCAGCCTTTGATTCAATTTGCCTCTTTTTTTGCGACGGCAATCTCTCTTTCCATCGTGCCCGCCGTTGCGGAAGCAAGAGCGCGCAAACAGGATCAGATGGCCGGAGAGAGGGCGCAGTTGGCCCTGCGTCTGACGTGGATGCTGGGACTGCCGGCATCGGTCGGCTTGGCGGTGATTGTCGAACCTGTCAATGTGATGCTCTTTAAGGATGCTTCCGGTACAGATGCGCTGTCGATCCTGGCCTTTGTCGCGATTTTTACCGTACTCGTGCATACCACAACCGGCATTTTGCAGGGGTTGGGCCGGGTTTATGTACCGGCGGTGACCTTGCTCATCGGAGTAGCCGTGAAACTGGGATTCAATCTGTGGCTGATCCCTCTGCTGGGCATCCGTGGTGCGGCGGTTGCCACTGTCATCGCTTTTGCTTGTACGGCAGCACTCAATTTGTTTGCCCTCAAAAAGGAATGGGGAACCACCGTCCTGAAGGGGCTGCCGTTGAAAACCATCTGGGCAACCGCGTGGATGGCGGCAGTCGTTTATCTGGTGATGCTGGGCTTAAAGGCGCTCCTCGTTGACGGCGACGAATCTCGTATGGCGATGAGCGTGATCGCTCTCTCTTGCGTGGGAATCGGGGGAGTCGTCTATTTGTGGGCGCTTTTGCGCTTCGGTGCGTTGACGCGTGCCGACCTTGAAAAAGTGCCGAAACTGGAAAGAAAAATTTTGCCGCTTTTGGAAAGGTGGCGGCTGCTCGAGCTGAAGGAGTGAAACGATGAACGGAAAAATTGTGGTTGTCGGATTGGGATTTGGCGATGAAACAGGGTTGTCGCTTGGCACGCTTCGCCTTTTGAAAGACAAGAAAAAGATCTGGCTGCGAACGGCAAAGCATCCGGTGGTGAAGTGGCTGGAACAGGAGGGGATTCCTTTTTCCTCTTTCGATTCCGTCTATGAGGAATTCGCCGACTTCCCTTCTGTCTACCGGGAAATTGCCAGTCGGTTGCTCGCGCTTGCTTCAGGGGAAGAGATTGTCTATGCGGTTCCGGGTCATCCCATGGTCGCTGAGCGGACGGTGCAATTGCTGCTCGACCAGGGGAAACGGAAAGGAATTGAGATCGATATACGCGGGGGAAGCGGGAGCTTTTTGGATCCCGCGTTTGCCCGGCTGCAAATCGACCCGGTCGAAGGGTTTGTCCTTTTGGATGGAACGGGTTTAACTGCGGAACAACTCAATCCGCGCTCCCATGTGCTGATCGCACAGGTATATGATCGTTTTGTTGCCTCCGATGTGAAGCTCACGCTGATGGAGGTGTATCCCGATGAGTACGAGGTAACGATTGCCACGGCTTTGGGGATTGAAGGAATGGAAGAGATGGTTACGCTCCCCTTGTTTGAACTCGACCGGGTGGAGGATTTTACCGATCTGACTTCCGTTTATGTTCCGCCGGTCAAGGAAGAGAAAGCCCTCTACCGCCGCTTTGAATACTTGGTGGAAGTGATCCGGCATTTGCGCAGTCCGGAGGGCTGTCCGTGGGACCGCAAACAGACACACCAAAGTCTGCGCCCCTATTTGCTTGAAGAGGCATATGAGTTTTTGGAAGCCGTCAACCAGGAGGATGCCGATGCAATGGCGGATGAACTGGGCGATGTTTTGCTTCAGGTGATGCTCCATGCGCAAATCGCCAGCGAAGAGGGGACATTTAATGTCTACGATGTGATCGGCCGCCTGAATGACAAGATGATCCGGCGCCATCCCCATGTTTTTGGCGAGCAGCATGCGGAAACCGCCGAGGATGTGAAGGTGAATTGGGAGAAGATCAAAGCGAAGGAAAAAGAAGGGCATCAGGAAAAGTCTGTCATGGATCGGGTCTCCAAGCATCTGCCGACGCTTATGATGGCTTTTGAACAGCAGAAACAGGCGGCAAAAGTGGGGTTTGATTGGGAGAAAAAAGAGGAAGTGCTGGAAAAGGTGCAGGAGGAACTGAAGGAACTGCACCAGGCTCGGACCGCAGCGGAACAGGAAGAGGAACTGGGCGATCTTCTGTTTGTGATTGTCAATCTGTCCCGCTTCCTTGGAGTCGATCCGGAATTGGCGCTTTTAAACGCCTGCCGCAAGTTTGAACGAAGATTTCGCCATATCGAAAACCAGGCTGCTCTGCATAACCAACGCCTGGAAGATCTGACGCTGGAGAAGATGGATGAATGGTGGAACGAAGCCAAACAAAAAGAGAAACACCGGTAGGTCCGGTGAAAAATCGGCTTCTTCCCGGATCTTGTCAATAATGTGAAATTCTAAGCAGGGATTTTCCCTTCTGATGAGAAAATCTAAAACTGACAGATCAGGCGGTGTTGATTAAGCAAATACAGGATTGGGACGGAGGGGGATTTCCGCGGTTCTGATCGCTTTGCCGTAAGCGTCAAGTGTCCGGGAGCAAATTTCCTCTTCAGGATTCCTTCCGTTTGGAGGCGGAATCCTTGCCATCCAATGCACATCGGCCGCCTGAAAAATGAGGTGACAGCATGAGATTGGACAAATTTTTAAAAGTATCACGCCTCATCAAGCGCCGTACGCTTGCCAAGGAAGTGTGCGACCAGGGACGGGTTTCGGTCAACGGCAAGCCGGCAAAAGCCGGGACAAATGTGGCAGTGGGGGATGAGATCAGCATCCGTTTTGGCCAAAAAACGGTAACAGCCCGGGTCGAAGCGATCCGGGAATCCGTCAAAAAAGAGGATGCGGGGCAGATGTTTACCATCGTCAAAGAAGAGCCGACCGTGGAAGAGGAACAGGCCAGTTCTAATTTATAAGCTTTGTCCATATCATGGTACCAAGGAAGGAGGTACTTGATATGGTTGAAGACGTCTTGGCTGCAACCCGGCATGAAATCGTATTGACCAACCGGAATACGCTCGAAGTGAGCGGTGTGATCCGGGTGGAGAGTTTTGACAGCGAAGAATTTTTGCTGCAAACCGACTACGGGTATCTTGGCATTCGCGGACAAGACTTGCACATAAAAAATCTGGATCTCGATCAAGGGCGGGTTTCCATCGAAGGCAACATTATCGATATGAGCTATTTGGATGTCCATATGCCCGCTTCGGAAAAAGCGAAAAGCATCTGGGGAAGGATCTTCAAGTGAACCTCGGCACGCAATGGCTGACGATGGGGCTCATGCTCAGTTCCGGGCTGATCTTGGGCGTTTTTTTGGACTTTTATCGCGTGCTGACCATTCGGTTCCGCTTGCGGGGTTGGATCATTTCCCTGATCGACCTTTTATACTGGGTTGTTTCAGCGGGGCTTGTGTTCGGTTTGCTCTTCTGGAGCAATTGGGGAGAGATGCGGTTTTATTTTTTTGTGGCCGTCGGAGTTGGTTTTCTCTTGTACTTTCGCTGGTTCAGCCGGACGGTCACTAAAATGATCCGTTTGTTTCTTTACGGGATGGAGCGGCTTTTGTTCTTCTGCTTCCGGATTTTGCGCCTGTGTCTCTGGGTGCCGCTCCTTTCTCTTTGGCAATTGGCCATCGTGGTTCTGCGGTTTGCCCTTCAGGTGATCAGGTGGTTGCTCATGCCCTTTCTGTGGCTGGCACGCCCGCTGTACCGACCCGTGCAGCGCTGGCTGGAGCCTTGCTTCATCAAAGGTCGCAACTTGATTCAGAGAGGAAAGCGATGGTGGAATAAGATAAGAGCAAAGGGTGGATAACGTGCCTTTTCATCGGATGAACGACAACATTTTGCAGTTTCGTCGGACATCACAGGAATCGGAAAAGCCCAAAGTCCGGGAGAGAAAGCAGAGATCGCTGCACCCGGTTGTACGTCGGCGACGCCTGATCTGGCTGGGCGCCATGGTTCTCTTCTTCTGCTGGGCGATTGTGGAGCTGATTGTGCAGCAGGTGCATATCTGGGACAGGGAAAAGATCCTGGCGGAAAGAAAGGCGGAACTGGCTGACGGGCAGCGGCACACCAAAGAGCTGAAGGATGAGATCAAAAAGTTGCACGATGAAAAGTACCTGCTCGAATTGGCGCATAAAATGGGATTTGGGAAACCGGGTGAAGAAGTTTATTCAACCGGAGATGATTAAGGGGTCGTGTCCAGGGGAAGCCTCTTGCTTTTGGGAAAGGGCAAGAGGCTTCTTTTCTGGAAGAGAAGGACGGCCGGCAGGATTTTATGAGAAAGCTCAGCAAACCCAGAAGGGGGGAGACGGCAACAGACTTTTACAGAAAATCGAAAAAGTAGATGCGAATGAGTTTGTCCGGGGGGAATCCCGGGAACCATACAGGATAGACCGGTATAAACAGGGAGCGGCGAGTTTCGCGAACAGAAGCTCAAGCGGTTTCCGCCAGGATGACATGACCGGAAACGGACGGGAGAATTGAATAAGTTAAGGATTTTCAAGGGAAAGACCTTCTCTATCCGCCATGGAGAATTTCGTATAAAAAAAATAAATTTATTTGTTGACATTGCAGTGGACTGTCAGTATAATAAACATTGTTCGCAGCGATGCTCATTAAAATGTCGCGGGGTGGAGCAGTCGGTAGCTCGTCGGGCTCATAACCCGAAGGTCGCAGGTTCAAATCCTGTCCCCGCAACCAAACATGGCGGCGTAGCTCAGCTGGCTAGAGCGTACGGTTCATACCCGTGAGGTCGGGGGTTCGAGGCCCTCCGCCGCTACCAATTTTAAACCGAGGAGAAGGCGAGGAAGCCCGCGCGGGTGGGAAATCGCCTTTTTTTTGTGCCGTTTTGCGGCTTGAAAAGCATGGGAGTGGTTGTGTGAATGTCGCCATTAAAAAAATAAAATTTACAACGATTAATAAAACCTATACGGAAAAAGTGCGAGACTGGCGTGGCCGCCATTGTTTTGCCACCCAATATGCCAACCCGGATGGCGAGCGCATTTTTCTCACCTATTATTTCGTTCGCAAAGGATATACGATTTCCAAAGTGTTTGGCCGTTCCGGTGAATTCCTGTATTACTATTGCGATGTGATGCAAATGTACCAGGTCAACCGGCTGAAATATGTGATGGTCGATTTGCTGCTCGATCTGATCGTCTACCCGGACGGGCGCTATCACCTTATCGACATCGATGAGTTTGCCGATGCGGTGGAGCGCGGGCAGCTGAAACGGCGGCAGCAGGTACATGCCTTGCGCACGCTCGATCAAATGATTCGCCTGCAAACGGAACGAAAGCTGATCCCGGCGTTTATCCACGAAGCGAAGATGTACCCTCTGACTGATCATTACCATCGCAGAACATAGCCCGTTTTCGACAGGGAGGATTTCCCGTCTGATCCTTTCTTTGGAAGTTTTGTCGCTCCCATGCCCAATCAGATTGAAAACGACAAACTATGACGCAAACAAATGAGCCCCGGTACCCATTCCGGGGCCTTTTTCATTTGCCCTGAAAATCTTGCAACAGAAGGAAACCGGGAAAATGAACAAAAGGCGATGATGGTTAAAAAATGTCGCAAAAAAATTTTAAAACAGTCAGAGAAATTGACAAACTTTCCAGTTGCTTCCTCGCTATAATGGGAGGGCACAAATCGAATAGCGAGGTGGAAGGGATGCAAGTAAGAACTCATTTTAAAAATTTATTCATTCGTCCGGTTATGTGGTTTGGTGTGGATCGAAGCCGGCAGAAGAGGGCGATCCATCGCTGGACCGGCATGTGGAATATCCCTGTGATCGGAATGGGGGTGCTGCTGGGCCGCGCGACGATTCTCGATTTTGTTTCCCCGTTTGCGATCGCCTATCTGGCGGTGATTTTATACCTGGCACGAAAACAATGGCCGGTCGTGATGGCTTCCCTGATTGCCGGGTCAGCGACGCTGGGGGGGATGGAAGCGGCAAAAACGACCGGAACCTTGCTCATTTTGCTTTTAATGCATCGATTGTGGGAATGGGCGGGCAAAGGACAGATCAATTACGCCCCTTTCGTTGTGGGATTGTCAAGCATCGCGGCCCACCTTATTGAACTGGGATGGACAGGATTTCGTCCGTACCGGATGATGCTGGACGGGGTCGATGTGACTCTCAGCTTTATTCTCACATTCATTTTCGTCCAGTCCCTCCCCGTGTTTACCGTCAAGAAAAAAAGAATCACCCTGCGCCATGAGGAAATCGTCTGCCTGGTCATCTTGCTCGGGTCGGTGATGACGGGCACGATTGGCTTAAAAGCGGGAGACTTGTCCCTGGTTCACATCGTTTCCCGCTACGCGATCCTGGTATTGGCTCTGGTCGGAGGAGGCATGCTCGGCTCTTCAATGGGAGTGGTGACAGGTCTCATCCTTAGCTTGTCCGATACGCGGACGCTTCCTGAAATCAGCTTGCTGGCTTTTTCCGGTTTGCTCGCGGGTTTGTTCAAAGAAGGAAAACGCATTGGAGTCGCAATTGGCTTTATGTTGGGTTCTTCCATTTTGACGCTTTATGACGGCGGGACTTCGGCGATGTGGTTGTCCTTGCAGGAATCGGCGATCGCCATTGTTTTCCTTCTGCTGACGCCGGAGAGGCTTATTCGCATGCTGTCCCGCTATGTTCCGGGGACATCGGAAAATCAGATTGCCCATCAGGAATATATCAAGCGGCTTCGCGATGTAACGGCGAAAAAAGTAGAGCAATTTACGGAATTGTTCCAAGAGCTGGCTTTCAGTTTCCGCGAGGATGCGACCAAACATCGCAAAGAGGATGAAGACCAGGTGCAGATCTTCATCTCGGAGATCATGAACCAGGCCTGCGCGGGCTGCCGCAATGCAGAGCGATGCTGGGAACAACATGTGATGAAAACCTATCAGGGCATGACGGATCTCATGACACTGGTCGAAGCGAAGGGAGCGCGGGCCCCGGTGCAAATTCCGGAAAGCTGGCGGGGCCACTGTATCCGTCCGGAGCGGGTTCTTGCCTCGATACGAAATCAATATGCGCGATTCGAGCAAAATATTTACTGGAAAGAAAAAATGCAGGAATCGCGCCGGCTCGTCTCCGACCAACTGGCGGGAATGTCGGAAGTGATGGGCAAATTGGCCAAGGAAATCAGGCATGAGACACAAGTGCTGACCGCCCATGAAGAGCAAATCCATGAGGCACTGGAAGAACTGGGACTGGCGATTCAGCGGGTGGATATTATCAATCTCGAAGAGGGGAAAGTGGAGATCGAGGTTGTCATGCCGGAACGGGAAGGCCTGGAGGAATGCAAAAAGCTGGTTGCTCCCCTGTTGACGGAGATCCTGGGCGAACCGATTTCCGTTTATCGCAAGGTGGTGAAAGACGGCTCACCCGGTGCGGTGATTACGTTGGGTTCCGCCCAGCGGTTTGAACTGAAGACAGGGGCGGCAACGGCGGCCAAGGGCGGAGGCTTGGTTTCCGGGGACAGCTATTGTTACATGAATCTGGGAACGGGAAAATATGCGGTGGCTCTTTCCGACGGAATGGGGAACGGTCAACGGGCGCAAGAGGAGAGCAGTGCGGCCTTGAAACTGCTCCGGCGCCTGCTGATGGCGGGAATGCATGAAGAACGGGCGGTTGACACCGTGAACTCCATACTGAGCCTGCGTTCGGCAGATGAGATGTTTGCCACCGTCGATCTGGCGATTGTGGACTTGAACACGGCGGTGGGGCGGTTTATGAAGATCGGCTCAACCCCGGGGTTCATTAAACGCGGACAAAAGGTGATCATGATTTCTGGCTCCAACCCGCCAATCGGGATTTTGAACGAGATTGAGTTCGATCCGATCGAAATGCAGCTGGAGCCGGGAGACTTGCTGATCATGATGACCGACGGGGTTTATGATGCGCCGCATTATGCAGTGAACAAAGATGCGTGGATGACCCGGATGATTGCGGAAATCGATACCAAGGACCCGCAGCATTTTGCCGATTGTCTGCTGGAAAAGGTGGTCCGGGTTTATGAAGGAAGAATCAGGGACGATATGACGATTGTCGTCTCCAAAGTCGAACAGCACACGCCCGAATGGTCGACCATCCGCCTGCCGGGTGTAAAAAGATTGCAGCGGACGCAAGCAGCTGGATGAAATTGCTTCCAGACGGCAAAAAGAGTATGATGGAAGTGGAGAGTCCCGGGGGGTTCCCGGGATTTTATTTTTCACGATTAGGGGAAGATGGCTTTGTTTTATGATCGGGTAAAACAGGAAATTGCCAATCGGAAACTGATTGGGAAACAGGATCATGTCCTGGTCGGTGTTTCAGGTGGCCCTGATTCTATCGCACTCCTTCATGTTTTGCACCGTTTGTCTGCGGAAACGGGTTTTTCGGTGGGGGCTGTTCATGTCAACCACCAGTTGCGGGGAGAGGAAAGCGAAGAGGATGCCCGTTTTGTCCGGGAATTTTGCCGCAGCCTGGCTCTTTCGTGCGACGTGGTGCGGGTCGATGTGAGCGGAAAGAGAAAGGAGCTGGGCGGGAACAAGCAGGCGATTGCCCGTCAGTTGCGCTACGATGCATTTCAAGAGGTGGCAAGGAAGCGAAAAGCGACGAAGCTGGCGCTGGCGCACCATACCGATGACCAGCTGGAAACAGTGATGATGCGGCTGATCCGCGGAACCGGGGTAAGCGGTCTTGCCGGGATGGAATGGGAAAGGCGGTGGCAGGGCATCGGGCTGATCCGCCCCCTTCTGGGAGTCACCAAGGATGAGATTGAACATTATTGCCGGGAGCAGGGGCTTCACCCTCGCTTGGACTCGAGCAACCTGTCCAATGACTATACCCGAAACCGTTTGCGTCACGAACTCGTTCCGCTGATCCACTCTTTTAACCCCAGAGTGGCAGACGCCGTTTTGCGCCTGTCGGAATTGATCCGTGAGGAAGAAAAAATTTGGGAAAAGTTGACACTTGAGGCAGCGGATCAAGTCGTGGCGAAGCAGGAAAATGGACAATTTCTTGTCGATGTTTCAAGTTTTCTTCACCTTCCGGTCGCTTTACAAAGAAGGGTAGTTAAACTAATATTAAGTTATCTTTGGGATTACGGTACGCATGAGGTGACGCTTGACTCTGTGGAACAAGTAAGGAATCTGGCCCAGCTTCCGTCCCCGTCTGCAATGATCCACCTCCCTGGAGGCATCATCGCGCAGCGGGAATATGAAAAGCTGATCCTGAAAGTTCATTCAAGCACAAATGAACAAACAACGCCGATTCTCTCAGAGACCATTCCGCTGTCCATTCCTGGAGTGACTTCGTTGCCGGGTCTTTTGGGTAAAATAGAAGTGTTGGAAACGGATGAGCCGATACATAGGATGAGGATGGGGCCGAACAGTGCCGTCTTTGATCGTGACAAGCTGAAAGAACCGCTTTATGTACGATTTCGCCGGCCGGGAGACAAAATGAAACCTTTGGGTATGACCGGAAGAAAAAAAGTGAAAAGCTTAATGATGGAGGCGAAAGTGCCGAAACGGATCCGGGATCAGTATCCGCTTGTGGTGACGAAAGATGAGATCGTATGGATTCCGGGGATTAAGCGGTCGGGCGCGGCACCGGTAACACCGGATACCAGGCGCTTTCTTTATTTGCATTGGCATGCAGGAGATGGTCCGAATCGGGAGAATGATTGAAAAAAGATACAGGAGGACGGACATGCATCAGGATATTAAGGAAATACTAATCTCGGAAAGGCAGATTCAAGAAAAAGTGGCCGAACTGGGGAAGGCGCTTTCCAGAGAATATCAAGACCTCAACCCTCTTTGCATCTGCGTTCTGAAAGGAGCCGTTCCCTTCATGGCCGATTTGATCCGCAAATTGGAGATCCCGCTGCAGATGGATTTTATGGCGGTATCCAGTTATGGCAATTCCACCACATCTTCCGGTGTAGTGCGAATCCTGAAAGATTTGGACAGCGCCGTCGAAGGACGTCACGTATTGATCGTCGAAGATATTATCGATTCTGGTTTGACTCTCAGTTATCTCGTAGAAATGCTTAAAGGGAGAAATGCCGCTTCCGTCAAAATCGTTACCTTACTCGATAAGCCGGATCGCCGGAAAGTGAATTTGAGTCCTGACTACTCCGGATTTACCATCCCGGATGAGTTTGTGGTGGGTTATGGATTGGATTATGCCGAAAAATACCGAAACCTCCCTTACATCGGCATCCTAAAGGAAGAGGTTTACAAGTCGTAATCAGGTTCTATTGAGAATGTTTTGCCGACTGTGATACAATGATACAAGTGGACTGAGAGGAGGCCGGGGATGAAAAACTTCTTCCTCAGGAACGGAGTATTATATATTATCCTCATCCTAGTAACCATCGGGGTTGTGAATATGATCGCAAACCCGAGCACGGATACGACAACTTTGGATTATTCTCAATACAGGCAGATGCTCCTTCACAAGCAAGTGAACGACATTTCGATCCAGTTGGATAAAGGAACTTACCATATTACCGGCAAGTTCACAAATGACCCCAAGAAAAGCTTTGTCACCACTGCACCTGCCGGTGATGGCAGCACGGTCATTCAGGATTTGCAAAAGGCCAATGTTCGGATGAAAGTGGAGCCGACGAAGGGTGAATCCGTATGGCTCAGCTTCATTACATCCATCATTCCCTCGGTCATCATCCTACTTCTTATCTTTTTCATGTTAAACCAAGCTCAAGGCGGCGGCAGCCGTGTCATGAACTTCGGCAAGAGCAAGGCGAAACTGTACAATGATGAGAAGAAGCGGGTAACCTTTGATGATGTGGCAGGGGCAGATGAAGAGAAAGCTGAACTTGTTGAAATTGTGGATTTCTTGCGGGATAACCGCCGTTATGCGCAAATGGGCGCGCGCATTCCCAAAGGGGTACTGCTCGTCGGTCCGCCTGGTACGGGGAAAACTTTGCTTGCGCGAGCGGTTGCCGGTGAAGCAAAAGTCCCGTTTTTCTCGATCAGCGGTTCCGATTTTGTCGAAATGTTTGTCGGGGTGGGAGCTTCCCGTGTACGCGACTTGTTTGAACAAGCGAAGAAAAATGCTCCTTGCATTATTTTTATAGATGAGATCGATGCCGTTGGTCGTCAGCGCGGTGCCGGCCTGGGCGGAGGTCACGATGAACGCGAGCAGACGCTCAACCAGCTGTTGGTGGAAATGGATGGATTTGACGTCAATGCGGGAATTATTATCATGGCCGCAACCAACCGTCCCGATATCCTCGATCCGGCGCTGTTGCGTCCGGGACGTTTTGACCGTCAGATTTTGGTCAACCGTCCGGATGTGAAAGGCCGGGAAGCGGTATTGAAAGTGCACGCCCGCAACAAACCGCTGGCGGACAGTGTTAAATTGAGCGTGATTGCACAGAGGACGACCGGTTTTTCCGGAGCAGATCTGGAAAACCTGCTCAATGAGGCGGCATTGCTGGCAGCACGCAACAACAAGAAGAAAATCACCATGGAAGAAATCGTCGAAGCGGTTGACCGGGTAATCGCCGGCCCGCAGAAGAAAAGCCGCGTCATCAGTGAAAAAGAACGCAAGATTGTGGCATATCACGAAGCCGGCCACGTAATCTGCGGCTACTACCTGGAGAATGCGGATATCGTTCACAAAGTAACCATTGTTCCCCGCGGTCAGGCCGGGGGTTATGCGATGATGTTGCCCAAAGAGGATCGCTACCTGGCAACCAAAGGCGAACTTCTCGATCGGGTTACCGGTTTGTTGGGCGGTCGCGTGGCCGAAGAGGTTTTCTTCGGGGAGATCAGCACGGGAGCAAGCAATGACTTCGAGAAAGCAACCAGCATCGTTCGTGCGATGATTACCGAATACGGGATGAGCGACAAGCTGGCGACGATGATTTTCGGGCGTTCCCAAGGTCAGGTATTCCTGGGCCGTGACCTCGGTCATGAGCAAAACTACAGCGATAAAGTGGCATATGAAATCGACATGGAAATGCAAGAGATGATTCGCAAATGCTACAATCGCGCCAAAAACCTGATCATCGAACATCGCGATAAACTGGAATTGCTTGCGCAAACGCTTCTTGTTCGTGAAACCTTGGATGAAGAACAAATTAAGCAGCTTCTCGAAAACGGGAAGTTGGATGATGATGACGTGAAGGTGACGATCCAGGGGAAAGAGGAAAAAGAGAAGGACGAGAGCAGCGTCTCCCATGAAACAAAGAATTCCGGTGATACCTCCTATACCAACGGAGCATCCGCATTGAACGAGTTGGATGAAGAGCCGGATAAAAATTCGATTGTCCACAATGATTCGGATTCAACCAATCCGGACGGAAACCGAACGGTTTAACGGGAAAAGAGGCGGGAAAACGCCTCTTTTTTCTATGATCCTGTCTTTGCATGTACAGTCGTGGGGCCTGTTTCACCGGATTGATGGCCTCCACGACTCTGCCGGGTTGCTTTGGTGAGCTCCCGATGCCATTGTCCAATAAACCGGAGATTGCTAAGATGTAGGTGATTATACCAAAAGCGGGTGTCAAAAATGAAGAAAATCGATCAACTTTTATTAGTGATGGATGTGGGAAATACCAATATCGTGTTAGGGGTTTACCATAAAGATCATCTTCTCCATCACTGGCGTCTGCAAACCGATCGCAATGCCACCGAAGATGAGTACGGGGTGTTGCTGAAAAATTTGTTAAGCCACGAAGGATTGTCGTTAAATGAGATCGGCGGTGTCATCATCTCCTCGGTTGTTCCTCCGCTCACCATCGTCTTGACGCGGCTGACACAAAAATACATGAATCAGACGCCTTTGATTCTCGGGCCCGGGGTAAAAACCGGACTGAACATCAAATATGACAATCCGAGAGAAGTGGGGGCCGACCGTATTGCCAATGCCGTAGCCGCACTGGAACTCTACGGGGCGCCGCTCATCATCGTGGACTTCGGCACGGCTACCACTTTTTGCTTCATCGATGAAGAGGGGCATTATGTTGGCGGAGCGATTACCCCTGGGGTAAACATTTCCGCTGAAGCTTTATACCAAAGAGCGGCCAAGCTGACGCGGGTGGAAATTGTCAAGCCGGATTCAGTCGTCGGCCGGAATACCGTACACGCGGTGCAGGCAGGCATTTATTACGGCTATGTGGGGGTTGTCGATGAAATTGTGACACGGATGAAAGCCCTGTTGAAAAAGCGCCCCAAAGTAGTGGCGACCGGCGGATTGGCCCAACTCATCTGCGGAGATACTAAAACAATCGATATCGTGAACCCCCACCTGACTCTGGAAGGGCTGAAACTCATTTATGAACGAAATCAAAAGTAAGACTCTGCCAAACTGCAGGATTCAGTTACTGTCGTCAAGGATTGAAGGAGGAAACCAACATGGGTGATTATGCGATTCGAGCCATCTCAGCGAACGGGCAGGTGCGTGGGTTTGCTGCCCTCACGACGGAGTTGGTGCAAGAATTGCAGCGTCGTCATCAGACATTGCCCGTGGTCAGCGCGGCTTTGGGAAGAACGGCTACCATGGGAGCTTTGATGGGATTGACGCTTAAGGAAGAAAAACATAAGGTAACCCTTCAGGTGCAGGGAGACGGACCGATCGGGCAGATCGTGGCGGACGCGAACGGGAGAGGGGAAGTTCGCGGCTATGTGGATAACCCGGCCGTGGAAGGCAATCAGGACTATAAATTGGATGTAGCTTCCGCCGTGGGAAAAGGGAGCATTTATGTCATCAAAGACCTGGGGCTAAAGGAACCCTATCGCGGAACTTCGCCGATCATCTCCGGGGAATTGGCCGAAGACTTTACTTATTATTTGACCGTATCGGAGCAGATCCCCTCTTCCGTCGGGCTGGGAGTCCTGGTGCAGAAGGAGAAAATCCTCGTATCCGGTGGTTATATGATTCAGGTATTGCCGGGCGCCGATGATGAAACGATCAGCCGGCTGGAACAGCGAATTTCCGAGCTCAAGTCGATTACGGAGCGATTGAAAGAAGGGGAAACCCCTGAGAAATTGCTCGCTTTCCTGATGGGGAATGATTTGGAGATCCTGCATCGGGAGCCGGTGCAGTTTGCCTGCAATTGTTCCCGCACCAAAACGGAAGCGATGCTGAAAGCGCTGGGCAGAGAGGAACTGGAATCCATTTTGCGTGAATTGGGGCAAGCAGAGGTGATTTGCCACTTCTGCAACGAAAAATATCTGTTCAGTGCCGGTGATCTGGAAAAGCTGATTTCCTCTTTTGACCGGTAAAGGCTTTTGACAAGCTTTAAACAGAAGCGAATGGGTGCTTTTTTTTCAGCGACCTTTGCGATGAAGGAGCCGGGAGCAGAGTAAAGCCCTGTGGCCCGGCGGATTCCTGTTCGGGATTTTGTCAACCGGCAGAACAGCCCTTCTTCTTCATTCAGCAGAAGGGAAAACCGTTGGCTTCGCGGGTGCATGGATCAGCCCGAAATTCCCGCCAAGCAGCCCTCAAAATGAGAAAAATGGATTGATCCATGGTCCTATGATTCGCTATACTAGGGTTTAATTCTGATCAACTAAATCGGATTAGGAGGGGTTCGCGATGCGAGTGGTCAACAACGTTTTGGATTTGATCGGGCAGACGCCATTGGTGAAACTGAACCGCGTAGTCGGGAAATCGGATGCTGATGTGTTTCTCAAGTTGGAGTTTTTCAATCCCGGAGGAAGTGTCAAGGACCGGATTGCTTTGAGCATGATAGAAGGAGCAGAAAAAAGGGGCGAACTAAAGCCGGGCGATACGATTGTGGAACCGACCAGCGGAAATACCGGAATCGGACTGGCGATGGTGGCTGCTGCCAAAGGTTACCGCGCCCTTCTGGTCATGCCGGATACCATGAGCATGGAGCGTCGCAATCTGTTGAAAGCATATGGGGCCGAATTGGTGCTGACCCCCGGTGCCGAAGGAATGAAGGGAGCGATCGCCAAAGCGGAAGAAATTGCGCGCGAAAACCCCAATGCCTATATGCCTCAGCAATTCAGCAATCAGGATAACGTCAAGATTCATTATGAAACCACTGCGGTGGAAATCATCGAACAAACAGGCGGCGACTTTGACGCTTTTGTGGCCGGTGTGGGAACAGGCGGCACGATTACCGGTGTCGGGAAACGGTTAAAAGAGAAATTTCCCCATATTCAAGTGATTGCGGTTGAACCGGTTCATTCTCCCGTATTATCCGGCGGCAAACCGGGGCCTCATAAAATCCAGGGAATCGGTGCGGGATTTGTACCGGAAATTTTGGATACGCAAATTTACGATGAAGTGATCCAGATCGGGAACGAGGAAGCGTTTGACTGGGCGCGCCGTGTGGCCCGCGAGGAAGGAATTCTTGTCGGCATTTCCTCGGGAGCTGCTGTGGCCGCTGCGGTTAAAGTAGCCCGTCGCCTGGGTGTCGGCAAGAAAGTGGTTACCGTTTCTCCGAGCAACGGTGAACGGTATCTGACCACGCCGTTGTACCAGTTTGATTAATCGAATCATGACCTGTTCCAAGCTGTCCCTTTTTCCGGGATGGCTTTTTTGGCTTGAAGAGAGAATGACAGATGAAGATTGATTATGCATGTGTTAAAATAATGTGATTAGAAGAGCTTAGATAAGATCAGGTGAGAGGAGAAGAGAAAAGATGATTCTCATGATTGACAACTATGATTCGTTTACGTACAACTTGGTTCAATATCTTGGAGAACTGGGTGAGAATTTGACAGTGGTGCGCAATGATGAGCTCACCGTTGATGGAATAGAAAAGGAGAACCCGCAGGCGATTGTGCTGTCGCCGGGGCCGGGAACGCCGCGGGAAGCAGGGATTTGCCTTGATGTGGTCAAGCACCTGTCCGGGAAAATGCCGATCCTGGGCGTATGTCTCGGACATCAGGCGATCGCCGAGGCATTTGGCGGGGAAGTGATCCGGGCGGGACGTCTTATGCACGGAAAAACTTCCGAGGTGCTCCATGACGGAGAAACCATTTTCAGCGGGCTTCCTTCCCCTGTGACGATGACCCGCTACCATTCCCTGATCGTCAATCCGGATCGGTTGCCTGAAGAGCTGGTTGTCAGCGCGAAAACGGCGGAAGGTGAAATCATGGGAATACGACACCGCTTTTTGCCGGTGGAGGGTGTGCAATTTCACCCTGAAGCGATTTTGAGTGAACATGGAAAAACGCTTTTGGCCAACTTCCTGCAAACCTATGTCAAACAGAATTGATTTCCTCAAGCGGGAATGGAAGGGGAATCCCATGGGAACGATCATGATGAACGGACGGCTCGTTAGGGAAGAGGAAGCGGTGGTTTCCGTCTTTGATCACGGCCTGCTGTACGGAGTGGGGGCATTTGAAACGATGCGCCTTTATGATGGTCATCTGTTTTTGTTTGCCGATCACCTCGAACGTTTGGAGGCCGGGCTGAAGCGAATGGCCATCAAGTCTCCGCATTCTCCCGATGAGTGGCGGGGCCAGATTGATACATTGATCAGAGAGACCGGATATACCTCGGGAGTCGTCCGCCTGATGGTGACCGGCGGAAATGCGGGGGCAGGGCTGGGTTCCGGCTATGATCAGCCGAACAGCTTTGTCTGGCTGCGTCCGCTCCCCTTTTCTCCGGGAGAGCCTTTTAACCGCGGAAGAAAGATGAAAACGGTATCTGTTTCCCGCCAAGCGATCGGGGGAGCGGAGCCGTACAAGACAAATAACTATCTGAACAGCATCCTGGCCAGGCAGGAGCTGGGCCAATTGTCGGATACCGAAGGATTGATGCTCACTCCCGATGGCTATGTGGCAGAAGGAATCGTCAGCAACCTTTTTTTTGTGAAAAATGGCGTGTTGTACACACCGTCGCTGGATCTCGGGATTTTAAACGGAGTGACGCGCCGCTTTATCCTGCGCCTGGCAGCGCTGCTCGGCATTCCGGTAAAAGAGGGTGCCTTTTCTCCCTCTTTTCTGTACGATTCTGACGAAATCTTTATCGCTAACTCATTGCTTGAAATTGTCCCGGTCACCGAATGGGAAGGGCGGGAGTGGTTTCAGTTTCCTTTGACGAAACGCCTGATTGAAGCCTATCATCAATATGTGACATGGCTGACTGACAGCGATGAGTTGCGCGGGAAGGGCGAAACAAATGACGAATCAAGTGATTGAAGCTGGACCTTATCAACTTTCTTACCACAATCGCACATTGGTGATGGGAATATTAAATGTGACACCCGACTCTTTCTCCGATGGCGGAAAATATGACCGGATCGACCGGGCGGTTCGCCATGCCCGGCAGTTGGCGCAGGACGGAGCGGACATCATCGACATCGGCGGTGAATCCACCCGGCCGGGAGCGGAACCGGTTTCCCTTGAAGAGGAACTGGAGCGGGTTCTGCCCGTGATTGAGGTTTTGACAAAGGAAATTGATCTTCCGCTATCGGTTGACACCTATAAAGCGGAAGTCGCGCGGCAGGCGATCCGGGCGGGTGCGCATATCATCAATGATGTCTGGGGAGCAAAAAAAGATCCGGAGATGGCGCACGTGGCCGCGGAATTGGATGTTCCCCTCATCCTGATGCACAATCGCCGTGAAGCCCGGTATCATTCCCTGGTCGAAGAGGTATGCGGGGATTTGCTCGAGTCCGTTCGCCTGGCAAAAGAGGCGGGAGTAAAAGATCACAATATCATCCTTGACCCCGGGATCGGCTTTGCCAAGAATTATGAGGAAAATTTAATTGTCATGCGCAATTTGCACCGCATTGTCCAATTGGGGTATCCCGTCCTGTTGGGAACTTCGCGCAAATCGATGATTGGCCGCACATTGGGACTCCCGCCGCAAGAGCGGATGGAAGGGACGGCGGCGACCGTGGCGTTCGGGATTACCAAAGGATGTCAGATCGTGCGGGTTCACGATGTGAAACAGATGGTGCGGGTATGCCGGATGATGGATGCACTTGTCTATGAATCGTCCGTGAAGGAGGCATAGCCGTGGACAAAATTTTGCTGAACGGAATGTGCTTTTACGCTTATCATGGGGCATTTCCGGAGGAAAACAGATTGGGGCAGCGGTTTTACGTCGATCTGGAAATGAGGCTTGATCTGAAAGCGGCCGGAGAGAGCGACGACCTGAGCAAGACCGTAAATTACGCGGATGTATACGAATTGGTCAAAAAGGAAACGACGGAAACACAAGTGAAATTGATCGAAACGCTGGCAGAGAGGATCGCGGCCAGCCTCCTTTCCGTTTTTCCGATCGCCGAGGTCCGGGTGCGTGTCACAAAGCCGGACCCGCCCATCCCCGGATACTATCAATCAGTCGGTGTCGAGATCGTGAGGAGAAGAGCATGAATCCTCAAACAACCGCCTATCTGGGTTTGGGAGCCAATCTGGGAGATCGTCCGGGCCAGCTGAAAAAAGCGATTGAGCTGCTGCACCAGAGCGAAGACATTCTGGTTACCGGCGTTTCTTCTGTCTATGAAACGGCCCCGGTCGGATTTACACGGCAACCCGATTTCTACAATCTCGTGGTCGAAGTGAAAACGGCGCTGTCCCCTTTTGCACTGCTCGCCCGGGTGCTGGACATCGAGAAAAAATTGCACCGGGTCCGCGAGATTCGCTGGGGGCCCCGCACCATTGACATTGATCTGCTTCTCTATGATGAGCAAATCATTACTGCGGATAAATTGACCATTCCTCATCCGCGAATGACGGAGCGCGCTTTTGTCTTGATTCCTTTGCGTGAAGTGGCGGGAAATATACGGATTCCGGGAACGGACAAGACGCTCGAGGAATGGATCAGCCACTTGCCGCCCGATCAGGAGATCAAAAAGCTTTCGCCGCTCAGTGATCTTTTCACGGAACGCCAGTTGTTCATATAAATGGTTTCATATGAAAAGGTATTATTGGAATGGAAGGAGGTTGTTTCCGATGCTGAAGATTGGTGATATCGAGCTGAAAAACAGGGTTGTGCTGGCTCCGATGGCCGGTGTCTGCAATCCCGCCTTCCGCCTGATTGCCAAGGAGTTTGGAGTCGGGCTTGTCTGTGCGGAAATGGTAAGCGACAAAGCGATTTTGCACGGCAACAAGCGGACAAAAGAGATGCTGTTCGTCGACGAACGGGAAAAACCGCTCAGTTTGCAAATCTTCGGCGGCGACAAGAAAACGCTTGTCGAAGCAGCCAAAGTGGTTGACGAGCAAACCAATGCGGATATCATTGATATCAATATGGGCTGCCCGGTTCCAAAAGTCGTGAAATGCGATGCCGGGGCACGCTGGCTTCTCGATCCGAACAAAATCGAGGAGATGGTTTCCGCAGTGGTGGAAGCCGTCAAAAAGCCGGTTACCGTGAAAATGCGCATGGGCTGGGATGAGGATCATATCTATGCCGTGGAAAACGCCCAGGCCGTGGAGCGCGCCGGCGGCAAAGCAGTTGCCGTTCACGGACGGACCCGGCAGCAAATGTACAGAGGCAAGGCGAATTGGGATATTATCCGCCAAGTGAAAGAAGCAGTGAAGATTCCGGTCATTGGCAACGGTGACGTATTGACACCCGAAGATGCAAAACGCATGCTGGATACCACCGGCTGTGACGGGGTGATGATCGGGCGCGGTGCTTTGGGGAATCCTTGGATGCTCTACCGTACGGTTCACTATCTGGAAACGGGGGAACTTTTGCCCGAACCGTCGCCGCAAGAGAAGATGGAGATCGCCGTGTTGCACATGGACCGGCTCGTTCGTCTTCGCGGGGAACGGATCGCCGTCAGGGAAATGCGCAAGCATGCCGCCTGGTATCTGAAAGGGCTGCCCGGTGCTTCCAAAATCAAAGATCTCGTCAACCAGCAGGAAACACGGGATGGAATGGCACAGCTTTTATTGAATTTTGCTGCTGAGGCAGAAGAGAGAAGACAAAAAGAACCGGCGTAAGCATTGCGTTTTGTCGAGTGCGGGCGGATGGCTCCCGGCTTTTTTGCCGCCCGCTTTTCTACATATGCAGGAGGCCGGATTGGCAAGAAATGAAGGAGTGATGAATCATGTCTCATGAAGAACACAGCGATCTGTTTCAGGTGCGCCGGGATAAGTTGGATCGCCTCAGAGAGAGGGGAATTGATCCTTTCGGACACAAGTTTGAACGAACGGCAACCGCCCGTGACATTCTGAGTCAGTATGAATCTTTATCCAAAGAAGAACTGGCGGAGAAAAATATCGAGGTTTCCATTGCCGGGCGATTGATGGCAAAACGCCAGCAAGGCAAAGCCTCTTTTGCCCATTTGCAGGATATGAGCGGACGCGTGCAAATCTACGTCCGCCTGGACCGGGTCGGGGAAGAACAGTACGAAGCGTTTGGACTGGCTGATCTCGGCGACTTTCTGGGAATCAAGGGTGTTGTTTTTAAAACGAATCGCGGTGAACTGAGCGTCAAGGCGGATGAAGTCGTCTTTCTCACCAAATCGTTGCTGCCGCTCCCAGAAAAATACCATGGCCTGAAAGATGTGGAGCTTCGGTACCGCAAACGTTATCTCGATCTGATCATGAATCCGGAAGTAAAGGATACCTTTATCGCCCGGAGTAAAATCATCTCTTCAATCCGTCGTTATCTCGATGAAAAAGGTTACCTGGAAGTGGAGACGCCCACGATGCATCCGATTGCCGGCGGGGCTGCGGCTCGTCCGTTTATCACCCATCACAATGCATTGGACATGACCCTCTACATGCGCATTGCGATCGAACTTCATCTGAAGCGCCTCATTGTCGGCGGGATTGAAAAAGTGTATGAGATTGGTCGCGTCTACCGCAACGAGGGGATTTCCACCCGGCACAATCCGGAGTTCACCATGTTGGAACTGTACGAAGCATATGCCGATTTCCATGATATCATGAACCTGACCGAAAACCTGATCAGCCACGCGGCCAAAGAAGTTCTCGGCACAACCCGGATCGAGTATCAGGGGCATGAGGTGGATCTGTCTCCGGGCTGGGCGCGCAAATCGATGGTCGAACTGGTCAAGGAGCACACAGGTGTTGATTTCAGCCGGCAAATGACTGATGAAGAAGCGCATCGCCTGGCCAAGGAACATGGTGTGAACGTTACGGATTCGATGAAATTCGGCCATATCGTCAACGAATTTTTTGAACAAAAGGTTGAAGACAAACTGATTCAACCGACCTTTGTTTACGGTCACCCGGTTGAAATTTCCCCGTTGGCGAAAAAGAACGAACAAGACCCGCGCTTTACGGACCGCTTTGAATTGTTCATCGTGGGCCGCGAACACGCCAACGCCTTTTCTGAGTTGAATGACCCGATTGATCAGCGTGAGCGGTTTGAACAGCAAGTGAAGGAAAAAGCGGCAGGCAATGATGAAGCGCATCCGATGGATGAAGATTTCCTCGAAGCGCTCGAGTACGGGATGCCGCCAACCGGCGGACTGGGCATCGGCATTGACCGCCTGGTGATGTTGTTGACCAATCAGCCTTCGATCCGCGATGTGCTCCTGTTCCCGCATATGCGTGAACAACAAGGTTAAACAAAGTTATCCACATTTTGTTCACAACCGGGAAGAAAAATGTGGATAAGTTGTGAATAAAGCAGCCTTTCCTCGGGGCTGCTTTTTTTATTGGAATCTGAATGCCAGAAAGAAAATGATAATATATTCGGATGATTGGAGGATTTTTCCTCTTTTTGAAGAATAAATCATTACACCCTTTTTTTGTTTCATGAGTCCAGAGCGGGGGGAGGGGCTGTGATGGCGGACAAGTGCACTTGTTCAAATTGTGGAGCAAAGTCCTTATACATTCAGTTTTTTCAATTTGAAGGCAAGCATTATTGCCGGTTGTGCCTGACCGATCAATTGCAAAAGGTCAAAAAAAAGCGGTTCTTCCGGCTCTTTGTCAGATTCCCTGAAATTCGCAGGCCCAGGGAGAGGAAGATCAAAATAACCGTTAAACGCAATTTTGAAAGTTTTACTGATCGAAGCCCTGGTTGAAGGGGCTTTTTGTTTTCGGTTTTCAGGTGCAGGAACTTTTTCCTGCCTAGCGAATAGATAGAAGGGCCGTAAAATTAAGGGTTCCTTAAAGATAAATAATCCTTGTCTAAATGTAGGAAAGGGTCTATAATTGCCCTAGGTTACGCAGTAGCGACCCATTCCCTCTTTTTGGCTATTTTCCGTATTTTCTTTCTTATTTGGAATGGAGTAACCCTATCTGTAAATATTATATTTGGATTACAAATGTTTTTGCACATATACTTGCGACATTATTTATGTTATTAGTAAAATTATATAAGGCAAAAGAGAAAACGTGACACGGAGATTGGTTTCCTTCTATCGGCTTAATATTTTACAGATAGTTTAGCCTTTATATAAATTTGAATTTAAAATCGACAACATCGGGGAGGTTAAGCTATGGGTCCCAGGAAAGAGAACCATAGATTCTTTGAACAGAGCAACCATCTTTCATTGCCTGAATCCCGTTTTGGCTTAGCGAGGCGAGAGAATGCGATCAGAGAGGTGAAAGAGACCAGGCCTGACAGGCAACATCAGCAGGTTCTTTCCATGCTGTCTTCCTTGCAGCAGAATTTTGCCTCTTTGCTTCAGGTAGTAACCAATCGCCTGAGTTACGATAAAACAAAAGAAGTGGCTTTCGACCGGCTGTATAAGGAAATGGAAGAGCTGAAACAGGATCAGGAGCTTAACCAGCTTCGTCCTCTATATATTGACCTGATTTTGCTGATTGATCGCATGAATAACATTTATAATGACAAGTTGGAAGTGGGGGAGAAAAATCCTGAGCTTGTCAATATTTTGCAGACGCTCAGCCATGAAGTATTGGAGATTTTGTACAGGCGTGGCGTCGAGTTGATCGTTGCGCCATCGAATAAATTCGATCCGCGCATTCAGCAAGTCGTCGAAGTCATACCCACCAAAAATCCGGCAGAAGATAATTTGGTTGTCCATATGGTACGACATGGGTTTAAATATAAAGAAGTGGTTCTCCGCCCTGAAGAAGTAGTAGTGAAAAAGTACCATCCCTGATTCAACAAAGCGAATGGTTCCCCGCGGCTTTTTCTCCCTCAAACCGGGACGGGAGAAGCAGCCGCAAATGCCATATGCCTTTTTAAAAACGAGAGATGGGATTCCCATCTTTTCGTTTTCATTTATTGCAAGATCATCATCCACTTTTTGCCTCTCTTACATAAGATCTTTTTTCTAATCACGGTTTCTTTTTTTGGCTGATTCACATGGAAGTGAACGAAGGAGTGAAAAAAGATGGGAAGAGTTGTAGGGATCGACCTGGGAACAACTTATTCGGCGATCGCTATAGTCAACAATTACGGCAAACCAGAGATATTGACGAACCGCGAAGGAGAACGGATTACCCCATCAGTCGTTCTCTTTGATAACCGCGATGTCATCGTCGGAAGTATCGCAAAGCGCTCGGCTGTAGCCAGCCCCTTTAATGTCGTGCAGTTTGTCAAAAGGCAGATCGGGGACAAATCATGGAAGTTCCAGACCGATAACAAGGAAGATTTTACTCCGGAAGAAATCTCCGCGATGATCTTGCGCCGTCTGAAAGAAGATGCTGAGACGCTGCTGAATGAAGAGATCGAAGATGCAGTGATCACCGTTCCGGCTTATTTTGACGACGCGCAGCGGAAAGCGACGCAGGATGCCGGACGGATCGCGGGCCTCAACGTTTTGCGCATCATTAACGAACCGACCGCAGCCGCCCTTGCCTACGGGTTGAACAAAATGAACCAGGAACAAAACCTTCTGGTCTATGATCTCGGAGGCGGTACGTTTGACGTCACCATCATGAATCTGTCTCCGCAGGGCCTGCGTGTGCTATCCACGGGTGGAGCCAAAAATTTGGGCGGATTCGATTGGGACAACGCCGTGATGGCTTACCTGAATGAGGAGTTTAAAAAGCAGGGCGGGATTGATCTTCTGGAAGATCCGATGCTGGAGCAAGATCTCCGGGATAAAGCGGAGATTGCCAAAAAGACCCTTTCTGTGCGGGATCGTACCAACGTCTTCCTCTCCGCCAACGGGTTAAACACATCGGTGACGCTGACCCGGACAAAATTTGACGAGATCACTGCGCATCTTCTCACCCGAACGAAAAAAATCATGGAGTTTGTGCTGGAAGATGCCCAACTGAATTGGAAGGATATTGATAAAGTGCTCCTTGTCGGCGGTTCGACCCGCATGAGACAGGTACCGGCCATGATTGAGCGCGTCACTGGTAAAAAACCGTCACTGGATGTCAACCCCGACGAAGTGGTCGCGATGGGAGCGGCGATCCAGGGAGCCATTTTGCAAGTGAAACAAGGAAAGGCCGATCCTCAGCTTACCAGCGTTTTCCCTGTGGTTAATGTGCAGGATGTCAATTCGCACAGCATGGGGGTTGTGGCGCTCGATGAAGAAGGACGTGAATTCAACTCCATCGTTTTGCGCAAAGATACGCCGATCCCCTGCAAAGTGAGCGGGCACTATACCACCACGGTCGATCATCAGACGCGATTGCATTTACAGATCACCGAAGGAGAGTACAGTGAGCTCGATTATGTAAAAATCGTCGGTGAAGGCATGATCGATCTCCCTGAATACCCCAAAGGCGCACCGCTGGAAGTCATCTTTGAATACGACAGCGACGGTATCATTCATATCACTGTGATTGATTCGACCCAGGGGGCCCGGCTTGGAGAGCTTCAGATCCAGCGTACGTCCAACCTGACCGAGTCGGAAGTGATTGAAAAGAGACGACGTGTGGCGCAGCTGGCGATTGGATAAACATAAGCGAAAGCATCTTTTTATTGCAATTATTATTCATCATGAATTGTAACCTGACCATCAGGTAAAAAACGGGAAGCTGAGTCTTCCCGTTTTTTAATTTCCGTGGTTTTTGTCCTTTTTACCGAGGCCGGACGGTTTCCGACTGTCTCTTCTTGCGATCATCAGGGGAAAAACCCTGAGACGGTTCCGGTATATCCTTTGGCAACCACATGCGTTGTTTATGCTTTTAAATCTTGTTTACCGGGTTGTCAGTTTCAAACCGATAATGCCGATCAGAATCAGGCTGAGAAAGAGAAGGCGGCCGGGATCACGGGGTTCATTAAACAAGATCATTCCCAGAAGGATCGCTCCCAATGCTCCGATGCCTGTCCAGACGGCATAGGCGGTGCCAATTGGCAGTGTTTTGGTTGCCAAGGAGAGAAAGGTAATGCTCAGAACCATACCGGCAATGGTGATCAAGGAAGGAATAAGCCGGGTAAAACCTTGCGTGTATTTCATCCCGATGGCCCATACCACTTCAAAGATACCGGCAATCAAGAGATAAAGCCATGCCATAAGAAAATCCTCCTTTGATAAAATGTTTCATTGCGCACCCCACGGAGAGTGTGGCGTCCCCTGACCACCCCCGAAAACGTGAGGAGGTCGGCGGTACCACACGACGCGATTGCAATTGAAAAGGCCCGGGAGCGATATCCTGATTGATATCCTCCCGGGCTTTTCGCCCTTCATGTACACAGTTTGCCACTGTGCGTTTTCTCCCGAACCGGACCAGCGACAATGCTGCGGCTCCCTGGAAAACCTCCTGTTTATTCTAACATAAGACCAGATTGCTTGGCGAAATATCGCGGTTTGGGAAAGCCGATGTCGAGCGGCTCAACCCCTTCAGGACAAGTTTCATCTGCGTTCTTGCCAACATAGTATGACGTGGGACAGACGCAAAAGGGAGGATTTTAATCATGCTGTGCTTGTTCTGCAAAGGGAAAATCCACAAGGCACTCGTAACAGAAGCAGACCTTGATTACCAAGGGAGTATTACCATTGATGAGATTTTAATGCAAAAAGCGAACATCCTGCCCTTTGAAATGGTGCAAATCAACGGTTACCGAACCGGGCAGACATGGAGAACTTACGCGATTCCTGCTCCTCCCGGCTCAGGAACGATCTGCCTCAACGGTCCCCCCTCCCGCCTGTTTCAACCGGGTGATTATGTTGCGATCCTGAGTCTGGCTTATCTGAATCCCCAAGAAATGGACGGTTTTCAACATACAACGGTTTATGTGGATGAACAAAATAAAGTGACGGAGACAAAAACAACAGCGTTTCAATCTGCTCACTTCCAGGAGGCAAGCGATGGTTCAATTTGATCCCCAAAGAAGATTTATCAATAAGTGGGAAATGTATAAATTCCTGTCCCAAGAGGAAATCAAGCCGGGACTCCTCCCGTTTACGGTCTTGTACGAAAAGGAAGCCGACCTTGTCCCGATGCTCCGCCGTTATCACTGCATTTATGTGAAACCGATCTCCACTTGGGGCGGGGAAGGGATATTCCGGATTCAGCTTCAGGATTGCCCTGATTCCTTTGTTTTGTCATCTCAAGGGGAAGAGCTCAAAGTTTTTTTCGATGAACAGGAAGATGGCTCTGCGAATGGAAAAAAAGAATTATATTATCCAACAGAGTGCACCCATCCGCCAGAGCAACGACCGGCCGATGGATATTCGCGTCCACATGCAAAAAGGGAGCGACGGCACCTGGCACTATGCAGGTGATCTGGTCCGAATCGGCGGGGAAAATGCGATCGTTTCTAATGTCAAAATCAGCAATGGCCGCGTTCATCCCACCGATGAGATCCTGAAAGAGGAGACGCAAGAAATCAGACAAAAGCTGGAGGAAGTTTCTTTTAAAATTTGCCGGCTGCTGGATCAAATTTATGATTATGACGAAGTGGGGATCGATTTTGGGGTGGATCATGAGCAGAACCCCTGGATCATTGAGGTTAACACCAATGATGCGATCGGAATGCCCAGCCATGAACTGTTCGCGGAACTGCCCGATGCTTCGGTTTATATGCGGATGATGGAACGGACGTTTGAACGATTCCGTGTACCGCTGATTCTCCGCGAAGCTTTTTTTGCGGAAACGCTCCCTCCGTTTGAGTGCGATCCGGACGAATGGTTATCGGAAAATGATCTGAGCAGCGCTCTCGACGAAGTGTTGGAGAAATACCGCCCGGATGAATCATGATTCTCATCCGGACCGCAAATGGCGCCAGCCGTCCAATTCCCGGGGACGGCTTTTTTGTTGCAGATCGGGACGCGTCAGCCCCTGCCGAAGGTCAAGAGAAGACCCGTTTATTCTCAGTTCATAACCCTTTTGCCCATGATCACCAAATCGCGCTCCACTTCGTCCAGTTCGGCCACCTTCGGCAGATATCCCCACCGTTCAAAGCCAAATTTGGCGAACAACCTTAAACTGGGTTCATTATGGGCAAAGATAAACCCCAGCAAGGTCTTGATTCTGAGACGGGGGCAGCTTTCAATCGCTTTTTTTAAAAAATGGTATCCAAGTCCCTTTCCTCTTGCCTTTTCGCTCAGATAAATACTGATTTCCGCCGTACTTTGATAAGCGGGCCGGCCATAGAACGATTGAAAACTGAGCCAACCGCATACCTCCCCCTGATATTCCAGCATCCACAAGGGACGGGAGTCTGCCGAGTGTTCATAAAACCATTTTTCCCTGCTCTTCACCGTCACCGGTTGGGTGTCTGCGGTTACCATCCTTCCGGCAATCGTGGCATTATAAATTTCAACAATTCGTGTCAAGTCCTCGATGGTTGCATCCCGAATTACAACGTTTTCCATTAATTGACTCCCCTCCGGAAGTTAATCGATTAAGATCAGTTATGAATAAATGGGACAAATTTATGGATTTGGACACAAAATTCACTAGAATGAATATTATAAATAATACTTAATAAAGGTATAATTTTACCATGTAATCTATAGTAACACTCTAATACATATTGCGGGAAGGATTGAACTTCATGTCGGTGAATTTTCAGTGAAATGGAATAATTTTCATGAGAAGAGAGGCCGAAGGATGAAGTTTGTCTTCTTTTCCGGCCGGTTTTTCATCATGTGTTGAACATCAGGGAGAAAGGACGGTGAACCGGTTACGGAAGGCAATGGAGAGGGAGGGAAATGGCATTATGGCTTTGGAAGAACCGGAGCATGATCCCGGCATCACCTGTTTTCCGTAACGATCAGTATGCGAAACAGCATCTATCGATGGATCATGGCTTTTTTGATCGCAGTGGTTGGAGTCGGCATTTCATTTGGACAAGGCATTGTTTATGCAGAAGCGGGAGGGATCTCCGTTCCCCATGTGAGTGACCATTTTGATAAGCCGAAGGAAGGTCCGAAGCCGGCCCCGCAACAGTCGATAAACAAGTCGGAGGTAAAAGCGCAGAAACCGCCGTCTTCAAAGCCTGGAGTGTGGGAGCTGTACGGCAAGACCGCGGATTCGGATACGTATAAAACCACAAAATTGATTCTAAACGATATAATGGTGTCAAAGTACGCAACAATAGAAGATATTATTGAGAATGATTTCAGAGATGGAAATGTTTTAACTTTGGGAGGAAAAGTTTCAGTTTCCTCCAAATTTTACCTCATTGGGTCAGCGATTGTCCGGGATTCTTTAGGAATCAGGCTTGATAACGGTTGGATGGATGCCTGGGATGGTCTTGATCATCTTGTACAGATGGGTCAAGCAATTAAGTGGAGCAATCTCGGTCATGCGGCTCGTACTTTGACTAATGCAGGAATCGGTGGTTACGGTGGTAACCTCAAAAATGCAATAGGCGTAGTATCAAATGTAAGTTGGCCAAGCTCTGCCCTTGCAAAAGTAGGGGGAGTCATAGGGATCGGCTTTTCCGCGATTGAATCGGGAAGCGGATTTGCCAAAGCTTTTACGGCCCAAGCAGGCAGTCAAGATCAGTCCGATGGTTTTTGGAACGGTATTGGCGGCCTGGGGAATATGGCGATGGCGGCAGCACCATTTGCTGCGGCTTGTCCGCCTCTGGCAGTAGGAATGGCCGTGGGTGGCGGAATTGTTTGGGCAGGGGCTACCATTTTTAAACATACGGATGTTGGCAAAAAGATAGCCAAATCTGCGGTAGGTGCAGTCAAGAGTGTTGCCAAGAAGTTATGGCCTTTTTAAACGGGTAACAATCGGGTTTTTCACCCGATTGTTACTGAATATTTTCTGAAGGTGAGGGATGGCAATGGCAACTCCAAAACATATTTTGTCTATTATTGAACAGCATAAACAGCCAGGAGAATATTATAATATTGGACCAGAGCTTATTCTGGTGCAAAATCAACGCTACTACGGTGCATCTTATCATCGTGGAAGGGATGTTGTTGGATATTTAATAGTGCATGAAAATGGGGAACTTCCTCCAAAAAATGAAGTTGAAGAGCAACTTTTGATAGCAATAGGGATTACCCATATAGCCCAGGTCTATCGAACTTTTTTTCTCAGAGCGTCTAAAAGGAAATTAACCTTGACCAAAATGGCACGAAATCTCCTGTTGAAATTGAAGAGGTCGACTGAAAACATCAAAGAGACCGATTATCAGGTTTCTCTTGATCGTTTTCTGGATATGACGCAGACAATGCTAAAAGAGCAGGAGCTGGCCAGAAACGTTACAGGAGAAATGACCAAGTTTATCGAGAAAGGAATACAGAGTGGAGTAATGACAATGGCTTCCTACGAAGAGATGCAGGAATACCAATTTAAGATCGGCAAGGCCTTTTTTAATCAAAACTATATTCAGATGAAGACTTATGAGGACCGGAAAAAAGTGGTTGCTTATCTCTATCAATACCGTAAATGGATTAGCGCACTCTTGTTGTCGTTCTATAATCAACAGCTTTTGACCGACCGGGTGAACGAAAGAGATCGTCAAGATTTCGATAGGGCTAAGAGAAGGTTTTTGGAAGGAAAGAAGTTGCAAGAAGATGAAGAAGAATTCCAAAAAGCATTGTCCGCATTGAGAAATCCAGATTAAAACCATCAACTCTACAAAGAAATGTTTAATAAATGGGTGATCGGATTCATGAGATACTTCTTGGATGGATTTTCCTTTTATAAAAGAAATTTTGTGGCGATATTGGTGCTGGCGTTGACGACGACACTGCCGCTATTGTTGTTGTCCGACTTTTTGTCCACCTTTATGACTGCTTATAACCTTGCACTGGGAGTTCCGTTTCTCATGAGAATTCCGCAGTATATCATCTCCCTTACTTTTATGTTTGTCATCGAGATTCCCTTTATTTACATGGCCAATGAGTGGATGAACCAGGAGCGGCCCACTTATGGGGAAGTTTACTCCACCTTTTTTGAAAATCTTTTTCCCGTTTATGTGATCGGGGCGATTACGGCATTTTTGGTTGCTTTTGGGTCGATGTTGTTTATTATTCCGGGAATTGTTTTAATGGTCTGGTTCATGAATTTTCCTTATGTCGCTGTGATCGAAAAACACCGCTGGTTCACCGCTTGGAAAAGAACGTTCTCCATCGGCAAAGCGAAGTTTTTTCCGATTCTGGGGATCTCTGTTCTGCTGATGATCGTGACACTGATTGTTAATCTGCTGTTTCAGTTCATCGTCGTGGAATTGACCGGAACATTGCTCGTTTACGGTGTGGCGCAAATCTTGTTTAACATGCTGTTCGTCCCCTATGTGACCGGGGTAACAACCTTTTATTTCCGCGATTGGGCGGGGATTACGAACAAATGGGAATGGTAAAGAAAGCATATAGTCAACAAAACGGGAGGGAGATTCCCCTCCCGTTAGCCGTTAAATAGCAGAGAGAAGGAGCTGACCGGCAATAGCAGGGTAATGAGGCCGAGCAATAATAAAAGGGCGAATCCAAGGCTGAAGCCAAAGAGAGTGATCCCGTAGCGGTAGTAGAAGCATTTCTCCCCTGTCCGGCGGTTATAGTAAATTTTCTTTTTATCGCCGGGGGCAGGGAGAATTAGGTCGTACCAATCAGTATAAAACTGTCTCTTATTAAAAAATGTAAAGAGGTTTTTCCCATCAGATGTATCCCAGATGGATTCATTTCCTTCAGGGTCTACATAGGAAAGAACTAACGAATCAATTTCCCATATAGGTGCCCTGCGTCTGGAGTCGAGATAGACCGGTTGATCCAATTTCACCCTTTTTACCTCAACCACTGTCGCTTCCAAGATCACGGCATCTTTTAAAAATGCTTTCAGCTCTTTTCTTTTGGCCCGGATATCCGAGAAGGATAAGTAGAAAACAAAAAAAACAGCAATCGCAATAACGAGAAATAAGAGAGATAAAGCGATGGTTTCGATTATTTCCATGTCAAATCATCCTGTCTGTAGCGAGACTCATGTTGTAGAAGCGGCGATGGGAATGATGAGGATCACCGTAGCAAGAATGGTTGTGCCAATGAGCATGCAGATGACGATAATGGCCATTTTCCAAAATGCAAAATCTGCCGCCCAGGAATTGACGAAGTTTATCAATTTTTTCATCACATTTGATGTGAAAAACAGATACAGGACAAAAATGACAATAAAGGCGTAGGACAGGCCCCAAGGCAGCATGAAATTAACAAACTCCGTATCAGCTTTCAAACGCATTAATAGTGCGATTAACATGACAAGAGAAATAGAGAACGCATACAAGAATGCTCTAAGCAATCTTTTTGGCATTTGTCTCCTCCTGACTGATTTTTCTTCGCAAATAAGTATTGGTTCGTGCTGGAAACTCAATGGCAAGCGTAACAAGGTCATGGCCATTTGTCAATGTATAATTGTAAAATTTATAAAATATGTAATTGTTTATTGTTTGATAACGGGGTTTCGCCGCCGGAGGGACAGGTCCTTGCGGGAAACCCTCTTTCTTTGTTTTACGCGGTGCCTGTCTCCGCACCGGACGCTTTTTCATCAGCGAGTGCCTGCCTCTTTCCTTTTTCCAGATCGACCACCAGCAGCAGGATGATACCGATGATGAAAAAGAGGGCGAGCGAGGCAATGCCGTTTCGGCTGGAACCGGTGAGTTGACCGACAAGACCGAAGACGGCGGGGCCGAAAATGGCGGAGAATTTCCCGCACAAGCCGTAAAAGCCGAAGAACTCGGCATTTTTATGAACAGGGACGAGCAGGCTGAACAGGGAGCGGGAAAGGGACTGGCTGCCTCCTTGAACGAAGCCGACGAAAACGGCCAGCAAATAGAAGTGAACCGCGTTCTTCATAAAGTATCCCAAAATGACGATGAGCAGGTAGCAGATCAGGGTGACAATCAGAGCCGGTTTGCCGCCGATGCGCCTGGCGATGTTTCCGAACAGGAAGGTGCAGGGAATCCCGACGAATTGGGTGATGAGGAGTGCAGCGATGAGGTCGGTTTGACCGATCCCGATTTCCGTGCCATAGATGGTTGCCATCTTGATGATCGTGTTGATGCCGTCGTTAAAAAACCAGAAGGCGATGAGGAATTTGAGCAGTTCGGGGTATTTTCGCACCTGGGTGAGGCTGGTCCATACCCGCCGGACTCCGGTTTTGGCAAGAATGAGCATCGGGGGAACGGGTTTCTTAGGTGCGCGTTCCCTGACATGACGGAACAAGGGAAGAGAGAAGACCCACCACCAGATGCCGACACTGAGGAAGGAAAGTTGCGTGGCGGCCAGCTTTGTCAGGAAAAAGCGGTCGTGGAATTGGATGAGTGCGAGGCTGAGGGCCAGCAACAAGCCTCCGCCGATGTAACCGTAGGCATAGCCGGTGGTGGAAACCTGATCCCGACTGGCTTCGGGAGCAACATCCGTGAGAAAGGCATCGTAAAAAGTGGTTGCGCCGGCAAAGGCGAGAGAGCCGATGAGGACGA
The DNA here is from genome assembly GCF_000763315.1 of Thermoactinomyces daqus. Classification (GTDB taxonomy): domain Bacteria; phylum Bacillota; class Bacilli; order Thermoactinomycetales; family Thermoactinomycetaceae; genus Thermoactinomyces_A; species Thermoactinomyces_A daqus. The sequence goes on along the minus strand of NZ_JPST01000015.1, from coordinate 76,256 downwards.
GTATCGAAGCCCACAGCCATTCTCCTTCCCCGATCGTGGCCATCAGAATTGAAGAGACAGCGCCCAGGGCAGTGAAAAAACGCAAAAAACCTTTCTTTCCTTTACCGGCATCAGCGATGGCGCCGAGCACCGGGGAAAGGAGGACGATGAGAAAGAGTGAGACGGATTGGGTATAGCCCCAGTATGCCGTTGCCGTGGTCGGGCCCAGGTTCTTGCCGGCCACGCCCGAGTAAAAAATGGGCATGACGGTGGCCAGAATGGTGGTGGAAAAAGCAGAGTTGGCCCAGTCATACATCGCCCAGGAGCGAATGATTTTTTTGTCCATAGGGGTCCTCCATATCTGAATTGTCTAAATTGATTGCCTCATTTATAAGTGTATCATACGGATTTTCCGGTTTGCATGCGATTTGGCGATTTTGGCGGTTGACTACTCTCTCTGCCATGATCGTGATAGAATGAAGCGTAGTAGGTGTGAAAAAGGGGAAGGGGAAATGAAGCCAAAGACACAAGGAGAGTGGATTAAAGGTACATACCGTGTGGTAAAGGCGTTTCCGTTTGTCATCGGAACCCTTTATTTCACAGAGCTTCGCCTTGACAGCGGTGATGTTGCAACCCGCTTCATTCATGCATTGGACATAGAACCGGTCCGGGACCGCATTCGTGTTGAGTCGGTTTTCCATCGTGATGAAATTGTATTTTTCCCGGTTCGGGACGCATTTGTGGAAGAGGATGTGTTGTACCAGGTATTTCACCGGATGGAAGGCACGCTGCTCGCACATCACTTGAGCAGATGTTCTCCACTTCCGTTTTCTGAAGGGCTGCGGTTGATTCGGAGGATCGTGAATCATCTGCGCCGGCTGTATGATCAAAGGCAATTTACACTGGTCCATCCCCAAAACATGGTGTTAACCACTGACAGATCCCTTCGTTTTTTATACGGGGGAAGACTCGGTTTTTTGCCCAAAGGGGTGGGAATGGACTTCTCCCTTTACTCACCTGACCAAGAAAGGGATATGCTGTACGATTCGTATACATTGGGAGTGCTTATCTATCAGATTTTAACAGGAAACAATCCGATGGGGCAAGGATTGACGATTACACCCCTTTCAACGGTTCGCCGCGATTGTCCGCCTGAATTAAATGAATTGGTGATGCGTTCCTTTTCGTTTGACATGGGAAAGCGCCCCCGGATCGAGGAGTATGCCCGTCTGCTGAATTGGCTGGCTTGATCTCCATCTCGTATGCTGGTTGCCGGCATCGTTTAATCAATGCCGGCATTTTTCTGCGATCCGGCAAAGAATGATCTGATAAAATGGAATTATAAGATAAATGCATGGGATAGGAGAGTGGCCGGAATGGAAATGGCAAAACTGGCAGAAACGATTGAGAAATACGTGCGTCCGGATACATTTCCCCTGGGGATCACGGTCGTAAAAGAAAAGCTGCCGGAAGGAAAATGGAAACGACCCTTTCGCGACTTCGGAGTGACCTTGACCATTTGCCAGGCGATCACGATGTCCCGACGGTATGGTTGGAGCCTCGCCATGGGGGATGAAGACCTTTCGTGTCCCATCGCCAAAGTCGCCTTCGGTTTTAAGGAGAGTTTGCCCTATTATGAAGAAGGAACGCTCGCCTGCGGAATGTATACGGAAACGATGGAAGCGGGAAGAAACGCCGAGGCTGCCGTCCCGAAGTTTTCCGAAGCGGATCGGGGCACGGTTGTGGTCGGTCCGCTTGCCCGAATCGGCCATGAACCGGATTTGGTGCTTGTCTATGGCAATTCGGCGCAAGTGATGCGTCTGGTTGCTGCAGCGCTGTATAAACGGGGAGGCTCGTTAACCTCTCATTTCAGCGCGCGGGCCGATTGTGCCGATATCGTTGTCCGCACCAAACAGACAGGGGAACCGCAAGTGATTCTTCCGTGTTACGGGGACCGGGTGTTTGGGCAAACGCACGATCAAGAGATGGCATTTTCGTTTCCGTATGCTTGGGCGCAGGAAATCGCCGAGGGGCTTGCCGGTACCCACAAGGGTGGCGTCCGCTATCCCATTCCCACTTTTTTGCGCTATGAAGCCGCGTTTCCGGCCACCTATGAGAGGATGAATCAGATGTGGAAAGAGATGGAGAATGAAACCACCTGAAAATCAAGCAGGCGGGATGCGGTGCTTTTTCGGATCAGGGCATTGCATCCCGCTTTTTTTGCAAACCGGGCCGGCGCTGATTCAGCACGGCTTTTTTCTGAGGAATCTTTCATATTTTCCGGAGGGAACTCTCCCTTCCGGGCTCAAGTTGATCCCCGGGTTGTGCCGAAAAGACAGAGTTGTGTTTTCCATGAAAGAAAGAGCGTTGGAATTCGAACGGGAGTCCATGTGTAAAAAAACAAAAAATTTTTACCACAACAGGTGGCAAGCTGTGTTAATGTAATAGTGAGAAAAATGGGAATGGGAGGTAAAGGAGGAAGGGGCCGGATGAAACCAAATCTGGGGTTTGCAACCAAAGAGGAGGAGAAACCGAGCTTGCTCGGAATGCTTGTCAATCCCGGGAAACAATATGCCCTGATTCGCCAAACGCCGCTGGTATGGGCTCCGCTGACGCTGATGATGGTGATTTTTGCCGTTTTGGTGGGATTTAAAGCGGATTTTTATTTGAATCACCCTTACTTGTCCGATGAGTGGATTCGCTTGACCATGAGTGCCCCCGTGCTTGATGCCCAATCATTGAAGCCGCTTTTCATCGCAGCCAGCGTGGCAGCAGCTTGGCTCGCCTATCTCTCGGCCCTGCTTCTCTCCACCGGGATTGCCTGGCTGACGATCAGGTTGTTCAGCCGGATTGTCCAGTTTCGTTCCCTTTTTTCTTTCCACCTTCACCTCTCTGTTCTCTACGCCTTGTCACTCGCGTTGAATGTGCTCGGCGTGGCGGGTTTTGGACTGGACCCGAGAATACCGGTCACCAGCCTGGCTGGCATCATACCTGCTTCAGGGGTGTTGAAAGGCTTGCTGTCCGCCATCGAAGTGTTTACCATCTGGGCTTTGGTTTTATATGCGGGCGGAATTCGTGAGATTGCCGGCTTGTCCAAGAGACAGGCGTGGTTGATTTCGCTCCTGTTTTTTCTCGCTGACCTGCTCTTGAACGTCATTTTGGCCGCCTCATGAACAACAGAAAGATCAAATGTGGAGGAATGAGTTTGGATGAGAGTAAGGATCGATCGAAAAAAAGGATGGATTGGCCTGGGGACGGTTTTGCTTCTGGCCGTTTTAGTCACTGTGGCGGTGATGAATCAGGCGCAAGCGGATGTTCCCCTTTCCGTTGTCAACTTGAAGCCGCTTACCCTTACGCAAACCTTTACCACCTCCGGAACCATGATGTCAGAGCGTGAGCAGACGGTTTATCAGCAGCCGGAGCGCGGAGATGTGAAGAAAATCCTGGTCGAGCCGGGGGAGAAAGTGAAAAGGGGTGACCGGCTCGTCGAATATGAAAACGGAGCGCAGCGCTATGTGACGAGCAAATTGAATGGAACGGTGGTGCGGGCAGTTGATAATATTGTGTCAGGCGGAGCAGGAACCGAACCGCTTGTCGTGGTGGCGGATCTCGATCATTTAAAAGTGGAAGCCGCCATCTCCGATTACGATATTTTAAAAGTAAAACCGGGACAAAAAGTAACGCTCACTTCCGATGCCATACCAGGGAAAAAATGGTCCGGCCGGGTGGAAAGAGTGGGGTTGATGCCGCAGGAAAAATCAGGCGTGGATAATGCCGATTCCCAGGTGAATTACCCGGTCGATATCAAGTTGACGGAGCCGGTTCCCTTTAAGCTTGGTACCAAGCTGATTGTGGAGATCATGACGGGCAGCCAAAAAGTAATGGGAATCCCGTCATCTGCCGTCGTGGACAAGGGGGATCGCAAAATCGTCTATGTCGTGAAAGATGGCAAGGCGGTGGAAAAAGAGGTTCACGTCGGGAAAACGAGCGAGCAGACAACCGAGATTCTGTCCGGAATTACGCCGAAGGATCAGGTGATTGCCCAACCGCCGAAAGAGCTGAGTTCCGGAATGGAAGTGAAGCTGAAATGATTGAGCTCAAGGGGATACATAAATCTTACCGGATCGGCAGCCAGGTGATCCCGGTGCTGCGGGATATCGATTTGTCGGTTAAACAAGGCGAGTTTCTCGCAATCATGGGGCCTTCGGGTTCGGGGAAATCAACGCTGATGAATATTATTGGCTGTTTGGACCGGCCTACCGGGGGAAGTTATACTCTTAACGGCAAAAATGTGTTGGCCGAAGATGATAAAGGACTGGCGGCCATTCGCAACCGCACCATCGGGTTTGTGTTTCAACAGTTCCAGTTGTTGCCGCGCATGTCCGCCCGGCGAAATGTCGAATTGCCCCTCATTTATGCCGGCGTTTCCAGAGAGGAGAGGATGAAAAGAGCGGTGGCGGCCCTGAGAAAGGTAGGACTGGAAGAACGCAAAGATCACCGGCCGTCGGAACTTTCGGGAGGGCAGCAACAACGGGTGGCGATTGCGCGGGCGTTGGTTAACGAACCTTTAATCCTTTTGGCCGATGAGCCGACCGGGGCGCTGGACACGAAGTCAGGTCAGGTCATTTTGGATTTGTTTGCGGAATTGCATAAGGAAGGGCGAACCATTGTGATGATCACCCATGATGCGGAGGTTGCCAAGAGGGCGGAACGGATCGTCTATATTCGCGACGGACAACTGTTAAAAGAACGGATGAGCCCTGTGAGAGGAGCGGCAACATGAAACTGGCGGAACATTTCAGAATGGCCCTTGACTCGATTCTGGCCCATAAATTGCGCTCTGTCCTGACCATGCTGGGGATTATCATCGGAGTGGCCTCGGTGATGATTATCGTCTCCATCGGACAAGGCGGAACCGATCAATTGACCGAGCAGTTCGCCGGTTCAAAAAATACGATTAACCTCGTTCCCAAACGGGATCAAAGCTATCTTGATCTTCCCGGTGATGAACAGATATTCACCCAGGGAGACATTGAGGAACTGAAGCGGATTCCCGAGGTGCGTCAGGTGCTGTCCTACAGCTATGATACGGCGACGATCCGGTATCGCGATCATAAAGTGGACGGAGCGATCGTCTTCGGGATTAACAGAAATTCCCATTTAATCTCCAACGGGGCAAAAGTGGACAAGGGGCGTTTGTTTTATGAGAGCGATTTTAACAGTTCAAGCGGCGGCGTGATCTTGTCCGATGTCGTGGCCAGAAAGCTTTTTCCCAGCCAGTCTGCGCTTGGGCAAATTGTCCGCATCAAAGGGCAACCGTTAAAAGTGATCGGAGTGCTGGACAAAGCAGAAGGAATTCAGGGATTGCTCCAGACCCCGGAGGTTTATCTGCCTGCACAAACCTGGCGCGTCGTATTTGGAAAATTGAAAATTGACCAAGTGACTTTGCAGGTAAGTCAAGCGGATCAGATGGAGAGAGCGGGGAAAGAAGCAGTAAACATTCTCAACCGCAACCATAATAAGACGGATGGATATGAGGTTCAAAATCTGGAACAGCTGACGCAGGGGATCACCCAGATTGCGAGAATCATGACGATCGTCATCGGCAGCATTGGAGGAATCTCCCTGCTGGTCGGCGGAATCGGGGTTATGAACATCATGCTTGTTTCCGTAACGGAACGAACGAGGGAGATCGGCATTCGCAAAGCGTTGGGGGCGAGCAGGAACAATATCCTGATGCAGTTTCTTGTCGAATCGATTACCTTGTCCCTCATCGGCGGGGCCATCGGCATCTTGCTCGGTGCCGCTGTTGCGGGAGGAATGGAGGCGATCGGGCTGTGGCCGGCTTCTGTCTCGTTGCCCGTTGCCATCGGCGGCCTTTTGTTCTCGATGGTATTCGGCATCGTCTTCGGTATTCTTCCGGCAAACAAAGCGGCCCGTCTTCATCCGATCGAATGTTTGCGGTATGAGTAAAACCGATTGAGATGACCGCGCCGGTAAGCCGGCCGGCGACCGGTTGTGAAATATGAAGGAATAACGCCGGGCCGATTGCCGTTACGGCCCGGTAAAACAAATGCGGCATATTTTTTATTTTTGATTTGTTTCGTCATAGAATAGGGGTAACACGGGAAATAAGTTATTGAAAACGGGGGAGTGGTGTTTCTTTGGCAGGGTTGACTGCGAATGGAGAAAGCGCGACATAAACAACAAGGAGGCCCTTGCAGTGGATCAGGAGAATCCAAAAAAGAAGAACCGATTTGTTTCCTGGCTGGGTTGGATCGGTGTGGTTCTGATGAGTTTGCTCGGAAAGCTGAAAGCGCTGTTGCCGCTCTTGAAATTCGGGAAGTTTGGCGGTACGTTGATTTCCATGTTGGTCTCCATCGGCGGATACGCCCTCTTTTTTCCGATTCGCATCGCCGTCGGGTTGGTTCTGATGATTTTTATCCATGAGATGGGACATGTACTTGCTGCCAAGCAGCGGGGGTTGCCTGTTTCCGCCCCGGCGTTTATTCCTTTTTTGGGTGCTTTGATCACGATGAAGAAACAGCCGAGCGATGCGGAAACGGAAGCGTTTATTGCCCTGGGCGGGCCGTTGTTGGGAACAGTGGGAGCATTTGCCTGCTACTGTCTGGGGATTTGGTGGCATAATCCAATCTTGCTTGCCATCGCTTACATCGGATTTTTTATTAATTTATTTAATCTGCTTCCCATTCACCCTTTGGATGGCGGGCGGATTGTCATCGCCGTGACGAGATGGCTGTGGGTGGCGGGACTGGTTTTCGGGCTGGTGCTGATTATCTATCTTAAAAGCTTGTTGCTGGTCTTCATCTATATCCTCTTTGTCCTGGAGTTGTGGTCCCACCTGCGTCGAGGGAAACGCCGGAGAAAGGAAAAGGATGTTTACATGCAGGCAAATGTGGAACGTTCCCGTTTTGAGCAATCGGGCATTTGGATTCCGGGTGAAGCGCATCGCCGTTCTCTTCCCTATCGCCAGTACTGTACGGTTGAGACACAGGAACATTTCGCCGAAGTGGAGTTTCCCGGGATTGGGACGATTTTGCGGTTTATATGCCCGGGTGAGGTGACCGGGGCTGAACTGGTCAGCACATCCTCCCCGTCCCCGCATCATCCTGATGTCCGTATGGTGATCCGGGTAAAAATGATCCAGGACCCGGTCGGCGGGTTGCAAAGTGATGATGAGTACTATCGTGTTCCGGCAAAAATACGCTGGCTGTATGGCATCGCCTATTTCGGGCTGGCACTCTTTCTCGTCTTTATGATGATTCAGTTGAGCCGGTCCGGCTTGCTGGTACCCGGTCAGGTCAGTTGAAGCAAAAGGGAAGGAGGTTATATTTCATTTCGTGATTGAAGTGCTTTTTTGATTTCATCCCATGCAGGCATCCCGCCTTGTGCACCGAGCTTGGTGACCGACAGGCTGGCGGCGGCACAGGCGTGCCGAATCGCTTCTTCCAATGACAATCCTTTGGCCAAGGCGACGGCTAATACGCCGTTGAAAGTGTCTCCGGCTCCGGTCGTATCGGTTACCTTGACGGACAGAGCGGGGATGCGGCTGATTTTTTCCCCATCAAAGTAACGCACTCCTTTCTCCCCTTCAGTTAGGATCAATTTATTGGGATATTTGCGCAGAATCGCTTCCACCTCTGCCTGTTCCCCGAACAAGGTGCGGCATTCGTGTTCATTCGGTGTGAGAAAAGTCACCTGTTCAATCAACGATGGCGGCAAAGCGTTTGCCGGAGCCGGGTTTAAAATGACCGGGATGTTATGCTGTTTACACAAATTCGCTGCATAACAGACTGTTTCCAAGGGGATTTCCAATTGCATGAGTACGATGGAGGCGGATAACAGGAGCTCGCTTGCTTCCTCGACCTGCTCCGGGGTCACTTCTTTGTTGGCTCCCTGGACAATGACGATGCTGTTGTCTCCCTCGGCAAGCACGATGTGGGCAGTTCCGGTGCTCATGCCGGGGAGCTGTTTCAGATGGGTGATCGATACCCCTTCCTTGCGGAAATTTTCGCGCACCATGCGGCCAAACTGGTCGTTTCCCACCGCTCCGACCATTTCCACCTCTGCTCCGGCCCGTCTGGCGGCAACCGCCTGGTTGGCTCCTTTTCCTCCGGGCACAATATGAAGTTCCTCGCCGATGACGGTTTCTCCGGCAAGAGGACGCTTTGGTGAAGTGACGACCAGATCCATGCTCATGCTTCCGATAACCACGATTTTGCCTTGATTCATACGGGTTCCATCCTTATCTTTTGGGTGTTGTGGGGAAAACGGTCATGAATCAACTGCGATGCCATGGGCAGGCGGTGAATGAACGGGAGGAGTCTTTGCTTCAAAAAGACTCCTCCCGATTGAAGTGGAATTAGCTCAGATGTTATGGCAATTGCCCATCTTCAGGTTATTTTACCAAACGATTGATTGCGGAAAAAGGGGCTAAGAACGACCCACGTTGACTTTTCCCATGATCATCTGGTGAATGTTGGGCGTGGTTACATGGACAATCACCTGGTAGGTTCCTGTTTGCGGAAAAGTGTGTTTGGTGCTGTATACGCCAGCTTTTGTCTGTGTGGTGGGAAGCACTTGATGTTTTTCTCCTTCTTTCCACACTTCCAGCTCCACTTTCGCATTTTTTACTGGAGCGGTATTTGACTGGACACTGGCGCTGAGCTGCGTTGCCTGATTGGCCTGTGGATGGTTGGGATCGGACTGGAAGGAGATTTTAAGTTGAATCGGAGTCGGCGTATTCGCTTCATGATGCGGTTTGCTGCCTGCCTGATTGCATGCGGTTACGGAAATCAGCAGCATGATGATTCCCGCCAGTCCGATCACACGGCGTTTCATCCCCATTTTGGCATACGGCCTCCTTTTTCATCAGCAAAACGTGCATGGTTGCCGGAAGGATACAAATTCATCTTAACAAAGCTCCTTGCTTATACTATCCCTCTTTGGGGCTATTTTATCTGTGAGAGTTGGTTGCAGGCCGGTCAGGGGCCTGACTTCCTCGCGCGTTTGTTCAGAGTCTCATCCCATTGTTGCGCCAAAAAGACCGAAATGTTTTATTCACCGGGCCGGGAGCGCAAAAAGCCTCTTTTCAGTGCATATCTCGTCAGTTGCACCCTGTTTTGCAGATGCAGTTTTTGCATGATGTTTTTCAGGTGATTTTTTACCGTATATTCGGAGATGGAACAAGTTGCGGCAATGTCCCGATTGGTGAGTCCTTGTGCGACCAGGGTGAGAATCTCCTGCTCCCGCGGCGTCAGGGCGTGGCCGGGCTCCTCGGAAGGGGAGAACGGTGTTGTAAACTCCTGGAGGATTCGTCTGGCGACCTCTTTTGGCATCGGGGTCTCATCCGCTGCAATGGAACGCAAGTAGGTGAGCCAGAGCGACGGATTTAAATTTTTCAGCAGATATCCCTGTGCCCCTTGTTTCAGTGCTGCAAACAGGTCGGACGCGTCATCGGAAACGGTGACCATCACAATTTTGATGTAGGGAAATTTCTCTTTGATCACACGTGTCGCTTCCAAACCGCTCGGACCGGGCATGTTAATATCCATTAATATCATATCCGGCATCAATTCTTCCGCCAGACGGATCACCTCTTGCCCTGTTTTGGCTTCCCCGACGATTTGAAAACGGGAATCTTCCTCAAGAATGATGCGCATCGCTTCGCGGGCGTGATCATGGTCATCTCCTATCAGGATACGGCAACGGGATTCCAATTTCCCCGCCCTCCTTTTGAATGATCAGTTTCGTTTTTTCCTGCTCCCGGGTAAAGGAGAGTACTGCCCCGATTTGCCGGGCCCGCTCCTGCATGATCTTCAGGCCGAAGCTGGTCGGGGAGGCGAAGGGATCGCCACAAAATCCCTTTCCGTCATCTTCAATCACCAGCTTCCAGCCGCCCGGGCAGGAGGAGAGACGGCAATCAACCTGACGGGCTCCCGAATGTTTGCGGATATTGGTAAATGCCTCCCGGATGCAGGCGAACAACTCGATCTTCTCTTTGGGGGACAACCTGCTCTCCTCAAGATCGATTTTCTTACGGACGGCAATACCGGTATCCGTTTCAAACAGGTGAAACCACGTTTCCAACTGCTTTTGCCAGACTTGTGACGGGAGGGATGAGGCCGTTTTGACATTGAAGATCGCCTGACGCACATCATCGTGGATCTGGCGCAGGTGTTGATCGACGCTGACCAGATCGGCATCCGGGTACTTTTCCCGCAACCGGTTCAGTTTGACCGAGCAGAGAAACAGGGTTTGGGCGATTCCGTCATGAAGCTCGCGGGCGATCCGTTCCCGCTCTTTGAAGACCGCTTTTTCCTCCCGTTCCTTTTTCAGTTCTTCCTGCATGTTTTCATAGATGGCAAACAGGCGGTAAAGCAGGGTGATGGTCACGGCAAAAACCAGCACCGGTGTCAGATAATTTCCGAATTGCATGGAGATGACGGGCAGCAGAAACTGATGGCGGACGTATTCCCACACTCCTGTTACCAGTGTGGGGATGATGAGGATCAGCCATTTGATTTGTTTATAGGACAAAATGGGTCGTCCCTCCTTTTTCGCAAAGAAACCCTAAACGGAAAATGGTTTGGGGTTATTAAAGACCGAATTCTGCCATTTTGTCAAATGAACCCGGTTTATTTCAAGTTGTGACTGAATAAAATGGAGGGATTTTTGAAAGCGGGTCGCTACAGGCGAAAGCGCCAATACGGGGAAACTCAGATTTACCCGTTTCTCTTTAGTTTGCCGGTGCGCATCGCATATTTTTCTGCAGTGGAGAAAACAAATAGCCCCAGCGGGATTAAGATCATCCCGATGCCGATCAGGGCGAGGAGATCAGGCCAGAGACTGGTGATCGCCGCCCCGTCAAGGATCGCTTTTCTCACTGCCTGGAGCGCATAGGTTCCCGGTGACAGATAGGCGAGCGGTTGCAGCCAAGCAGGCAGGACGCTCACATCGTAGTAGACACCGGAGACGAGGAGGATAATCCCCTGAATGATATGTGTGGCTTGAGCTCCCCGCTCCGGCGAGAGCAACGGCAGGACGGCTGCGATCAAGCCCAATCCGATAAACGCAGGGCTGGCGACCGCCAGGACGAGCAGGGCGCCGATCAGATTTGCCTTTTGCAGGGAAAAATCAAAAAAGGAGGCTACGGCAACGAGAACGATCGCAGTACGGGCCAATCCGTAAAGGATGGCGAACAGGCACATCCCCGTCAGATGGGTAATGCGGCGAATGGGTGCCATAAACGTATATTCGATCGTTCCTTCCCAACGTTCCCATGTGATGGAGTTCGAGACTTCTTCAAATATAACGGACATAAAACCCCAGAAGAGAGCGCCGATCACGAGATAGAGAATCATCTCGGCCCGTTGCTCCTGGTTTTTGATGGTCGTGCCGATCAGCCCGATGGTCAATGCATTGACGATGTTGTAAAAAACGAAGACGATCTCCCATGTGATGTAGCGCCGGACCAGGTCGAAGCTTCTTTCGACAAAGGCATACATGGCGTTTAATTCATTCTGTATTTTCATCGGCCAAAACATCCTCCCATGATTTTCCGGTAAAACGGAAAAAAACTTCTTCCATAGAAGCGGTTCCGATCTGTTTTTTCAGTCCCTCCGCCGTATCCATGGCGACAATTTTGCCGTGATCGATGATGGCGATGCGGTCGCATAACCGTTCAGCCTCATCCATATCATGTGTAGTCAAAATTATCGTCGCATCGTGCGTCTCCATCACTTCCTCCACGTACTCCTGCACATCCCGTTTTGATTTGGGATCGAGCCCGGTTGTCGGTTCATCCAGCAGCAGGAGGGTGGGTGAAGTCATCAATGCGCGGGCGATGGCCACTTTTTGCTGCATCCCGCGGGAGAGGTTTTCCAGTGATGTTTGCGCCTTGTCTTCGTTCATGCCGAGGCGCCGCAAGATGGAGAGCGCTTTTCTCTCTCCCTCGCTTGTGTTTAATCCGTAGATCCGGGCGGCGTACCGCAAGTTTTCAATTGCGGATAACTTTTTGAAAAAGGACGCCTCAACGGAAACGCGATTGATGAAGCGGCGAACTTGACGCTGGTCGCGGACGACATCGTGTCCGAAGATGGTCAGCTGGCCCCGGTCCGGGAACAGAAGGGTGGACAGAAGGCGGATCAGGGTTGATTTGCCGGAGCCGTTTGGGCCGAGCAAACCGAACACCTCGTTCCTGCGAATCTGAAAGGAGATTTGATGAACGGCTTTCACTTCCCGCTTCTTTCCCAGAAACAGGTTTTTCCATGAACGGCTGTCTTTTATTTCTTCATAAAATGATTTGCAGACGTCCCGGCATTCCACCGCAACTTGGCTCGCTGAGGAATGGTTCTCTGTTTTCTTTTCCTCATTCACAGTAAGCAATCGAAATCACTCCCAAGGGATTGAACTTGTTGACGTGACAGCGGGAAGGGATGAGGACCCGTTCCCGCCCGGGCGATTAATAATAAAAGAAGAAAAGCTGCCGTTTCCATGAGAAGCCTCGTATCTTGTCGTTGATAATGCTCTCCCGGTATGAACGGGGCCCTTCGATCAACCAAAAATTGACCAACATCTCACATCGACTCCTTTTTTTGTTAATCAAAGCAAAAAAAAGACCACAGGAACGGAGCAGACCTGTGGTTTTCAACGCAAATATAAAAACCACAGGTATCCGTGTGGAGCCCTGTGGTGATTTTTGCAGTCAGATTCCTAATCCACCTTTTTTTCACTGAGGCCGCCGCACGGGGATGAATATGGAATTTTGCCATGATAAATGTTGCCGCTGCCGTTCATTGCGGGCACAAGGGTGAAAATGGGCATACGAATCCCGTTGGATGCAAAAGCGATGAGCAACATCATGGCTGACGACCTCCTTTCAAAAAGATGGATGGAATGGGGAAACGACAATTCAGTCGCTTCATAGAAGTATTTTATATTTTTGGACAATATTTTGTCAATTATTATTTTGTTCTTTATTCTGAACCGGGGAGTCGGCGGGAAAATCGCCAATCGCGATGATTCGCGCTAAAATAGGGAATGATTTTCAATAGAAAGAAGGGATTCAGGTGAAAGCGATCATCTTCGATCTTGACGGTACTTTATTTCAATCGGAAAAAGTGGGACTCCCCGCTTTTCTTGAAACGTTTCGCGTTTTAAAGGAGGAAGGGCTTTACCGGGAAGAGATGCCGACTGAAGACAAAATCAGGTCTGTTTTCGGCATGACCCATGATGAACTCTGGCAGACATTACTGCCCGATGCGACGAAAGAAATCAGGGAAAAAGCCGACCGGATGATGCTCGGTTTTGAGCTTGAGCTGATCGGCAGGCACCGCGGGGAATTTTATCCCGGGGTGAAAGAAACACTCCATGCATTAAAAGAACGGGGATACGCTTTATTTATCGCCAGCAACGGGGTGGGGCCCTATGTCCGCGGCGTACTGGAATCCGGGGATTTAACTTCCTTGTTTACGGGAATTTATTCCGCAGGAGAGTATAAAACGAAAAGCAAAGTGGATTTGGTCTCACTTTTAAAAGAACAGCATCAGGTTACAGACGGGATGATGGTCGGGGACCGAAGTTCCGATGTGGAGGCTGGCAAGCAAAATGGGCTTGTCACGGTCGGCTGCCGCTACAGCGGTTTTCCCCAGTTTGGCTCCCGGGATGAATTGGCGGGGGCGGATCACTTGATTTCTTCGTTTGCGCAAATGCTCGATCTCGCTTAAGAAAGATTGAAGAGGGTCACAGTGTCCCGCAGGACTGGCCATCAGGAACGATGGAAGTCTGGAGTGGGGCCCTGACCCGGCTTGATCACTTTCACGGAAAAAGCGGCCGGGGAGGCGAACATGGTATGCAAAGCATATGGGAAATCTCCTGGTTTGAGGTGGCCCTGCGCCTGTTTTTGGCGGGCATGCTTGGGGGAGTGGTCGGATGGGAGCGAGAGCGGAACAATCATCCGGCGGGATTTCGCACCCATATTCTCGTCAGTCTGGGTTCGGCGCTGATTATGCTGATCTCGATCTACGGATTTTCCGATTTTGTGAAAGAGGCCAATGTTCGGATTGACCCGGCGCGCCTAGCTGCCCAGGTAGTAAGTGGCATCGGCTTTTTGGTGCGGGGACGATTTTGCGCCACCGTGCCTCGGTCACCGGGCTTACCACTGCGGCTTCCCTGTGGGTGGTTTCCGGCATTGGCCTGGCGGTGGGTGCCGGCTTTTTGTTCGGGGCGATTTTAACCACACTTCTGGTACTGGTCAGCCTCGAACTGCTCAACCGTCTCGAATCGGTTTGGATTAAAAAGCGCCATCTGCATATCCTTCATATTAGGGTAGCGGATGAACCCGGGATGCTCGGCGAAATCGCCTCGATGATCGCAGACAGAGGCGGAAGTATCCGCAAAGTCGATATCCAGGAAGAGGATGATGGTGAACGGTGTCTGAATATCACCTTTACCATCCGGTTTCCGGAACGGATCGAATCGCCCTTGTTGGCTCAGGAGGTGCGCGAGCTGGAAGGAGTAAAATCGGTACGATTCGAGTAATAAATGGGCCGAACGAAGTCAATTCTAAAATAGAGAAGAGAGGCTTGGCAATTTCTTGTTTTTTATCTATAATAAAATCATAAGGTCAAAGTTAGTCAAAGTCAGCAGGAGGGCGTTCGAATGAGCAGTATTTCCGACATAATCGAACGCTATTTAAAATCCATTCTAAATGAAAGCGAAAATGGCGTAATCGAGATCAAACGCAGTGAACTGGCCGATTTGTTTCAGTGCGTCCCCTCTCAGATCAATTATGTGATCAGCACCCGCTTCACGATTGAAAAAGGGTATATTGTGGAAAGCAAAAGAGGCGGGGGCGGGTTTATCCGAATTCAAAAAGTCCGTTATAAAAACCGCCGGGAGATTTTCGAGGAGATGCTGGAAAAAATCGGTGATGCCATTCCGCAGTTGGCAGCGGAGCATGTGATCAGCCATTTGCTGGAGAAGAACCTGATGACTCAACGGGAAGCGATGCTGATGCAACGCCTGATTTCCAGGGAAACACTTCAGCTCCCAGTTCGGATTCGCGACCAGATCCGTGCGAAAATGATGCGAATCCTGATCACTACATTATTCAGTAAAGGAGAGTGACGGCCGATGCTCTGTCCTGAGTGCGGAAAGCGGCCGGCTACGATTCATTACACGAAGATCGTCAATGGTCATAAAACCGAAATGCACCTCTGCGAAGTGTGTGCAGGAGAAAAAGGGGAAAGCATGCCGGGATTCAGCAGCGGAATCTCCTTTCAGCAGCTGCTCTCGGGACTTTTAAACTTTGATAATTCTCCTGCATCCGGTACGCACGAATCGTTCTCGTCTCAGACGCTGCGTTGCCCCACCTGCGGGCTGACGTACAATCAATTCAGCAAAATCGGCCGCTTTGGCTGCGGCGATTGTTATAAAACGTTCAAGGATCGTCTCGATCCCCTGCTTCGGCGAATTCACGGTCACGCAAACCATGCGGGAAAAATACCGTCCCGGACAAAAGGAGAGCTTAAGTTAAAGCGTCAATTGGAAAAACTAAAAGAACAGTTGGCGATCAAAGTGAAGGCGGAAGAGTTTGAAGAAGCAGCCCGCCTGCGGGACCAAATTCGCTCGCTTCAGGAACGATTAGAGAAATAGGGAGGAACCTTCCATGTCGCTCGAACATTTTATGCAAAATGCGATCAGTGAATGGATGCGGGTGAAGGGTCCGCAATCTGATATCGTGTTTAGCAGCCGGGTGCGGATCGCGCGTAACTTGGTCGGGATTCCCTTTCCTATGCTCAGTACCCAATCGCAGGCAGAAGAGGTTGTCCGCAGGGTGGAACAGGCATGGAGGGAAGAACAGGATCTTCACCCCATCCTGCAGGGAGCCGAACTGGTGCGAATGCAAGATCTCACCGATCTTGAGAAGCGGGTGCTGGTGGAAAAACATCTGATCAGTCCGATGTTGGCTGAAGAATCGCGTTATGGTGCTGTCCTTCTCAGCCAGGATGAGTCAGTCAGCATCATGATCAACGAAGAAGATCATATTCGGATTCAGGTGCTCTTTCCGGGACTGCAACTGGAAAAAGCATGGGAACTGGCCAACCAGATTGATGACTGGCTGGAGCGGCATCTTGCGTTTGCTTTCGATGACCGCCGGGGGTACCTGACGAGTTGCCCGACCAATGTCGGAACCGGGATTCGCGCTTCAGTGATGGTGCATTTGCCCGCACTTGCGATGACGCAGCAGTTGAATCGCCTGTTGCCGGCGATTACCCAGGTCGGCCTGGCTGTCCGGGGCATTTACGGAGAAGGCAGTGAGGCATTGGGACAATTGTACCAGGTATCCAACCAGGTAACGCTCGGCCTTGCTGAAGAAGAGATTCTGAGCAACCTGCAAGGAGTTGTCAAGCAGATGATCGAACATGAGCATGTGGCGAGACAGCGATTGCAGGAAGTTTCCCCGATTCAACTGGAGGATCGCGTGCAGCGTTCCTACGGGATTTTGGCTCATGCCCGGATTATCGATTCCAAGGAGTCGATGAAACGGTTGTCCGATGTAAGGCTTGGCATTGATCTCGGACTGATTCGCGGCGTGTCGGCCAATGTCATGAATGAACTGATGGTGATGACACAACCCGGTTTTTTGCAACAATACGCCGGTCAGCGCCTCAATGCGGAGCAGAGGGATACCAGGCGGGCAAGATTGATTCGGGAACGCCTTGCACTTGAGAAAGGAAAAGGAGGAAGCCCTGACCCCTCATAGAAACCGTTTTGGTTGATGGACTGTTCACAAAACGGGTCAGGGATGAAACCATTGCCGGCCGGCCTCGAAAGGCGCGGGTCGGGATCGGGTTTCGTTCCGGAGCAGAAATTTTCATGGCAAAGGTTCTTTTAACACACTTTCACAGAAAAGGTGAGGTGCTGAGAAGATGATGTTTGGCCGTTTTACCGAACGGGCGCAAAAAGTGTTGGCTCTGGCACAGGAAGAAGCGGTTCGCCTTGGACATGGCAATATTGGCACAGAACACATTTTGCTCGGTCTCGTGCGCGAGGGCGAAGGGATTGCCGCCAAAGCGTTGATCGCGCTGGGACTGGGACTGGATAAAATTCAAAAAGAAGTGGAAAACCTGATCGGGCGCGGCCAAGGGGTACCGACAAACATCGCCTATACCCCCCGGGCCAAAAAGGTGATTGAGCTTTCGATGGATGAAGCGCGCAAACTGGGGCATACCTATGTCGGCACGGAACATATTCTGCTCGGGTTGATCCGTGAGGGAGAAGGCGTCGCTGCGCGCGTGCTCAACAATCTGGGGGTCAGCCTGAACAAAGCACGGCAACAAGTGCTGCAACTTTTGGGCAGCAGCGAAGCACTCTCTTCCCATCCGGGTGCGCACACCAACGTCAATACACCGACGCTGGACAGTCTTGCCCGTGATCTGACGGCAGCAGCCAGGGACGGAAATCTTGATCCGGTGATCGGGCGGAGCAAAGAAATTGAACGCGTGATTCAAGTCTTGTCGCGGCGGACAAAAAACAACCCGGTGCTGATCGGGGAGCCCGGTGTGGGGAAAACGGCTGTGGCAGAAGGATTGGCCCAGCGAATCGTCGATGGGGAAATCCCGGAAACGCTTCGCGGCAAACGGGTGATGACGCTCGACATGGGAACGGTGGTCGCCGGCACGAAATATCGCGGGGAGTTTGAAGACCGTCTGAAAAAAATCATGGATGAAATCCGCCAAGCGGGGAATATCATCCTGTTTATCGATGAATTGCACACCTTGATCGGTGCAGGCGGAGCCGAAGGGGCAATTGATGCCTCCAACATCTTGAAACCGGCTCTTGCCCGCGGAGAATTGCAATGCATCGGGGCGACCACGCTTGATGAATACCGGAAATACATCGAGAAGGATGCAGCTCTCGAACGGCGGTTCCAACCGATTCTCGTCGATGAGCCGAGCATTGAGGAAGCGATTTTGATTTTGGAAGGACTGCGCGACCGCTATGAGGCGCACCATCGCGTGAAAATTACCGATGCGGCCATCGAACAGGCGGTCAGGCTTTCCGACCGGTATATCACTGACCGGTATCTGCCAGACAAGGCGATTGACTTGATCGACGAGGCGGCATCCAAGGTTCGTTTGAAATCGTATATGGTTCCGCCGGAACTGAAAAAACTGGAACAAAAACTGGAAGAAGTGAAAAAGGAAAAAGATGCGGCCGTACAGAGCCAGGAGTTTGAAAAAGCGGCATCGCTGAGAGATACAGAGCAAAAGCTGCGCGAGGAAATTCAGATCACGCGCAACAACTGGAAACAGGATCAAGGAAAAACAGACTCGGAAGTGACGGCTGATGATATTGCCGAAGTCGTTTCAAGCTGGACGGGAATTCCGGTGAAGAAAATGGCACAAGAAGAGTCTGAGCGTTTGCTCAACATGGAATCGATCCTGCACAACCGCGTCATCGGACAGGATGAGGCCGTGAAGTCGGTTTCCCGGGCGATCCGTCGTGCCCGTGCCGGACTGAAAGATCCGAAACGGCCGATCGGTTCCTTTATCTTCCTCGGGCCTACCGGGGTTGGAAAAACCGAGCTGGCGCGTGCGTTGGCCGAAGCGATGTTCGGCGATGAAGATGCGATGATCCGCATCGATATGTCCGAGTATATGGAAAAACACTCCACCAGCCGCCTGGTCGGTTCGCCTCCGGGATATGTTGGATACGAAGAAGGCGGGCAGCTGACGGAAAAAGTGCGTCGCAAACCTTATTCGGTCGTCTTGTTTGACGAGATTGAAAAAGCGCATCCCGAAGTATTTAACATCCTGCTTCAGGTGCTGGAAGACGGGCGCTTGACCGACGGAAAGGGGCGCACGGTCGACTTCCGCAATACGATCATCATCATGACTTCCAACGTCGGGGCTTCGACCATCCGGAAAAATGCAAGGCTCGGCTTTGCCGTCGGTGACACGTCCCGTGATGATTATGAGAACATGAAACAAAATGTGATGGAAGAGTTGAAAAAGACCTTCCGGCCGGAGTTTCTCAACCGGATTGACGATGTGATTGTCTTCCATCCGCTTAAAGAAGAGCATCTGCAGGAAATCGTCTCGCTGATGGTCGAAGAGCTGAGAAAACGGCTCCATGAACAAAATATCGACTTCAAACTGACTGACGAAGCGAAAAAACATCTGGCAAAAGAAGGCTTTGACCCGTCATACGGCGCCCGCCCGTTGAGACGTGCAATCCAGAAACACATCGAGGACCGTCTGTCCGAGGAGCTGCTGCGGGGCAACATACAAAAAGGAGATTCGGTGGTGATCGATTACCGGGACGGCCAGCTGACGGTAGAAAAAGAAGGGGCCAGATCTTCCACCTGATCCGGGATCATCACAGACTGCTAAACAAATGAGGTTTAGCAGTCTTTTTTCTTTTCGTCAAAATTTTGTCGTTTGCTTTTTAAAGTCTTCCTGACAATTGCACTTTATGTTCACGTGTATTTCTTTTAAGATTTGCTATAATGGGAAAGAAGTAATGCTGTGATCATAAATTTTTGTTTAGTGACTGAAAAAACATAGATGAACGCGGAGTGAAGTAGGGGAAAAGACGATGGCCAAGAACAAAAGCAAATTTGTCTGTCAGGAATGTGGATACGAGACACCCAAATGGATGGGACGTTGTCCCGGCTGCGGTGCCTGGAACACCATGGTGGAAGAAAGAGAGCCTTCTTCCCGGCGGGTTCCGGGAACGTCGATCCAGAGGGGAAAACAGGAAAAAGCCACACCGATCACTCAGGTGGAGAAGCTGGATCAGCCTCGCGCGGATACGGGGATTCGGGAGTTGAACCGCGTATTGGGCGGCGGATTGGTTCCGGGTTCTTTTATTTTGGTTGGAGGCGATCCCGGTATCGGCAAATCGACCCTCCTGTTGCAGGCGACCAATGAATTGGCAAGGCGAGGCTTGCCCATCTTATATGTATCAGGAGAAGAATCGACAGAACAAATCCGTTTGCGCGCCGATCGTCTGGGCGCTCTTTCCGATAATCTGCTCGTCGCCTCGGAAACGGATTTAACCGCGGTGGAAATATTAATGGAAGAAGCAAAACCAAGGCTTATGGTCATCGATTCCATTCAGACGATGTTTCATCCGGAAGTCACTTCCGCGCCGGGCAGTGTTTCACAGGTGCGCGAATGTACAGGAATTCTGATGAGATGGGCGAAAGAGAAAAACATTGCGATCACCATTGTCGGCCATGTAACCAAAGCCGGGGCGATTGCCGGTCCGCGCATGCTTGAACATATGGTGGATTGCGTTTTGTATTTTGAAGGTGAACGGCATCATACGTATCGCGTTTTGCGTGCGGTGAAAAACCGTTTTGGTTCCACCAATGAAATCGGCGTGTTTGAGATGAAGGATATCGGGCTGGTTGAAGTGGAAAATCCTTCTGAAATCTTTTTGTCGGGCCGGCCGCTCGGAGCCCCCGGGACCGCGGTGACGGCCAGCATGGAAGGAACACGGCCTGTGCTTGTTGAATTGCAAGCATTGGTCACTCCGACGAGCTTCGCAACCCCCAAACGCATGGCAACAGGGGTTGATCATCACCGGGTCGCAATGATAATGGCGGTCCTTGAGAAGAGATTGGGGTTCTTTTTACAAAACCAAGATGCTTATATTAATGTTGTCGGCGGGGTAAGATTAGATGAGCCCGCTGTCGATTTGAGTATCGCAGTCAGCCTGGCTTCCAGTTTTCGCGATCGCCCCGTCTCCCCTTTCGACCTGTTTGTCGGCGAAGTGGGATTGACAGGGGAGGTACGGGGAGTTTCCAGAATTGAACAGCGCGTGGCTGAAGCGCACAACATGGGCTTCCGGAGGGTCGTGATTCCGGAGAAAAACTGCCGCGGGTGGACTCCGCCAAGCGGGGTGGAACTGATTGGGGTACAAACATTGGATGAAGCTTTAAAAGTGGCGTTGGGGGGGTAATGTGTGAAGGAAGAAGAACGCAGAGAAAAGGTGAGCAGCGAAATTCTTCGCCTGATTGCACCGGGAACAGCTCTCAGGGAAGGGCTTGACAATGTGCTGGGAGCAAAGACGGGAGCCCTGATCGTGATGGGCTATGATGAAAGTGTCCGGGAAATCGTGGACGGCGGATTTCACATCGATTGCCCGTTTACGCCTGCTCACTTGTATGAATTGGCAAAAATGGACGGCGCGATTATCTTGAGCAATGACGGGAAAAAAATATTATACGCCAACGCCCAGCTAGTCCCCCAATCTTCCATACCATCCACCGAGACGGGGATTCGGCACCGGACTGCGCAACGGACGGCCAAGCAGACGGGAAAATTGGTCGTTTCCATCTCGCAACGAAGAAACATCATTACGCTTTATAAAGGAAACTTCCGCTATGCCCTGAAGGACATCGGCGTGATCTTGACCAAAGCGAACCAGGCCATTCAGACGCTTGAAAAATATAAATCCGTTCTCGATCAGACAACGACCAACCTGACGGCCTTGGAGTTTGAAGAGTTGGTGACCTTGAGCGAAGTGGCGTTGGTGTTGCAACGGGTGGAAATGGTGCTTCGGATCAAACGGGAGATCGAGACTTATATCCATGAATTGGGGACGGAAGGGCGACTGATCAGCATGCAGCTGGAGGAGTTGGTCGCCGATGTGGAGGAAGAAGCCGAATTGCTGATCAAAGATTATTGCGTCGATCCGGAGATGAACCCGCAGATCGTCTTTAAGGAACTGAAAAAGCTGTCCGCTGATGACTTGCTGGAACACGGTCACCTGGTGCGGATTCTCGGTTACCCGACCCATATCAACATTCAGGAAGAATCGGTTTTGCCCAGGGGATACCGCATTTTGCACAAAATTCCCCGCTTGCCCTCCAATGTAATTCACAAGCTGGTTGCCCGTTTTGAAACACTGTCGCGCATTATGATGGCGACGATTGAGGAATTGGATGATGTTGAGGGAATCGGCGATGTTCGGGCGAGAACGATTAAAGAGGGGTTAAAGAGGATCCAGGAACAGGTGTTTATTGACAGACATATCTAAATAACCTAGAATGAAACCATTACAGAAAATTGAGAGAAAATGTTACGAGTAGGGCGCTTTTCGCCACCTTTACCAGGTATTAATTATTTAGGAGGTTCCCTTATGTTTGCGAAAGCGTTGCCCAGTTGTTTTACGGTTGGGAACTTGTTTTTAGGAATCATTTCGATTTTATTGGCTGTTCATGACTCCTGGAAATATGCCGCGATCATGGTCATCATCGGGATGTTGCTCGACGGTTTGGACGGACGGGTGGCACGGATGTTAAACACCCAGAGTGAGTTTGGAAAGGAACTGGATTCGTTATCTGATGTTATTTCCTTTGGTGTCGCTCCCGCAATCATTATGTATGTTTCCACATTTAAATACACCGGCCCTGAAGGTTGGCTTGTCACGGCCATTTTCCCGATTTGCGGTGCGCTGAGGCTGGCCAGGTTCAACGTGCATCCCGGTGAGCCGGGGTATTTTATCGGCTTGCCGATCACCGCGGCCGGAGGGATTCTGGCGACGATGGCCTTATATAACGTGTATGTGCACAACGTTTATGTATGGATGGCTGCCATGCTCTTCCTCTCTTTCCTGATGGTGAGCCAGATTAAATACCCGGCGTTTAAAAAAGTGGCCATTCCCAGGTCGATGATCTGGATTGCTCCGTTGTTTCTGCTGGCCGTTGCCGTCTCCGCGCTGAAATATCCTTATGAATTGCCCAAGGTGATTTTTATTCCGCTGGCCCTTTACGCTCTGTACGGGGTGAAGAAAGGGCTTGAACGCAAGCGGAAGGAAGAAAATGAAGAACCGGTGGAAGACCTGAAATAACGGTGCAAAACAACCCTGGAATCCGGGGTTGTTTTGCTTTTAAGGCACTTTGTTTTCCGTGAACGGATTTATATTTTCTTATCGGAGGTTAAAAACTCCCAATGTTGACAATTGATCGGATTCCTGTTTGACCACATCGGTGAGCGGGATGTTCAGCAGATTGCAAAGAGCCGTAAGGTAAAAAAGGTTTTTGCCCATTTCCGCCTTGACAATTTCGAGGCAATGGTCACATAACCGGCCGGACAGATGGGTTTTCAAGTGATCTTTCCACTCGTGAACCGACCGTTCCTTGGGAAAGTTCTGCCGTCCGGCTTCCACATGGAGGCACCCGCATTCTGTAACCGCTTTCATGAGTGCGCGATTAACGCGGGAATTGGATTCCTGAAACTTGCTGACAACATCTAAAAAACTCCGATGGCGCAGCAAAAGCTCAGAAACTAGTTTTTGAAAGGAATGAAGGTTATCTTCACCCATGCCTTTCACCCCTTTTTGATTTTCGCAAACATGCCCGCTGCCGTACAGATGGAACATAGATCACTTTCATTATATAAAGCGGCCTCCATAAGTGTCAATTTTTTGACTAAATAGTTTAGGTCTTTTTCATGAAAAAGTTATTGACGTAGTAAATGCAGATATGCTAAGATAATGATTTTTATTTTATTGACTGAGTTTAAGTTTTGTGATATCTTGGAAATAGACATTGCCCTCTGGAGGTGGACGTTTTGTTCAACATTGGCGACAAAGTGGTCTATCCTATGCATGGTGCTGGCATCATCGAAGCGATCGAGGAGAAAGAGATCCTGGGTGAGCGGCAAAAGTACTATGTCATGAGGATGCCGATTGGTGATATGAAAGTGATGGTTCCGCTCAACAATGTCGAAAACATCGGACTCAGGGAAGTCGTTGACCATTCGACCGTGGATAAAGTTTTAGAACGAATGAAGAAACGGGACATCAAAGATACATTGAACTGGAACCGTCGCTACCGGGCCAATTTGGACAAAATGAGAAGCGGTGACATCTACGAGGTGGCTGATGTCGTGCGGTCCCTGATGGTGAGGGACGAGGAAAAAGGCCTCTCCACGGGGGAACGAAAAATGTTGGAGAATGCGAAACAGATTTTAATCAGCGAGCTGGCGTTGGCCAGGGATTTGGATGAAGCTGCAGCATTTAAGTTAATTGACGGTATTTTATCATCATCGCAACAGAACTGATTCTTTGTTTTTATCGTTGTTACAAAAAGGACATAAGAAAATGAGCACTTAGAGGTTTTCATTTTGGAAGAATGTCTATAATGAGTAATAGCAGAAGGAAGGGAGGAGGTGAAGCCCCGTGCTGAAACGCTTTGTACAATTGGCTTTTACCTTGATCGGAGCATCCGCCGGATTCTATTTCGGACCGCAGTTTTTCGGGGTGCTTCAACGATCTCCTCTGAATTTTGGCGAAGTGCCGGCTCCGCATTATATCGGTGCTACGCTTGGTGCGCTGGTCATGTTTGTGGCCACCTTTTGGATATCGAACAATGTGGTCAAGTGGATTCGTTGGAGCGAAGAACGTTTGATGAAAATTCCGGCGGTCGACGGGTTATTTGGTCTTTTGGGCTTGATCTTCGGTTTGGTGATCGCCTTTCTGATCCAACAGCCCTTAACGCAACTGCCCATACCCGGGGTTAATCGCGTCTTGCCTTTTATCTTTTCCGGTTTGTTCGGATATCTTGGATTCAGAGTGGGGTATAAAAAACGCGATGAACTTATTTCCATTTTTAAGCTGGGCCGCCAGAATCGGGAGAGCAAAAACAAAAAGGAAGAAAAGCATTTCTCCGAGCATAAGATTCTCGATACCAGCGTAATTATCGACGGGAGAATTGCTGACATTTGCCGCACCGGTTTTCTGGAAGGGACGCTGGTGATCCCCAGCTTTGTATTGGAAGAGCTTCAACATATTGCCGATTCTTCCGATGTATTGAAGCGGAACCGCGGCCGCCGTGGATTGGATATTCTCAACAAGATTCAAAAAGAGTTGAATATCAAAGTCCTGATTTACGAAGGCGATTTTGAAGAAGTGCAGGAAGTGGACAGCAAGCTGGTGAAGCTGGCCAAAGTGCTGTCCGGCAAAGTGGTGACAAATGACTTCAACTTGAACAAAGTTTGCGAACTTCAAGGGGTAAGTGTTCTGAACATCAATGATTTGGCCAATGCCGTCAAACCGGTTGTTCTGCCGGGCGAAGAGATCAATGTGCAAGTGATCAAAGACGGAAAAGAGCACGGCCAGGGTGTGGCCTATCTCGATGACGGGACGATGATCGTAATTGAGGGCGGGCGGGAGTACATCGGGGATCAGATTGATGTATTGGTCACCAGTGTGCTTCAGACCTCGGCCGGACGCATGATCTTCGCAAAGCCCAAGCTATTGGAGCGCGCCTTGTAAAAATAACAGAAAAACATTGCCTTAACGCCCGTGGTTGGTTTATTCTAAACCGAGACGGGCATTGTTTTGTCTGAAACAAGGATATTGATTAAACCAATGCGGGATGTGGATGGGATTTTTTTAATCCGGCGGTTTTTGTCCGCTTTCTTGGGAGGCGGCAAGGGCCCGGACGCAGAATCTCTTCCGCTATTCTTCCGACAGGCTTGGATCTGAAAGGAGATCGACTCTTGAGCGTTGGAGTAGTCATTCTGGCGGCGGGACAAGGGAAGAGAATGGACACCAGGGAGAGCAAACAGTTCCTGCTGTTTCATGAAAAGCCGGTGCTGCTTCACACACTTCGCATTTTTGAAACGCATCCGGAAATTGATGAAATCGTCATCGCAAGCAAAGAGGCTGAAATAGAACGGATCAAGAAATGGATCAAACAAGACGGGATGACCAAGGTGGCCGATGTCGTCGTCGGCGGAGAGGAACGGCAGCACAGTGTTTATGAAGGGTTGAAACGTTTGACGAGTGAATGGGTTCTCGTCCATGATGCTGTGCGTCCGTTTGTGAGTCAGGAAACGATTTCCCGCCTGCTGGCGGAGGTTTATCAGCATCATGCGGCTATCTTGGCCGTTCCTGTCAAGGATACAATCAAAGTGGTCAATGAAAACTGCACGGTTGAGCAAACGCCCGACCGCAGGCGCTTGTGGGCTGTGCAAACACCACAGGCATTTCGCCGGGAGCATCTGCTGCGGGCCCATGAGCTCGGACAGGAGAGAAGCCTGCTCGTCACTGATGATTCCATGTTGATGGAAGCACTGGGGATCGAGGTAAAAGTGGTTGCCGGTGAGTATACGAACATCAAACTGACCACTCCCGACGATTTGATTTTGGCGGAAGCGATTTACCAGATGAGGGGAAAAAAACATGATTCGCATAGGTCAAGGATTTGATGTGCATCAGTTGGCGGAAAATCGCCCCTGCGTGATTGGCGGTGTAACGATTCCGTATGAAAAAGGTTTACTGGGGCACTCGGATGCTGACGTCCTTCTGCACGCCATCACCGATGCTGTCTTGGGCGCGTTGGCTTTGGGGGATATTGGAAAGCATTTCCCTGATACGGATCCCGCTTTTAAGGATGCCGACAGTGCAAAATTGCTGTCGCATGTCTGGGAGCTGGTGAAAGAACGGGGATACAGACTGGGGAATGTCGATGCGACCATTATCGCTCAAAAGCCGAAGATGGCGCCGTACATACCGGAGATGCGCGAGCGGATCGCGCAATTGCTCGAAGCGGAGCAAACCGATGTCAATGTGAAAGCAACCACAACGGAAAAACTAGGATTTACCGGCCGGGGAGAAGGGATTGCCGCAATGGCTGTCGTTTGTTTAGTCAAAACCGGCTGCAACGCATAAACTGATCTTAAGCAAAAGGAGTAGTAGGGGAATGGCTAGAGTTCGCACAAGATATGCACCGAGTCCGACCGGCCATTTGCATATTGGCGGTGCGCGGACGGCGCTGTTTAGCTATTTGCATGCCAAGAAGAACGGCGGCGATTTTATTGTCCGGATCGAGGATACCGACACGGAGCGGAATGTTCCCGGAGCGGATGAAAAACAGATGGCCATGCTGAAATGGCTTGGAATTGAATGGGATGAATCGGTTGATGTGGGCGGTCCTTACGCCCCTTACCGTTGCATGGAACGAACCGATATTTATAATCGTTATATTGACCAGTTGCTTTCGGAGGGAAAAGCATACTTAAGCTATGCGACTCCGGAAGAGATCGAAAAAGAGCGGGAAGAGCAGTTGGCCCGTGGAGAGACCCCGAAATACAGCGGTTGGGATCGCGATCTTACTCCGGAAGAGCGGGCGCGGTTTGAAGAGGAAGGGAGGGTTCCCAGCGTTCGGTTCCGCGTTCCGGAAGGGAAAACGATCATTTTTGACGATGAGATCCGCGGTACGGTCAGGTTTGAATCCGACGGGATCGGTGATTTTGTGATTCGTCGTCCGGACGGGCGCCCGACTTACAACTTTGCCGTTGTCGTCGACGATGCATTGATGAAGATCACCCACGTGATCCGTGGGGAAGAGCACCTGTCCAACACGCCGAAACAGATTTTGATCTATGAAGCGCTCGGCTTTGAGGTTCCGCAGTTTGCGCATATTCCGCTGATTTTGAATGCGGAAGGCAAAAAGATGAGCAAGCGCGATGAAACGATCATCCAGTTTATTGATCAATACAAGGAACTGGGTTACCTGCCGGAAGCAATTATCAACTTTATCGCCCTGTTGGGCTGGTCGCCTGAAGGAGAGGAAGAGATCTTCTCCAAAGACGAATTGATTCAGGTTTTTTCCCTGAGTCGCGTTTCCAAGGCCCCTGCCATTTTCGATACGGGCAAATTGAAATGGATGAACGGCCAATATATTAAGCAGGCACCGCTTGAGCGCATCACCCGGCTGGCGATTCCTTATCTGGAAAAGGCCGGACGGGTGACAACACCGCTCTCTCCGGAACAGGAGGAGTGGGTGACCCGTCTGGTTTCCCTTTATCAGGAGCAACTGGAGTATGTGGCGCAAATTGTTGAGCTGACGGATCTGTTCTTCCAAGACGAAGTAACCTACGGGGATTCGGCCGCAGAAGTGCTGCGCGAAGAGCATGTGCCGGCAGTGCTCGGGGCATTTTTGCAAAAAGTGCAGGAAGCTGACCGTTTTGAGCCTGAAACCATCAAAACGATGTTTAAAGAAATACAGAAAGAAACAGGCTATAAAGGAAAACGTTTGTTCATGCCGATTCGCGTCGCAGTGACCGGGCAGGATCACGGCCCTGATTTGCGTGAGACCCTGGCCCTGATCGGAAAAGAAAGCGTCGTAAACCGGCTGCGTTCGGTCATTGACAAGGGCTGAACCGTTCGCGAAAATAGAAAACAACATCCCTGTTCGTCAAAGCGATGATTGGGAGAGTAGGGAACCTGCGGCGAATGTCCCAGAGAGGAACTGGTTGGTGAAAAGTTCCCTTCGCCGGTTCCCGAATGCCCCCAAGAGCTGACCCCTGAAATGAACCGCAGTTCAGAGTAGGGGAAGTCCGGTTTAACCCGCCGTTATGGGTAAAAGTGGAATTCTCTCTTGAATTCAAGCAGAGTGGAACCGCGGTTTTCGCCGTCTCTGCAGCAAAATCTGCTGCAGAGGCGTTTTATTTTGGTTCAAATGGGGAGGGGGAACAAGATGGCTTTTTTCAAAGGTTTAAGAGAACTGCGCAAAACGTTGCAAGCTGATATTCAGGCGGTATTTGACCGGGATCCTGCGGCGAGGAGCGCATTGGAAGTGATTTTGACCTACTCAGGATTGCATGCGCTTTGGTCACACCGGATTGCCCACTGGTTTTTCAAGAGGCGCCTGCTCCTGATTGCAAGGATTATCTCCCAACTGAGCCGCTTTTTTACGGGGATTGAAATTCACCCGGGAGCGAAGATCGGCCGGGGCGTTTTCATTGACCACGGGATGGGGGTTGTCATCGGAGAAACGTGTGAAATCGGGGATTATGTAACCATTTACCAGGGCGTTACCCTGGGGGGGACCGGGAAGGAAAAAGGCAAACGCCATCCAACGATCGAGGATCACGTGTTGATCGCCGCCGGGGCGAAAGTGCTGGGCTCGATTCGGGTCGGCCGTTTTGCCAAAATCGGTGCAGGATCGGTTGTTTTGCGTGAAGTCCCCCCGAACTCCACAGTGGTCGGAGTGCCGGGGCGCGTTGTGATTCAAGATGGCATCCGGGTGAATAATGATCTGGATCATTGCAATTTGCCCGACCCAGTTGCGGAAATTTGCCGCTCGCTGTCCAATGAGATCAGTGAATTGAAAAAAGAAGTGGCGGAACTGAAGAGAAAGCTGAAAGAGACGGAAGAAAAGCAAGGAGGAACGACAAACAATGACCGTCCGGCTTTACAATACATTGACGAGAAGTAAGGAAGAGCTGAAAACTGTTCACGAAGGCGAAGTGCGCATGTATGTATGCGGACCGACTGTGTATAACTACATCCATATCGGCAACGCCCGCGTGTTCGTCTTTTTTGACGTTGTGCGCCGATATTTGCGCTATCTCGGCTATCGCGTCACCTATGTGCAAAACTTTACGGACGTGGATGATCGCCTGATTGGAGCGTCCAAGGAAACCGGACAATCGGTGCCGGAAATTGCCGAGCGCTATATCAAGGCCTATTTTGAGGATATGGACGCGCTCGGTGTGGAACGGGCCGATGTTCATCCCCGCGCAACCCGCCATATCGATGAAATGATTGAGGCGATCAGCGTGTTGATCGACAAAGGTTACGCCTATGTAAAAGACGGAGATGTTTACTTTCGCACCCTGAAGAAAGAGGGGTACGGAAAGCTGTCGCACCAATCGCTCGATGAACTGAAATCGGGAGCGCGGATCGAAGTAAATGAAGAGAAGGAAAACCCCTTGGATTTTGCGCTGTGGAAGGCGGCGAAACCCGGTGAGATCAGCTGGGATACCCCTTGGGGGCCAGGGCGTCCGGGATGGCATATCGAATGCTCCGTGATGGCCCGCAAATATCTGGGTGACACCTTGGATATCCATGCCGGCGGAGCGGACTTGTGCTTTCCGCACCACGAAAACGAGATTGCCCAGAGCGAGGCGTGGACGGGAAAACCGTTTGCCCGGTACTGGCTCCATAACGGATTTATGAACATGGGCAACGAGAAGATGTCCAAATCGCTGGGAAATGTGAAACGCGTCGTCGAGTTGCGCCGGGAATATGATCCGGCAGTGTTGCGTTACTTCCTCTTGTCCGTGCAGTACCGCCATCCCATTTCCTTCAACGAGGAGGTTATGAAACAGGCAGAATCCAGCATTGAACGATTGCAGACAGCGGTGGACAATCTGAAGCACCGGGCGGAAACGGCTCTTGAAGGAGAGATTTCTCCCGACCTCGCGGCCAGCCTGGATCGCTATAAAAAAGAATTTGAAGCGGCGATGAACGATGATTTCAACACGGCCAATGCGATCAGCGTGCTGTTTGAAGCGGTAAAGCTGTCCAATGAGTGGATTGCCAGACCCGTTGTCTCCAAAGAAGAGACGGAAGCCCTTCTTTCCTGGTTTAAAACCTATGGACAGGAAATCCTGGGACTCGTGGCGACGGAAGCGGAAGTTAATCTGGACGAAGAGATTGAAGCGCTGATCGCACAGAGGCAGGAAGCACGGAAACAGTGGGATTTTGCCCGGGCCGACGCGATCCGCGACCAGCTTTTGGGAATGGGGATCATCGTCGAGGATACTCCGCAAGGGGTAAGGTGGAAACGGAAATGAAGCACTCCCTTTTGGGCATGATGGAGAGTATCGGAAAGGCTCCGGAAGAGTTGAATCCTCTACTGCTCGCTTATCTCGGCGATGCCGTGTATGAAGTTTTCATCCGTTCCCACTTGGTCGCCCGCGGAGTGAGCCGGCCCCACGATTTGCAAAAAGAGGCGACGCGCTATGTTTCCGCCGGTGCCCAGGCAAAAATTTACCGTGAGTTGGAAGGGGAACTGGCGGACGAAGAACGGGAGATCCTCAAGCGGGGGCGCAATGCCAAGTCAGGCAGCGTCCCCAAAAAAGCAAAGGTGACGGATTACCGGATGAGTACGGGCCTGGAAGCTTTGGTCGGCTATTTATACTGCCGGGGAGACGAAGAACGGTTAAGCCAATTAATGCAGAAAGCCATTGCAACAGTGGAAAAGGAGACGGATTCAGATGAGTGATTGGGCTTTTGGCAGACATACAGTCCTTGAAGCACTGAGGTCGGGAAGAGAGATTGAGAAAATTTTGCTGGCAGAGGGAATCAACAAAAACAGCATCCAGGAAATCCTGCGCAAGGCCAGGGAGAAAAAGATCCCCGTCCAGTGGGTTCCGCGTGCCCGTTTGGATCAGTTGGCGGAAGGGAATAACCATCAGGGCGTGTTGGCGCAGGTCGCTGCTTACAACTATGCGACCGTGGATGATTTGTTCCGCCGTGCTGAAGAAAGAGGGGAACCGCCGTTTTTTGTCCTGCTTGACGGCATTGAAGATCCGCACAATCTGGGATCGATTTTGCGTTCTGCCGATGCGGCGGGGGTGCATGGCGTGATCATCCCGAAACGGAGAGCGGCAGGGCTGACCTCGGTTGTCGCCAAAACGTCCGCCGGAGCGATTGAATATGTTCCGGTCGCCCGGGTAACCAACTTGAACCGCTTGGCGGATGAATTGAAAGAACGTGGCGTTTGGCTGGTCGGAAGCGACGGGGCAGCGGAAACGCTCTATACGGAAGTGGATTATAAAGGACCGGTCGCTGTTGTCATCGGGAGCGAAGGGCAAGGAATGAGTCGTCTTCTCAAGGAAAAATGCGATTTTCTTGCCAGACTGCCCATGAAGGGAAAGGTGACCTCTCTCAACGCATCGGTGGCGGCGGGAATTTTTATGTATGAAGTGTTGCGCGGCCGGACGACCAATGGTTAGGCGTGAAGAATGGTTGGTTGTCGACGGTTACAATGTCATCGGCGCAGATCCGCAAGTGCGATGGAATCCCGTTTCATTGGAGGAAGAGCGGGGAAAATTAATCCGTGACTTGTCCGAATATCAAGCGATGACCGGCCGCCGTGTATTTCTGGTGTTCGATGCGCATCAAACGCCGGGGGCACAGGTAGAGACCAACCAGGAAAAGATAGCGATTTACTATACGCGCCGGGAGGAAACGGCTGATGAGTTTATTGAACGCTTTGTAAAAAAATACAAAAGTCCGCATCGGTCGATCTATGTGGCCACATCCGATTACCTGGAACAGCGCATGGTTTTTGGTCAGGGAGCTTACCGGATCTCCTCGCGGGAACTGTTGGAGGAAATCCGGCTGGCCAAAAAGAATTTGAGCGAAAAATTGAGAAAGGAGAAGAATGAACGACAAAGAAATACCTTGGAAGAGCGATTGAATGGGGAAATCAAGCAAAAACTTGAGAATTGGAGAAGGAAAAAATAGGTGAAAATTTGACGTTTTTGTTTCATTTCGGATATAATATCGTTACTGTGGGTTTATAGGCACTTGGTCGGGAGGGAAAGCGGTGAGTGTAAACTTGCAATCCAGCCATTCCGTCGTATTTGACAGTGAAGTTGATTACAAGACAATGGCCGACGAAGAGCTGGTATATGGCGTTCGCGTAGGAGATCATCAAGCGCTCGAATATTTGATCAATAAGTACAAAAATTTCGTCAGAGCAAAAGCCAGGTCTTACTTTCTCATCGGAGCCGATCACGAAGATATCGTACAGGAGGGAATGATTGGCCTATTTAAAGCGATTCGCGACTTTAAAGGAGACAAGCTTGCGTCATTTAAGGCCTTTGCCGAGTTATGTATCACACGCCAGATTATCACTGCAATCAAAACAGCTACTCGTCAAAAACACATTCCGCTAAACTCTTATGTATCACTGGACAAGCCTGCTTACGACGACGATACAGACCGGACGTTGTTGGACAAGATTCCGGGAAGTCTATCAAACCCAGAAGAGATTTATATCAGCCAGGAAGAGTATAACGATATTGAAGATAAAATAGCGAAAATTCTTAGTGATTTGGAAAGAAAAGTTCTTATGCTCTACTTGGACGGGCGTTCGTACCAAGAGATCGCTGTCGACTTAAATCGACATGTCAAATCGATCGACAATGCCCTGCAACGGGTAAAAAGAAAATTGGAAAGATATCTCGAAGTACGTGAGATTTCCCTTTAATCACCAAAAAACAGACAAAGTTGGTTTCCGTCTTCAAAAACAGGTGCCCCCCACCTGTTTTTTGTTTAATTCGACAAAAATCATCATATCCCTTTTTGCCGAACTAAAAAAAATAAGCAAAAAATCTCCGTCATTCACGCACTGACGGCGGTTCGACCCGGGATGGATTTTTTTGTCGAAAAAGCGGGTATAAACGCGATTTTTTATCTAGCGGGATTTCGCCCGGCCCATTGCGGTTTTGCCGTAAAAGTCCGTTGCCGGCCGGGAAGTGGTGCCCTTGATCTTTCTTTGTCTCCAAAAAAGTTGATCGGAGGAGTCTGTTGATTTGCTCGAACGTCCGCCCCGGGATTGCGTTTGCCAAAGACGGGGGATTTGCGGCAGATGGCAAAAAAGGAACAATCGGTTTGTGAGATGGTCGATTTTGTCAATACTGAGATCACGAGGCTTTTACATTGACAGGATGGGAGCCGGTGTGATAATGTAGTTTGGGTATTTTCTATAATCATTCACACGTACGGTGATAAGGATAGAGGAGGTGTCGGTATGCGGGTTAACATCACATTGGCTTGCACGGATTGTCGTTCTCGTAACTACGCGCTGACCAAAAACAAACGGAAACATCCGGATCGCCTGGAACTCCGTAAATACTGCCCGCGTTGCAACGCGCACAAAGTTCATCGTGAAACGAAATAAGCTTTGGGTTTAGACGCTTGAGATAAGATGGGGGGGACAGCCATGGCTGCTTTTCTCGGCAATATCGGGCGCGGAATTCGCAGAAGCGTATCCGGTACAACCGGATTTTTCCGCGGCAGCGTGCAAGAACTGAAAAAAGTCCGTTGGCCGGGGCGCCAGGAAATGGTCAATTACACACTCGTTGTGCTGTTGACGGTTGTGATATTGTCCGTCTTCTTCTTTATCATTGACTCTGGTATTTTGCAATTGGTGAACTTGATTACAAAATAGGTGGAAGGTTAAGGGGGGACAGGGTTCAGCCCTGATGAGCATGGAAAAGAATTGGTATGTGGTTCACACGTATTCTGGCTACGAGAACAAGGTGAAAACCAACCTGGAAAAACGCGTTCACTCCATGGATATGCAAGATAAAATTTTTCGCGTCTTAGTTCCGGTGGAAGAAGAGATCGAGCATAAGGACGGCAAGAAGAAAGCCGTGGTGCGCAAGGTGTTTCCGGGGTATGTATTGGTCGAGATGATCATGACCGATGACTCGTGGTACGTCGTGCGAAACACGCCAGGGGTAACCGGATTTGTCGGTTCATCAGGGGCTGGTTCCAAACCGACCCCCCTCATGCCAGACGAAGTCGCCGCGATCCTCCGCCAGATGGGGATGGAAGAATCAAGAGCATCGGTTGATTTCACAGTGGGTGAAAACGTCAAGGTTAAAGAGGGGCCCTTTGCCGATTTCGTCGGCCGAATCGATGAGATTGACCTGAACCGTTCCAAACTCAAAGTCATGGTGAATATGTTCGGACGTGAAACGCCTGTGGAACTGGACTTTTTTCAGGTGGAAAAAATTTAGTCGGCAAATCGCTTTCGTTTTGAACGAGGTTGTGTTAAATTAGTACTGTTTGTTACCCCCGTCTTAGGGGCGAGCGCAAGCCCGTCGACTGTACAGGGAGCTTGCCTTTCCGTGGGAGGGTTAACCCCGCGAAAACCACATGTTTGAAGGAGGTTGGTTAGCGTGGCCAAAAAAGTGATTAAAGTGGTCAAGCTGCAAATTCCCGCTGGTAAAGCCAATCCGGCACCGCCTGTAGGTCCAGCTCTTGGTCAAGCTGGGGTAAATATCATGGGCTTCTGTAAGGAGTTTAACGCTCGTACCGCTGACCAAGCTGGACTCATCATTCCGGTGGAAATCACGGTTTTTGAAGACCGTTCTTTCACCTTTATCACAAAAACTCCTCCAGCTGCGGTTCTGCTCAAGAAAGCAGCAGGAATTGAGTCCGGTTCCGGCGAGCCGAATACGAAAAAAGTAGCGACCATCAAACGTGACAAAGTTCGCGAAATCGCTGAACTTAAAATGCCTGACCTCAATGCGGCCAACGTGGATGCGGCTATGCGCATGATCGAAGGCACGGCGCGCAGCATGGGCATTGTCATCGAAGACTGATCGATCGCTTAAGCTGTTCTGCCACGAGCAGCTTGGGCTTGTGGGAGGATCTTCCGCTACGACCACGAAGGGAGGAAATGTCTGTGGCAAAACATGGTAAAAAATATCTTGAGGCACTGGCCAAAGTAGACCGTGAAAAAGAATACGAGCCTCAAGAAGCGCTGGATCTCGTAAAAAGCATCTCTACCGCCAAATTCGACGAGACGGTAGAAGCCGCTTTCCGGCTTGGGATCGACACGAAAAAAGCGGACCAACAAGTGAGAGGTGCGGTTGTACTTCCGCACGGAACTGGTAAAACCAAACGCGTGCTTGTTTTTGCCAAAGGTGAAAAGGCAAAAGAAGCAGAAGCGGCTGGTGCGGATTTTGTTGGCGATGAGGATCTTGTAAACAAAGTCAGCCAAGGATGGCTGGACTTTGATGTGGTAGTGGCAACCCCGGACATGATGGGTCAAGTGGGTCGCCTCGGCCGGATTCTCGGTCCGAAAGGACTCATGCCAAACCCGAAAACTGGTACGGTTACTTTTGAAGTGGATAAAGCCGTAAAAGAAATCAAAGCCGGTAAAATCGAGTACCGCGCAGATAAAGCCGGCAACGTGCATGCAGCGATCGGCAAAGTTTCCTTCTCCACTGAGCAACTTGCCGAAAACCTTCAGGCGCTTGCTGAAGCATTGTTGAAAGCAAAACCTGCGGCAGCCAAAGGAACCTACATGAAGAGCGTTACCGTTTCTTCAACGATGGGTCCTGGAGTTGCGGTGAACACCCAACGTTTGACTGCCCGCTGACAATAGATGGATTGGCGATTGGAAAGTTGACAAATCGTCATTATTAAAGTAACCTATAGTCGCTCCTTTAAAAATGGAATAAAGCTGTTACCGTAGACAGTAGGCGCGTAAGTTACGCTTAATCTCCTACCGAGGTAAGTTCGGATATACATCCTTTTGTAACTTAAGCCTTCGACTGTCTGCGGAGGCTTTTTCTGTTTTTCTGAAAAACTCCTGATGAGGAGGTGTGCCGCGTGTCCAAAGCGATCGAACAGAAAAAAGCGATTGTCGATGAAATCGCTGGAAAGCTGGAAAAGAGCAAAAGCACAATCGTAGCTGACTATCGCGGTTTGAACGTAAAACAAATGAACGAGCTTCGCAAACAACTGCGTGAAGCCGGCATCGAATTTCAAGTTTTGAAAAACACGTTGACCCGTCGTGCTGCCGAAAAGGTGAACTTGACCGAACTGAACGAGCATTTGATCGGGCCGACTGCGATTGCGTTCAGCTATGAAGATGTGGTAGCTCCAGCAAAAGTGCTTCACACCTTTGCCAAAGAGAACAAAGCGCTCGAGATCAAAGGTGGACTAGTTGAAGGGAAAGCTGTTTCCCTTGATGAAATCAAAGCACTTGCTGAACTGCCTTCTCGCGAAGGTCTCTTGTCCATGTTGCTCAGCGTGCTGCAAGCTCCGGTGCGCAACTTCGCGCTTGCGGTTAAAGCAGTGGCTGAGAAAAACGGCGAGGGTGCCGAGACTGCAGAAGCTTAATGTCTGTTAATAGGAAATGAAATATTTTAAACAGGGAGGTTCCTTTCATGTCGAAAGAACAAATCATTGAAGCGATTAAGGGTATGAGCGTTCTTGAATTGAACGATCTTGTTAAAGCGATCGAGGAAGAATTCGGCGTAACCGCAGCTGCTCCCGTGGCTGTAGTGGGTGGCGGCGCTGGTCAAGCTGCTGAAGAAAAAACCGAATTTGATGTGATCCTGGCAAATGCCGGTGCTTCCAAAATCAACGTGATCAAAGTGGTTCGCGGTATCACCGGTCTTGGCCTCAAAGAAGCAAAAGCACTTGTTGACGGTGCACCTTCTCCGATTAAAGAAGGAGTATCCAAAGAAGAAGCAGACAAAATCAAAGCAGAACTCGAAGAAGCCGGTGCAACTGTAGAAATCAAGTAATGGGCTTGACTCCGGCCAGACCCGCCGTCGTCGGTCGGCGGGTTCTTATTTTGCGTTCGGTGTCTCTGCCCGTGCGGCCGGGGATTGCATGATGGTCCGTGTTCTTTCCGGCGATCAGCCGCCAAAGGAGTTTTGAACATGACAGAGCACTATTTTTCCGCAAATCCTCGTGTAAAAAGCGAAGTAAGGGAAGTCAAGGCAAAACTGCTGGGGATGCCTTTCACCTTTAAAACAGATGCCGGTGTGTTCTCGAAAAAGGGAGTCGATTTTGGCAGCCGGCTTTTGATCGAGACGGTAACGATCGAACCAGGCTCTTCCGTGCTTGACCTCGGCTGCGGTTACGGGGTGATCGGGATTGCGATCGCCAAGGCAATCCCAAACGTTCGTGTGGTGCTGGCAGACGTGAATGAAAGAGCGGTGGAACTGGCGAGGGAGAATGCCCGTGTCAATCAAGCGGAAGCAAATACCGATCTTTTCGTGAGCGATGGATTTTCGGCAATCAAGCAATTTCAATTTAATCATATCCTATTCAACCCGCCGATCCGGGCCGGAAAAGCGACAATCTATCGACTGTTTGCCGAAGCGAAAACACAGCTCGCGGCAGGGGGTTCCCTTTGGATTGTCATCCGCAAACAACAGGGGGCGGCCTCGGCAAAGAAAGAGCTTGAACAACATTTTGGCGATGTTCAGGTTGTCGCGCAAAAAAAAGGCTACTGGATCATTTGCGGAACCGATCGTTGACATCTTTTTCCGCTTGTGATAGTGTTATAAATTGCAGAAAGTCTCGTTAAATGAGACTTGCATTTTTTTGGTGTTCTGTTCTTTCCCGGCTGGTTTATTTGTGTATACAGCTGGATAAAATAGGTAAATAGACTGCTTCTAGGTAAAATGAGGTCAAATTTTCACTCATTTTCTTTTTTTACTGTGATCAGTCGCTAATCAGAAAGCGGCTTCGACTGGGTGCGAGGGGGGAGTTTGTTTGGCTGGTAAAATGATCCCATGTGGGCGTCGACAACGTCGCAGCTATGCTCGCATTAATGAGGTATTGGAATTGCCGAATCTGATTGAGATTCAGCAAAAATCGTACCAGTGGTTTTTGGATGAAGGATTGCGCGAAATGTTCCATGATATTTCGCCAATCGAAGACTTTACGGGTAACTTGGTCCTCGAGTTTATCGATTACAGCCTCGGTGAACCGAAATATACGGTTGAGGAGGCAAAGGATCATCAGGTTACCTATGCCGCACCTCTGCGGGTGAAAGTTCGCCTGATCAACAAAGAGACAGGTGAAGTGAAAGAACAAGAAGTGTTTATGGGTGACTTCCCGCTCATGACCGAAACCGGTACCTTTGTCATTAATGGTGCCGAGCGCGTCATCGTCAGCCAATTGGTTCGCTCGCCTAGTGTGTATTATAACACGAAAGTGGACAAAAACGGGAAACCAACTTACACAGCGACGGTAATTCCCAACCGTGGGGCTTGGCTGGAACTTGAAACAGATGCCAAGGATATCATTTATGTTCGGATCGACCGTACGCGGAAAATTCCCGTAACCGTTCTCTTGCGTGCGCTGGGCTTCAGCAGCGATGCCGAGATTATCGATCTCTTGGGCGATGATGAGTTCCTGCGCAACACCTTGGACAAAGATAATACCGGAAATACGGAAAAAGCGCTGATCGAGATTTATGAGCGCCTCCGCCCCGGTGAACCACCAACGGCGGAAAATGCACGCAGTCTGCTCTATGCCCGTTTCTTTGATCCGAAACGCTATGATTTGGCGGCTGTGGGACGTTATAAAATCAACAAAAAACTTCATATCAAAAATCGTTTGCTCAACCAACGCTTGGCTGAGCCGATCATTGACCCGGAAACGGGCGAGATCCTGGCGGAGACTGGACAAGTGCTGGAGCGGCGCGTTTTGGATAAATTGCTCCCGTATCTGACCGGCGAAAAATCGTTTGGCCGTAAGGAATACAAGGTTCGTGGCGGTGTGCCGGATGATGGTCCGATTCAGCTTCAGGCCGTGCATATTTTTTCGCCCACGGACGAGAGCAAAGTGCTGAAAGTGATCTCCAATGCAGAAGTGGATGACTCCATCAAACATATTACGCCGGCTGATATCATCGCTTCGATCAGTTATTTCATCAACCTGCTCTATGGAGTGGGTTCCACCGATGATATCGACCATTTGGGCAACCGGCGTCTGCGTTCGGTCGGGGAACTGCTGCAAAATCAGTTCCGGATCGGATTATCCCGGATGGAGCGCGTGGTTCGTGAACGGATGTCGATCCAGGATGCCAATGCAATCACACCGCAGGCATTGATCAACATTCGCCCGGTGATCGCTGCGATCAAAGAATTCTTTGGCAGCAGCCAATTGTCCCAGTTTATGGACCAAACGAACCCGTTGGCCGAGTTGACGCACAAGCGGCGCTTATCCGCGCTGGGGCCCGGTGGTTTGACCCGGGAGCGTGCAGGGTTTGAAGTGCGTGACGTTCACCACTCACACTATGGTCGGATGTGTCCGATCGAAACTCCTGAGGGTCCGAACATCGGTTTGATCAACTCACTGTCCACGTATGCCAGGGTAAATGAATACGGATTTATTGAAACCCCCTATCGCCGTGTCGATCCCGATACCGGTCAGGTAACGGATACGATTGATTATTTGACGGCGGATGAGGAAGATAACTACTATGTCGCCCAAGCGAATGCCCCGCTGAACGATGACGGAACCTTTGCCAGAGAAACGGTGACCGTTCGTTACCAGGATGAGATCATCACTGTTCCGCGCGACCGCGTCGATTATATGGACGTATCGCCGAAGCAGGTTGTCTCCGTTGCCACCGCATGCATTCCGTTCCTGGAAAACGACGACTCCAACCGGGCCCTGATGGGTTCCAACATGCAGCGGCAGGCTGTACCTCTTCTCAAGCCGGAAGCGCCGTTCATCGGAACCGGAATGGAACACGTGGCTGCGCGCGATTCCGGCGTGATGGTTTTGGCGAAACGGCCGGGCACGGTTGTCCGGGTCACGGCGGATGAGATTTGGGTTCGCCATGAGGAAGAAGTGGATGGTAAAATTGTTCAGGGCGATATTGATAAATACAAGCTCACCAAGTTCACCCGTTCCAATCAGGGAACCTGCATTAACCAACGCCCGGTGGTCAGGATGGGCGAGAAGGTGAAAAAGGGAGATACCCTTGCGGACGGCCCTTCGACCGAACAGGGTGAATTGGCACTCGGCCGCAACGTCGTGGTAGCCTTCATGACATGGGAAGGGTACAACTACGAAGACGCGATTTTGCTGAGTGAAAAGCTGGTTAAAGAAGATGTTTATACCTCTATTCACATTGAAAAACACGAGAGTGAGGCGCGGGATACCAAACTGGGTCCTGAAGAAATTACCCGCGATATTCCAAACGTGGGTGAAGACGCCCTCAAAAATCTGGACGAACGCGGAATTATTCGCGTTGGCGCAGAAATCAAACCGGGGGATATTCTCGTCGGCAAAGTAACGCCGAAAGGTGTGACCGAGCTGACGGCGGAAGAGCGTCTGTTGCATGCCATCTTCGGGGAAAAGGCGCGCGAAGTGCGTGATACTTCCCTGCGTGTTCCGCACGGGCAAGACGGGATTGTCGTCGATGTAAAAGTATTTACCCGTGAAAACGGAGATGAGCTTCCACCTGGTGTCAATCAGCTGGTGCGCGTCTACATCGCGCAAAAACGGAAAATTTCCGAAGGGGACAAAATGGCCGGCCGCCACGGTAACAAAGGGGTTATCGCGCGGATTATGCCTGAAGAGGATATGCCGTTCCTTCCGGATGGCACACCGGTTCAAGTGGTCCTGAATCCGCTCGGGGTACCGTCGCGGATGAACATCGGACAGGTTTTGGAAGTGCATCTCGGAATGGCGGCCAAAACGCTGGGTCTGCATATGGCGACTCCGGTATTTGACGGCGCTACGGAAACGGACGTATTTGAAACCCTGAAGGAAGCGGGCCTGGATGAAGACGGCAAAACCGTCTTGTATGACGGCCGTACCGGTGAGCCGTTTGAGAATCGCGTCACCGTCGGTGTGATGTACATGATTAAACTGGCTCACATGGTTGATGATAAAATCCACGCTCGTTCCACCGGTCCGTACTCGCTTGTCACCCAACAACCGTTGGGCGGTAAGGCGCAATTCGGCGGTCAACGCTTTGGTGAGATGGAGGTATGGGCTCTCGAGGCATACGGTGCAGCTTACACCTTGCAGGAGATCCTTACCGTTAAATCTGACGATGTCGTCGGTCGCGTGAAGACCTACGAATCGATCGTCAAAGGGGAAAATGTGCCGGAACCGGGCGTCCCCGAATCATTCAAAGTATTGATCAAAGAGTTGCAAAGCCTTGGCATGGACGTGAAAATCCTTTCCGAAGACGAGCAGGAAATC
Organism: Thermoactinomyces daqus; assembly: GCF_000763315.1. Classification (GTDB taxonomy): domain Bacteria; phylum Bacillota; class Bacilli; order Thermoactinomycetales; family Thermoactinomycetaceae; genus Thermoactinomyces_A; species Thermoactinomyces_A daqus. The sequence continues at coordinate 34,721 of NZ_JPST01000015.1, read as the reverse complement.
GAGATGCGCGAACTGGACGAGGATGAGGAACCGGCAAACGACAAACTCGGTTTCGACCTGGTCGTTGACGATGACAACGTTCGATCCAACTCTTGATCGTCGTGCGCGGGGCGTGACCGCACGCCCTTCCCGCGCGCTGGCGGGATGAATCCTGAGGGAGGAATCGCCCAATGCTCGATGTGAATAACTTTGAATATATGAAAATCGGCCTCGCCTCGCCTGAAAAAATCCGCTCCTGGTCCCGCGGCGAGGTGAAAAAGCCGGAAACGATTAACTACCGTACGTTAAAGCCTGAAAAAGAAGGCTTGTTTTGTGAAAAGATCTTCGGACCGACCAAAGACTGGGAATGCCACTGTGGCAAATATAAACGCGTCCGTTATAAAGGCGTCGTTTGTGACCGCTGCGGTGTGGAGGTTACCCGCGCGAAAGTGCGCCGTGAGCGGATGGGGCACATTGAATTGGCAGCTCCTGTTTCCCATATCTGGTATTTCAAGGGGATTCCGAGCAGAATGGGGCTTGTTCTGGACATGTCCCCGCGCTCGCTGGAAGAAGTGATCTACTTCGCATCCTATGTCGTTGTCGATCCGGGTGCGACTCCTCTCGAGAAAAAGCAATTGCTGTCTGAGAAGGAATATCGCTCGTATCGCGAGAAATACGGCAATGCCTTTACGGCGATGATGGGGGCCGAAGCGATCAAGCGCTTGCTCCAGGAAATTGATCTTGACAAAGAGGTTGACATGCTCAAGGAGGAATTGAGCACAGCTCAGGGGCAACGCCGCAACCGGGCGATTAAACGCCTGGAAGTGCTGGAAGCTTTCCGCTCTTCCGGAAACCGTCCGGAATGGATGATCCTCGACGTATTGCCGGTCATCCCACCGGAGTTGCGTCCGATGGTTCAGTTGGACGGAGGGCGTTTTGCCACTTCGGACCTGAATGATCTCTATCGCCGTGTGATCAACCGCAACAACCGCTTGAAACGCCTGCTTGATCTCGGCGCGCCGGATATTATCGTTCAGAATGAAAAACGGATGTTGCAGGAAGCCGTTGACGCTCTGATCGATAACGGCCGTCGCGGCAGACCGGTAACCGGACCTGGAAACCGTCCGCTCAAATCCCTTTCCCACATGCTGAAAGGGAAACAGGGACGTTTCCGTCAAAATCTGTTGGGAAAACGGGTTGACTACTCCGGCCGTTCCGTTATTGTTGTCGGACCGTACCTGAAAATGTACCAATGCGGTTTGCCGAAGGAAATGGCCCTGGAACTCTTCAAGCCTTTTGTCATGAAAGAACTCGTGGCCAAGGGATTGGCTCACAACATTAAGAGTGCCAAACGCAAAGTGGAACGGGTTCATCCGGAAGTTTGGGATGTTTTGGAAGAAGTGATCAAAGAGCATCCGGTTCTGTTAAACCGCGCTCCAACCCTTCACCGTCTCGGGATTCAGGCGTTTGAACCGATTCTAGTTGAGGGACGCGCCATCCGTCTTCACCCGCTCGTTTGTACGGCATACAACGCCGACTTTGATGGTGACCAAATGGCCGTTCACGTGCCGCTTTCGGCGGAAGCTCAGGCTGAAGCGCGCCTTCTGATGCTGGCGGCGCAAAACATCCTGAACCCGAAAGACGGCAAACCGGTTGTCACCCCTTCACAGGACATGGTTTTGGGTTGTTATTACCTGACCATCGAAAAAGAAGGGGAAAAGGGTGAAGGAGGAATCTACTACTCCGCCTCCGAAGCGATCAACGCCTATCAAAACGGCTACATCACCCTGCATACCCGGATTGCCGTTCCGGCGAAAAACATCAATAAGACCAGCTTCACGGAAAGACAGCGGAATGCGCTCTTGGTTACAACCGTGGGCAAGCTGATCTTCAACGAGATTTTCCCGAAAGAATTCCCGTATATCAGTGAGCCGGGGAAAGCGAACTTCGTCAAAACACCGGATAAATACTTCATCTTTGAGAAAGGAACCAACGTGCGTGAGTTCATCCGGAAGATGGAAGATCCCGGTGCGCTGAAAAAAGGCCATTTGGGCGCGATCATCGCTGAATGTTTCCGCCGTTTCGGGACGACGATTACTTCGGAAATCCTCGACAAGGTGAAAGAAACGGGATACAAGTATTCAACCAAAGCGGGGATTACCATCTCGGTATCGGATGTAACCGTTCCGGCTGAAAAACAGGAGATCCTGGCGAACGCCGAAGAAGAAGTCGCCAGAGTGCTCAAACAGTACCGCCGCGGTTTGATTACCGATGATGAACGGTATGAGCGCGTCATTTCCATCTGGAGCAACGCCAAGGATAAGATTACGGAAGTTCTCATGAACAACATGGGCAAATACAATCCGATCTACATGATGGCCAACTCCGGAGCCCGGGGTAACGTCTCCCAGATCACTCAATTGGCTGGGATGCGCGGACTGATGGCCAACCCGGCCGGTAAAATTATTGAACAACCGATTCGCACCAACTTCCGTGAGGGGCTGACCGTGTTGGAATACTTCATCTCCACCCACGGTGCGCGGAAGGGACTTGCGGATACGGCGTTGCGTACGGCTGACTCCGGTTATCTGACCCGCCGTCTTGTCGATGTGGCTCAGGATGTCATCGTGCGTGAAGAGGATTGTGGCACGGATAAAGGATTTGCCGTCACTGCTATTCAGGATGGCAATGAAGTGATCGAAAATCTGTATGACCGGATCGTGGGCCGCACTTCGTTTGAGACCGTGCGCCATCCGGAAACCGGTGAAATCATCATCGGCCGCGATGAGCTGATCGATGAGGATATTGCAAGCCAAATCATCGAAGCCGGAATCAAACAGGTGGTCATCCGCTCCGTGTTGACTTGCCGTACCCGCCATGGCGTCTGCAAAAAATGCTATGGACGCAACTTGGCTCTCGGCACGCCGGTGGAAATCGGCGAAGCGGTCGGAATTATCGCCGCTCAGTCCATCGGGGAACCGGGAACGCAGCTGACGATGCGTACCTTCCATACCGGTGGGGTAGCCGGCGACGATATTACCCAAGGTTTGCCGCGGATTCAGGAATTGTTCGAGGCCCGCAACCCGAAAGGACAGGCGGTCATCAGCGAAATTTCGGGTAAGGTTGTCGACATTCGCGAAACCAAGGATCGCCGTGAAATTGAAATCGAAGGTGATGTTGAATCGAAGGTTCATACCGCGCCATACGGCTCCCGTCTGCGTGTTTCCGTCGGTGACACCGTCGCTGCCGGTGACGAGCTGACAGAGGGTTCCGTTGATCCGAAAGAACTGTTGCGGGTGAAAGGGATCGCCGGCGTACAACGCTATCTCCTGCAGGAAGTGCAAAAAGTATACCGCCTGCAAGGGGTGGAAATTAACGACAAACACGTTGAAGTCATGGTACGCCAAATGATGCGGAAGGTTCGCATCACTGATGCAGGTACAACCGAACTGTTGCCAGGCTCGGTTGTGGATATTCATGATTACGAAGAGGCCAACCGCAAAGCCCTTCTTGAGGGAGGCGACCCGGCAGTGGCACGTCCGGTTCTTTTGGGGATCACGAAAGCGTCCCTGGAAACCGAATCGTTCCTCTCCGCAGCTTCGTTCCAGGAAACGACCCGCGTTCTTACCGATGCGGCGATCAAAGGAAAAGTGGATAAACTGCTCGGCTTGAAAGAAAACGTCATTATCGGGAAGCTGGTGCCGGCGGGAACGGGTATGACGTGCTATCGCAACTTGACTGCCCGTTTGGCGAATGAACAAGGCGAAACCGATCCTTCATCCAAGGAAACGGTGTTGATTGATTAGTTTCTTGTTGACTTTGTGATTTCAAGGTGGTAATATTACGTCGTGTGCTTGGAACTATTTCACTTTGGAGGGCGATTCGATGTCTTATGAAAAAGTGAAACAGGCAACGTCGTTAACGATTGGCACCAAGCAAACGAAGAAGGCCATTGAACAAGGAAAAGTGGCTGAAGTGATCGTGGCTGATGATGCGGATCCGCAAGTAACACACCCGATCTTGTCGTTATGCAAAAATCACGGTATCGCTGTCACCTGTGTGGACTCGATGAAGAAGCTCGGAAAGGCTTGCGGAATCGAGGTGGGGGCGGCAGCCGTAGCCATCCTGAAATGAACGAGAGCGACTGATATCATGTTGATCGCGCTCCGGTGCCGGGGTGCGGTCAACTCCCTATAAATTTTAAGTCGTTCAGCTTTTTTATGATCATGGATGAAACACCTGGATCTGTGGTCTTGATTAACAAAACGTAGAAGGAGGTGCCTGGTATGCCGACAATTAACCAGCTCGTGCGCAAAGGTCGCACAAAGAAAATCACGAAATCCAAATCTCCGGCGCTTCAATACACCTTTAACAGCATGAAAAAAGAGATCGTGCCGCAAAGCGCTCCGCAAAAACGCGGTGTTTGCACCCGTGTGGGTACGATGACGCCGAAAAAACCGAACTCCGCTCTCCGTAAATATGCGCGTGTTCGCCTGACCAACGGTACGGAGGTTACGGCTTATATTCCGGGGATTGGACACAATCTGCAAGAGCACTCCGTGGTTCTTGTTCGCGGTGGCCGTGTTAAAGACTTGCCTGGTGTTCGTTACCACATTGTCCGCGGTGCATTGGATACGGCCGGCGTAGCCAACCGGATGCAAGGTCGTTCCAAATACGGCGCGAAACGTCCGAAAAAATAACGATTGCCATAAGAGTTGATGTCTGAGATCGAATAATCAATGAGAAAAGGAGGGAGAAGCATGCCACGCAAAGGCCCAGTACCTCGTCGGGATGCACTTCCGGATCCAATTTACAACAGCAAATTGGTTACCCGTCTCATCAATCGCCTGATGTACGATGGTAAAAAAGGAATCGCTCAACGTATTTTGTACAACGCATTTGATATTATCCGCGAACGCACCGGTAATGATCCGATGGAAGTGTTTGAACAAGCGCTGAAAAACGTTATGCCGGTACTCGAGGTTAAAGCGCGCCGGGTGGGCGGTGCCAACTATCAGGTTCCGGTGGAAGTGAAGCCTGAGCGCCGTACCAGCCTCGGTCTCCGCTGGCTCGTTTCCTACGCACGCCTTCGTGGTGAGAAAACCATGGAAGAGCGACTGGCAAACGAAATTATGGATGCAGCAAACAATACCGGCGCAGCTGTGAAGAAAAAAGAAGATACGCATCGTATGGCCGAAGCCAACCGTGCATTTGCTCATTATCGCTGGTAATCTACTATTCTTTCCAACATGAAGGGAGAAATTTCCGATGGCACGTGAATTCTCCTTGCAAAATACGCGTAATATTGGGATTATGGCTCATATCGATGCTGGTAAAACAACGACGACTGAGCGGATTTTGTTCTATACCGGTCGCGTGCACAAAATTGGTGAGGTGCATGATGGCGCCGCAACCATGGACTGGATGGAACAAGAGCAAGAGCGGGGGATTACGATTACGTCCGCCGCTACCACCGCTCAATGGAAAGGTCACCGGATCAACATCATTGATACACCGGGACACGTTGATTTTACCGTAGAGGTTGAGCGTTCTCTGCGTGTATTGGACGGAGCCGTGGGAGTATTTTGTGCAAAAGGTGGCGTTGAGCCACAATCTGAGACCGTTTGGCGCCAAGCGGACCGCTATGGAGTTCCACGCATCGCCTATGTCAACAAAATGGACATTCTCGGTGCGAACTTCTATGGGGCCGTAGAACAAATGAAAGAGCGCCTTGGTGCAAACGCAGTTCCGATTCAATTGCCGATCGGATCTGAAGATACATTCGAGGGCATCATTGACCTCGTAACCAACAAGGCAATTATCTACACCGACGATCTCGGTACCACTTCCGAAGCTCGTGACATTCCTGAGGAATACAAGGAAAAAGCCGAAGAGTATCGGACCGCGCTGTTGGAAGCAGTGGCCGAGTTGGATGAAGAGCTGATGATGAAATATCTCGAAGGTGAAGAGCTCACCGTCGAGGAGATCAAGGCAGCCCTTCGCAAAGGAACCTGTGAAGTGAAAATCACTCCGGTTCTCTGTGGTTCTTCCTACAAAAACAAAGGGGTACAACCTTTGCTGGACGCTGTGATTGACTACCTGCCGTCTCCGGTTGACGTACCGGCGATCCAAGGTACATTGCCGGACGGTACGGAAACGGTTCGCCATTCCAGCGACGAAGAACCTTTTGCCGCTTTGGCATTCAAAATCATGACCGACCCTTATGTGGGTAAACTCACCTTCTTCCGCGTTTACTCCGGTACCTTATCCTCCGGATCCTATGTGCTTAACGCAACTAAAGGAAAACGCGAACGGATCGGTCGGATTCTGCAAATGCATGCGAACCACCGTGAAGAGATCAACACCGTTTACGCAGGTGATATCGCTGCAGCTGTCGGTCTGAAAGACACGACGACGGGTGAAACGCTTTGCGATGAGAAAAACCCGATTTTGCTCGAGTCGATGGAGTTCCCGGAACCGGTAATCGAGATTGCCATCGAACCGAAATCCAAGGCTGACCAGGATAAAATGGCTGTTGCACTTGCGAAGCTGGCGGAAGAAGATCCGACATTCCGCACGCATACCGACGAAGAAACAGCCCAAACCATTATTGCGGGTATGGGTGAGCTTCACCTTGAAATCATCGTTGACCGTCTGAAACGGGAATTCAAGGTGGAAGCGAATGTTGGTGCACCGCAAGTTGCTTACAAAGAAACCTTCCGCAGTTCTGCCAAAGTGGAAGGGAAATTCGTTCGCCAATCCGGTGGTCGTGGACAATACGGTCACGTTTGGGTGGAATTCGAGCCACTGCCGGAAGGAAGCGGGTTCGAATTTGTCAACAAAATCGTTGGCGGTGTGGTTCCGAAAGAATACATCCCGGCTGTTCAAAGCGGGATCGAAGAGGCTATGCAAAACGGTGTCTTGGCCGGATTCCCGATGGTCGATATCCGGGCTACCCTCGTCGATGGTTCATACCACGATGTGGACTCCTCGGAAATGGCCTTTAAAATCGCTGGTTCCATGGCGCTGAAAGCGGCCAAATCCAAATGTAACCCAGTTCTTCTCGAACCGGTCATGAAAGTGGAAGTGACCGTTCCGGAAGAATACATGGGTGACGTGATGGGTGACATCAACTCCCGTCGCGGCCGCGTTGAGGGAATGGAAGCTCGCGGTGGTGCCCAAGTCATCCGCGCGATGGTTCCGTTGGCTGAGATGTTCGGTTATGTAAATAACCTGCGCTCCCGCACCCAAGGACGCGGTGTCTTCTCAATGTTCTTCGATCACTACGAAGAAGTGCCGAAAAACATTGCTGATGAGATCATCAAAAAAGCAACTGGACAGTAATGTCTAATTTGTGTTAAAGAAACTGGTGAAGCGGTTTAATCCGCTTCCCGGATTTCCATAAATCTATTACAATATTACTTAGTCCTAAATAAGGAGGATCATCAGTCATGGCAAAAGCCAAGTTCGAACGTACAAAACCACACGTTAACATTGGTACCATCGGTCACGTTGACCACGGTAAAACCACTTTGACCGCTGCAATCACCACCGTGCTTGCTCAACAAGGTAAAGCTCAAGCACAAGCTTACGACCAAATCGACAAAGCTCCGGAAGAAAGAGAGCGCGGTATCACCATCTCCACTGCTCACGTTGAGTATGAAACGGACAACCGCCACTATGCTCACGTTGACTGCCCGGGTCACGCTGACTACGTGAAAAACATGATCACCGGTGCTGCACAAATGGACGGAGCGATCCTCGTAGTATCCGCTGCTGACGGTCCAATGCCGCAAACCCGTGAGCACATTCTGCTCTCCCGTCAGGTAGGCGTACCGTACATCGTTGTATTCCTGAACAAATGCGACATGGTTGACGACGAAGAGTTGCTCGAACTCGTAGAAATGGAAGTTCGTGAACTTCTCTCCGAGTATGAGTTCCCAGGAGATGATATCCCGGTTATCCGTGGATCCGCTCTGAAAGCTCTCGAAAACCCGACTGGTCCTGAAGCTGAATGCATTATTGAACTGATGTCTGCAGTTGACGAATATATTCCGGAACCGCAACGTGACACCGACAAAACCTTCCTCATGCCGGTTGAGGACGTATTCACCATTACCGGTCGTGGTACCGTTGCTACCGGCCGTGTAGAACGCGGTGTCATCAAAGTTGGTGACGAAGTTGAAATCGTGGGTCTCGCTGAAACCCGCAAAACCGTTGTAACCGGGGTAGAAATGTTCCGTAAGTTGCTCGACCAAGCTCAAGCTGGTGACAACATCGGTGCACTCCTCCGCGGTATTGAGCGTAAAGATGTACAACGCGGTCAAGTATTAGCTAAACCTGGCAGCGTGAAACCGCACACCAAATTTAAAGCTCAAGTATACGTTCTCTCCAAAGAAGAAGGTGGACGTCATACCCCGTTCTTCTCTGGTTATCGTCCGCAATTTTATTTCCGCACCACCGACGTAACCGGTGTTATCAAGTTGCCGGAAGGCGTTGAAATGTGCATGCCTGGCGACAACGTTGAAATGGAAGTAGAATTGATCGCGCCGATCGCTATCGAAGACGGTACCCGTTTCGCTATCCGCGAAGGTGGACGTACCGTAGGCGCAGGTGCTGTTACCGTTATTAACGAGTAATGGCCACTGCCGATCAAAAAAAGCTGTCAACCCGATTTCCGGGCTGGCAGCTTTTTGTTTTAAGACTTGAAAAATGGCCCAACTATTTTGTAAAATATGGCAGGTAGGCTTTTGCAAGTGCTGGTCAGGGTCGCAACTTAATTACATTTCCCTAAAATACGCGAAAAAAGCTTGCATCGTCCAATTTTTTTCTATATAATCGTGAATGTTGTCATGAACGCGATGAAGCGAAAGGTTGCCGACACACCCGGCCCCTTTGCCATGGCCGGGCGGGAAATTTTCGCGGAGAAGTTCATTTGCAAAAATGAGCGAGAAGGAGGGTTAATAATGGCAAAGCAAAAGATTCGCATTCGTTTAAAAGCTTACGATCACCGCATCCTGGATCAATCCGCGGTTAAAATCGTGGATACCGCAAAGCGGACAGGTGCCAGCGTGTCGGGACCGATTCCGTTGCCGACGGAAAAAACGGTTTACACGATCCTGCGCGCTGTTCACAAATATAAAGATTCTCGTGAGCAATTCGAAATGCGCACTCATAAACGCCTTATTGACATCGTCAATCCAACTCAGCAAACCGTAGATGCGTTGATGAGATTGGATCTGCCGTCCGGTGTCGACATCGAAATCAAATTGTAATCTCTCACTCTACGATGGTAGGAGGTGTACAAAGTGAAAGGGATTCTCGGAAAGAAAATTGGGATGACCCAAATCTTCAACGAAGATGGCGTGGTGGTTCCAGTTACCGTAGTTGAAGCGGGACCGTGTGTGGTGTTGCAGAAGAAAGAACTGCAAACCGATGGTTACGAAGCAATCCAGCTCGGTTTTGAAGAGAAGAAGGAACATCGTTCCAACAAACCTGAGCTTGGACATGCGAAGAAAGCAAATGCGAAAGCACAAAAATTCATCAAAGAAGTGCGTGGCGTAAACCTGGCTGACTATGAGCTTGGCGGGGTAGTCAAAGCAGACATCTTCGCAGCTGGCGAACTGGTTGACGTCACCGGCACATCCAAAGGAAAAGGATTTGCAGGTGCGATCAAACGTCACAACCAAGCTCGCGGTCCGATGAGCCACGGTTCCCGTTACCATCGCGGACCAGGTTCGTTGGGTGCGATTGCTCCGAACCGCGTATTCAAAGGACAAACGCTTCCGGGACGCATGGGCGGAGAACGTGTAACAACACAAAACCTTGAAATCGTTCGTGTTGATGCTGACAAAAACCTGATTTTGATCAAAGGCTCCGTACCTGGACCGAAAAACAGCTATGTTGTGATCAAATCAGCCGTAAAAAGCAAGTAAGCGATTGATTGAAGAAAGGAGGAGCATCCATGCCTAAGCTGGCAGTGTTAGACATGAGCGGCAAGCAGGTGGATGAAATCGTGCTGTCTGATGCAGTGTTCGGCATTACCCCGAATCAGGCGGTATTGCATGATGCTGTGGTTATGCAACAAGCATCCCTGCGCCGTGGTACCCATGCAACGAAAAATCGTGCAGCTGTTCGTGGGGGCGGCAAGAAACCGTGGAGACAAAAAGGAACCGGTCGTGCACGTCACGGCAGCATTCGTTCCCCGTTGTGGGTAGGCGGTGGTGTGGTATTTGGACCGCAACCGCGCAGCTATGCTTATAAATTACCGAAAAAGGTTCGTCGTTTGGCGATCAAGTCCGCTCTTTCTTCTAAGGTGCTGGACAGCCAAGTGGTCGTGCTCGATGAATTGAAAATGGATCAACCGAAAACCAAAGAAATGGTACAAGTACTCAAAAACCTGGGTGTTGATCGCAAGGCGCTGATCGTTGCCGATCAATTGGAGGACAATGCTGTTCTCTCCGCCCGCAACATTCCGGGAGTGAAACTTATACCGGCAGATGGATTGAACGTTCTCGACGTTCTTTACCATGACAAGCTGATTCTCACTCGTGGAGCTGTGAATCGCGTCGAGGAGGTGCTTGGTCGATGAAAGACCCTCGCGATATCATCCGTCGTCCGGTCATTACCGAAGCATCCACGGAACTCATGGAGGATCGTAAATACGTGTTTGAAGTGGATCCACGTGCCAATAAAGTCGAAGTGAAAAAAGCGATTGAGCAGATCTTCGGCGTAAAAGTGGAGAAAGTGAACACGATGCGCGTTCCCGGTAAAATTAAACGTTATGGCCGGTACAGCGGTCGCAGACCTGAGAGAAAGAAAGCTGTGGTTAAACTCACCGCTGACAGCAAACCAATCGAGGTATTTGAAGTTTAATCCATCCTAAAAAAGAAGGAGGGAAAAGGAATGGGAATTAAACACTTTAAACCAACGACCCCGTCTCGTCGTCATATGACTGTTTCCAGCTTTGACGAGATTACGACAGATAAACCGGAAAAATCCCTGGTAGTACCTCTGCAGAAAAAGGCAGGCCGCAACAACCAGGGGAAACTGACTGTTCGTCACCAAGGCGGCGGACATAAACGCAAATATCGTTTGGTTGACTTCAAACGTAATAAAGATGGCATTCCTGGAAAAGTGGCTACGATCGAATACGATCCGAACCGTTCTGCCAATATTGCTTTAATCCACTATGTGGATGGAGAAAAACGTTACATTCTCGCTCCTCACGGATTGAAAGTGGGCATGACCGTTTCGTCCGGTCCTGATGCGGAAATCCGTTTGGGAAATGCGTTGCCTCTTCGCAATATTCCGGTAGGTACGGTCATTCACAACATCGAACTTAAACCGGGCCGTGGTGGACAGCTTGTCCGCGCAGCAGGTGCATCGGCACAATTGCTCGGTAAAGAAGGGAAATACGCCATCATCCGCCTTACCTCCGGCGAAACACGCATGGTTCACCTGGATTGCCGTGCAACGATCGGTCAGGTAGGCAACTTGGATCATGAGTTGATCACGATTGGTAAAGCAGGACGTTCCCGTTGGCTGGGTAAACGGCCAACCGTTCGCGGTTCTGTGATGAACCCTGTGGATCACCCGCACGGTGGTGGGGAAGGTCGTGCACCGATCGGCCGCAAGTCCCCGATGACTCCTTGGGGCAAACCGACCTTGGGTTACAAAACCCGGAAGAAAAACAAAGCATCTGACAAATATATTATCCGTCGTCGTAAAAAGTAGTCAGATAGGCTGTGAAAAAGCCTCACTCGAAGGGAGGTTACTAAGATGGGCCGCAGCTTGAAAAAGGGACCATTTGCAGATGCACATCTGTTAAAAAAGGTTGATGAATTAAACGAGAAAAACGAAAAACGCGTAATCAAAACTTGGTCTCGTCGTTCTACCATTTTCCCGGAGTTTGTTGGACACACATTCGCCGTTCATGATGGACGCAAGCACGTTCCGGTTTATGTAACGGAGGATATGGTAGGCCACAAGTTGGGAGAATTCGTCCCAACCCGTACGTTTAAAGGTCATGCAGGCGATGACAAGAAAACAAAAAGACGGTAAGTGGACCGGACCGGGTTTAGAGAGGAGGTTACGTTATGGAAGCTAAAGCAGTAGCACGATACGTGCGTATCGCTCCACGCAAAGCACGCTTGGTGATCGATTTGATTCGTGGCAAGTCTGTTGAAGAGGCATTGGCGATTTTACGCTACACTCCTCGTGCCGCCTCCCCGATCATTGAGAAAGTACTCACGTCTGCCGTGGCAAACGCTGAGCACAATCACAACTTGGATACTGCCAACCTGGTAGTGTCGAAAGCTTATGTTGATGAAGGTCCCACGATGAAGCGTTATATGCCTCGTGCGATGGGCCGTGCCAGCCGCATTAACAAGCGCACCAGCCACATTACCGTGGTTGTATCGGAAAAGGCGTGAATCACTAAATAAGGAGGGATGAAGCTTTGGGTCAAAAGGTAAATCCAGTTGGTCTGCGTGTGGGAATTATCCGTGACTGGGAATCCAAATGGTACGCAGACAAGGACTATGCTGATCTATTGCATGAAGATATTAAGGTTCGCGAGTTTATCAAAAACCGACTGAAAGACGCGGCCGTTTCCACTGTGGAAATCGAACGCGCAGCAAACCGCGTCAACATTACCATTCATACGGCGAAACCCGGCATGGTGATCGGGAAAGGCGGTTCTGAAGTCGAAGCGCTCCGCCAAGCCTTGGTGAAGCTCACCAATAAAAAAGTTCACATCAACATCAGCGAAATCAAAAATCCGGAGCTTGATGCTTACCTTGTCGCTGAAAATATCGCACAACAACTGGAACGCCGTGTTGCTTTCCGCCGTGCGATGAAACAAGCGATTCGGCGTTCTTTGCGCGCCGGAGCCAAAGGGGTACGCACCATGGTAAGCGGTCGTCTCGGCGGTGCCGATATTGCCCGCAGCGAAGGCTACAGCGAAGGTACGGTACCACTCCATACATTGCGTGCTGATATCGATTATGGTTTTGCTGAAGCACACACCACTTATGGACGGATCGGTGTGAAAGTTTGGATCTATCGCGGTGAAGTTTTGCCGACCAAAAACAAAGGAGCAGCGGAAGGAGGCGAGTAATCGATGCTAATGCCTAAACGCGTGAAATTCCGTCGCCCGCATCGTCCGCGCAAACTGACAGGCCGTGCGAAAGGCGGTACGGAAGTAGCATTTGGTGAATACGGTTTACAGGCGCTTGAGCCGGCATGGATCACCAACCGTCAAATCGAGGCTGCCCGGATCGCGATGACTCGTTATATCAAACGTGGCGGTAAAGTATGGATCAAGATTTTCCCTGATCACCCGATTACTCAAAAGCCTCTCGAGGTACGGATGGGTAGCGGTAAAGGTTCTCCCGAAAAATGGGTGGCTGTTGTAAAACCAGGCAAAATCTTGTTCGAACTTGCTGGTGTTCCAGAAGAGACGGCACGTGAGGCGATGCGCCTTGCAGCTCACAAGCTGCCGATCAAAACGAAGTTCGTAAAAAGAGAAGAAGCGGGTGGTAACGAATGAAAGCAAAAGAGCTAGTTGAGTTGACCACCGCCGAGATCGAGCAAAAGCTCGCACAGTACAAGGAAGAACTGTTTAACCTCCGCTTCCAATCGGCTACTGGACAATTGGATAATCCAGCCCGGTTGCGTCAGGTTCGCAAAAGCATTGCTCGTTGCAAAACGATCTTGCGGGAGCGCGAACTGGGGATCGAAAGGAGGAAACAGGGATGAACGAGCGTACAACTCGCCGTAAAGTACGTGTCGGCAAAGTGGTCAGCGATAAAATGGATAAAACAATCGTTGTCGCTGTTGAGACCTACAAGAAACATCCACTGTACGGTAAACGCGTAAAGTATACCAAAAAGTTCAAAGCGCATGACGCCGAAAACCAAGCAAAAGTAGGCGACATCGTAAGAATCATGGAAACGCGTCCGCTTTCCAAAGACAAGCGCTGGCGTTTGGTGGAAATCGTAGAGAAAGCTGTTATCATTTAACCCATGGCACGCGTGAATGACGCGGGAAGGAGGGAAAACCATGATTCAACCTCAAACACGTCTTCGTGTAGCAGATAACTCTGGTGCGAAAGAAGTTATGTGCATCCGTGTATTGGGTGGATCCAAAAAATCTACCGCTGGAATCGGTGATATTATCGTCGCTTCTGTCAAACAAGCTACACCCGGTGGCGTTGTCAAGAAAGGGGATGTAGTGAAGTGCGTGGTTGTACGTACCGTTCGTCCGACCCGTCGTCCGGATGGATCCTACATTCGCTTCGATGAAAATGCTGCGGTTGTGATTAAGGAAGACAAAAGCCCGCGCGGTACACGGATCTTCGGACCTGTTGCCCGCGAATTGCGTGATCGCGATTTCATGAAAATCATTTCTTTGGCACCGGAAGTTCTTTAATACTTGGTTCTGAAAATGATTTGCGGCAACACACTGGAAGGTAAGGAGGTGCCCCGTATGCACATCAAAAAAGGCGATATGGTAATCGTCATGCGCGGTAAAGAAGCTCCGTACTTTGAAAACGGCAAAAAAGTTTACACCCGCGGTCGTGTAATTAAAGTTCTTCCCAAGGAAGATCGTGTGCTCGTCGAAGGTGTAAACTTGGTGAAAAAACATTCCCGTCCGACCCAGGATAACCCTCAGGGCGGCATCATCGAGAAGGAAGCGCCGATTCACGTTTCCAACCTGATGATTGAAGACCCGAAAACGAAGGAGCCGACCCGGGTTGGCTACAAGTTCATCGAGGGTAAAAACGGCGAGAAAAAGAAAGTGCGTTATGCGAAAAAATCCGGTGAAATCCTCGACAAATAACGCGAGAGAAGGGAGGGTACCTGATGGCAGCACGTTTGAAAGAGCATTACCTCAATGAGGTAACCGCTGCGTTAATGAAGAAGTTCAACTACAAATCCCCAATGCAAGTTCCAAGACTTGAAAAAATCGTGATTAACATGGGTGTGGGTGAAGCTGTACAAAATGCCAAAGCTTTGGATGGTGCAGTAGAAGACCTGACGCTCATCTCCGGGCAAAAACCGGTGGTCACACGTGCCAAAAAATCGATTGCCGGCTTCAAATTGCGTGAAGGAATGCCGATCGGTGTAAAGGTGACACTTCGCGGAGAGCGTATGTATCATTTCCTCGATAAATTGATCAATGTTGCTCTTCCGCGTGTACGCGATTTCCGCGGTGTTTCCCCGAAATCGTTTGACGGTCGCGGCAATTACACGCTCGGTCTGAAAGAGCAATTGATCTTCCCGGAAATTTCTTATGACAAAGTTGACAAAGTTCGCGGGATGGACGTCGTTATCGTGACGACTGCCAATACCGACGAGGAAGCACGTGATCTTTTGACTCTGATGGGTATGCCATTCCGTAAATAATCACTGTACGTCACCACGATGTAAAGGAGGGAATCACTTGGCCAAGAAGTCGATGATCGTGAAGTCCCAACGTAAGCCGAAATTCAAAGTTCGTGCTTATACCCGTTGCGAACGTTGCGGACGACCACACGCCGTATTACGCAAGTTTCGTCTCTGTCGGATCTGCTTCCGTGAATTGGCCTACAAAGGGCAGATTCCCGGTGTTAAAAAAGCAAGTTGGTAATGAGGATAGGAAGGAGGGTTTCGCATGGTAATGACAGACCCGATTGCAGATATGCTGACCAGAATTCGCAACGCTAACATGGTTCGCCATGAGAGCGTTGAGTTCCCGGCATCTCGTATCAAAAGGGAAATCGCTGAGATCCTGAAACGTGAAGGTTTCATTCGCGATGCTGAATATATCGAAGACAACAAACAGGGTATCATCCGGATTTTCCTCAAATACGGACCGAACAACGAAAAAGTGATTACCGGGTTGAAACGGATCAGCAAACCTGGTTTGCGCGTTTATGTAAAAGCGAACGAAATTCCACGTGTTCTTCGTGGTTTGGGAATCGCCATTTTGTCCACCAACAAAGGAATTCTGACGGATAAAGAAGCCCGTCAGCAAAAAGTGGGCGGCGAAGTTATCGCGTACGTTTGGTAATCGGCATAAAGGATGGAGGTGAATCGAATGTCTCGTATCGGTAAAAAACCGGTTGTGATTCCAAACGGTGTAGAAGTGAAATTGGAAGGAAACACCGTAACGGTAAAAGGGCCGAAAGGTACCTTAACTCGTAACTTCCATTCCGATATCGCCATCAAAGTGGAGGACAATCAAGTGATCGTGGAGCGCCCAAGCGATCACCGCACTCATCGTGCCTTGCATGGAACCACCCGCAGCGTGATTGCCAACATGGTTGAGGGTGTAACCAACGGTTTCTCCAAAACGCTTGAATTGGTCGGTGTCGGATACCGTGCTTCGAAAAAAGGAAACAACGTGGTGTTAAACGTCGGTTATTCTCATCCGATCGATGTAACGCCGATCGACGGAATTGAACTCGACGTTCCGTCTCAAACGCAAATTGTGGTGAAAGGCATCGATAAAGAGAAAGTCGGCGAAATGGCTGCGAAAATCCGTTCTTACCGTGAACCTGAACCTTATAAAGGCAAAGGGATTAAATACAGCGATGAAGTTATCCGTCGCAAAGAGGGTAAAACGGGTAAATAATCGAATCGCCTAACAAGAAGGGAGTGAGCTGGACCGTGATTCAAAAAGGAGATCGCAACAAAAAACGGGCAAAACGTCATCTGCGTGTCCGCAAAAAAGTATTCGGTACTGCTGAGCGTCCACGTTTGAACGTTTTCCGTTCTTCCAAAAACATCTATGCGCAATTGATCGATGACACGATTGGACATACGGTTGCATCCGCTTCGACCTTGGATGCCGAGCTGAAGGAGAAATTCTCCAACGGCGGTACGGTTGATGCGGCTCGTGCGGTAGGGGAATTGATCGCAAAGCGCGCCGTTGAGAAAGGATTTAAGTCGGTTGTATTCGACCGTGGCGGTTACCTCTATCATGGTCGTGTAAAAGCTTTGGCAGAAGGAGCACGGGAAGGGGGTCTAGACTTTTGAGCAAGCAAGAAAAGCCACGTCGCAAAGATGCTGCGCAATCCGAGTTTATCGAAAAAGTGGTTAACATTAATCGCGTAGCGAAAGTTGTGAAGGGCGGACGCCGTTTCAGCTTCAGTGCGCTTGTTGTTGTCGGTGACGGCAAAGGCAAGGTCGGTGCAGGAATTGGTAAAGCGGCTGAGGTTCCTGAAGCGATCCGCAAAGGGATTGAAGATGCGAAAAAGAATATGGTTACCGTTCCTCTTCTGGGGACAACCATTCCGCATGAGACGATCGGTGAGTTTGGCGCAGGCCGTGTTCTTCTGAAACCTGCTTCCAAAGGTACGGGTGTCATCGCAGGCGGTCCTGTGCGTGACGTATTGAATGCGGCAGGTGTTGGTGACATTCTCACCAAATCGACGGGTTCCAACAACCCGATCAACATGGTTCGTGCCACACTTTCCGGTTTGCAAAGCTTGAAACGTCCTGAGGACGTAGCAAAACTGCGCGGAAAAAGCGTAGAAGAATTGATGGGATAAGGAGGGATGACCGTGGCAAAGAAACTGGCAATTACACTCAAGCGGAGTATGATTGGCCGTCCTGAAGTGCAACGTGTCACCCTGCGTACACTCGGTTTAACAAAACGGGAACAGACCGTAACGCATGAAGATAATCCGGCCATCCGTGGTATGATCAATAAAGTGAAACACCTCGTTTCCGTTGAAGAAATCAGCGAATAATGCACATGACTTGTCAAAGAGGAGGTGCGAGGAATGAAACTGCATGAACTGAAACCGGCTGAGGGTGCCCGTCACAAGAAAAAACGGCTTGGCCGCGGTATTTCTGCCGGCCAGGGTAAAACGGCCGGAAAAGGCCATAAAGGGCAAAACGCACGCTCCGGTGGCGGTGTTCGTCCTGGCTTTGAAGGCGGCCAAAACCCGATTTACCGTCGTTTGCCGAAGCGCGGATTTACCAACCCGAATCGAGTGGAATATGCCATCATCAACCTGGATGTGCTCAACCGCTTCGAAGAGGGAACTGTCGTAACTCCAGAACTGTTGAAAGAGCAAGGCGTTGTAAAAGATCTGAAAGACGGGTTGAAAGTGTTGGGCAATGGTGAGTTGAACAAAAAACTCACGGTAAAAGCTCAAAAATTCTCTGCCTCTGCGATTGAAAAAATCAACGCCGCTGGTGGAGCGACGGAGGTAATCTAATGATCCGGAACCTGGGTAACATCTTTAAGGTGGAAGATCTTCGTCGTCGTATTTTTTTCACGCTTTTGATCTTGGTCGTGTTTCGAATCGGAAGCTTTATTCCGGTTCCTAACACGGACCCGGCGATCTTGCAGAGCATGATGGAGAGAGGCGGTCAAGGCGTATTTGGTTTGATTAACGCTTTTTCCGGTGGGGCATTCCGCAACTTCTCCATTTTCGCCATGGGGATTATGCCTTACATCACCGCTTCGATCATTGTGCAGTTGCTGACGATGGATGTCATCCCGGCTTTTGCAAGATGGGCAAAAGAGGGAGAGGTGGGCCGCCGCAAACTGGCTCAGTTTACCCGCTATTTTACGGTGGTTTTGGCACTGATCCAGTCGGTGGGAGTTGCCATAGGTTTCAACAGGGTCTACCAGGGCTTTGTATTGGACACCAGCGTCTGGAGCTATGCACTCATCGCTCTGACTTTGACGGCAGGCACAACCTTTCTCATGTGGTTGGGTGAGCAGATCACGGACAAAGGGATCGGAAACGGGATTTCCATTCTGATCTTTGCCGGGATCGTGGCCAACATCCCGATGCACATCGGACAGATCTATACGTCCTTCTTCGGCAAAAATGCACAGCTGTTTATCGGTATCCTGAAAGCGGTGGGGCTTTTGTTGGTGGTTGTGGTTATCATTATCGCCACGATCTATATCCAACAGGGCGTAAGGAGAATACCCGTTCAATATACGAAACGGGTGGTTGGACGTAAAATGTACGGCGGCCAATCGACTCACATTCCGATGAAAGTGAACGCGGCCGGTGTGATTCCGGTAATCTTCGCCTTGTCCTTGATGATGTTCCCGGTTACGATTGCAAGCTTCTGGCAAGGACACCCGGTTGCGGATTGGTTTATCTACAACTTCGATTACACCCGTTCCCCGCTCGGTGCGGCAATGTATGTGATTCTGATTATCGGTTTCACTTACTTCTACACCTTTGTGCAGATTAACCCGGTTCAGTTGTCTGATCAGATGAAGAAAAACGGCGGCTTTATTCCTGGGATTCGCCCGGGCAAGAATACAACCACCTATTTAACCCGGGTCATGAATCGTCTAACGCTGTCAGGCGCGATTTTTCTGTCGCTGATTTCCATTTTGCCGATCTTCTTCATCAATCTTGCCGGTCTTCCGAGCAATGTGCAAATCGGGGGAACCTCGCTTCTGATCGTGGTCGGGGTTGCACTTGAAACGATGAAGACGATTGAAAGCCAGCTGATTAAACGCCATTACAAGGGCTTTATGCATAAATAGACTTTCTGTTTGCCACCCCCGGAGCTACATCCGGGGACTATGCATGAGCACCAGCTCACTGATGTGAACTGTCATGCGGACCGCCCGTAGAATTCTGATCCGGGAGGGATGACGCTTGAATATCGTACTGATGGGATTGCCCGGAGCCGGCAAAGGGACACAGGCAGCTCGAATCGTGGAAGAGCTGGATATCCCGCATATTTCTACGGGAGATATGTTTCGAGCGGCTGTTAAGGAACAAACCCCTCTGGGAATGGAAGCCAAGTCCTATATGGATAAAGGCCAGTTGGTACCTGACCGTGTGACGATCGGGATCGTCCGCGACCGGCTCGGCAAGGATGATTGTGCCAAGGGCTTTTTATTGGACGGTTTTCCCAGAACGGTTCCACAGGCCGAGGCTTTGGACGAATTAACGGATGAATTGAATCGCCCGATCGATCTGGTTCTTTATATTGAGGTTGCAGAAGAGGAACTTCTTAAACGCCTCACGGGCAGACGGATCTGTCGCGACTGCGGGGCTACGTATCACGTACTCTTTGCACCGCCCAAGGTCGAAGGGGTTTGCGACCGCTGTGGAGGAGAGCTTTATCAGCGGGCGGATGACGCGATAGAGACCGTGAAAGAACGTTTGAAAGTGAATCTTGAGCAAACCCAACACTTGATTCACTACTATGAATCGACTGGTAAACTTCATCGTGTTGATGGGGAACAGCCGATCGAAAATGTGACAGAATCCATCTTGTCACTGATTCGAGGTTTAAAAGCATGATTATCTTAAAATCGGTTAAAGAGCTTGAACGGATGAGGGAAGCTGGGAAAATCGTATATTTGACTCATCAGGAGCTGAAAAAAGCGATCCACCCGGGCATCACCACCAAGGAGCTGGATCGAATCGCTGAAAAAGTGATTCGCGGGTTCGGTGCTGTTCCTTCCTTCAAAGGGTACAACGGATTTCCGGGCAGCATATGCACTTCCGTGAACGAGGAACTGGTTCATGGCATTCCGGGGAATCGTGTGTTAAACGAAGGAGATATCATCTCTTTGGACATCGGTGCCTGCTATGACGGATATCATGGTGATTCTGCTTGGACGTACGGCGTCGGGGAAATTTCCCCTGAAGCCGAACGTTTGCTCACCGTCACCGAGGAATCCCTGTACAAAGGTCTTGAACAGGCAAAGCCAGGCGCAAGACTGGGGGATGTTTCCCACGCGATTCAAAAACATGCCGAAGGTGCCGGTTTTTCAATCGTGCGGGAGTATGTCGGACACGGAATCGGGCAAAACTTGCATGAAGCTCCGAGTATTCCCAATTACGGTTTACCCGGCAAAGGTCCTCGCCTGAAGCCAGGTATGACCCTTGCAATTGAACCGATGGTGAATGCGGGAACACGGTTTGTTCGTACACTCGCTGATAACTGGACGGTTGTTACCACTGACGGTTCTCTGTGCGCTCACTTCGAGCATACGATTGCGATCACGGATGAAGGCCATGAGATTCTCACGAAAGTGTAAACCAGGTGAAGGGTGATAAACGTGGCAGATGTCGACAGTCGACCTCGTCTTGGACAAATCGTTCGCGTATTGCGGGGGCGTGATGCGGGAAATTATGCCGTCATCATCGGCATTGAGGAGCCTCATTTTGTCTTGTTGGCCGATGGGGATCAGCGAAAAGCCGATTGCCCGAAAAAGAAAAACTTGAAACATATTCAAGTTACCAATACGATAAATCTGGAAATAGCTGACGCCATCAAGAGTCACGGTCGTGTTAACAATGCGAAGTTGCGATACGCCCTGAACCAATATCTGCTCAAACTTGAGCAAAAAGGAGAGTGAATCAATGGCCAAAGAAGATGTGATCGAGGTAGAAGGGATCGTCAAGGAGCCCCTGCCAAATGCCATGTTCCGCGTCGAGTTGGAAAACGGTCATGAAGTTTTGGCTCATGTTTCTGGTAAAATCCGTATGCACTTTATCCGCATCTTGCCGGGTGACAGAGTGACGGTGCAACTTTCTCCGTATGATTTAACCCGTGGACGGATCACTTACCGTTACAAGTAAAGACGGTCTGTGAAGTTTAGGGGGCTCTTAATATTTGACAGGAGGTAGCTCAAATGAAAGTAAGACCTTCGGTGAAGCCCATTTGCGAAAAGTGCAAAGTGATTCGTCGCAAAGGGGCTGTCATGGTAATCTGCGAAAATCCCAAGCATAAGCAAAAACAAGGTTAAATTCAAGGAGGTGTAAGGCATGGCGCGTATTGCAGGTATCGACTTGCCACGTGAAAAACGCGTAGAGATCGCGCTCACTTATATCTATGGCATTGGTCGTTCTCAATCCAAACGAATTCTGGAAGCTACCGGAATCAACCCGGATACTCGCGTTCGTGATCTGACGGAAGACGAAGTGTCCAAACTCCGGAGCTTTATCGATAAAAACCTGGTGGTTGAAGGGGATCTTCGCCGTGAAGTTGCCCTCAACATCAAACGGTTGATCGAGATCGGTTCTTACCGTGGCATTCGCCATCGTCGCGGATTGCCGGTACGCGGTCAACGCACGAAAACCAACGCCCGTACCCGTAAAGGTCCTCGCCGTACGGTAGCGAACAAGAAAAAATAACGAATAAGGAGGGAGAACAGTGGCAAAGCGTAAAACTACTACGCAACGCGTAAAACGTCGCGTTCGCAAAAACGTTGAATCTGGTATCGCGCACATCCGTTCCACTTTTAACAATACGATTATCACGATTACCGACCCGCGCGGAAATACGGTTGCCTGGGCAAGTTCCGGTACGATGGGCTTTAAAGGTTCCCGTAAAAGCACGCCTTTTGCCGCGCAAATGGCTGCGGAACAAGCGGCAAAAGCCGCGATGGACAACGGTATGAGAACCGTTGATGTATTGGTGAAAGGACCGGGTGCCGGTCGTGAAGCAGCAATTCGTTCCCTGCAAGCGGCAGGATTGGAAGTAAGCCTGATTAAAGACGTCACACCGATTCCTCACAATGGTTGCCGTCCGCCAAAACGTCGCCGTGTTTAATTCTTTAGATTTAAAACTGATCCGTGGTTTATTTTTCCTGTAGATGGTGTATACTGGATAGGACTAATTTTGGCATGTCTTATTCCTTATACACGATCAATATCTGCCGTCAGGTGGGATTACGCCCGGAACGCGACGTTCTGAAGGAGGGTTTGTGAGCCGTATGATTGAAATCGAAAAGCCGAAGATCGAAACTGTGGAAATCAGTGAAGATCATCGATATGGGAAGTTTGTGGTGGAACCCTTAGAACGCGGATACGGCACTACCCTGGGCAATTCTCTGCGCCGTGTCCTGCTCTCGTCATTGCCAGGTGCGGCCGTTACAACCATCCAGATTGATGGGGTATTGCATGAGTTCTCCACGATTCTTGGAGTTGTAGAAGATACCACGGAGATCATTCTCAACTTGAAGCAATTGGCTCTTAAAATTCATTCGGATGAAGAGAAAGTTCTTGAGATTGACATCGAGGGTCCCGGGGAAGTAAAAGCGGGGGATATTCGTGCAGACAGCGATGTAGAAGTCCTGAATCCGGATCTTCATATCGCAACTCTGGCCGAAGATGCTCACCTTCGCATCCGAATGACCGCGAATCGTGGTCGCGGATATGTATCTGCTGACAAAAACAAACGGGAGGATCAGCCGATCGGAGTTATTCCGATTGACTCGATCTACACTCCCATTGAACGGGTAAACTACCAAGTTGAAAATACACGGGTTGGACAAGTTACCAACTACGATAAATTGACCCTGGAAGTATGGGCAAATGGCTCCTTAAAGCCAGATGAAGCCGTGAGCCTTGGGGCCAAAATCCTGAACGAGCATTTGATGCTATTCGTCGGTTTAACGGAGCAGGCCAAAGATGCCGAAATCATGGTCGAAAAAGAAGAAGACAAGAAAGAAAAAGTAATGGAGATGACCATCGAGGAACTGGATCTCTCCGTACGTTCCTATAACTGTCTCAAACGAGCCGGCATCAATACGGTTCAAGAGCTCACACAAAAAACGGAAGAAGACATGATGAAAGTGCGCAACCTCGGACGGAAGTCGCTTGAGGAAGTTCAAGAGAAATTGGCTGAACTTGGACTCTCTTTGCGCAAAGATGACTAATACATGTAGGGGGAGGGAAATACGATGGCATACAGCAAACTTGGCCGTAATTCCGGAGCGCGCAAGGCGTTGCTTCGCGATTTGGTAACGGATCTCATCATCAACGAACGCATCGAAACGACCGAGGCGAAAGCGAAGGAAGTTCGTTCAATCGTAGAAAAAATGATTACCCTCGGTAAACGCGGCGATCTTCATGCTCGTCGTCAAGCGGCTGCGTTTGTTCGCAAGACACGTTCCAACACAGTAAAAGATGGTGAAGAAGTAACCCACAACAAGAACGTGGACGCAGTGAAAAAGCTGTTCGACGAAATCGCTCCTCGTTACCAAGAGCGTAATGGTGGTTACACGCGCATTCTTAAGTTGGGACCTCGTCGTGGCGACGGTGCTCCAATGGTTTATTTGGAATTAGTGAAGTAACCAATGATGAGCTAGAAAGGGTGAGGGCAGGATCCGGTTGGTCCTGACGTTTACCCTTTTTTCTTTTAAGGAGAAAAAATGGAACCGATGATTCAAGTCGTTGACGTCTGGTTTCGTTATCAAGGGGAAAATGAATCAAGCGGAAAATGGGCGTTAAAAAAGATCAATCTCACCTTTCGGACCGGTGAATATGTCAGCATCATCGGTGCGAACGGATCAGGAAAGTCAACATTGGCACGGCTATTGAACGGGCTTCTGCTGCCGGTTCGGGGCGAAGTCAAAGTGGGAGGGCTCTCTACGGCAAACGAAAGCGATTTATGGGAAATACGCCGCAGAGTGGGCATGGTGTTTCAAAATCCCGACAATCAGATCGTCGCGACCACCGTTGAGGATGATGTCGCGTTTGGTCTCGAAAATCTGGGAGTTCCGCGCTCCGAGATGAAAGATCGGATTGAACGTGCATTGGCGGCAGTGGGCCTTTCCGGAATGAATGCGAGAGAGCCCCACCATCTTTCGGGAGGACAAAAGCAACGGCTGGCATTGGCCGGAGTGCTGGCCATGTCGCCGGACGTGATTGTACTGGACGAAGCGACTTCCATGCTGGACCCGCAGGGGAAAAATGATGTGAGCCAGGTTGCGGCGGAGCTTCACCGCATGGGCAAGACAATCATTCACATCACCCATTCCGCCAGGGAAGCGTTCAGGGCTGAGCGGGTGATTGTCATGAACCAGGGGGAAGTGAAACTTGATTTGCCGTCTGAAGTGCTTTATCCCAAGGCTGTGATGCTAAAGCAGTGGGGATTGGCCGTTCCGCCGGAGATCGAGCTCCATCAGCGACTCCTTGGCAAAGGATGGCCGCTTTCTCCGACGATTTCGGGCAAAGAGGAACTGGTTGAGGAAATATGGAGATCGTTGTCAGAGATTTAGAAGTGGTATACCAGTCAGGAACACCGTGGATGAAGAAAGCGCTCGACGGGGTGAATCTGACAGTTCCGGGCGGATCGTTCACGGCGATTTTGGGTGTGACCGGCTCGGGAAAGTCAACGCTGATCCAGGCAATTGCCGGCTTGATCAGGCCAACGCGGGGCATAATTAGGATCGGTTCCCATCTGATTGACGCGAATCGCAAACAGACGGCCGATGTGCGCCGGTTGATCGGATTGGTTTTTCAATACCCCGAACATCAGCTGTTTGCAGAAACAGTGGCAAAGGATATCGCTTTTGGACCGACGAATCTGGGATTGCCGCAGTCTGAAGTGGATGGAAGAGTGAAGCAGGCGATGGAATGGGTTGGTTTGGATTCGGAACTGGCAGACCGATCCCCCTTTCAGCTCAGCGGCGGACAGATGAGGCGGGTGGCGATTGCCGGAGTTTTGGCGATAAGCCCGAAGATTCTGATCCTGGATGAACCTGCGGCCGGTTTGGACCCGAAGGGGCAGGAGGAAATCTTAAGCCTTTTGAAGCGACTTAATCAGGATTTCGGGGTGACGGTTATTCTCGTTTCGCACGATATGGATCAGGCAGTGCGGTATGCCGATCGTTTCTGTGTTCTGGCTGAGGGGCGGTCCGTGCTGAGCGGGACGGCAAAAGCAGTCTTCTCCCGAGCTGATATCCTGTCTTCCTATCATCTCGAATTGCCGGAGATCACCCGGTTTGTTCAGTTGTTGAACCGGAAGCTGGACCCTCCGCTCCCTGAGGATGTGTTTACCTTGGATGAGCTGGAACGATTGCTGGAGGAAAGACGCAAAAAGAGGGAACTGCCATGAGTCAGATTGTAATGGGACAGTATTACCCGGGTGATTCCCTTGTTCATCGGATGGACCCCAGGGCTAAATGGCTCTTTTTAATGGTGTTTATGATTTTTGTTTTCTGGGCAAACCATTTGCGGTCAACCGCTGTGCTGCTCTTCTTCACGCTGGTTGCGGCAGGAATGGCCCGCATTCCCGTGTCGGTTTTTATACGGGCAATCCGTCCGGCATTATTCATCATCTTGTTTACCATGATTCTTCATCTTTTGATGACCAAAGGCGGGGAAGCCCTGCTGCGACTTCCGTTTATCACGATTTATCAGGAAGGGCTGAGGCAGGCGGTTTTTGTCTCAGCACGGTTGTTTGTCCTCATCTCAGTCGCTTCTTTATTGACATTTACCACCTCGCCCATCGATCTGACCGACGGCATCGAGTGGCTGCTGAAACCTTTGCAGCGATTTAAAATCCCGGTGCACGAAATCGCGCTGATGATGTCGATCGCTCTTCGTTTCATCCCCTTGCTCTGGGAAGAGACGGAAAAGATTCGCAAAGCCCAGACAGCCAGAGGCGCCGATTTCGATACGGGCTTTTTCATCAAGCGGCTCAAAAGCTATATTCCCGTTTTGATCCCCTTGTTCTTGTCCGCTTTTCGCCGGGCGGAGGAGTTGGCATTGGCGATGGAAGCCAGGGGATATCGCGGGAGTGAGGGAAGAACCAAATGGCGGCAGCTTCGATTTTCATCGCTTGATGGGTGGCTTTTGATTGTGGCAGTTCTTTTATTTTTCGTTCTCCGCTTTTTGGAATAGGCGGCGGTTTCCCGGTTCTTTCGGGATGAAGGACGGAGGAAGATGATGAAGAAGATCAAATTGGTCATTGCTTATGACGGGACTGATTTTTCCGGTTTTCAGGCGCAACCGGGACAACGGACAATCCAGGGCACTCTGCAGGAAACGCTGACCAGAATCACCGGTGAACCGATTGAAATATACGGTTCGGGCCGGACAGATGCAGGTGTGCATGCTTTGGGGCAAGTTTGCCATTTTGAGACAACAAGCCCCATTCCTGTCGATAAATATCCATATATTTTGCGTCGGTCGCTTCCCAGGGATATCCTTGTTCTGTCCGCAGAAGAAGCAGCATCGGACTTTCATGCCCGTAAGAGCGCATATTGGAAAACGTATCGTTATCAAACGGATCGTCATCGCATTCCCGATTTGTTTGAGCGCCGCTTTCGCACCCATCTTCCGTATGAAGTCGATCAGCCAGCCATGCAGAGGGCTGCGGACCGGCTCGTCGGCACTCATGATTTCACCTCTTTCTGTTCGGCAAAGACGGTGATTGAAGATCGGGTGCGCACGATTTACCGCTGCGAAGTAGGCGAAGATACGCACGGCTTTTTTATCGAAGTGACCGGGAACGGGTTTTTGTATAACATGGTTCGGATTATTGCCGGCACGTTATATGAAGTCGGAAGGAGAAACTTGGACCCGGAGCAAATTCCTGCCATTCTCGAGGGGCGGGATCGCCGCCTGGCCGGTCCGACGTTTCCGCCGGAAGGATTAATTTTGCTTGAAGTTGGATATCGGCCTTGGCAGGATTTTCATCGCTCCGCAAACGTTATCTCCCCTTGAGGTTCTTGACATTGCGCGCTTTTTAAGGTAAGATAACGCTTGGTATTTTCCACTCCATGCCCCGATGGAGTTTGTTCGGCGCGAAGAAAGTCACACATTTTTCAATGCTTCTAACCTAAGACAACATTAACGGAATTCCCGTTGTTGATAGAGGAGGGAATATGATGCGTACCACCTTTATGGCAAAGCCAGAGCAAGTGGAACGGAAATGGTATGTGGTAGATGCGAAAGGCAAAACATTGGGACGCCTGGCATCTGAAGTTGCATCCATCCTGCGTGGAAAACATAAACCTGAATTTACTCCCCACGTGGATACGGGCGATTTTGTGATCGTCATCAACGCAGCACAAGTTGAATTGACCGGGAAAAAATGGTCGAAAAAAGTTTATTATCGCCATTCCGGATATCCGGGCGGCTTGAAATCGACTACGGCCAGCGAAATGCGGATCAAACATCCCGAGCGTATGATCGAACTCGCTGTAAAAGGGATGCTCCCGAAAGGAAGCTTGGGTCGTCAACAGTTTAAAAAATTAAAAGTATACGCAGGTTCCGAACATCCTCATCAGGCTCAACAGCCGGTTGAGTGGGAACTGCGTGGTTAATAAAAGGAGGTAACCGATTTGGCACAAGTTCAATTCTATGGAACCGGTCGCCGTAAGGAATCGGTCGCTCGCGTTCGCCTGGTTGCCGGCGATGGACGGATTGTCATCAACAAACGGAATATCGATGACTACTTTGGTCTGGAAACTTTAAAAGCGATTGTGCGTCAGCCTTTGGTGTTGACCAATACGCTCGACCGTTATGATGTGCTCGTAAACGTAAACGGCGGCGGTTTCACCGGTCAAGCCGGCGCCATTCGCCACGGAATTGCCCGTGCACTGCTCAAAGTGGATCCGGAACTGCGCCCGGCCTTGAAAAAAGCTGGTTTCCTGACTCGCGACCCGCGGATGAAAGAACGTAAAAAATACGGTCTCAAAGCCGCACGTCGTGCACCGCAATTCTCCAAACGCTAATGTTCAAAAACTCCCCGATTCGTCGGGGGGTTTTTTTTCATCCCTTTGTCAACACTATGGATATCCCATGTGTGACAAAGGAGCGGTGAATGATGGCGGAGATCATCGATATTGAACATCTGCGCATTCGCAGAGATGAAGAAATACGTGAATGCGCCCTCTCCCGTTTCCCTTGGGAGGAAATGGATCGGATCAAAGGCGAATTGGTCGATCCGCTGACCCGTTTTTGGCCGGCTTCGCGCAAGGTGATCCTTTTGGAATTATTGTACCGTCTGGTTTTTGAAGCGTATGTGGCCGGGATGAAGGAAGGCAAAAAGGATGGATGGGTAAAAGGCATTTTCTTTAGAAATCGCAAGGACGATGATTTGTCCCTGTTTGGACAAAAAGCATGTGACCGGTTGCTCAAAGAGTTGATGGATGAATTCAACCTGCATCGCTGGTTGGATGAGTGGAGTGCCGAATCAGTGGAGATTCTGATGCAAGAGCTTGGCAGGCAGTGGTTTATCATGGGGAAAAAGGCGGGCCGCAAGAAGAAATAAGCGTCCGTCCCGCCTTGCATACATAATGAGAGACTTCGTCCCATATACATAACTGAAGAGTTTGGGTAAGTGAGGCGAGGTCGATGAGGGTCAAGATCAAAGAAAGCCGGACAGCCAAGATTGTTCTACTGGCGGTTGTTTTTTTTCTGATCGGTTTTCTCTGGATTGCGGACTTTTTTTCTGATCAGGTAAAAGATGCTTGGTATATGCCGCTTTCGGGCAAAGTGATTATGATCGATGCGGGACACGGAGGACCTGATGGAGGGGCAGTCAGCCAGGACGGCATTGTCGAAAAAGAGATTACCCTGAAAATCGCGCGTTACTTGCAGGATTATTTGCATGGAGCGGGTGCGCTGGTCTTTCTGACGCGTGAAACGGATACGGATCTGGCCCAACCGGATACCAAACGGTTGCGGTTGCGCAAAGCGGAAGACTTGATGCGCCGCATTTATTTGATTAAGGAGAAAAATGTGGACGCCTTCGTCAGCATTCATCTCAATGCGATTCCGTCCTCTCGATGGTCCGGAGCGCAAACCTTTTACAACCCGGTTCGTGAAGAGAACAAACGGCTGGCCACCTTTATTCAGGCCGAACTGATCCGAAACCTCGAAAATACCAACCGTCTGGCCAAACAAAAGGGAGATGTATACATTCTCAAACACTCGCCCGTTCCGACCGCCCTGGTGGAAGTCGGTTTTTTGTCCAACCCGGAGGAAGCCCGATTACTGGCGACGGATACGTACCAAAAAAAAGTGGCCGCATCGATCTATCTGGGGCTGATACGGTTTTATACGGGGAAAGAACCGCCGCCGCTCTTTGATAAGTGATGTGCTATAATGGAGTTAAAACGTTTTCAGCTGAGGTGTCTTTCCCATGTTAACCAAAGAAAAAATTCTTGAAGCATTAAAGGAAGTAAAAGACCCGGAATTGAATAGGAGTTTGGTTGAACTCAATATGATCCGCAATATACGGATTAAAGGAAAAGAAGTTTCACTCGATGTGATTCTGACGATTCAGGGGTGTCCATTAAAAATAAAAATTCAGGAAGACGTTGAGCAGGCGATTCGCAATCTGGGTGCGGAAACGGTTGAGGTCCATTTCGGTTCGATGACGGATGAAGAAAGAGCTGCGCTGGCCTCCTCCCTGCGTCAGGGGCAAAGCGGCGGACAGGCTCAGGCAGGCAGTCCGCTCCTGGGCCCGGACAGCTCTACTCAATTTATTGCGATTGCCAGCGGCAAGGGCGGAGTCGGAAAATCAACGGTAACGGTGAACCTGGCAGTGGCTCTTGCCCGTGAAGGAAAAAAAGTCGGCGTGATCGATGCCGATATTTATGGGTTCAGTGTCCCGGACATGATGGGAATCGAGCAACGGCCGGTGGTGATCGGTGACACGATTCTCCCGGTTGAACGGTTTGGCGTGAAAGTGATGTCGATGGGCTTTTTCGTGGAAGACAATTCTCCGGTTGTCTGGCGCGGGCCGATGTTGGGCAAAATGCTGCGCAACTTTTTCAGTGAGGTTCATTGGGGGGACCTCGATTATATGCTTCTCGATTTGCCGCCTGGAACCGGGGATGTTGCTCTTGATGTACATCAACTGATTCCGAAAAGCAAAGAGATTATTGTAACCACGCCGCATGCCACTGCAGCTTTTGTCGCCGCCAGGGCGGGAGCGATGGCCGTTCATCTGACAAAACACGAGTTGCTCGGTGTGGTGGAAAATATGGCCTGGTATCAAAATAAATACGGGGAACGGGAATATATCTTCGGTCGCGGAGGCGGTCAGAAGCTGGCTGAGGAGCTTCATGTGGACCTGCTCGCCCAAATTCCGCTCGGAGCCCCGCAATATGAAAGTGTGGATGATCCCGGGTATGCGCCCTCGGTTTACCCGGAAAATCATCCGACAGCATCTCTGTATCAGGAGCTGGCCCGTAAAATCATCCGCAAGGTGCAGGTCTCTTAAAACTTAAGCGAAAGCAAGATGGGCGGTCTTTTAGACAACCGCCCATCGGCTTTATCATGAGCTGCCGCTGTCTCCCTGGCTGTCTCCACCTTCTCCTCCATCTCCGCCTTCGCCTGAACCTTCCTCTTTACCTTGTTTTTGCTTTTTCGCTTGTTGCAAGATTTGCGTAATCTGTTTTTGGAAGCTGGGCGTTTGCATCAGTTCTTGGAAAATTTTCAGGCTTTGCTGGCGGTACTGCTGACTTTTCATCAGTTCCAGAAGATGGGCCGAGAACTGCGGATCTTTCATCAGATCCAACATCATCTTTTGATACTCAGGGTCTTTCATCAAGATTTTCAGGGTTTGCTTGGACTGCTCCTGTGTTGATTTGGCCAGATTGCCTGCCACTTCCGGATCTCCAAACACTTTCTGCCAATCCTTTTTTGAATTTTGATCAGAAAGGGATTTGGCCAATGCTTTTTCCAGCTCCTGGCTGTTTAACATGATCTTTTGTTTGAATTCCGGATCGGACATCACATCTTGAAGTACTTTTTTGCCTTCGGCCGTATGTAAAACATCCAGGGTAATCTCTTTGATTTTTTGATAATCGGGTTCTTGGGATTGAGACTGGTTGGAGCTGCAGGAAATAAGAAGAAAGACGGTCAGGATCGGAAAAAACCACTTTATGCGATGTATCAATCTTTGCTCCTCCGTTTCAAGCTATGCTAATCTTAATATGTCATGGGGGACTTTTCTTTATGCGAAGATCGAAATCTGCTAAAATCGAAGGCAGGACAGCGAACAGGAGAGAATAAGGGATGACACTGAAAAAACTGCTCTATTGGTTTTGGTCGACATTGTTCATCGGCGGGGCATCCGCCTTGATCCTGAGCTCGATTTTCGAATGGTCAGCCGGAAGTGATTTATTTGGACCCATTCCCAAACAGCTTTTGCTGAGTTTGACATTGGCGGCTCTGGCGGAATTGGGATTTTTCTCTTTCCTCGTCTTCAATTGGCTGGCCAAGGGTTTGATTCGGCAAAAAAGCGCCTATGATCTGTTTCTGCTGTTTCTTATGTTGATTGTGCTGGGAGATTGGGTTTATCTCAATTTGTCGAAATTTAATGGAGAATCGCTCTGGCTGCATCTGCTCGTTCCATTCACCGTCTTGCTCGCCGCGTTCATTGTTGCCGGACTCAAGGTGAAGTGGACGCAAAAAACGGCCTACGTTCCCACATTCTTTTTTATGGTAGTCGCAACAGTGATTGAGGCGGTACCAACCTTCCATACCAAAGCGGGGGAAATTCCGCTGCTCATGATCCTGCATGCCGTCATTGTTCTCCTCATTTGCAATGCATGGCAAATTCTGCAGCTTCATCGCCTTGCTGCGCCTGGCACCAACCGCAAACTTCTGCGAAAGGAAACAAAGCAAAAGCCGGCTCCGGGCATCAAATGATGCAAAGCCTGGCTTTTTCTGTGCCGATTGGTTTATACTGCTGTTCTCTCCGTGTTGCTCAGCTGAGGTGATGGGCTCAATCGACCGATTTCGTATCCACTCTGGAACCGGAGATCAATTCCGAAACCGTCACAAACTGATAACCCTGCTTTCTCAGGGAGTCGATAATTTCCGGCAGCGCTTCATGAGTTTGGCGGCATGAATCACTGGCGTGCATGAGAATGATATCTCCGGGATGGACCTTGCTCAATACGCGTTTCACGATCTTTTCTTTGCCGGGATTCATCCAGTCAAAGGAATCCGTGTCCCATTGAATGGTGGTGTACCCCATCTGTCCGGCGATCTGAAGCACGCGTTTGTCAAAGTCTCCGTTGGGAAAGCGAATCAATTTGGGCTTTTTCCCCGTTAATTTTGTCAGGATCGCATCGGCTTTTCCAATCTGCGTGCGAATTTGCTGATCGTTGTACTCGCTATAATTATCATGGCGGTGACCATGGCTTCCGATTTCATATCCCATGTCTACAATGCGTTTGACCAGATCGGGATGACTTTCGGCCCATGGAGAAGAGAGGAAGAAGGTGGCTTTCTTTAACCCTTTTTGCTCCAATACATCCAGGATTGGCCCGGTGCGTTCCTCTCCCCAGCTGATATCAAAGGTGAGGGCAACTTGTTTTTTATTGGTATCCACACTGTAAATGGCAGATGGACCAGGGTCAAGTGGCATGAAGACTTGAATGTTTTCATTTTCTGCATAAAAGATGCCGGCGGCAAAAAGGAACGCGATTAAAATCATGAGCGCACGCTTGAGCCGCTTGCCGGATAAGACCAGAAAATAGTTCATTGTTGGCGACCCTCCCAAGTTTCGATCTATAATTAAATGTATGCGGATGGACGAGGGTTATGATTGGATTGTCCGAAAAAGGAGTGGAAGCATGAGAAACTGGACCAGGGCACTGCGGGAGGAAAGCCGGTACATCGGGATGTCGACCGTCGTTTTTATCGTGAGTGCCATCATGGGATATCTCAATACAAACGGATTGTTACGCACGTTAAAAGCAGCAGGGATTTTTGACCAACTGGAGCAAATCGCCAAATCAATCGACCATAACCCGACCTTTCTGCATGCCTTTTTGACGATTTTTGCCAATAATTTGCTCGCCTCTGTTACGATGATTGGGCTCGGGCTCCTTTTGGGACTCGTTCCTTTCTTTTCAATGCTGACGAACGGGTTGATGCTGGGGGTTACTTTACACCTGGCTGCATCAGAGAGTCATGCTTCGCCCCTGTTTGTTTTTTTGACAACGATCCTGCCTCACGGAATCGTTGAGCTTCCGGCGGCGATTTTGGCTGCTGCGTTTGGCATTCATCTGGGAATGGCGGTGCTTCGCCGGTTTTTCAGTTTTGTCTCCCCTGTGCTGATGGAAAGAAGCAAAGAGGAGTGGCAGGGGATTCGGAGAAGAATCATCCCCATTCTCTTGACGATTGTTTCGCTGCTTTTGATTGCGGCCCTTATTGAAGCAAGCCTGATTCTTTATGTTAAACCGCTTGGATAGGAGGAAATGAGATGAAAGTGGATATTGTTTGGAAAGGTAAAATGCATTTTGAGACGACGACGGGTTCCGGGCATCAACTTTCACTCGATGCCTCTCCGGAAGTCGGAGGCGAAAATTTGGGACCGCGCCCGACAGAAATTCTTTTGTCGGCGGTAGGCACCTGCTCGGGTATTGATATTGTTGACATTTTGCGCAAGATGCGTTTGGAGGTTGCATCTTTTTCAATGGAGGTGAGCGGGGAAAGGGCAGAAGAGCATCCGCGGCGATTTACTCATGTTCATATGCACTATAAATTGACAGGCGACCTTCCTGAGGAAAAAGTGCGTCGCGCGGTGAAATTGTCGGTTGAAAAATACTGTTCCGTTTCCAATTCGTTGAGCAGCAAGGTAACGACCAGTTTTGAAATTAACGGGGAGCGTTACGAGGTTTAAGAATTGTGAACGGAATGCTCCACATTTCAACAGGGAAAAGGAAAGCAGGTGTTCCCCAGATTTCTCCAAATACGGGGTTATCGGGCATCGCGTGCCGTCACCGATTGCAGGGAAGCTGCGTCAGGTGAAACGCGAAACAGGCGGGGACAAAAGGTCTCCGCCTGTTTGGTTGACTTTAGAAGAAAAGGATAACAGGTGGTGATCTGTTTTCCTTATGCCAAAGGGAAATGATTTTTATCAATGGCGGTTAAATATTTATCAAAAAAATGTTGACACCTTTTCTGAGGCGTGTTAATATAGCTAATGTCGCCGCAAGAAAGCGGCAATTGAGAAAAAACAATAATGTGTTCCTTGAAAACTAAAGAG
>NZ_JPST01000014.1 GCF_000763315.1 Thermoactinomyces daqus | reverse complement strand
GCGATTTGTCGATGCAAAATTCGCGATTGCGAAAAGATTTAAACACAGAACAGCTGTTGTTTGTTAACTCTGAGTTGGAGCGAAAAGGGAAAAAGAAATCTACAGCTTATCTGCTCTGGTTTTTCTTGGGCAACTTCGGCGCCCATCGCTTTTATGTTGGAGATGTTATTCAAGGCATTTTGATGCTGTTAACTCTTGGCCTTTTTGGGATTTGGACTCTTATAGATGCCTTTCTGCTTTATTACCGCATCGAAGACATAAACGCACAGATCGAACATGAAGCCATTATGACTATTGGAAACAAATAAGGAGGATTTGAACATGGATCAGAACGTTACAAACCATTCTGAAGTGAAAAAATGGAACTGGGGTGCCTTTTTTCTCGGGCCGATATGGGCGATAGGTAACAGAGTCTGGATTGGTTTGCTCGCACTTATCCCAATATTCGGCATTATCATGAATATCATATTAGGTGCTAAGGGAAGTGAATGGGCTTGGAAAGCGAAATCATGGAAAAGTGTCGATCACTTCAAAAGCGTTCAGAGAAAATGGGCTTGGTGGGGATTAGGTGTTTTTGCCCTCTTCGTCATTTTCGGTCTTGCTTTCGGAGGAGAAGATACGTCTAACAATCAACCAGTAGCCGACAAACCGGCAGTATCATCACCTGCCTCGACTAAGAAACCGGATGAAAAACCTAAAGTGGCCAAGATCGGAGATTGGGTCAAAGCCGGGAAGCTGGAATATCGGGTAGATTCTGTTGAGGAGAAAGACCAGCTTAAAAACATAATGGGATCAAAGAAGCCAAGCGCCGGCAACTTCGCTATCCTGAAAGTATCAGTAAGGAATAATGACAAAGAGTCAAGGGTCATTGATTCCAGCATGACTGTACTGAAAGATAAACAAAATCGCTCATTCGAGCCGGATACGGATGCGATTTTATACGTAGTGGATGGAAACGACGAAAGCAGCTTTTTGAATGAAATTCCTCCGACAGGCGAAAAACAAATTACGCTGGTTTACGACATTCGCGGCGCCGCAAAAGATTATACATTCTATGGACAAAGCGGGTATGGTTGGGCCGATACAGGGTCAACGGCTGTCATTTCCTTAGCTAAATAAAAACGGCCCCAAGATCGGGGCCTATAACAATTAGAAATAAAAACTTTTAGCATTGCGGCGGCTCTCCTCCGGTTTTTCCAGCCGGGGGTTCTCCGATGAGAAAACGTTTCATCATTTTCACCTCCTATCTTGACATCTTTTTTAGACGTTATTTTTAAAATTCCTTCCCTTTTCAGAAATTAATTTGCGTACCTTTTTTGATCCTGAGTTTCGCTTCTGTCATGGCTTCATACTCAAGCGCTTTTTTGTTATCCAGTACTTTAAGATCGTGTTTTTTAATACAATCTAAACACGCCTTGATCCCATTGTCGTCCATGTTTTGTGTGTCTTCAACGATCCGAATATGTATTCGATTTAAACGGAGACAGCAAACATCACAGTAATCATCCATGTCAGTATAGACTGGGTGCGGGTCTGTTGCTATCACCTTTCTCAATTTATGTTCCTCGATATCGGCCAGCCTTCGGACTCTTTCTGATCTATCCATACGCAACCCCTCCCAAAAGTATCATATAAAGCCGTTTCAATTTAGGCAAGAGGCCAAAAGGCCCGTTAACTCAAAGCACTTATAAAGATGATCTAAATAAAGCTGTTTTCCTGTATTTCAGTTAATTCAAGACTTCAATTCTTATAGATATGGTCTATAATGGAGTTAGGGATGCGGAAAATGAATCGCTCATAGGGGTGTTCTGATTGGATAACAATCTCAAAAAATTACTGGTGTACTTTCTTAAAAATGCTCCTGTAGGAATGAGTCGAACTTCCCTTGTAAAATTCGTATACCTGTTTGAATATTATTATCGCAATAAATACGGCAAACATTTTACTGAAACGCAATTTATCAGATACAATTATGGCCCATTTGATCAGAAAGTTGTGGACACTGTTTCAGAATTGACAACTGAGGGCATAGTAAATGTAGTGAATGGGTATTACATGGATTCGGTTACTTATGAATATACGCTTAACACTCAATCTGAATATGAAGCATATGATGAACTAACAGGCCAAGAACGCTTTATTGCAGACGTTTTAATCAGTAAGTTGAGCAATCTCACAGCTACAGAAATAGCTGATTTCTCCTATTCAACCCCGCCGATGCTTGAAATCCTTGAACTCGAGAAAAAATACGACAGCCGCCTATATGGAAGGAGGCTAAATATGACCAAAACAAGCCCTGTTTATCGTCCGTCCAAAAAAAGGCTTATCGCAGCCCGGAAACGGTTAGCTCAAAGAGACAAAACTAGGGGGACGAAAGAAGAGCGTGCCCTTTACCGATTAGAGCTATACCATGAGTTTCAGGACTTACGGGATCAGGTCAATAAAGTTTTCGCTGAGCTAGAAGAAGAATATAGATAATCACCATGAGGGAGAGGAAAGCGGTTGAAACAGAACAGCCAATTATCTAAGGTGGCAGAATTGGCGGATTTGAGAAGCTTCCCATTTGGATCAGTTTGGATAATTGGGGATGAAGAAATATCTTTTCCCGCAAATCGAGAAAACCGCAAGCTTCATAAAAACCGTTGGGTCGTTATTGTCTCAAATAATTCTTTAGTCAATAACGATCCAACGTGTTTTACTGTAACGGTTGCTCCTTTAACAAGTAAATGGGATTATAAAGACGAAATTGACGTCGAATTATTCGTTCAAAATGAAACCAGTATTGAAAAAAACTCTATAGTGCGGTTAACTCAGATGCAACCAGTTTTGAAGCAGAAGCTGCAAATATGTAAAGGTGAACTTTCAGACGATGCGAAAGATGAATTATTAGCAGTACTGGCTGATTATTTCGGATACATAGGAGATATTGACGAAGAAGATTACTTATAATACACAAAATGATGACAAGCCCTCGGTCTTAAGACCGAGGGTAAATTTTGATTTCTTTAACTTCACTGTCGACAGCCTTTTTGACTGCTTCGGCGATTTTATCGGAATAGACCGTATCGAGAACGACTTTTCCCTCTACTTCTACTCGATACGTCGGTCGGAAAAGAGAATGCCACGTTTCCTGTCCGACGATCCCATCAACTTTCAATCCATATTGTTTCTGGTACGCCTCCACTGCCGCCTTCGTTTTCGGGCCATAATATCCATCGGCCGTAATTCCGAGCCTTTGCTGAACCTGTTTCACCAATTCCCCTTTAGAACCAAGCGAGAGCGGTAATTCATTGTCGTTATGGTATGTGATTTCCGGCATGATCGCGCCTTCCGATTTAATTTGATTGATGAAGGTGTTCCAGTAGGTGAGAATGTGACGCGGGCAATTCTTTCCGCTCCAATGCTGATGAGGAACCACCCGTTCAATTGGAATTCCATGCTTGTCCATGAGTTGCCGGATCAGCCAGATCGCGTTGGCTTTTGCTCGTTCAAAATCACCGTCAGCGTTTACACAAATCTCAATCGCCAAGGATTCCATATTTCCGGTTCCCCGTCCGTCACCTGCATGCCATGCAACCTCATCATCGGGGATCGACTGCCATATTTCGTGGTCGTCGACCGTGTAATGCCACGAAGCCTCCCGGTCATTCCCGTTGTATTGCAGTCGGGCATGAGCTTCTGCATCGGCTCCGGCTGCGGTGTTGTCGGTCTCATGAATGGTAATATAACGCGGAATCATTTTGATGCCTGGGCGGGTTTTCGTATTAGATTTTGGAATAAATAATTGTTTGATCTCCATGTTGATGCTCCTTTCTATGAATTAAAAGAGGGCAAACGCCCTCTTAATCATTGTTGCGGTTGTGCTTGCGGGTCGGCTGACTGCTCCGGGGTTGCGGCTTCTGCCGACTTGATTTTGTTTTCAAGCGTATTTGCTAGTTCTTTTTCGATCGGCTTGGTTAATTGAACATTGATAGAATCAGGCTTTTTCAGCAGGTTTGAAATACCTTCCCGGACGTTCTTCACGCCTGAATGAACACCAACTGCGGACAGCCCGAGCGCGAGCCCGTCGATCAATCCTTGTTGCCAATTCCCCGGATCGATCAAGAACACCCCGGTAAGCGCCCCGAGTACTACAGCCACTACTGGAGAGTATTTTTGAGGAAATCCTACGTCTTTCAAAAGCGCACAAACGGCCACGATAGCCCCGACAGCAGATACACCAAAGATTTGAACATCAAACATAAACATCATCCTCCAATTAGAAATGGGATATATAAAAAAGCGCCTCGATTGCTCCAACAATCAAAGCGCCTATTGCCGTACGCCATAACCAAGCAATTTGATTTTCAACTTTTTGCGATAACTCTAGCGCGTCTTCAGCTTTGTTGAGGGCTAACCGGCTTCTCTCATCTGCCTGATAGGCCACCTCAACCCTTCCCTCTAATTTGTCTAATCGACTCTCAATACGCTGCAAGGATCGGGAAACCTCCTGAAGGGTATCGTACATCTCCTTTATGGAAATGACGACGCCGTTATTTTCATTCATCGTCTACACCCCTTTATTAGCCAACCAGTTGAGTAAAATAGTTTTAATATCATCTGCTGTTGGTGATGCCTTCGCTTGCAAGTCCGATTTTAGCTGTTGGTCAGGTGTCGGCTCAGGTGGCGGCGGTGTCGGATCGTGAGCCGCTACAACCTGATCCATCGTCGCTTTTTCGGGTGAATCTGCTGTCACACTATCAGGAACTCGAACATAAACCCGACTGCACACCCCGTTGCTACAGTTCTCCCCCCAAACGGTTTCTACGGGCACACCGGCGGCAAGTAACTCATTATTCAGCTTGAGGTTACAGCAAGTTTTGTCATACGGATAATCCAGGCTCATTGCCATTTATCCCCCAATCTAAAGAGAGTCAGTGAAGGCGAATTAGGCCCCCACCAAAAGGCATTTACCGCTCCACCTGTTGACTGATAGTAGGAAGCCCAAACAAAATCACCTTTAGAAAAACTCTTAATTGCCGTCAAACTCGCTTCAACGTTGTTTGCTCGTGCCAGGATAGCGCTGTTGGTGATCGTCTGTGATCCGCCGGCGGCAGAATAGGCAATAGCGCCAATACCCGAAGAGGCGCTAATTCTATAGTTGAAGTTGATGAGATAGATTCCATCCATCGGAATAATGATTCGATCGTTCGTCATGTCGGCCATTCCTGGAAAAGTAGCGTGAGCGGAATCGAAATTAACTGTAGTATAGGTTGCGTTGTTTATGATCTGTCCTGGATCAGCAGCCTGATACAGCTTGCAAGCAACAATCATATCTTGCGGCAGAGAAGGGATACGCTCATCAGTGATTGTGAGGTTTGCCCCTGTGGTTGCAGTGGTCGGGACTAACACCTGAGCAAGCGGAATCTCCCATCTGCTCGCCTCGATCTGTGTTAAGACCGGAGGCGTAGGGCTGGCCGCTGCCGTGCCCTGTAATACCTCGACTGTAATGGTGTTTTGCGTCCAGTCAAGCCGGAGCACGACACGGTCAATCCTGTTGTATCCGTTGGCGTTGGTGTTCTGAGCGATTACTTTATTAATTGTTGCGTCACTTGAGAAGAAATGCCCGTGAATCCAGGCCTTACCGGGGCTGACGTCAACAGAGAGCGTCGAGGAATTCCCCGTTACCGTTAATTCGCCTTGGATGTCGTTATAATCACTGGGCCGGCTGACGAAGCTGTCAAAAATGGCGTCGATATTGTCCGGCAGGACACCAGACATTCGCCAAAAGCGGGCCATCTTGGCCCATTGCGTTTCTGTCACGTTAGAGCCTTGGCCTTCATCAAACGGAAAGTATTCAGTTGCCATCTAATAACCTCCTTCCAGGTTGGTCAATCGTTCTTCTATTCGAGTAAACCGGTCTGTCAGATAAGGGAAAGGCCATTTATTGCTGATATAGTTTGTTGAGCCAACAGTCGCGGAAATTTCTTCGCCGCTCTGATCAGTCAAAGTGATTGTAATCTCATTGATATAATCCAAAACCTCAATTAACTCATCCTCCGATTCGCCCTCATGGATCACCACTCGGACATAATCCCCTAAATCCCAATCAACCCCGAGTTGTGGGCCGCCGTCAACCTCTGTAATGGTTGCGGTGCAATTGATTTTTGAAATCATGTTCTTTTCGGCATCTGCTTTCCCATCTTCTAGTTTGAGCGCATCCCAGGCGGCTTGTTTTAGTTCGTTTGTATCAGTGGTTCCGCGTTTGTCCACAAACTGAACCCAATTCCCCCAGCGAGCACGGGCGTATTCGTTCCCGCTATAAGCGAACTGGCGATATACCGGCGCATCGCCCTGGTTGGTATCCCGCCCGCCTCCAACGAGAACGAAAGTATAGTCAGGCCGCTCATAGGTATAGTCATATGCAATGAGGTTTCGCAGCCTCACGGAAAATTCAACGCCGCCAGAGGTTCCATTTTGCCAACGGTTTGTCCAGGGGATTAATTTAAACTCAAGCTGATTTGAGTCATTTTGCGTGATCCCGTAATTGTAACCGGGGATGTGCAAAATGAGATCGTCCAAAACCTTCTTCATCGGATCGAAGCGGGCCACGTAGTAAACCTGTTCGCCTCGATCTTGCGATGCCTCAATGACCAGATTGGGAACCCGCCGAGAAGCGTCCGGGCAGTTCGGGCCTATGTTCGAATCGACATAATTCTTTAGCACCCGCTCAGCGGCCCCGCTTCGGGAGTCGTAGGCCATGTTGAATTGAGTGGTGTAACGCCAAGGGTCAGGCAGGCATAATTCCCTCAAAAGATGACCGTTTTCATCTGTACCACTTAGAGTTAAGGTTTGAGTGTTTCCTTGGAGGCTTCGGCCGATCCGGGTGATTGGGCCGGAGAAATACCGCTTTCCTTTTCTCCATACCTCGATTCCATACCGTTCATTTTGGTATTGGTGCTTTAATTCCTCGCATCCTAAATCAAGCTCCAACACCCACCCACCCACATCATTCCGCCGCCGGGTCATCTCTAACCGCTGATAACGGCTGATCTGCTGGACTTTCTCCAGCGTTGAATTGTCTCTAATGAATATCTGGTAGTGGCCGCAACTCATCACCTCACCTCCTAGATGGTCAAATACCGCGTCTGATAGGTCAGATCGACTTTTGTTTCGCTCGTCGGTGTGTCAATCTCGATTCGGATTTTGTTGTCACCAACAGCAAAACCAAACATGGAGCTTCCAGGGTCAGCTTGTTGCCATAGGGGCGTGCCGTTATTCTTCTCCACTTTGAATTTGCCCGGGGTGGTGTCGATGATTAAATACTCGCTCGGGCCTAATAGCGTTGCATTATTATTAATCGGATCATGCAGGTGAATAAACTCTCCGGTCGTCAGATTGTCGATTCGTAAATTTGAAGCTGGCCCGTAGATCGTCCAGATTGGATAAGCCACCGCTTCGCCATCGTTAGTGACAGTGAAGTCCCCGAATACCCCATAATGACTAAGAGTCAAGGGGAAGAATGGGAAAAAGGTAGAGGCCGTGCTTTGTTGGGTTAATGTGATTGATGTTGTGGTTGTGCTGTACCAGTAAGGGTCAAAGGCTTTCAGAACCAGCGCAATCATTTGGAAGGTTTGCCCCGTGTTGTCCCTATTTTCCTGCCCTTGCGCTCCGTCCTCGTACCAGCAAACCAGCTCCCTTACGCTGTTGTCTGGCGTGATAATCTGCAATTTGCCGGGGCCCCGGAGCGGATTAAAGGCGCTGATATACTTTCGGATTGCCTGCCGTACTGAGGCCGGGTCATTTCCTTTAATAATCAGCTTCATTCGGATTTCTCTGGGCTCGATGGTCAGGCGCTGGACTGAGGCCCCTTCCTGTAACGGTGTTTGCCCGCAATCCCCCTGCACCGGTGTCGACTGCTCAACAAACGAAACGGGAGGCATAAAAAAGCCCTCCCGATCGAACAAAACATCAATATCCGGTTGTCCTGTTAATTGATACTCTGTCCCGCCTGCATCGATCCATTTAATAATCTCATCACCCATGGAGCCATAACCCCCTCCTTTGGGCGTTAATCACGCTCCGAGCTATATTTTGATCGTCAACATAGAAATGGTTGTGAATAATCGGGGCGCCTCCTCCGACACCCATTTCTTTAGCGATTGCCTGAGCGAATGGCTTCATTCGCTGACCGGAAAGAGGTACAACAGCCTCCGGCCCGGCTTCGCCCACTCCGATAACACTGGCCTTATCGAAGATTCCGCCTTTCGCATACCACGACACGGAGAATTTAGGGTAGGGAATCGAGATCGGGCCGACTTTCTTCGTCCCTAGCGAAACGCTAACGTGCGGTAACTTAAATTTGGGAATGCTGATATGGATTCCCCTAAAAACGCCTACGATTTTATTTTTCAGTCCGACTAGCTGCTTCCACCAACTGCTTAATTTGCTATAAATCTGATCTACTTTCGACGCGATTGCAGATTTTACACTGTTCCATGCGTTTCCGGCCGCCTTCCCGGCGCTCCGGCCCCAGGAAGTCAATTTAGCGTTTGCGCCAGTCGCCAAATCGTCCAGCTTGGACAACAGCTTTTGTTT
This sequence comes from Thermoactinomyces daqus, assembly GCF_000763315.1. GTDB lineage: Bacteria > Bacillota > Bacilli > Thermoactinomycetales > Thermoactinomycetaceae > Thermoactinomyces_A > Thermoactinomyces_A daqus. Next base: position 233,947 of record NZ_JPST01000014.1, on the reverse strand, counting down.
CAGAGTGGAAAAAGGCTTCAATAAGATATCGCCGAGGTTTGTCTTTGATGCGCGAACGCTGAAAGAGGTGACAAACCGTGTCCAAACTCCATCAAAAACTTTATCAATCAACGCCCTAACAGGTTTTCCTAGCGTGTTTACGCTCTGGGTGAACCATGCCAGGAATCTACCAACAAACGGAATCTTGGACAGCGCGCCAGCAATCGCAATGCTCCATCTTTCAGGAGCAAGCCAGATACCCGCAAGGATTGTGATCACTTTTCCAGCATTTTGGGTCAAAACCGGTATCCAGTTACCGGACAAGATGCCATCAACAAACCCGAGCGCGAACCCTACGGCATTTTTAGCAGCGCCTTCACCGATTGAAACCCAATCAAGTTTGCCAAAAAACCCTATAATGGCCGTACCGATTTTTTCGGCCTGCTTCCCCAATGAACTAAGGCCACTAACTAAGAGATCACCTATTGCTTTACCGAGTTGAGCCGCATTCCCGCTTTTGACGGCATTTTGCAACTCCTCGCTGAACCTACCCGTAAACCCAATGGCAAAATCTTTCACTTTACTCCCCAAATTGGTAAGTGCTTGGTTGATGTCCATGGATTTAAATTCTTGACTTATCTTATCAATAAGCGCCTGCCCTATACCCTGAACGGTTCCAATAGCGGATTTAAGAGCATAGCCGATGTCTGCGCCGATATAGTTCCAGTTCATACTTTTCAAGTCGTTTCTAAACATATCAAACCAGTTAAGGGCCAAGTGGATGTCCGGTGCAATGCTCTTTGGAAAAAGGCTCGCAATTGCAGCGCTTAGGTTTCCTGACTTCAGGCCCTGGGAGAAGGTTTGCAAGGCCTGGTTAACTCTCGGCAGCACATTGGTTTCCAGCCCTTTGAACATAGGTTCAAACAGCTTTCCTAATACCAGTTCCGACTGCTCTTTCATCTGCTCAAGTTGACCAGAAAAGGTATTAGCGGCCTTTTGCATAGCCCCGCCAAACTTATCGCCGAGGCCGTCGATCAGGAGAGGAAGGACATCCTTAGCAAGTAACTTTCCGTCTGAACCCATTTTCATCAATTCGGCTGTGCTTTTGTGCATTTTCTCGGAGAGAATTTGCCATGCGGGAATACCGTTTTCCGCTAATTGGTTCATTTCCTCGGCCGATACCTTCCCTTTAGCGCTGATCTGGGCGATTGCCAGTGCTACATTTTCCATTTGCTCACTGCTACCACCCACAGCCGCCACAGCATCGCCGATTTTTTTAATGTAAGGCACGACGTTTTTTGCATTAACGCCCATTGAGAGGAGCAATTTTGCCGACTTTGACAGGCTGTCAAAGTCAAACGGGGATTTAACCCCAATTTGTTGGAGTTGCTGGATCATGTCCTTCGCTTTTTCGCCACTTTTTAGGAGGGTGGTAAATGAGGTTTGGGCGCCCTCCATCTTGATATTTACCTCAAAACCTTTCCCGATGACGTTCTTCAGCCCCTCAAAACCTCCGACAATCCCGCCCACAGCCAAAGCTGTTTTTGCAAAAGACTTGCTTGTTTCACTAGCAAACCGATCAGCCGCTTTCCGTGCTTGGCTTAATCCTGAAAAAAGATCTTTTGAATCTGCCCGAATATCAACAAAAACCTCACCGACGCTAGCCATTCACCCGCCCCCTTTCTTTGGCTAATTCCACAAGTCGCTCCTGCTCCTCTCGGCTGACACGTTTCTTATATCGCTCTTTGAGAATCTCCTCAGCGTTAAAGATATCCGTAGGTTTGGTTGGCTTCGACCACAAAGAGCGCATATCCGCCAGTATCAACGACACTAACTGATAGCGTCTAATCTCCTCGTCTTCGAGTCGTCTGAGATTGCCGTTATAAAGGTCAATAAACTCATGGGCCGTCATATTCCAGAATTCATCCGGCTTTAAGCCTAGCGGCCCGAAGGCGATAGTTTTTATTTCGGCCCAGTTGAATTCTTTTTTTCATCTTCTCCAACGACTCCTAGCTTTTCAAAGAAGATAGATAAGGCTTTCCCGATCGCTTCATCAACTTCACTATATTTGCCCATTTCCACCGCCAAGTCCAACAACTCCCCGGCCTGTTTAATTGTGATGTTTTCATCATCTTTAAGAAGCGCCGCCCAAGTAAAAGTGATCATGTCATTAAAGCCCGGTGTTTTACCATCGAGCGTTTCCATGATCTCGACCACTTTTTTTCCTGTAGCAGCTTCCAGAGCAGCCATGCTGTTAAAGGTAAAGGTAAAAAGGCGAGGCCGGTCTAACTCGACCACGTATTGCCCGCGTTGTTCATTGGTTTGCATCTATCAGCCCTCCCGGTAATAAACCTTATCTTTGCCTTTAAACTCTATGGATTCGTTCACGATCCCGTCGACTGGAACTTTCGGCCCGGCTTTGGTGATCAGACCATAGCCTTCATATCTCCGGTTTGTAGTGGTATCCACATACAAGACAAAAACCATCTCATTATCTTCGAGATGGTCTAAAAATGAGCTATCGGCCCAATACCAATCAGCTTTACCGTTAAAACCTCTAAGTGTGGCAATTGATTCCTCCCAGCCGTTGCTGCAAAAGGTTGTGACGTCTTGATCAGCCACTGTGATATCTAACTCCCAGTTGAAGAAATTGCAAATGTTGGTGACAGGATAAGCATAGCCCGAAGCCCTAACCTGTGTGCCACTTTCCAGCGGTGTGTTAAAAAGGACTCTTCCACCCGGATATTCGATTACATAGCCGCTGGCCGTCGTCCAGGTATTCCCGCCGTCTGCGCTGGTTTCAATCAAGACAGCTTTTGAAGTATCCCAATAACGATCTGAGCTATTGCCGATAATAAAAGTCTTCATATCCCCGCTTGGGTTGTCCATTGCCACGCCCGTAAAAGAAACACTAGGGCCAGTCTTACAGTAGACGGCCCCCATCATTCCGCTAATTGCCATTGATATCACCTCTACGGCGTATACGTCAGCGCGCCGGTTCCTTTTCCTTCAAACGATCCCTGCACAATATCGTCAACTGGTGTGGTTACTTTTAATGAAGTAAGAAGAACCGAACCGGAATATTTCGATGTGCCGGTTCCTTGTGGGTAAAGATCAAGGGTAACGGTTGTGCCGCCCAGGATAGCGTCTTGCAGAGCTTTCTGGCCAACGTCCGACATATTCCATTTCACATCAAGTTTCACCGTCCAGTTTTTCAGGCCGGCGATTGACTCCTCCCAGCCGCCGGAGTCAAAAGTTGTTGCATCAAGATCAGCGGCTCCGATGTCCAATTCCCAGTTTCCAACCTCGCCGACTGCGTTTGTGCCTTGCATTACTTTGCCGCCATAACCTGCAATGGCCATCTATCATACCTCCTCTTGAACCTGTAAGGTGAACGTGGAAATATAGCGCGGTTTGACTGATGTTACATCAAGATCAAGCGCGCCGCTTGTCACCTCGGATAAAATCACCGTGCCGTTAAGGTCAGCATCGGCATGAAAAGCGTCTAAAACTTGCTGGATTAAAGACTTTGTTTTATCCATCACCACTTTGTCAGAGTCATCAAGCGCAACATATAGCCGCATAACAAAGGTGTAGACAATCATCCGCCGGCCATAACTTAAGCGGTGTTGCTCAAAAGATGAATATTGGAGCGTAATGGCCGGCAAACTCGATAAGTCTTTTGGCTCGTAATCGTAGGTTGCAACGCCGGAAATAGTGCTTAAAATGTTCATGATTTGAGACTCAACAGACTGTAAACTCATTATGTCACGCTCCTAATAGCGGCCCGTACCAGATCGGGAACTCGTTTCTGCGTCTCATCAGCCGAGCGTTTCAGATAATGTTTACCTTTGATGTTCACTTTCCGGGCGTACACCACCTTGTCATCAACCACAAACCGAAGATACTTCTTATTCTTCGGCTTAATAGTCCCGCCAAGCTCTTGAATTCGCGCGTAGACTACAGCGCTCCCGTATCTTGTCCCAGTTGGCCGAACTGGCGAAAGGTTGAAGATACTTCGCCTTAAATGACCGGTTTTTACCGGTGCATTCTTCTTCGCCTGGGCCACCCCATAGGCCAGGACATTTTTAACCGACTGCATAACCGCTCGATTCAGCTTATCGGCTCCCGCCTTAAAAGCCGCATCATCAACTCTCACTTTTACGCTGATCCCCATTTAGATCACCGCCATATTAGGCCGCCGATAACGATCAAGCATCTGGGCCGCTATTGAAGGAAACCGCCACTGACCGACGATTACCTCTGATTCTCCGTAAGTCTGCGAGTAGTCTAGGCTATCGCGCTTATACCAATAATGGGTAATTAGTAATGCGGCCTGTTTGATGTCTTGCGGAATAGCGTTCTTATCTGCTCCCAGGCCCGCAGTGAATGTTACTTGAATGTTTTTTCGGCCTTTTGGGAATGCATCTCCGGTCGTGTAGTAAATAAATCCTTCCGGGTAAAAGTCAATGTTGTCCGTGGCGTCCACACCATCCACCAAGACGGAGGAAACGGATTGAATCGGATAATATGGCAAGGCGAGTTCGTCCGAGCCGTCACCGTCAAGCGCGATAGTAGCTGATTTATTGATAATTGGGCCGTTTATATAAGTCTCGCAAAAATCGCTGGCCCGATTGATCAGCGATTCGATCAGAACGTAATTAGGGTCAGTGGAAACGGGCAAGTCCTTTTTCATATAATCGAAAACATCTTCAACATCCAACAGGGCGTTTGTTTGTAGGGTCATTTGCTACCCCTCACTTTGTAGCCTTAACCTCTGCCTTTTTGTTCTGTCTGGCTTTTTGTGGAATCTCATCGTCACTTGCTTTTACAAAATGGTTCGGCCATGAGTGCAACAAATACTCGGCGTATTCATCCTTGTATTCGCGTACTTCGTTTTTCTCCTCACCATTTGGGCCAGAATGGCCAAGATATTTAAGCCACATTCCAAAACCTCCTTAAAAAGTAATAGGAGAGCCGAAGCCCTCCTATTAAGCCATATGAACTTTTACGACAGCTACACCAGCATTCAAACCGGCCGGTACAGCATAAGCGATACGCTGCGTACCAACCAGTTTTGTAATGTCTTGGTCGATATAGTCCTGGGACTTAATCGTCAAGGTGCGACGATCACCGAGCAGGACAGAACGTTTGTTTACGATTAAGTTACTTTCGCTGCTGGTCGTGTTTTCCCCGCCGTCAGCGATTTTGCGTACACCGGAGGTAACGAGAATCGGCATACCTTTATAACGGCCAACTTCACCGCTGACCAGTACAGCGTTGCTGCCGTATTGGCTGATTTGTTGGATGTTCGGGTTGTTGTACAGATAGTCATAGTAGGTGTTAATCCCGACAAAGAAGAGCAACTCAGCCGGATCAATACCGTAAACGCCCATTGCTTTCAGGGCATCGGAAAGGGCTGTGTCAAACTCTTGTTGAGTTGCGGCAGTGGCGCTAGTATTCGCCGAACCGGCTTCCTTGGTCACACCAGCGCCGCCGATAATCCCCGTACCGCTAACAGCCATGCCGCCGTTGATTGTACCATTCAGGAAGAATTCTTCCTCGTTTTTAGCCAAACCTTCGGCAATAGCGGCCCGGATTTCAGGCAAAACCGCGATAATGGCATCTTCGCCTTCCTCGGTCGACACCGGCACATTTGCGGCCAGCTTGGAAGCGGTCAACGTCACGTTGTCGATGAAATCAGTGGTGTTTTCAGCAATTGCCGCACCTTCACCCGGAGCCGATACATCAGCCGGGCCAGTGCGTACAGGGACTTTGAAGGGGTTGCTCGGCATGTTGATGACACGGATACCGGAAGTCCGAACCCGTACAAGCGCCTCTTTAGCCCGAATGATTTCATTGGCCAATTCGGTGGGGTTCCACTCAGCACCTACGGTCGTGGTAATTACCGATTTAGCGCCGTCATACTTCAAAGTTTTAGTCCCTTTGATAACGTCAAGTAATTGCTTATCTGCTTTGCTCAAGTTACCAGCGCGAAGCCCTACCGGGAATTCAATTTTCTTCTCGCTGCGAATCTTTTCCAGCTTTTCAGCGGTCAGCTTCTCGACAATATCTTTGATCGTTTCAGATTCTTTCGCCTCAGCTTCGGCCAAGCGTTTAGCCCGAGCCTCTGCTTCCTCCTCTGCCTTTTTCATCATCTCTGCGGCGCGCTTTTCGGCGCGGAATTTATCAAGCTCCTGCTTCATGTCACTAATCATTTCGTGCAGTTCTTGCACTTGGTTTTTTTCAACTGCCATTTTACAAACCTCCTAAGATTTGGTTGATTTCCAATTGGGTTTTAGTCAATTCCTCAAAAGCCTGTTGTCTATAATCAACTTGTTCCTCAATGGCCGGATCACCAATAGCATCAAAGGGCTCCGGTTCGCCCAGTTCCTTCTGGCCGGGCTCCTCGGCCTGATCGCCATTCGTGTCCAGAACGGTTTTCCTCTCTTCAATCTCAAGCCCTTTCCAGGCTTTCGCCATCGAAAAGAGCGCGTAAGGATTGGCCGGAATGCCCACAATGGAGATTTCCAACAATTTGACTTTCTTGATAATCGGATAATCGTATTGAAACAGGCCCCCAATACTAAAGGCCCTGAGCGTCCCTTCTTTCACTTTCTCTCTGACCATCGAAGTAAACGGGTCAGGAGAGTTCGAGAGCTTAACGCGAACCCAGAGACCGGCTTCATCGACTTTAGCGTCGACCGTCTGGCCAACCACAGACTCAACGCTGTTAGTGTGATTTGCCAAAACGACCGGATTCAATTTATAGTCATTCAGCGTCTCACTAAAAGCATCCTTAGCGACTGTTTCGCCGTCTAAGTCCTCATTGAAAGTCGACGCATAGCCCTCAATGTAGACATAACCGTCATCGGCTTGCTTCACATCCTGGAATTCAGCCAGCATGTTAAAGCGTTTTTCTACAAAAGTTTCTTTTTTAGCCTGTTCGCCCATTCGGGGCCCTCCTTTCTATACATTTTCTCCAAGTCGATATATGGGGCGAAGGCCCTGACACAGTTGGGGTGAGCTTTTAGATTCGCCTGGGCCTTCTGAATCGTCCATATCTGGCCGTTAGCCCTTCGGCAATCCTCATCCCAATCGACTCCGTCCAGCACTTCCACCTTTTCTTGCCCTAAGTCGATATAAGCTTTCAGGTTGGCCGCATTATAGGCGTCCGCACTTTCTGATCTGGCAATTGTCCGGGCTCGATAACCTCGGGCCTGCTCAAATACCCCGGCGATTCCTTTATAGTTCTCGTCAGGATACCCGTAGGCGATTTGATTAATGGAATAGCCCCGGCGCATTCCTTCCAGGACTTCCTTCACTATCGCCTCCCTGGTCGTCTCATTAATCCGGGTGATCTTCTGCCCAAGCGTTTTAATAAGTTCAGCATTGGCCGGATTCTCTAAATCAAAGCGTAAATCAGTATCAAAAAACGCCCCCGCTTTCTCATAAGCGGCGCGTGCAACTGTGATGTGTAGGACGGAGAGGATCGCTAACAGTTTTTCATCTTCGGTATAGCTGTCCCAAAGCTCATCAGGTATAAAATTGTATTGCTTTCCTGTTTTTCCGGTCATGATGAGCTTTTCTAACACCCGGTTTTCCTGCTCCTCAAAGAATTTAACGAGATCAGGTTCAAACTCTTTGACCACTCGGGCAAGGTACGCTGTCCTGGAGCGCTGGAAAGTATCGCGGATTCCCTTGGCCGCTTTCGCTGCTTCCTCATTGGCCTGCTGATTGTTCTGCTGTTGATCCTGCTGCTGTTGATCTTGTTTCAGTGGCGCATACCCTAACCGCTCACGTAACTCATCGACCGTGAGGATTCCGGTATTCGCCAAATCCACCACCTCTTGAACCCGCTGACTTTCATCCTCTTGCACTACCGGATCAAAAGCGATAGTGAGATTCCCATACCTCGGAGCCAGTTCATTGTTTAGTCGTTCCTCGATGTCGGCCAATTTTGGGGCCATGGTTTCAGACCAAAAAGTTCGGTCTTGCTCCTCACTATTGCTATAGTTGGCGTTCTCCATGATCCCGAGCTTGGCCGGCGGTACGCCAAAAGCTGCCAGGATTCGATCTCGGTTAAATTTAGCCATTGAGAGGAATTCCATGTCGGCTTGTGAAAGGGTGATAGGCTGAAACTCCAACCCTTCCTCCATAATGGCAATTTTATTAGCGTTCTTGGCTCCGCCGTAGGTTCGCCGCCAATCTCTTGTGATCCGCTTAAAGGCTGCATCTGACAAGGTGTTGGGAGTTTTCAACACCCCTTTAATAATGGCCCCATTCTCAAAAAATGTTTTATCGTAAGTATTCCGCAAGTCTTCAAGCTCCAATAGCCCGGCCATCGCTTGAAGCGTACCCAGGCCATAAAACGGATTAAAGGGATTGAACGTTTTGAAGTGGATAACCTCGCGCCGTTCCAAGGGAATCAGCTTACCGTTCACGTCGTAGACATAGCCGGTTATGAACTCTTTCACGTCTGGAACCACTTGGACGTGGCGGCTATCCAATAACCAAATCTCTTTAGGTTGGCCCCGCCCGTCTATTTCGGACAAATACCAGAAGGCGTTTCCGTGAAGCTCAAGCCACGTTGCCGTACCTTCTAACAGTTGCTTGCCGCTCATGAACTGATTCGGCCGTTTCAAGATTTGTGGCAGCGGGCCCGATTCCATTTCATTGTCCGTTTTGCCTTGGTAGACTCGGAGCGGTGTCCGCTTCACTGATTGGGCGATAATGCGAACGCAAGCATAAACCCAGCTAATTCTTAGCATCATGGCCGGGTCTGTCGGGTCTTGATAAGAGTAAGGCTTGCCGTCGAGATAGGCCGGTACATCGAGCGGCGACTTTTGGCCCCGGCGGAATAAAGCGGCCATCTTGGACATCAGCCCCATTAGCTCACCTCCTTTGAACGTTACAAAAGCCGGGTTTTGTAACCTTATAATCGAATCGCTGAAAACCCAGTAAAATCAAGGGTTTTCAGCGATTCCAAAAACGAAAATATAGTACTTTTTCACCTGTTGGCCTCATTGATTGCCAGATACCATCCTCCGATGGCTCTTCTGTTAAACCTTGCGATAATCTGACTTCATATTCTTTAGCGTCATCAAGCCAATTTAAGGCCTTTAAGAGTAGTTCGCGTACTTGGCGCTTAGTCAATTTATCACTCATCCTCCTCGTCCTCCCATTCGATCACGCGGATTCCGCCGCTTCCCTGGGTCATGATGCCATACCTAATGGCATCCATCGCATGGTCGTTTACCTTCAGCGGCTTATCTTCGCCGCTTTTTTGGCTTTTCTCGTCCCATACATAAGAGGCAAACTCACGCCGGACATTTCGGCATGATTCTTGTATCAACAATCGGCCATTCTCGAGCGCCTTGGCCGTCTCCCGGATGCCGTCCAGCACATCATTCTTAGCTTTGACAACAGGGAGTCGGGTGCTTTGCTGCAACTCGGTTATAAAACTTGCCGCCGATGGGTCTATGATTACTCGGCTGATCGGTTTATCACCGACGAAAGCCAGTAAGTCCTCACAGTACTGTCTGTCTGTCTTCTGCCGGCCAGTCTCGCGGGAATTGTAATAATACTCCTTTAATACCCAGTAGCGCGAGCCCTGCTCTCTGGCAACCAGCAGGAAGACGCAGGGGTTATGAGTCCCGTAGTCGCACCATACCTGATATTCATCAATCTTTTCAGGCGCTTTGGTGAATAAATGCTTATCTTCATCCCACATGTCGTAAATAACACCCTCGGCCATCACCCATAGGCCAAGAATAAACCGCTTATACCATAAGCCTGTATACTCTTTCTTAAGCGATTCTATATAGGAAGGGTCTAACGCCAGATTGTCCGTTAACTCAAAATGGAAAACTCGCATATCAAGCTCATGGGCTTTATCAATATATTCGCTTTTCAGCCAATGATAAGGCGAATCGGGGTTCGTGGTTCCGAAAAACTTGCTGCCGGTGATTGAGTGGCGGAGCATTAATTGGCGGAAGAAACTTTCAGGCCATAACGTGATCTCATCACCATAAGAGCCGGCCAGCGTCATCCCGCGTATTTTCGACTCGGCCCGTTCGTCGTTAGCGCCTATGATATGAACCGTGCGGCCGAATATCTTTGCTTCACCAGTACCCCGGTTATATTTAAAATGCTTTCTGCCAGCGATGCGCTCCACTTCGTCCAAGATGTTCCGTTTAAGTGTGCGCTCCGTTTTACCAATCATGGCGAGAGCGCCAGGCGGCCCATCTTTGATATAGAGCAGCCAGCGGATAATAGAGGCAATGGTCTTTCCTGATCTTACTGCGCCTTCCCACAGATTGATCCGGGCTTGAGCGTTCATGATCGAGGCGGCCTGTTTGTCCGAAAATACCCAATTAGTCGTCATTACTGACCACCTTTTTCAGGGCTTCGGCAACGGCATCCAACTCGCCGCCGTCAGTCTCCTCGGCCCTCTCAAGCTCTAAGCGCCTCAAAGTTAATTCTTCCTGTTTAAGTCCCAACTCTTTCTCTTTGTTGATCTTGTCCCACAACGTCCCCATCACTATGGCGGAGTCCCTGGCGTTCGTCCGCTCTACGACTTCGGGGTCTAAAACCCTATCCATATAGGTATTTATGATAGCCCATGCTTTTTCAATGTGTTCACGCTTTTTTTGGGCACGTAGCTCCGCGAATTCGTCAGACTCACTGACAACCTTCCTAACAGTAGAGTCAGACACACCAAATTTCCGGGCCGTCTCTTTCTTGTTGCCGCAGGATGCAAAATAAGCCCGGATTTCTTCTCTTAACTTATCGTCTATCTTCTGCCCTCTCCGGGCCATTCGTATCACCTCCAATAAAAACACACTGGGCAGAGTGGGAATGGTTCCTACTCTGCCCAGTGTGCAAGCCAGGCGGGGGACGATGGAGGGAGTTCACGCTCCCTTTTTAGTTTTTCCTGGCTTGAATCAGGGAAGGGCGGAAGATGGGAATTTGCAACCAGAAAGGGGATCGTTTACCGCACTTTCACTTGGTTTATCCCTTCCCTGATTCAAAACAGAAATTCAGACCGAAGGCGGCAACTATATACCGAGACCGGACTTTTCACCTCCGGGTCTAGCATAACCCCTCGGCCTGATTACATACGCTTACTACTATCATTATATCTCATTATCTCAACCCGTCAGTTCCTTCCTGGTTCCTTTTGATGTCCGCATGCTCAGCTTCTTGATCCAGCTATAACTAAAATTGAGATCGGCGGCGATCTCCGCCAAAGTCATCCCCTTCACATCTCGCATATAAGCCACTTTGCCCTCAATGCTTTCAATATCGGCCATCCTCTTCTCTATCTCTTTTCGGGCCTTCTCTTTTTCTTCCAAGATCGTGCTATATACTTCCACTTGGTCACAAATAACCTTCATGCGGTTTAAACAAACGTCTAGCGGAATCGCCCGATTAATCCGAGCGCCAAAACAGGCCTTGTACCAATACCAATATTCAAATTCCAGATCACTGATTCTCGTTTCCAATATGTCAATCTCGGCGCAAAGGTCGTTATATAATTGGCCTACCATATAACCCCTCCTACGCGATTAAATCGGATTTTTTGATCCGCTGGGTTCTAAGTCGGCGGTTCAATCGGTTTAGTTCTTTTTTGATAATCTGTTGAATCCGGGCCCTCGACAGGTTGAACCGTTTTCCAATTTCCTCTGCTGTCAAACCATCGAAAAAGTGCATTTTGAGAATAGCCCTTTCGCGCTCGCCTGCGCTGGAAAGCAACCCTCGTACAATCAATTTGACTTCAGCGTTTAGGATATCTGGACTTGAATGGCCTATTACCGCGTGAAGGTTACCCTCTTCTTCCAAAAAATCCACTGGCGCGTCCAGTGAGACCACATCCGCTTGCCTTTTAATGGCTCGGCGGCGTTTTAAATAGGCGCTGATTTCTGACCGGATATGATAGACCGCAAAAGTGGAAAACTTAAATTTGCCGTTATACTTTAGCGCTGCTCTTGTCAGGCCGAGGTAACCGCAACCCATAATATCCTCATACTCCGACGAATGACGGAAACTCGGGTAAAACTTATGGAGCACAAAGGGGACGAGGTTCATATTTTCGACGATCATTTGTTTCTGCTGCTCGGTCATGCTTTCACTCCTTTTCCATTCTTCGGCCGCAGCCGCAGACGATCACGACGACTGGAACACAGACACCTATGGATTTTCTGCACCTCGGGCAGCGATAAGTTATGCCTTTCTTACGCATTGGCCGCTCTCTCCTCCTTGATTTTTAAGGCTTTAAGAACCGCCTTATCTTTTGATGGGCCTTTAGCCACAACCCCGAAGCCGAGCGAGGCCCGCCACTGAGTTCCGATTTTCGTTACTTGGCCGATATAGCGGCCCGTGGGGCCGCCTTCTCGAACCACGTAGTTATAAGCGGAAAGGTAAGATTCATAGTAAAAACCCGCTTTTGATAAAATCCCTTTAGTCATTCCTTGCGCCCCCTACTCGCTTCCTCAGAAAACCCATCAGGGTATCGGCTGAGGAGTTTTTGGATATTCGTCTCATAGACTTCGCTCATCGGAATATCAAAGTAGTCGAGTAAATTCTCCATATACCAAATAACATCTCCAGATTCTTTGATCAGCTTATCTCGATCCATTTCATGGCCGTGAAATACGACCTTTTTAATCAAGTCGGCTACTTCACCTGCTTCGCCGCCCAGGCCAAGAGCCAGCATAGTCAATTGTTCGCGCTTTGTTAGGCTTTGATTCATCGTCCGTCGAGCCAGTTTCCGGTATTCGCTTGAGTTCATCTTTTCATCTCCTCCAGTCTGGCCTTCACGGCCCGCATAAGATCGTTTTGTGTCATGGACTTCCGGGCCAGTGCTCTCATTACGTTCTCATCAATCGTCTGTTCTGTTACCAAATGGTGGATAATCACCTTGTTCTTCTGCCCTTGTCGGTGTAACCGGGCGTTTGCTTGCTCATATAGCTCTAAACTGTGAGGCAGACCGAACCAGACGATAATGTTTCCTCCTGCCTGGAGGTTCAAGCCGTGGCCTGCGCTGGCTGGATGGGTCAACAGAATCGGAATCCGGCCAGCGTTCCAGTCATCAATATCTTTAGGTGAATCCAGCGTTCTCACAGTAAAACGGCGGCGAATGCGTTCCAAGTCGTGCCGGTAAGTATAGAACACCAAGACCGGGCGTCCGTTTGCTGCTTCGATCACATCCGCCAGGGCTTCCAGCTTGGCGTCGTGAATCTCTCTCACTTTGCTGTCCTCGTCATAGACTGCGCCGTTTGCCAGTTGCAGCAGCTTGCCCGTTAAGACCGCCGCTGTACTTGCGGTAATATCTCCATCTGAGAACGGGAGTAAATACTCCCGCTCAAGTTGCTTATAAGCGGCTTTTGCCTTCGCCGGAAGGGTAACCTTAACCGTCCGGTCGATCCGCTCCGGCATTTCCAGCCAGTCAGCCGCTTTCATGCTGATGCAGATGTCCGATATTTTTTTGTAAATGGCTTCTTCTGACACTGGAATCCACTCAAAAACAATGTGATCTCTGCGCCTTCCTGGAATGAAATACCGGGTACGGTAGCCTGTAATGGTCTGGCCCAACCTCTCGCCCCGGTCAAGCAAATAAATCTGGGGCCATAAGTCAATCAAGCCGTTCGGGGCTGGCGTCCCGGTCAGCCCCACAACTCGCTTAATGAGCGGCCGAACCTTCTTTAAAGCCCGGAATCGGCGCGAGGCTGATGATTTAAAGCTGGACAACTCGTCAATGATCAGCATGTCAAAAGGCCATTTTCTACCGTAATGAGTGACTAGCCATTCTACATTCTCACGGTTAATCACATAGACATCAGCATCCGCGTCTAAAGCCTTCAAGCGCTGCCGCTGCGTTCCGAGGATTTTGGAGAATCTCAGGTGTTTCAGGTGATCCCATTTTTCCGCTTCCCTGTCCCAAGTCGATTCAGCGACACGCTTGGGCGCGACGATGAGCGGCTTTGATACCTCAAAGTAGTCAAACATCAGCGTATTAAGAGCCGTTAGAGTAATGGCGGTTTTCCCAAGGCCCATATCGAGAAAGAGGGCCGCCGCCGGTTTCTCAATAAGGTGTCGAACGGCATGTTTTTGGTATCCGTGAGGTTTAAACTCCATCAGCTAACCACCTCTCGAGAAAAGCCTCTATCTGATCAATCGAAGCAATTACTTCCGTTTGGAAGCCCAAAGCTCGAAGCTGGCTTAAACGTTTCTGCTGTAAAGGCCGAACCTTGCCGCCCGGTGCTTTCAGTTCAATAAAGGCGATCCGCCCGCCGGGCATTAATACAATGCGGTCAGGTGCTCCTGCCCACCCGAGCGGAGCAAATTTAAGGGCTAAACCTCCGCGTTTTTCTACTTCTCGCTTTAGCCTCTGCTCAATTTGCCTCTCTCTCATGCTCACCTATCCTCCCGTCAACAAAGTCAACAATGTCAACATGGGGAATAAAAGTACCTACCAGTAGGCGGTATAGAGAGGATAGAGAGGCCGTTTTTACCCCTCTATCCTCTCTATCCTCTCTCCTGTCTCATACTTTTTTCTTATTGTTATCTTTGTTATCTTTGTTGTCATAGAAGGGATAATAGTAGATATATCAAGGGTTTGAGGGTGTCAACAAAGTATGAAATAGGTGTCAACAAAGACAACATTGGAAAATTCTAGGTGTCAACAAACTCTTAGACTTTGTTGACACCTTTTGTTGACACCCCGCGAACGAAGGCGCGCTGACGGCCATAATTTTTAAACCGGAGTGCAGGGTTTCGTTTCCACCCAAGGCTCTCGATAATCGCGCCGATCTCTCTTGAAGCACGCCGATCCAGTTTCGCAGGATCGTTTCCGAGCAGTTCCGCCCAAACTTCCATAACACAAACCTTATTTCTTGGTTGGCCTGATGATGGGGCCGCTTCCACACCTTCCAGGTAGGCCCTGCGGCTGAATAAATCTCTATCATCCCAATCATCGGGAAGTGGCCGATCCAAAAACTCCTGGATCATGCCGGTGAGTGAGTTCTCCTCTGTATGTTCCTGTTGCCGGCCCGTTACCCATTCGATCGTGTCCGCGTCTTCATCTTTTTTCAGATAGGTCGGGTAGCCTTCCCGATAGTAAACCAACGCCTCCGCCCAAATCTGATCTACTTCTTCTTCGGTCAACTCCTCCCAGGGCCTCTGAGGTGTCACACCACAGCGGAAGGGCCAAAACCGCCGGTTTCCGGTCTTATCGACAAGGAATTCAAAAGTATTTGTAGAGCCGATGAAAATACACTGCCTCGGGTATTCTTCGATCATTCGGGCGTAAGGCGGCCGATAGCGGTCATATTGTTTTGAAAGGAATTTCTTCACCATTTCCACATCAGCGGCCCTCTTGATGGCTGACATCTCGGCCATTTCGACCAACCACACGCCTTGAATGGATTCGTAAGCATCCTTTCCGTTCAAGCTATCCAATGAATCGGTAAACCAGCCTTTTGATAACCGATGAATGATCCGGCTTTTTCCGATCCCTTGCGGCCCGACAAGTGTAATCATCTCATCAAACTTAGCCCCGGGCTCGAATATCCGTTTCACCGCCGCCACGAGTGCTTTTTTCGTCAGCTTCCGAACGTGTGGGTTATCTTCAGCGCCCACATAGTCTATAAACACGGTTTCCAGCCGGGGGACGCCGTCCCAGTCCAGACTGTTCAGGTAATCCCGCACCGGGTGGAAAGAGTTTTTCCGGGATACCGTCATTAGTGCATCCATTAAACGCTCTTTATGCCGGATACCGTAAGTGTTTTCAATGTAGCCGCGAAGTGCTGCGTCATCTACATTCTCAAACTGGCCGGAATCTTGCCTCCACGGGAGCGGCTTCAATACCGCTACTCGATTTGCAAATAAGTCATAACCAAACCGGCCTTTTAAATTCGGGTCATTTTCGAGGATCAGTTCAAAGTTACGAAAAGTAATCCGTAGCTCGCCTGTTTTCGGGTACCGCTCCAGCTTGGAGAGCCACTCCATATCATCTTTAAAATCAGCTTTAGCCAAACCTAACTGCTCAAGGCCGATCGTTTGCTTCACTTCTTCATCCTCGGAGGCTAAAGCCAGCATGGCCTGATAGGAAGGCAAGCGGTTAACAGGTGTTCCCGGCTCGGCCACCTCGTCTCGGTCTCCGTACAGGTGAATCCGCACCAAGTCGAAAGAGTTGACCAACTTTCCGCCGATGGGATCGGTGGCGTGGAAGCTATAGACAAACTTTCCATCGTCATAAACCACTACACCGCCAGCCGTTGAACCCTGTTTATAGGTGTAGCGGTCTTCCCCAAAAGGCTCGTAAACATCCTCTAAGAATACTTCGATGGCTGTTTTAACGTCATATGTGCGGCAGAAGGCCCCAATTACCCCCGGTTTCTCGTATGGATCACCTTGTTTCTTTGCCTGCCTTTTGATGCTTTTATCCTCTCTGCTCGATCTCGGCCACTGTGCGGCGTCTGTCCAGTCGTCGTACTGGGCTAAAATCTCTTCCGGATCAATCCAAGGGCCTTGTTTTTCCCAGAATATAAACTCTCCATCCTTCGATGCACTTGGCCAGAACATCAGGCGGTTAATTTCAAAGGTTGTTGGATCAACCCATTCCAGTCCGCCGATGCTCTTTGCAACCCAGCGGGCCACCGCCGGGTATTTATCCGGGCTGATATTGTATTTCAGCGGCGCAACCAGGCGGAAACGGGGTTTATCAGGTGCGTGAGAGTGTGTTGTGTATAAAGCCGCTGCAAACTCAATCTCTGATTGTTCGAGCAGCCTGGGGGCAAAGTCAAAATCTAAAGTGATCAAGCTACGCCAGGCTACATTTTCAGCCCGGCGCCGCCCGCCTTTCAGTACACCACCAACAAAACCCCCAACGTCCTTAATGGCGTCCTTTTTCGACTTTGGCATGTTCTGATAGTCGTTAAAGGTTTCATGCGTCCGGGTTACGTCTGACAAGCGCTTTACAAGCTCATTCCAAGTCAGGCTTTCCGGTGACCACTCCCGAGCGTCCCGGCCAGCGCCTACATATATAGTGATCTCATGAGTTTTAGGGCTTTGCTCTTCCAAAAGGTTCACCCCTTCGTGTAATATTCCGACTCGAATGCATCAGCGTCCAGTGGTAGCCCTGGAGCCCAGGGGATAGGCTCAGACATGATCCGGGCCATCTCTTCCACTGATCCATGTGCTTGGTCACAAACCACTTCGTCGTGGACGTGAAAGGCTATCTGATAACCTGCGTCATCCAGCCGGCGCATAGCCTCTGCCAGACAATCCCTTGCAACAGCCTGGACGCAATTCTCTACCAACTTTCCGCCGTATGTTTTCGTTCGCTTGCCGTTTGACTCATATGTGAGTGTCTCTTTACCAAACTGCTCATCAAGCTCAATCTTTGGTCTTACATAGGCAATTTGTCGGCCGGACGGTAATTGAAGGAACAAAATACCTGGCCGATAGATAAAAGCGAGTCCGTGTTGGAGCCGGACGGCCTTCTTATATCTCACCGCCTCTAATGCTGCCCGCTCCATGTCATACCAGAAGTTGACGATGCGCGGGTTTGCGGCCCGCCAAGAGGAAACGAGATCGGGAAGTTCATCCTCCGTCAGGCCTTGATCCAGCGCACCCATTTGGATCAGCGCCCCTTTACCGCCTTGGTAGCCCAAAGCCAATTCGGCAACTTTCCCTTTCTGCCGCAGTTCGCTACCCTTCGTGATCTGCTCTATGGGGACACCGAACATCTGACTTGCCGAAGCTTCGTAAATCTTCCCGTGGGTATTGAAGACATCGAGCCGCCATTTCTCGCCGGCCAGCCAGGCGATGACTCGGGCCTCGATGGCTGAGAAGTCCGCAACCAGGAATCGGCAGCCAGGAGACGGAATAAAGGCCGTGCGAATCAGTTGAGATAAAGTGTCCGGCACATTTCCATAAAGAAGTTCCAAGTCCTCATATAGGCCAGCTTTCAAAAGCTGCCGGGCCAAGTCCAAGTCTTTTAAATCGCTCCTCGGGAGGTTCTGGACTTGAACCAACCGCCCGGCCCATCTCCCGGTACGGTTCGCGCCGTAAAATTGGAGCAGGCCCCGGACTCGCCCGTCATGGCAGACCGTCCGTTTCATCGTCTCGTACTTCTTAACGCTGGTTTTAGACAGTTCTTGTCTGATCTCTAAAACCCGCTTGGCTGTACCGTTTGCCTCTTTTAGCAACTTCGGAATCGAATTCTTAGACAGACTGTCTGTCTTGACTCCTTCGCTAAGTAGCCAATTTTTCAGCTGTACCAGGCTGTTCGGGTTCTCCAAGCCTGTCAGCCTTGCGGCTTCATCTTCCAGCCGGCGGCGATACTGCCCGTCGCATTGAATCGCATGATGAACCAGTTCTAAGTCCAGGTTAATTCCTCGGTCTATAATCCGTTGATCTAAAGCCCATAAGTCCTGTTCCCCGAAGGGATACCGTGAGAGTTTCTTCCGAATCGCTCTTTCCACTTCAACGTCCTGGCGGCAGTACTCTAAGAACCGTTGCCATTTCTCCGGGTCATGCTCCGGCAGGTTCCGCGTCCGTCCGCCGTTAACTTGTGTAGGCTTGCACGGGACGCTGAAATATTTAATCAGCCGTTCGCCGGCTGTGTCTTTCTGATGTTCGAGTTTTAAGGCTTTCGCCACATCTTCCAGGCTTCTCGGTAATCCTAAAGACATTGCATGAACCATTGTACAAGCCCATTGATCCGGTGATGTGTTTATACCGAAATGCTTTCCAATCGTTACCCGCTCGAAATTCGCGTTAAAAGCAGATTTAACAATGTCGGGATCAGTGAGGGCCCGCCGTACTTCGGCAGGCAACTCCTCCCCTTGTGCAAGATCGACAACCCGTACCGGGCCGTCGTCGAAGGAATAAGCAAAAAGAAGTATTTCAAAGTCGTCAGCTTCTACATAACGGTAAACGCCGTGAGTCTTCAAATCTACACTGGAATAGGTTTCTACGTCGATGCTAAGGATCATATCAAGCCCGCCTTTTTCGCTTCATCGACTGCTTCCAAAGCCCCATATAACTCCTCAGCGTAAGGCGTCCCTTCAAATCCTTGCTCCTCGCAAAAATTCAAAATGGCGCATAGCTCATCAAACAGCTTCAAGGCTTCATAATAACCCATCTTAATCTGAACTTTTTTACCGAGTTTCAGTTCCATCGTCCATCTACCCCTTTTTGCGATTGAAGGAGAAGGCGTTGGGCCTTCTCCCTGTTGCGCTTATCCTAAGAAATCATCTTCTTCATCGTCTTCAAAGCTGCCGAACTCGCTTTGAGCGCTGACACGCCCGCCAAGCGGCTCGCCGTCTTCCAGTTTTTGAAGGTTATTCAAACCTGCTGCGATCCCGCGATTACCAGAGACGCTGTAAGGATAGAAGTTGAGAGAAGCGCGTCCATAGCAGCCGGAGTAAAATTCCGAAGGGTCTAAAACTGGGTTCAAGTCGGCGTCCACAACTCCCGGTTTGAATTTGCTGGAGGCGTTCAGGAAATAGCAGCCAGCGAATTCCGGTTGATCCGGGCGCTCTACATCTCCGTCACGGAGCGGGGTTTTAAGCATCGCCGGCACTTTCCCACCCCAACGTTCTTTGCCTTTCTCTTTCGCGGCTTCGATAGCGGCTTTGATGCGGGCCAGCGTTCTCTTATCGGTTTTCGGAATCAAGACGCACACAGAGTATTTCGGATCTTGGCCTTCCACAGCGGCACGAGGTTGGAACGCGTTCACATAAGAGAAACGGACTTTCCCGGTAACTACTTTCGTCGTTTGAGCACTTTTAACCATTTGAGCCATTTTGATCATTCTCCCTTTTTAGTCATTTTGTTGGAAATCAAGTCTTGCTTGTCTCAGATTCGCTTCTGACCGAGCTTCACACGTTGACCGAACTTTACAAAATCGGCAATGATCTCCTGGGTTTAGCTCGCCTTTACCAGCGAAGGCCTCCCGAGCTAAAGGCTCTATTGAGTCTCCCCATTCCAAGAGTTCACTGGTCGTCAATTCTTCCGTCGAGATGATATCTAATCGAGGCTGTACAATCGTCATCCTCACGACTGTAAAATCGTACAATAACCCAAACTCATAAACAGCGCCTAATGCATAAAGTCGAAGTTGCGGATTGTTCTCGGCTGACACTGGAACGCCCTTCCCATACTTTAGATCGACGATCTCTAAGCGCCGATCATTCACAATGACTGCATCACCAGTCCCAAAACCGTGAGGAACCCAATTGCTAAAGTCTAACCGGCGTTCGAGCATGACCATCGAATCAGGGGTTATACGATCCAGTACAGTGTCAACGTAGATTTTTACGTAGCTCATCATTTCCGGCTCACCTTGCGGAGCGTCAAGCCGTAGGCCTAATTCATATTGGAGCCAATGTTCAGCGAGTGCGTGGGCTCTTGTACCTTCCTGTGCATATGGACTGGTTTCATCTTTTATGTTCTGTTCGAGCCTGGCGCTCGGCGTACACTTGAGCCACCGGTGAGCGCCAGAGGCGGATAGTATGGCATGCTTCATCAGGCGATCTCCTTTGCCTTCTCAAGCACAGCAGGCAATTTTTCTTTTGGTATGTCTGTCAAGCGCTGAACACCGAAAGACTGGATCAAATCTTTAACTGCATCGCGTTTACCGGCTCTTGATAACTCGGCCAGTTTGGCGCGTACTTCTTCGAGCTTCACTTTCGGATGCTCTTCGGCTTTCGGATGCTCTTCGGCTTTCGGCTCTTCTTCGATTTTGATATGTTGCGCCAAAACCTTCGCGATGTCTAAAAGCGCTTTTGCCAACTCATCAGGGAGTTCGATAGTGATTTTCAAGTTTAAAACCTCCCTTGCAATTTTAGAGCTTTCTGGTATCATGGTCTCAAACCTGTATTTTTCTCTGGGCCCCGGTTTTACCGGGCTTTTTTCATGCATTGTTGATCCAACCAAGCCGATAACTGCTTTCTTGGGATCACTCGCCGATGGCCCAAGTCCACGACCGGAAAGTCTGGCCGGTGGAGCAGGTCATACATTTTGCTCCTTGATACTCCCAAGACTTCGGCGGCCTGTTCCACGCTGTAGACCAAAGACTCAGAAGAGCTTTGGTCAAACCGGGCCGCCAACCGGATTACCTCCTCATTAAGATCGGCAATCGCCTTCAGCAGATTTACCATCGGCTCCATGGGCCCCACCCTTTCATGACTGACTGTCTGTCTCGATGAAAAGCTCATCCGGTTTTACCTCAAGAATTCGCGCTAGCTCGAACAAGTTCTCGGACGATGGCGAGGAAACGCCTCGCTCCCATCTTGAGATTACTGTGGGATGTAACGGTTCGTGAAACAGAAATGCTAACTGATGCTGTGTTAAGCCTTTGGCTTTGCGGATCTCCCGGATTCTGTTTTGCATCTGAGGCCTCCTCCCCAAGACTGTCTTGTCTG
Source organism: Thermoactinomyces daqus (assembly GCF_000763315.1). GTDB lineage: Bacteria > Bacillota > Bacilli > Thermoactinomycetales > Thermoactinomycetaceae > Thermoactinomyces_A > Thermoactinomyces_A daqus. The sequence continues at coordinate 212,531 of NZ_JPST01000014.1, read as the reverse complement.
TCTTGCTTAAATCCATGATATACCGTCCAGACTATTTTGTCAAGGACTTTTTTCCCGGCGTTTCCGCCGGTATAGCTATTATAGCCCAGTCGATTTTCAGTCGTCAAGACTTTTTTGTCTATAGACTTTCGCGTCAGATTCGAGGATTATAATACAAACATACATTCGCGGTCAAGCAATTTTATCCTTTTGTATTGACGTTTTTGTCTAGAAAAGATATTATTTCAAGTGAAGGAGGTGAAAATTACATGACTTACGCAGAACTTCTACAAGAATATATTAAAAACTCAGGAATGACGCTGGAACGCATCGCCGAGGAGTGCGGAAAAAGGGGAGTCAAAATTCACCCAACTTATATAAGTAAGCTTCGACTCGGAAAACGGCCAGCACCCTCAGAGGAAATCTCCAGAGTGCTGGCCGAAGTTACAGGAGGAGATGCGCAACGGCTAATTATAAAGGGGTACATCGAAAAGATTCCGGATGACATCAAAGAGGAGCTTGACGTTTATAAATACCTTAGCAATATGGACGACTTAACTGATGATTTCACGTCCAAATTAAAAGAAACCGGGGACGTTGAAAGCGCCCTGAAAGCAGTCCTGGACGGAGCTAAAAAGAAAGAGAAATTATCTTTAATCTTAAGCGAGTCTAAACCAGTTAAAGCGCTCAACGTCTCGCAACTGCGGGCCATTTTAAAAGAAGGCTTATTATTAGGATCAGACGGGGAAACGTTGCCAGAATATCAGTTACGCCCCTTATTAGCTCATGTAGAGGCCCTGATGGATGAGGAACAGAGGTGATATATTGAAGGGTCACGTGCGGAAACGGGGTTCTAAATGGTGTTTCATTATTGATCTTGGCCGTGATCCCGAGACGGGGAAAAGAAAGCAAAAATGGTTTTCCGGTTTTAATACCAAAAAAGAAGCCGAGCGCGCGATGGCCACAAAGATCCATGAACTTAATCAGGGAGTTTTTATTGAGCCGTCAAAGATCACCCTGGAAGATTACCTCAAGCGGTGGTTACAAGACTACGCGTTAACAAATTGCGCTCCTCGAACCTATGAGGGTTACGAGTCTATTATTAGAAACCATTTAATCCCGTCTCTCGGCAAGATCACGCTGGATCGACTCAAACCGATGCACATTCAAAAGTATTACTCGGATAAGTTAGATCATGGCAGATCGGATAAAAAAGGCGGACTGTCGGCTCGAACCGTACACCATCACCACAGGCTATTACACAAAGCATTAGAACAAGCGGTGAAATGGCAAGTGATCACAGTTAACCCAGTGCGAGCTGTTTCACCGCCTAAACCAAAAAGGAAACAAATCCAAGTACTCACTCGGGATGAAGTCTTACTCTTATTAAAGGCGGCGGAAAATTCAAAACTCTATGAGCCGATCTTCTTTGCCGTTAATACCGGAATGCGTCGAGGTGAAATATTCGCGCTTCGATGGTCGGATGTTGATTTTGAAAATCAACTTATTAGTATAAGACGCACCTTGCACAGAACCAAAGACAGCGGATTTGTATTCCGGGACAGCGCTAAAACAGACGGAAGCCGACGATCTATCGCAGTTTCAGACTCGGTAGTCAAAATGCTCAAGAAGATAAAGCGGAAACAACTTGAGCAAAAAATGGCATTGGGCCCTGCATACCAGGATCATGATCTGATCTTTTGCAGACCAGACGGAACGCCTTTTGATCTTGATTACCTCTCAAAAGCATTTGGCCAATTTATTCGGAAGGCCAACCTCCCCCCGATCCGATTTCATGATCTCCGGCATACCCACGCCACCCTACTACTCCAACAAGGCGAACACCCCAAAGTTGTATCAGAGCGCCTAGGCCACTCCACAATTACCATCACCATGGACTTATACAGTCACGTAATGCCCAACATGCAAAAAGAAGCTGCCCAAAAACTGGACAACCTCCTATTCGGGGATTAGGTTTGCAATCTGTTTGCAAACCTTTCTTTTTTATGTACTCGCGATCCTCAAAAGTGGCGGAGAGGGTGGGATTCGAACCCACGGAGGGCGTGAACCCTCGGCGGTTTTCAAGACCGCTGCCTTAAACCACTCGACCACCTCTCCACGATCTATTTCGTTACAGAATCTAATTATACTGATTTTTTTCCTTTTGTCAACGAGGAGAGAGCGGGTCCGGCAATTACCCGGAACCCGCAACTGCTTCTCATCCCTTTTTGCTGATCCGTTCAAGTCCGCCCATGTAAGGTTGCAGAGCTTTGGGAATGCGGACGCTCCCGTTGGCTTCCTGGCCGTTTTCCAGGATGGCGGCGACGGTGCGGCCGACGGCAAGACCGGACCCGTTGAGCGTGTGCACAAACTCCGGTTTTGCCTTGGCATCGCGGCGAAAGCGGATGTTGGCGCGGCGGGCTTGGAAATCCTCGCAGTTGCTGCAGGACGAGATTTCCCGGTAAGTATTGTAGCTCGGCATCCAAACCTCAAGATCGTATGTTTTGGCCGCACTGAAACCGAGGTCTCCTGTACAGAGAGCGACGACGCGATAGGGAAGTTCAAGGCGCTTCAACACTTCTTCGGCATTTTGCACCATCAGTTCGAGCTCGTCATAAGAATCTTCCGGTCTCACCAATTTGATCATTTCGACTTTGTTAAATTGATGCACACGAATCAGTCCGCGTGTATCCCGTCCGGCCGAACCGGCTTCGGAACGGAAACAACTGCTGAAGGCGGTGTAATATTTGGGGAGTTCCTCAGCTGCCAGAATCTCACCCGCATGATAATTGGTTACAGGCACTTCCGCGGTCGGGATGAGGAAGTAATCCTCATTATCCGCCAGCTTGAAAGCGTCTTCTTCAAACTTGGGCAGTTGTCCGGTTCCGGTCATGGCCTGCCGGTTGACGATGTAAGGGGGCATCATTTCCGTATAGCCGTGTTCCTGGATATGCAGGTCGAGCATGAAGTTGATCAAGGCCCGTTCGAGACGCGCTCCCAAACCTTTGTAAAAGACGAAACGGGAGCCGGTCACTTTCGCCGCCCGTTCAAAATCGAGGATGTCGAGTTCTTCGGCAATCTCCCAGTGCGGTTTGATGACAAAATCGGGTTGCGGCGGCTCGCCCCATTTGCGCACAGGGACATTTTCCTCTTCGGAAGCCCCGACGGGCACGCTCTCATGCGGCAAATTGGGAAGGCTGAGCAATATTTCTTCCAACTGTGCATCCAATTGTCTCAATTCCTCATCCAATTGCTTGATCTCATCCCCGACCCGGCGCATTTCCAGTATATCCGCTTCGGCATCTTCTTTGTTCTTTTTCTTTTGGGCAATTTCTTTGGAAACGACATTGCGCTTATTCTTGAGCTGTTCCGCCCTCCTGATCCCTTCGCGGCGGCGCTCATCCAGCTGCAGGAAGGTATCGAGCCCCGGCCATTCTCCCTGTCTGGTGGAAAGCCGTTGTTTCACCTCATCCATATTGCTGCGCAACAACTTGTTGTCCAACACGGGTCTGCACCTCCTAACCATAATAAAAACCTCCCACTCCCCAAAGGGACGGAAGGTTCCGCGTTGCCACCCTTATTGGTCTGCCTGTCGCTGTGACAGGATAAACCCGCTCTTCCGAAATAACGGCTCGTAACCGAATGCGCTTCGGGTTTGTTCCCTTCACGCCTCGCTCCGAGGTGGATTCGCCGCCCGTCCGGAGCGATTCGCACCAGCCATCGCCTCTCTGAACCGAACTGCCGGCAGCTACTAGCCTCTTCTTCGCGTCGATATCAAAAGTTTACTACATATTATATCCTAAACTTCTGCATTTGTAACCATCGATTCGCGAACCATTTCGATAAAATAGGCATGGAAACGCACATCATCTGTCAGTTCAGGATGGAAAGCGGCCGCCAGAAGATGACCTTGCCGGGCAGCGACAATTTTCCCATCCACTTCGGCCAGGATTTCCACACCCGGCCCCACTTCTTCAATGTATGGTGCACGGATAAAAACCGCTTGAAACTGATCGCCGATCCCTTTGACATCAAGGCTCGCCTCAAAGCTCTCCCGTTGCCGGCCAAAGGCGTTTCGCTTCACCGTGATATCCATCAGGCCGAGATGTGGCTCGTCCCGGCCTTCTATGCGGCTGGCAATCAGGATCATTCCGGCGCAAGTGCCAAAGATCGGTTTGCCGCTCTGGTACATCTGGCGGATCGGCTCAGTCATCTGATACTCATTCATCAATTTGCTGATGGTGGTCGACTCGCCGCCCGGAATCACCAGGCCATCCAAATCGCTCAGCTGCTCGACCCGTTTCACCGCTACTGCCTCGGCTCCAGCCTGTTCCAGCAAGCGCACATGTTCGCGCACCGCTCCTTGTAAAGCCAGTACGCCAATTTTCATCGCTCCAACCTCCTACCAGCCGCGCTCCTGCATCCGTTCTTCCGCACGCAGTTTGGAAATTTCAATTCCGGTCATCGGTGTGCCAAGATCTTTGGACACTTCGGCAATCAGGCCGAAATCTTCATAGTGCGTGGTGGCCTGAACGATGGCGCGTGCATATTTCTCCGGATTTTCCGATTTGAAGATCCCGGAGCCGACAAAGACACCGTCTGCACCAAGATGCATCATCAGAGCAGCGTCGGCAGGCGTTGCCACACCGCCGGCGGCAAAGTTGACCACAGGCAGTTTGCCCGTTTCATGCACTTGCAAGAGCAAGTCGTACGGAGCCCCCAGTTTTTTCGCCTCAGCCATCAGCTCATCGCGGGACATGCTTTGCACCTTGCGAATCTGGCTTTGCATCATGCGCATATGGCGAACCGCTTCAACGATGTTTCCGGTGCCCGGTTCCCCTTTGGTGCGGATCATGGACGCCCCTTCCCCGATCCGGCGCAATGCTTCCCCGAGGTCACGCGCACCGCAAACAAACGGAACGGTAAATTGCGATTTATCGATATGGTACAGATCATCTGCCGGTGTCAAAACTTCACTTTCATCGATGTAATCGACGCCCATCGCTTCAAGCAGGCGCGCTTCCACAAAATGACCGATCCGTGCTTTGGCCATAACCGGAATCGATACGGCTCCCATCACTTCCTCGATCACACGCGGGTCTGCCATGCGGGCGACACCGCCGGCTGCACGAATATCGGACGGAACGCGTTCCAGTGCCATAACGGCCACTGCTCCGGCTTGTTCCGCAATTTTCGCTTGTTCAGCATTGACAACGTCCATGATGACGCCGCCTTTTTGCATTTCGGCCATCCCGCGTTTGACGCGATCTGTTCCGACTTTACGCACTTCACTCATTTCGGATAACCCCCTTGATGTACCAGCTAAAAACCGGGAGAGCAATCGGAATTCCTTGCTCTCCTCCCCATTTTATTATAGTTGAAAAAATCCATTTGAAAAATAAATTTAATTAAACCAATTCTTTACGGTATCCCCTATTTCCCGGAAAAACAGGCGAATCCAGCTCGCTTTTTCCACCGCTTTGGCCGTCACGACCGGAGTCGGTTCCACCCCTTGGACCGGTTTTCCGTTATAGAGCACTTGAGCTGTGCCGACCACTTCCCCTTGCTTGAGCGGAGCATTCAATCGGGGCTTGAACGTTACCTTCACCTGGTAACGGGCACTCTCCCCTTTATGCACGGGAAGTTTAACCGCCTTGTCCACGGTTACCGGAACGGTGCGTTCCACTCCGTCAGGCAAGGCCAGCTCTTTTGTTCCCGGGATCTGACCTCCCTTTTTCACCAGCACTTGCGGGACGAATTCCTGAAAACCGTAGTCAAACAACTTTTTCGTCTCCAAAAACCGGTGATCGTCGGAACGGGTTCCCATGACAACGGAAATCAGACGAAGATCACCACGCTGGGCGGTCCCCGTAAAACAATAACCCGCCGTGTTGGTATGCCCCGTTTTCAGTCCATCCACTCCCGGGTAGGAATACTTGAGCCCGGGCAGCATCAAATCCCAGTTGGTCACCTTCAGTTGCTTCTTCGTTCCTATAAAAAATGTATAGTAAGGGATGGACGTCGTTTTCAGGATTTCGGGATACGTTTGAATCAGCTTGGTCGCCAGGATGGCCGTATCATGAGCGGACATCACGTTTGGCCCGGAAACTTTCGGCGGGTCGGGATAAAGGCGGAAATCAAGGCCGGACGCGCAATTGAAATGTGTATGGTTCATTCCCAGTTCCTTCGCCTTTTGATTCATCATGGCGACAAAGTTTTCTTCCGTCCCCCCCACATATTCTGCCAAGGCCACAGCCGCATCATTGGCCGATTCGACCAGAGCGGCGATAAACAGCTCACGCACAGTGATTTTTTCTCCGGGTGTAAGGTTGATCTGCGCTTCATTGATCGCAGCCACCCGCGGGCTTATGGTGACGAGATCATCCCAGTGAATCTTCCCGCTTTTAATCTGGTCCAGTACAACGAACACGGTCATCATTTTGGTCATGCTGGCAGGCGGGTACGGCACTTCGGCATTTTTCTCATCAAGAATCTCCCCGGACTGAAAATCGATCAGGATATAGGACTTTGCCTGAACATCCGGTTTCATCCCCGCGGCAGCTGCCATTGCCGGATTCGTAATCCAACTCATGAAGACAAGCAAACAAAGACAACAGCAGATGTTTATTTTGTTTTTCATCAGGTCATTCTCCATTCTCCCTCATTTGCTGCAAAACATTGACAAGACTGACATATTTATGTAAATCCGGTTCGGGCCACGGCCGGCCAAATGTCGGAAATTTCCCGACCCCTTAATCCAGTATAGAAGAGGAACGGGAAAAAAGAAATGAACAAGCAGAAGCGTTTTTCTGCTTGTTCGGTGAAAGAAATTGGTCACATATGGTAGTTTGGAGCTTCTTTGGTAATCTGAACATCATGAGGATGGCTTTCCCTGAGCGAAGCGCTGGAAATGCGAATAAAACGGGATTTCTCTTTTAATTCGGCCAATGTTCTGGTTCCGCAATAGCCCATGCCTGCGCGCAGGCCTCCGATCAATTGGTAAATGGTATCGGCAAGCGGCCCTTTGTACGGAACGCGTCCCTCAATGCCTTCCGGAACCAACTTTTGCACATTTTCTTGGAAATAGCGGTCCTTGCTGCCTGCCTGCATCGCACCGATTGATCCCATCCCGCGGTACACCTTGAAGCGGCGGCCCTGATAAATCTCCGATTCTCCCGGTGCTTCTTCCGTTCCGGCGAAAAGGCTGCCCAGCATGACTGCATCTGCCCCGGCCGCGATCGCTTTGACAATATCCCCGGAGAAACGGATGCCGCCATCGGCGATAATCGGAACGCCATATTGGCGCGCAACGGTGGCACAGTCGTAGATGGCTGTAATCTGCGGCACACCGATTCCTGCAACGACACGGGTTGTACAAATCGAGCCCGGACCGATTCCCACTTTGACCACACTGGCCCCGGCTTCAATCAAATCGCGGGTGCCTTCTCCCGTGGCGACGTTACCGGCAACGATCACCAGGTCGGGATACTGTCTTCTGATCTCCCGCACCATGTCCAACACACCCTGGGAGTGGCCGTGAGCAGTATCAACGACGATCATATCCGCTTCTGCTTCCACCAATGCCGCCACCCGGCGCATCGTATCCTTGGTCACCCCGACAGCCGCCCCGACGAGTAACCTTCCGTGGGCATCTTTGGCCGCTTGCGGGAACAGCTCCGCTTTTTCAATATCCTTGATGGTAATGAGTCCTTTTAAAATGCCTTCTTCGTCGACCAAAGGCAATTTCTCGATCTTATGTTGTTGCAGAATCGCTTCCGCCTCTTTCAGGGTCGTTCCCACCGGTGCCGTCACCAATTTTTCCTTGGTCATCACTTCGGCGATCGGGGTGGAATAATCACGGACAAAACGCAGGTCACGGTTGGTGATAATCCCCATCAGGCGGCGGTTTTCATCGACAATCGGCACACCGGAAATCCGGTATTTCGCCATCAGTTCTTCCGCATCATGAACTTTGTGCTCAGGTGTCAAGTAAAACGGATTGGTGATGACTCCGCTCTCAGAGCGCTTGACCCGGTCTACTTCTTCAGCCTGCTCTTCCACTTTCATGTTTTTGTGAATGACACCGATGCCTCCCTGCCGGGCAATCGCAATGGCCAAGGCTGATTCGGTCACGGTATCCATCCCCGCACTGATCAGCGGAATATTGAGTTTCACCCGATCCGTCAGCGTGGTGCCGGTCTCGACGTCTCGCGGCAAAATTTCCGATTTCGCCGGGACCAATAAAACATCGTCAAAGGTAAAACCTTCCTTGGCAAACTTCTGATCCCACATATCGCTTTCCCCTTTGGCCCAAATTTTTTCTAGCAAGTGTAACAGTATCCTTGCCAAGTCGTCAAGATTTTTCATTTTTTGCCAAAAAGTTGTCCACAATCATTCACAAGTTATCCACAGGATCTTGTGCATAACTAAACTTTTCTGTGGATAACCAACGGTTCAGGGAAGGATGCTGCTAATGGTTTCCGCTACCTCTGGTTTCTGAATCAGCTGCAGATGGTCATCATCCGGGAACGTTTTAACATGAATGGCCCCTTTGATCGTCGCTTCTCCGTCACGTACAACACCATCGCTGTCCGAACCGTACTTCAGGGCTAGAAGCGTCCATCCGACCGCCAATTCCCCATGCCATCCGCGGTTTCCCCATCCATCCGCATCCCCGGCTATGGTAAAAAGGTGTCCGCCTTTTGCAAACGAACTTCCCTGTACGGGATATTTTTGGTTAAACCGCGCCACCGCCTCAGGAGTAAGATCTGCCATAGCCGCTTGTCCATGCACAAACATCCCCAGCCAACTGTATTCCCTGGCAAGCGGGGTTCCATGGTGCGGTGAGGCAATCGTCACCAGGTCCGCCACCCGGCCCGGCCGCAAGTAGACCAATTCCCGGGCAACCAGACCGCCCATGCTGTGAGCGATCACCGCAAAACGGGGATCAAGTCCATATTTTGCTTGCAGGAGATCAATTTTATGCGCGGCAATTTTCGCCTGGGCGTCGATTGAGCCGTTTCCGGCTTGATGATCATTTTCTCCCGCAAACGTCACGATCTTTCCATTGATCCGCATCGTCCAGACCCGGTCTGACCGATTGGTATACAGGACATAAATATGCCCGGACTTCCAATGAGCGACCAATGTGTTTAAAAATGCTTCTCCCCACTGATGGCGGTTGTTAAAACCATGGATAAGAACCAAATCCGAGTTTTTCTCGGGAAGTGCTTGCTTCTTCGGAGGAATCGTCCCCCAGACGAACAACAGGAGAATGCATAAACACCAAATCCATCTCTTTTTCATATCTGCCTTACGATCCTCCTGAAAAATCACCTCTGTTATATCATTCCCGCCTTTTCAGCACAATAAAGGGCAGAAGATTAAAACGGGAGGGAACGGGTTGGAAGCAAAACCGGTAAACATCATCTATTGCGAATCGCCGGAGGAATGGATCCGTGACCAATATTTCCTGCTTGCCAACGAAAAGTCGGCACAAAGATTTCTGTTGAACGCTTACCAAAAAAGCGGAACCCCGCAACCGGAAAAGATGGCCTTTCGTAATGCGGCAGCGTTTTCCGCCTACATCCGGCAGGCTCTTTCCATTTTCCGGCCGGGACGGGAAGAAAATATCTGGATGCAGCCTGTCCTCGACTACTATGGAATGATGAGCTTGATTAAAGCATGGATTCTGACCCGGGTGCCGGACTATCCGCAAAATACTTCAGTCTTGCGCCATGGGTTATCCACCCGAAAACGAAAGCGTGAATCTTATCGTTTGCTCGAGGATGAAGTCCGGATACAAAAAGAAGGGCTTTATCCACTGGTCGCCGGGTTATTGGGGAATCCTCCCGATGCGGGAGACTCATATCGGCTCAAGACATTGTTTTCCTTCCTATCTGACTTGTCCGCCAGTTATGAGCGCATTATGGGTGAAACGCCGCTGATTCCGGTTACGGTTGGCCGGCAGACCTCGCTTTATGCAGACGAGGCGATGCCGCTGGAAATCGCCGAAACCGTTCTCGACCGGATCCATCTCACCCCCGAAGCTTTTGTTTCCCGTCTGAATCATTACAGCAAAGGGGCACTCTTCTCCCTTGGCACTCCGGTGATCCGGTCCGGTCTCCTGCAACTTCGTTGGAGCCATCCCGATGTCCGGCATGTGAATGACTGGGAGAAAGGATTTCACCATCCTTGGTTTTATGAAGATAAAAAAGGAAACCATTACCTGTGGTTCGGTAATGATTGCCTTGGAACCCCTGTTGATGAATTGCTGGTTCATTTCATGTTGCTGTTTGCGCTGAGTATGCTGTGTCGCTATGAACCACCGCTATGGGGGGAGATAATGCTGGATCACACCGGAGAAGAGCAAATCCTGGTATGCGGACTGCTCCGTCTCATCCCGCGAAAGGTCCCCCATCTGGTCTTAAACCTTCTCCACGGTCAAAAATCGATCATTCGCCTTTATTGATTACCGTCTTCTCCGTCTTCCTCCTCTTCGCGGTGGACGCGGGCGACGGCCGATACTTCGTCCTCGTCGAGCGAAATCAGTTTCACTCCTTGCGCATACCGGCCCATCACGGAAATCTCGGCGATCTTCAGACGAATGACAATGCCGGATTGAGTCACGATCATCAGATCTTCATCTTCGGACACCACTTTGTGGGCGACCACATCTCCTTTTTTCTCTGTGAGGCTTAAGGTCTTGATCCCTTTACCGCCGCGTGATTGAATGCGGTATTCCTCCATCGGCGTCCGTTTGCCATATCCGTTGCGAGTGACGATCAGGACATATTTGTCCGGGATCACGATATCCATATCGATTACGCGGTCATCTTCACCTAACGTGATGCCTTTCACGCCTGTGGCCGAACGTCCCATTTCCCTGACGTCCATTTCGTGGAAGCGAATCGACATTCCCTGGCGCGTTCCCATCAGGACTTCCTGATTTCCATCGGTCAGGCGGACGCCAACCAGTTCATCCCCGTCACGAAGATTGATGGCAAACAGGCCGTTGCGGCGAATGTTTTCAAATTCGCTGAGTGCGGTCTTCTTCACAATGCCTTCAGCCGTGGCAAAGAAAAGGAACTGATTATCCAGGAATTCTTTCACCGGGATGACCGCCTCGATGCGCTCGCCCTGGTCGATCTGAATCAGGTTGATCACGGGAGTCCCGCGCGCGGTTCTGCCGAGCTCCGGCACTTCGTACGCCTTCAGGCGGTACACTTTCCCCTTGTTTGAGAAGAAGAGCAAATGATTATGGGAATGGGTGACAAACATATGCTGCACCAAGTCGTCTTCCCGGGTTCCCATCCCCGTGATTCCCTTGCCGCCTCTTCGTTGCGCCCGGTAGGTGGACAAAGGCATCCGCTTGATATATCCACGCTGGGTCAACAAAATGGCGACCTCATCTTCGGGGATCAAATCCTCGTCCTCAATTTCGTCCTCATCGGCTTTAATCATCGTGCGGCGTTCATCGCCATACCGTTCTTTGATCTCCTTCAGCTCATCCCGCACGACGCCGCGGATTTTGGCCTCATCGGCGAGAATGTCTTTCAATTTGGCGATCAATTTCTGAAGTTCTCCGTATTCCGCCTCGATTTTTTCGCGTTCCAGTCCGGTCAGGCGATGCAAACGCATATCGAGAATCGCCTGGGCTTGTTTTTCACTGAGACCGAACTTTTCCATCAAACCGGTACGAGCTTCGGCAGTGGTGGCGGAAGCGCGGATGAGGGCGATCACTTCGTCGATCTGGTCAAGGGCAATGCGCAAGCCTTCCAGGATGTGAGCCCGTTCTTCCGCTTTGTTCAAATCATACTGGGTGCGCCGGCGGATCACTTCCACCTGGTGGTCGATATAGTGGGAAAGAATGGATTTAATGTTGAGTACCTGCGGCTGGCCGTCAACCAACGCCAGCATGTTAACGCCAAAGCTCGATTGCAGGCTGGTATGCTTGTACAAATTGTTAAGGATGACCCTTGGGTTTACATCCCGACGCAGTTCAATGACCACACGCATTCCGTTCCGGTCTGATTCGTCGCGCAGGTCGGTGATTCCGTCGATTTTTTTGTCGCGTACGAGCTCGGCGATCTTTTCCACCAGCTTGGCTTTGTTCACTTGGTACGGCAATTCTTCCACGACGATGCGCATCTTTCCGCTGCCCGCTTCTTCGATCCGCGTTTTCGCCCGGATCCGGATGCTGCCCCGCCCGGTGCGGTACGATTTGCGAATCCCGTCATGCCCGAGGATGATTCCCCCCGTGGGAAAATCAGGACCCTTGATGATCCGCATCAAATCTTCAATCGTCGCCTCTGGATTATCCAGGAGGAGAAGGATTCCGTCGATCACTTCAGACAGGTTATGCGGCGGGATATTGGTCGCCATGCCGACGGCAATCCCGGATGCCCCGTTAACGATCAGATTGGGAAAGCGGGAAGGCAGCACCAACGGCTCTTCCTGCTGTCCGTCATAGTTGGGGCCAAAGTCGATCGTATCCTTCTGGATATCGCGCAACAACTCCATCGTGATCGGAGCCATCCGCGCTTCGGTATACCGCATGGCCGCGGGCGAATCGCCGTCGATTGACCCGAAGTTTCCGTGTCCGTCCACCAGCGGATACCGATAAGAGAAATCCTGCGCCATCCGAACCATCGCATCGTATACCGCCACATCCCCGTGCGGATGATAGTTCGCCGTAACGTTTCCGACGACGCGGGACGATTTTTTGTACGGTTTGTCCGGAGTCATCCCCAGTTCATACAAAGTGTACAAAATCCGGCGATGAACGGGTTTCAGGCCGTCGCGTACGTCCGGGAGGGCGCGGCTGACAATTACGCTCATCGCATAGTCCAGAAACGAAGACTTCATTTCCTTACTGATATTCACTTCTTGAATTCTTTGCATATCTGGCATCGTTTCATCTCCCTGCTTCCTACTGCCTGCCGGTTACACATCCAAGGTAGCCTGGTTCGCATATTCCTGGATGAAAACGCGCCGCGGCTCAACCCGGTCGCCCATCAGCATCTCAAATACCTCGTCAGCATCCATCGCATCGGCAAGGGAAACTTGCAGCAATGTGCGGCTTTCAGGGTCCATCGTCGTTTCCCAGAGCTGGGTCGCGTTCATTTCTCCCAGCCCTTTGTACCGCTGGATCTCCACTTTGCCCTTTCCTTCCAGTTCCTTGAGAATTTCCTCTTTCATGCGGTCATTGTAGGCATAGCGAACCGTTTTCCCTTGCGTCACTTTATAAAGCGGAGGCTGCGCGATATAAACATAGCCGTTTTCAATCAGCGGCCGCATATAGCGGTAGAAGAAGGTCAGCAATAACGTGCGGATATGCGCGCCGTCCACATCGGCATCGGTCATGATGATGATCTTGTGGTACCGCGCCTTGTCGAGATTGAAGTCACCGCCGATCCCCGTGCCGAGCGCAGTGATGATCGTCCGGATTTCATCGTTGGAAAGTGCCTTGTCCAACCGCGCTTTCTCTACGTTGATAATTTTTCCCTTGAGGGGGAGGATCGCCTGGAACATGCGGTCACGCCCCTGCTTGGCAGTACCGCCCGCGGAATCCCCTTCAACGATGAACAGTTCGCTGTCGGCAGCGTTTTTGGAGGTGCAATCCGCCAATTTCCCGGGCAATGAACTGACTTCCAGTGCATTTTTCCGACGCGTCAATTCCCGGGCTTTGCGGGCAGCCTCCCTTGCGCGTGCAGCCATTACCGCTTTTCCGATGATCTTTTTGGCCACCGCCGGGTTTTCCTCCAGAAAGATCTGGAACTCCTCGGCAAATAATTGTTCCGTGGCCGAGCGGGCTTCACTGTTTCCCAGCTTGGTTTTCGTTTGCCCTTCAAACTGCGGATCACCGATTTTCACACTGATAATGGCCGTCAACCCTTCCCGCACATCATCGCCGGTCAGGTTGCTTTGGTTTTCTTTCAACAGGTTGTTCCGCCGGGCATAATCGTTGATCACCCGGGTAAGCGCCGATTTGAAGCCGGCTTCATGCGTTCCGCCCTCATGCGTGTGAATATTGTTGGCATACGAATAAATGTTCGATGAGAAAGAATCATTATACTGAAGCGAAATTTCAATCGGGATGGAATCCCGTTCGCCTTCGATATAGATCGGGGGCTCATGCAGCACTTCGCGGTTGCGGTTCAGATATTCCACAAAGGATCGAATGCCGCCGTCATATTGGAATTCCGCCTTTCTCTCTTTTTCGCGCCGATCCTCCAATATGATTTTGATCCCCTTGTTCAGGAAAGCGAGCTCACGCAGGCGGTTTTGCAAAATGTCATAATCGTATTCCGTCGTTTCGGTAAAGATTTCCGGGTCGGGTTTGAACGTAACCTTCGTTCCTGTTTCATCCGTTTCCCCGATCACTTGCAGGTCATAATCGGGCACGCCCCGGGTGTAACGTTGGCGGTGAATTTTTCCTTCCCGTCTCACTTCCACTTCCAGCCATTCCGACAGGGCATTCACCACCGACACGCCCACTCCGTGCAAGCCGCCGGAAAATTTGTAGCCATCACCGCCGAATTTTCCGCCGGCATGGAGAACCGTCATCACGACTTCAACGGCCGGCCGCCCCATTTTCGGATGAATTCCGACCGGAATCCCGCTTCCGTTGTCAGTGACCGTTACGCTGTTATCCGGGTTGACGATCACCTCAATCGTGTCACACCGCCCGGCCAATGCTTCATCGATGCTGTTATCCACCACTTCCCATACGAGGTGGTGCAAACCGCGGCTCGATGTGGACCCGATATACATTCCCGGGCGTTTACGAACAGCCTCTAATCCTTCCAGTACCTGAATCTGAGTTTCATCGTAATTGGTATTTTGTACGGACAATTCGGTCACCTGCTTCCTTATCCAAAACTAACGTAAAACAAAAACAACCGATTGACTTCAAGGCCAATCAGGGTTGGTCAACCGCTTATTTCCCCGGAATCTGGCTGTCATCCGCCCTTTTTTTTAATGTGGTTGACGAGATCGGCGAAGCGAACACACCATTCTTTGTGATCACGTAAGATTTTACTGCTTCAGGCGAAATCCGTTCCACCTTCCCCTTTCGTCTGGCCATTTCGAGGAAAGTGCAGTCTCCGGATTCTTCCAGCACATCCGCATCCAGGATGGCGATCACCTCGCGAATGCGGAGCGTGCGGCTTCCCCCTAGGTGAATAAACACCTGATCACCCCAGTTCCGTTATACGCCCTTGCCGCACCTGGTAAATCCGCGCCTTCGCCAGTGTTTCCTGATCAATCCCCTCCAGATTGGTCGTGGTGACAAAGGTTTGCACACGGCCGCGAATCGCCTCCAGTAGGTGCGTTTTTCGGGAATCATCAAGTTCAGATAAAACATCATCCAATAATAGAACAGGATAATAGCCGGTCTCCTGATAAATCAGTTCAATTTCAGCCAATTTCAGAGATAAAGCGGCCGTTCGCTGCTGCCCCTGTGAACCGTACAGGTGCAGATCAAGTCCGTTGGCTGTCAAACGCAAGTCGTCCCGCTGCGGGCCAATCAGGGTGGTTCCGCGTCTAATCTCTTTTTCGCGTTTTTTTTCCAATTCCCTCTGCAAAAGCAGGGGCCATTCCCCCGGATCCGTGTCGAGCAGCGACGGCAGAGACGGGAGGTATTCGATCTCCAGCTCTTCCAGGCCGCGCGTGATTGCCTGGTGAATCCCTCTTGCCCATTTCTTGAGAGAAGAAAGAAAAGCGAGCCGTTTCTTCCACAGATCTATGGAAAACTGGATGAACTGCTCATCCAGCACATTTAAGAGTGCGGACTGGAATGTCCCTTTCTGGCCTAACTGTTTTAGCAAACTGTTGCGCTGCGTCAATAACTTGTTCAATTGCGTAAGATGATGAACATAAGCGGGGCTGACCTGTCCGATCTCCATATCCAAAAAGCGCCTGCGAATCTGCGGACTTCCTTTGACGAGCGCCAGGTCTTCCGGAGCGAATAAAACGGCGGGGAGGGAGCCGATATACTGGCTGAGCCGTGGCTGCTCAATTCCGTTTCGACTCACCTTTTTCCCTTTTTCCGTCATTTGCACTTCCAGCCGGAGCTTTTGTTCCCCTTTTCTGACGCTGGCTTTGGCAACAGCCCTTTTCTCGCCGAAGCGGATCAATTCCCTGTGCGTTCGCGTGCGATGGGATTTCCCCAGCGCCAGGAGATAGAGGGATTCGAGAATATTGGTTTTTCCCTGGGCATTCGGTCCGACAAACAGATGGAGTTCCTCGGGGCAATGGAGGTCGAGTTCCGCAATATTGCGGAATTGCTTCAGGTTTAAATTTTCCACTCTCAAGATTGAGGGCCCTCCCTTACTCCCCGATCACTTGTACCGAACCGTATCCGGCGATATCCACAATATCCTGTGGATAAAGCTTTCGTCCCCTTCTCGATTCCGGCTCCCGATTTACCCTTACTTCCACTTCCTGCAAAAAGATTTTCACAAAGCCCCCGCTGTGAGCGAGATCGAGTTTTTTCAGCAACTGCCCGAGCGTGATGTACGGGCCGTCGATTTTAACCTGCTGCAACAAAGCTCCCTCCTTCGGGATTAGCGGGTGCGGATCGGGACGATTAAGTGCAGGGAATCCTCTCGATCGGTCGGTTGAATCAAAAAAGGCCGCATCGGACCGGTAAATTGAATGCGAATCTCATCGCTTTCAATGGAGCGGAGGGCTTCCATCATATACCGGGCATTAAAGGAAATGCCGAGTTCCGGCCCATTTACCTTCGCGATGACTTCCTCCGTCACGCTTCCGATATCCTGTGCGGCAGAATTCACCTCTACCTTCCCGTCTTTCAAAGTCCATTTTATCACATTATCCCGTCCATCCCGACTGATGAGTGATGCACGATCAACGGATTGTAACAATTCCTTGGTCGAAGAGATGAGTTCCGTTTCCCCGCCGTCCGGAATAACCCGGTTGGTGTCGGGATACGTTCCTTCGAGCAGGCGGGAATAAAATTCCCACTCATCCGTTTTTACCAGTATTTGGTTTTCCGCCACGATAATATCCACAATTCCCGTATAATCTGCCAGCGTTTTGGCGAGTTCGGTCAAACTTTTGCCGGGAATGATCACGTTTTTCAAAGTGAGTTCTTCCGATCCTTCCACATGGGCCTGTTGCCTGGACAGACGATGGCTGTCCGTCGCCACGCATGTGAGCACACCGCCTTCCAGCTGCATCAGGACACCCGTCAGAACGCCGCGCGCCTCATTGGTGGCAACGGCAAATCCGGTTTGCCGAATCAAAGTTTTCAGGGTATCGGCTGACACGCTGAAGAGCTGTTCTGTGGATAACATCGGCAAACGCGGATATTCCACAGGGTCAAATCCGTTCAGATGAAATTCGGATGTTTCCGAGCGGATCGTGGTTTGAAACTTCTCATTGGCAAACCATTCCACTTCTTTTCCTGGGAGTTTTCTTACCAGATCGCCGAAGATGCGTCCGGGGAGAACGACACTTCCCAGCTTTTCCACAAATACCTGCTCCAAGTCGTCTTTCCGTTTCGGAACCCGCACCTGAATCGTGATGTCGGAATTGCTGCCGGTGAGCAAAAGTCCGTTTTCATCCGCCGTCACTTTGATTCCGGTCAGAATCGGAATGGTCGTCTTGGAGGAAACTGCTTTGGACACTTGGGAAACGGCATCCACCAGCGCTGATTTGATCACGCGAAACTTCATATTCATCCTCCTTAGTATGAGTCAAAAAACAAATGAAAAAGTAGACATAAACCGGAACGGCTTTGCATATATATATTTTTTTAAAGAAGACAGCAGTAGTAGTAGTAAGAGCTGTGGATAATGTGGAAAAGTGGTCCGAGCCCGGACAAGCCGGGCAATCCGGCCTGTGGAAAAGATGTGCATAAGCTGTATCCGGTTATCCACAATACCCACAGGAACATGAAATCAGCCGCGGTTGATTCTCTGCTTCAATTGGCTGATTGCTTGTTCCAGCTGAGGATCTTGCTTCAGATTGCGGCTGATTTTCTCGTGAGCGTGGATGACAGTGGTGTGGTCTCTTCCGCCGAAGTCTTCCCCGATTTTCGGAAGGGAGAAATCTGTGAGTTCCCGGCAAAGGTACATGGCGATTTGACGGGGAAAGGCGACAGACTTCGTCCGTTTCTTGCTTTTTAAATCTTCCACCCGCAAGCGATAGTAATTGGCGACAGCCTGCTGGATATCATGGATGCTGATCACCCGGGGGCGCGATTGCGGCATGATGTCCTTTAGCGCTTCTGCGGCCAGTTCCGGCGTGACGGGCTGATTCATCAGAGCCGAAAAGGCGACCACGCGGATCAGCGCCCCTTCCAGTTCGCGAATGTTGGTATCGACACGATCGGCGATGAAAGCCAATACTTCACTCGGAACATCTAAGTTATCAGCGATTGATTTCTTGCGCAAGATAGCGATCCTCGTCTCCAAATCGGGGGGTTGCACATCGGTGATCAGTCCCCATTCAAATCGTGAACGCAACCGGTCTTCCAGCGTCGGGATTTCCTTGGGCGGACGATCGCTGGAGATGATGATTTGCTTATTGGCCTCATGAAGGGCATTAAATGTATGGAAGAATTCTTCCTGGGTTTGTTCTTTTCCCGCCAGAAACTGAATATCGTCAATTAACAGGATATCCACGGACCGGTACTTGTTCCGAAACTGGATCGTCTTGTTGTCGCGGATCGAATTGATAAATTCATTCGTGAATTTTTCCGATGAGATGTAGACCACGCGGCTGGAGGGCGTGTGATCGAGGACATAATGCCCGATCGCATGCATCAGGTGCGTTTTGCCCAGTCCGACGCCGCCATAGATAAACAGCGGATTATAGGCTTTGGCCGGTGCTTCCGCCACTGCGAGCGATGCGGCGTGGGCAAAGCGGTTGCCGGAGCCGATCACAAATGTATCAAAGGTGTAACGCGGATTGAGCTGTGTGCGCGGCGGCTCCTCCTCCGTTTCCTCTTCAGCCTCCGCGGTGTCTGCTTTCTTTTCGGAATCCGCCTGGTTTTTTTCAGAACTTTGGCTGACAAATTTCACGCCGAGAGGGGAACCGGTTATTTCCTTCAAGGCATCGCGAACGAGATCGGCGTAACGCGATTCCAGCCAGTCGCGGGCAAAATCGTTGGGGGTGGAAACGACGAGAATGTCCTCGCGAAGTTGGATGGCTTCCGTCGTTTTCAGCCATGTCTCGAAGCTGGGTTTGCTGATTTTGTCCTGAATGGAATCCAGCGTTTTCGCCCATAATTCTTGGATGTGGATCATCAAAGAACCTCCTTTCCCTTGACTAATTCTTGAACATTGTTATCCACAGGGAATTCCCTTGCCCTTTGACAGATGAAGGCATATATCTACAATTTCCACAGCCTGTGGATATCTTTTATTCACAGCCTGTGGATTCTTTATGAGGGAGTTATCCACAATCTGTGGATAACCGGATGAAACCGTAAAATTTATCCACAAGAAAACACCAATAGAATATCAAAACAAACCAGTATTTACAATGAAAAATAGTTAGTTATCCACAATCCACAGGAAGATGAAAAACAGTTATCCACAGGTGTGGATATTGTGGAAAAACGGAGGATAATGTCGGGATAACCGGTGGATAACGAAAAAAATATCCACATGTGGATAAACAGGTCTGTGGATTTCCTCTTTCTTGACATGATGGAAACATCCCGGATATAATGATAGAGATTGTCCGTCGGGGTTTACGTACGGAAATTCAACGCAAGAAGGGAGGTTTCTCCTGGACGCGTTCCCCTGTGTTCGACCGGCTTTGCAAAGGACCGGAAGAGTCAGATGGTTCTCAGGGTGATTTGGCGGCCAGGTGGCGATATGAAGAGAACTTATCAACCCAGCAACCGCAGACGCAAAAATGTTCACGGTTTCCGCGCTCGCATGAGCAGCAAGAATGGCCGTAAAGTGCTGGCTAGACGCAGAAGAAAAGGAAGAAAAGTATTATCCGCTTAATTTGTCGAGGCCACTTTCTGATGTGGCCTTTTTTCCTATACGCAATTTTGGTAGTTTATTCTCCCGGGTTTTGCTCTATAATTGTTGATGGACTTGTATTTTTTAGTAGGGAAGGAGCCGATCTTTGCAAAAGGAATATCGTCTGAAAAGACGAAACGATTTCAGAAAGGTATTTCAAGCGGGGCAATCCGTCGCCAATCGGCAGTTTGTCGTTGTGATGCTCGGCCGCAAGGCGGAGGGGCCGCCGCGGATCGGGATCTCTGTCAGCAAAAAAGTGGGGAAAGCGGTTGTGCGCAATCGCATTAAGCGTTTGGTCAAGGAAGTAACCCGGCATTTTATCCCTTATCTCCATCCGAAAACGGATTATGTGATTATCGCCCGCATTCCGGCGGCGCAAATGGATTATAAGCAAGTGAAAGCGAGCCTCCTTCACGTTTTCCAGAAGGGGAAGTGCTTTGTCACGAAACCCCCGAAGTAAACCGCATCAAGGGGGAATGGCAATGAAATGGATTGCCCTCGGTCTCATCCATTTTTACCGACGCTTTCTTTCACCGCTGAAACCGCCCGTATGCCGGTTTGTGCCCACTTGTTCGGAGTATGCGCTGATCGCCATTCAAAGGCATGGTTTTGTTTACGGAGGTTGGTTGACGCTGAGGCGGCTTCTCAAATGTCATCCCTTTCACCCGGGGGGATTTGATTATGTGCCGGAAAAACGACAGAAACGGCCAGATAGATTCCACAGTGATCGAAGCTCAAAATGAGGAGGGAATTCCCTTGTTAAAACGCAGGCGTTGGATCGCCGCAGTACTGCTGCTCGTGCTTTCTGTGGTGATGCTGTCGGGGTGTTCGACGAACCCGGGACAATACAAAATTGACCGCGCGCATCCATCTTGGTTTGAACAGATCTTGGTCATTCCGTTATCCGACTTGTTAGATTTGTTTAAAGACTGGCTCGGGAACTACGGATTATCCATTCTGGTTGTAACCTTTCTGGTTCGCCTGGTGATTCTCCCGCTGACGTGGAAGCAGCAGAAAAGCGCCAAGGCCATGCAGGAATTGCAGCCGCAGCTGACCAAACTGCGGGAGAAATATAAAAACAACCAGCAGAAACTGCAAGAAGAGACGATGAAGCTGTTCCAGAAGCACAATGTGAATCCGATGGCCGGTTGTTTGCCGTTGCTGATCCAGATTCCCGTATTGCTGGCTTTTTATCGTGCCATCATCGGAAACGCACATATCGCCCATTCCAGCTTTTTGTATCTGCAGCTGGGCAAAGCGGATCCTTTTTATATTTTGCCGCTGCTCGCCGCCGTGACGACATATTTGCAATTTATTTCGACCGGCGCCGGTGCCAATCCGCAGATGAAAGTAATGGTCTGGGTGATGCCGGTAATGATTTTCTTCCTCGCTTATCAGTTCCCTGCAGCGCTTTCCCTGTACTGGGTGGGCGGAAACATCTTTACGATTCTGACGTACCTGCTGTTTTTCAATAAGATGAAGAAAAGCAACGTGACCCAGGAAGGAACCGTCCGTTGAACAAACTGATCGTCGAGGCGGGAACGGTTGAAGAAGCCGTCGCCCAGGCGCTCAAACAGTTAGGCGTTTCTCGTGAGCGTCTTCGCGTTCGGGTGGTGGAAGAGGCGAGCAGGGGTTTTTTGGGGTTGTTTGGCCGTCGCCCGGCTAAAGTTGAAGTGGAAGTGATGGAAGATCCGGCGGAAAAAGCCCGTGCCTTTTTGCAGGGGTTGCTGCAACGGATGGGGGCGGACGCAACGGTGGAAATCACGACTTCAGCGAAAAAGGGGTTTGTCACCATCACGGCTCGGGAGGAGCAGACAGGTGCGCTCATCGGCCGGCATGGACAGACACTGGAAGCAATGGAACTCCTCGTCAACCTCGCAGCCAATCGCCGTGAGGAGAAGCCGGTGCGATTTGAATTGGATATCGACGGCTATCGGGAGCGGAGACGCAAAGCGTTGGCTGAGTATGTGATGAAGATGGCGGCCAAGGCAAGGCAGACACGCCAGGAGGTCCGGTTATCCCCGATGCCGGCCAATGAACGGAAGTGGGTTCACCAGACGATCAAGAAAGAACCGAATCTGAAAACGGTGAGCCGTGGAGAAGAACCCAACCGCTCGGTGGTGATCTATTGGCAGGACTAACCTGATGAAGGAATTGGTTGTCTCTGGACTGCCACTTACTTCAGGATACAAACGTCGGGTAAATCCGGCCCGGTATCTCCCCTGTTTCAGGGGAGTTTTTTCATACCCTGTTTTTGCCTGGCAGTTGGCGGTGTGCTAAGATTAGATTCGAGGTGACACTATGGATACCGATACGATTGCTGCGATCTCAACCCCGATGGGCGAAGGGGGCATCGCGGTCATCCGTGTCAGCGGACCGGAGGCGGTGTCGATCGCGGATAAAATATATAAGGGAAAGAAGAGTTTGGCCAGTGTGCCGAGCCATACGGTAAATTACGGTTTTATCATTGACCCGGAATCGAAAGAGAGAATTGATGAGGTTTTGGTAACCGTGATGAGAGCCCCGCGTACATTTACCCGGGAAGATGTGGTGGAAATCAGCTGCCATGGCGGAATGATTCCCGTCGAGCGGACTCTTGAGGCGCTGCTGGCGACAGGGGCCCGCCTGGCCGAACCGGGCGAATTTACAAAAAGGGCCTTTTTAAACGGGAGAATCGATCTTTCACAGGCAGAAGCAGTGATGGATCTGATTCGGGCCAAAACGGATCGCGCTGCCAAAATGGCGTTGGGCCAGCATGAAGGCAGGCTGTCGCGGATGATCAACCGGCTGCGCAACGAAATTTTGGAAGTGCTGGCTCATCTGGCGGTCAATGTGGATTATCCCGAATATGATGCCGAGGAAATGACGGCGAAGCTGTTGCGCGAACGGGCGCAAGAGATCGAACGGGAGATCGAGCGCCTGTTGAGTACCGCGCGCCAGGGCAAAATCATTCGTGAAGGAATCCACACTGCGATCGTGGGCAGACCCAATGTCGGCAAATCTTCGCTCATGAACGCCCTGACGCAGGAGAACAAGGCGATTGTAACCGATATCCCCGGGACCACCCGGGACGTGATCGAAGAATATGTCAATGTCAGGGGAATTCCGCTGCGTTTATTGGATACTGCCGGAATTCGCGAAACCGAGGATGTGGTTGAACGGATCGGTGTGGAGCGTTCCCGGCAGGCGCTGGAACAGGCCGACCTGATCCTGTTGGTTCTCAATTACGCGGAACCGTTGAACGAAGAGGATCGCCGGCTGCTCCAATGGGTGCGGAATCATACGGCACTGGTTATTGTCAATAAAACGGACCTGCCGCGGAAATTGGATCTTGATCAGGTAAGGGAGCTGTCCGGGGATCTGCCGATCATTACGACCTCATTAAAGGAAGAACGCGGAATCGAAGATTTGGAAGAAGCGATTTCACGGCTGTTTAAGTTGGGAAAAGTCGACATGGCGGATGGAACTTATGTCAGCAATGCCCGCCATATCCATCTCCTCAAAAAAGCGCTGGAGAGCGTGCGGGAAGTTTTGAATGGAATTGATGCCGGCATGCCGTTGGATATGGTGGAAATAGACTTGAAAAACGCCTGGCAGTTTCTGGGTGAAGTGATTGGCGATGCGGTGGCCGAAGATTTGATTGATCAGATTTTCTCCCAGTTTTGCTTGGGTAAATAAAGAGGTGAATCAAGGATGTCCTACCATGCGGGGAGTTATGATGTGATTGTGGTCGGAGCCGGACATGCGGGATGTGAAGCGGCATTGGCAGCCGCGCGAATGGGGTGCTCCACCTTGCTGTTGACGATCAGCCTCGACATGATCGCCTATATGCCATGCAATCCGTCGATCGGCGGCCCGGCCAAGGGGCATGTCGTCAGGGAAATCGATGCGCTGGGCGGTGAAATGGGGAAAAATATCGATAAAACCCATATTCAAATGCGCATGTTGAATACGGGAAAAGGACCGGCCGTTTATGCACTGCGGGCGCAGGCAGATAAAGTTTTGTACCAGCGGGAGATGAAAAAAACGCTGGAAACCACGCCAAATCTTGAGCTGATCCAGGGCATGGTGGAGAGGCTGATCGTGGAAAACGGGGTCTGCAAAGGGGTGGTGACGCGCACCGGCGCCCATTATACCTCCAAGGCAGTGGTGCTCACAACCGGAACCTATCTGCGCGGAAAGGTGATTATCGGGGATCTCTCGTATGAGAGCGGGCCCAATAACCAGCAGCCGTCGGTTAATCTGGCCCATCATCTCATAGAGCTGGGATTTGAAATGGTGCGGTTTAAAACGGGAACACCGCCCCGGGTAAACCGGAAATCGATTGACACCAGCCAGATGGAAATTCAGCCCGGCGATGAAGAGCCGCGTGCTTTCTCTTATGAGACGACCCGGTTTATCACAGACCAACTGCCTTGTTGGCTGACCTATACCAATGAAAAAACCCATCGTCTCATCCAGGAGAATCTCCATCGTGCCCCGATGTACTCCGGAACGATCGAGGGTCGCGGCCCCCGCTACTGCCCTTCGATTGAGGACAAAATCGTGCGCTTCGCCGACAAGGGCCGCCATCAGATCTTTATCGAACCGGAGGGCCGGGAGACCGAAGAGATGTATGTGCAGGGCTTATCCACCAGTCTGCCGGAAGATGTCCAGCTGAAGATGCTCCACACCATCAAGGGATTGGAAAAAGCGGAAATGATGCGTACCGGTTATGCGATTGAATATGACGCCATCGTTCCCACGCAGCTTTGGCCATCGCTGGAAACCAAGCGGGTGGAAGGACTGTTTACCGCCGGGCAGCTCAACGGCACGTCCGGATATGAAGAGGCAGCTGCGCAAGGCATTATGGCCGGAATCAATGCAGCCAGAAAAGTTCAGGGGAAAGATCCGGTGATTCTCGACCGGTCCCAGGCCTATATCGGCGTCCTGATCGATGACCTGGTCACCAAAGGGACCAATGAGCCTTATCGCCTTTTGACATCAAGGGCGGAGTACCGTCTGCTCTTGAGGCATGATAACGCTGATCTTCGCCTCACCGATCTCGGCTATGAGCTCGGTTTGATTTCTGAGGAACGGTATCGCCGCTTTACCGCCAAATGTGAAGCGATCGAAAAAGAAATTGCCCGTTTGCGCGAAACGAAGGTACGTCCGACCGAAGAGGTTCAATCGATTTTGGAAGAGATGGGAACCTCGAGAATCAACAATGCCGTGCCGCTGGCCATGCTGATCAAACGGCCGGAGCTCGGCTACAAGGAAATCGCCCGGATGTCTCCGCCACCGGAACCGGTTGCGCCGGATGTGGCGGAACAGGTGGAAATCCAGCTGAAATACGAAGGTTACATCAAAAAGGCGTTGCAACAGGTAGAGAAAATGCGCCGCATGGAGGAAAAGCGGATTCCGGATTGGGTGGATTACGGGAAAATTGCCGGCATTTCCTCTGAGGCGCGGGAAAAGCTGGAACAAGTGCGTCCGATCTCGCTGGGGCAAGCGTCGCGCATTTCCGGAGTCAACCCTGCGGATATCTCCATTTTGATGGTGCATATCGAGCAAAATGGAAAGGCTTATGCGAAGTGAAACTTGGAGGGAACACGGTGCAGGAACATGGAGAGTGGTTGCAGCAGGCGGTCTCGGAATGGGGGCTTATCCTTTCGGATCAACAGCTCAGGCAGTTTGCGCAGTATTTCGAGCGACTCGTGGAGACCAACAAAGTGATGAATCTGACGGCGATCACTGAACCGCGGGAGGTTTATGTCAAGCATTTTTATGATTCTTTGCTGTTGGCGAAGAGTTTGGATATAAAAGAGGTTGATTCGCTGATCGATGTGGGGACCGGTGCAGGCTTTCCGGGGATTCCGCTGAAAATCGCATTTCCCCATCTCCGGCTGGTGCTGTTGGATTCGCTCAAAAAGCGCGTTCAGTTTTTGCGGGAAACGGCCGACGCACTCGGCCTGAAAGAAGTGGAATGCGTTCATGGCCGTGCGGAAGACCTGGCAAAACAGAAGGGGTATCGCCAGTCTTTTGATTTGGTGACGGCGAGGGCCGTGGCCAGATTAAATGTTCTGGCGGAGTACTGTTTGCCATTTGTCAAAGTCGGAGGATATTTCGTATCGATGAAAGGGCCTTCCGTGGGCGAGGAGATAACGGAAGCCAAACGGGCGCTGTTTATCTTGGGCAAGACAACGGTGGAGAGAGAAGAGTTTCAGTTGCCGGAGGGAATGGGGACGAGGAATATTCTGATCATGAAAAAGCGGGATCAGACGCCCAAGGCGTATCCGCGTAAAGCAGGAACGCCCGCAAAGCAACCGCTGGTTTAAGTTCACATTCGCTTTTAAAAAAGGAAGCCGGATCTCCCTTTGTTCAGAGACGACGGCTTCCTTTTTTATCCGAGGTTATTGATCAGATTGTGCAGTCCGCGCAAAGCGATTTTCCTTTTTTCGACCTTGTCGATCTCCTGCCGTTTGCGGCTGTTTTGCGAGAATGGGGTCATGAATTCCTCCCAGGAATTATAGCCGCCATAAGCATCCTCGAATTCAATATCGTCCCTTTTTAAACTGGAATCCCCCTCTTTCTCGGGTTCATCTTCGGGCTCGCGGCCAAACGGCTGAATCGTAGGCTGTCCGTTGGGGAACAGGCTGTGATCTTCTTCCTGGGGTGTCTCTTCCCAAAAAATGCTGGCGGGACGGTTAAGTTCTTTTTTTTCCCTTTGCTCAGTCAAAGATTGCAGACGCGCTTTTTTTTGGTTGCGGGAACGCCGTCTGGGAGAGAACGGTTCCAGCGGGAAAACATCTTGTTCCTGGTTGGCTTGTTCATTTTTGTCCGATTCGTATGAGTCGGAATCAAAGGATGTCCGGCTTGAAAACGGGCGTGGCTCAAAGGATGGATCATAACCATTTTGTTCATATTGCTGCGATTCAAATGTTTGCTGCCCCGTTTGGTTTGGCTGGTTTCTTTCGCCCGGATAGGCAAACGGCTTGAACATCGGGTCCTGAAAAAAGCCGGAGTCTTGGAAGAAATCATTGTCGAAGCTTTTGGAAATGGAGTCTTCCGCTTCTTCTTCCTCGTGGTCGGATTCACTGACTCCTTGCATGCGATGGTTTTCAGTCAACCGTTTGCGCAATTTCAATTCCCGTTCCCGATAAACCGGGGGAGTCTCTGAATCAACCACTTCGTCTTTTTGTTCAAAATCTTCCTGGAGGCCATTTCTCCCGTCGTAATAAGGGGTTTCTTGCCAACCGGAAACGGGTTCATCCTTGCTCTCCTCATCCTCTAACTTGATTCGCTCAAGATGATAGATGGGATATTCTTCTTCCATCTCCGGTTGCTCTTGAAAAGAGAATCTGTTTTTGTGGCGTCTGAATGCTTTTTTTCTCCGGGATCGTTCATTAAGAAACGGGTAAGGGGATACATACTCCACCTGTTGTGCTTCCAGCACTTCCGGATCTTCTCCGTCGGACAGTGAACCGATCGGGGAGAAAGGTTCAGGGGTGGAGGTTTTGCTCTCCTGTACCGATTCTCCCAAGGCGGGTTGCTGCACTTGGAACGTATAAGTGGTCGTTTCACCAAAAGGCGTTTGCAAAGTCTGCTTTTGGGAATAAATGCATCCGTCCGCATTCGCGTGCATAAAGCCGCCGGTCTGTGAGGAGGAATCGCCGTCCGGACTGGTTTGCTGGCCTATTTGCTGGCTGACCATCGTCGTCAGCATCTCTGCTGTCAAATGAATATAAAGGGGGTTCAACCCCTTTTCCTTCAAGGCTTCGACTGATGCCTGGCCTGATTTTCCCGTACCGATCACAATACAATCATACCGGGATTCAAACTGTGACATACACTCCCCCTCCTTTTGCTGACTCCGGCTGTGCCTGTTGTTCCATTTGCATTGGAAGGGGCACAGCACTCATTTGTCAAAATTTTCCCCGAATGGTTGATAAGAAGTGAGCCCCCCAGGGTCACCCATGGGGGGAACAGGGATTACTTTTTCGCTTTCGCCTCTTTTTTGCTTTCACCCAGGGCATCTGGGACGGAGAATTCTTGTTGAATCGAAGCAGCTGCTTCAAGCATTTCTTTAGTCGGAACGGTTCGCGCTTTGGATTGGGCGAACTTGCAAAGTCCGAAACCATTGGCAAATTGTGCTTCAATGCCATAATCTTCAGCAAAGATGAGCTTGTCGCCGAAGCGTTCGCGGTAGAAAGGTTTAAACGGAATCGAAGCACCGCCGGTCAGGATGATATAGGTAATGTCATCGCCGTAGTCGAGCCGGTTCCAAACTTCTTCCACCAAAGCTTCCCCGACTTCCCTGATGCATTCCTGGACGATGGGGCTGACGTCGTGCGTTTTTCCTTTGAAGCTGATTTCACCTGAACGAACAATGCGCGGCAGGCTCCAGATCGGATATTCCTTCCCGTGACCGTCCGGGTCTGCATTGCGTGTAAAATCGAGCAGGCGTTTTGCCAGGGTGTGATAAACATTCAGCATCGCGTGACGCGACGTGAAGCTTTGGCGTTTAATGATCGTTTCTCCGTGCAATGTTTCGATATCGGATGTGCCAAAGCCAAGGTCGTTGATGCTTACTTTTTGAATGAACAAATCTTCGTTTAACAGTTTGCCTTCACGGTCGAGGGCGATATGGAACAAGGTGGCCATCGGCTGGCTGATTACGAAGAGATTTTCCCGCTTAATTTCAAATTCGATTTTGCGCCAGGGGAGGTTTCCTTGTTTCACTTCAAAACTGTGTTTGCCCACCAGACGGCGTTTCAACTCATCTTTGTAGTCGATGTAGCTGTCGGTTGGCAATGCGACGGATACAACCGGTTCGGTGCTTCCTTGCAGCATGAGGCCGGTGCTGACGCGGAACATGATCAGATATTCTTGTTCACGGAACCAGGTTGGGCTGAACAGACGACGCTTGTGGGAGTCGAACAATTCGTCATCGCCGGCTTGCTCGATGGCCAGCTTGCCGCAGAACCATTCGCGATCCCCTTCGCGCTCGCGGTACATAATATTGTGAGGGTCATTATTATAAGTGATTTCACCGACACGGTTTGGTACGACCATGTTACGGATAAACATTTTATAAAACTTTCCGTTGGCACGGGTAACCACTTTTGTTCCGTAATAACCCTGGTCATTCCCTATGTATACAGGTGCACTCATTTTTCAGATATCCTCCTCAAGTGAATGAAATCCCCTTCTTCCCACGATTCTATCAATTGTGAAGCCCAAGGGTCAACATAGAATGACCAATAACGACAAAGTTCTTCAAATATCGTCGATTTTCGGATCAGAGAAGAAGTTTGGGCTGTGAAAGTATTTGCAGACCGGGCGCGATCCCCCTTAAACTGCCGAGTTTCCGGTCTGTGACAATCCTCGAAAATTTGACGCGTTTCAGCCGGGGAACGCAGATGAATGGTTAATGTTCCACGTGGAACAAAGAACTCTGTTGTGCGGATCAGTCCAAATGCAGGAACGGGAGCCGGATGGGCATATTCTTACAAAACGATGACAGTTCATATCTTGATTTTCGATCTTGATCAGGAGATTAGGAGGTAGATGGTAATCGGCAGCGAAATGGTAATAATAAGTGGCCCGGCGTCAGAAAGGTGCGGAATTCAAATCATCGGCGGTAAGGTTGGGTCTTTGAATCCTGGAAAATACGTGCGTCCATCGTTTTACGCCATCCATTTACGCCCGTTTTGAAATAGGTTTCCAGACTAAGGTGGTGGCTGTGTTGATGAAAGAGTCGTTTTCGCGACTGTTTGGTCTGGTTGAGAAGGAAACCGACCAGATTAAACAAATTTCTGTGGAGGCAATTGTCCCTAGCCCTTATCAGCCTCGCACATTGTTTCACGAAGAACGGATAGATGAGCTCTGTCAAACGATTCGTGTCCATGGTGTGATTCAGCCGATTGTCGTTCGCCGCAAGGGTCAGGGATATGAATTGATTGCGGGAGAAAGGCGGCTGCGGGCGGTTAAAAAGTTGGGGATGACGACCGTGCCCGCAGTGATCCGGGATATGTCCGACAGCCAGGCGGCTTCTGCCGCACTGATTGAAAATCTTCAGCGGGAAGGGTTGACTGCGATTGAAGAGGCTCATGCCTATCAAAAACTGATTGAGCTGCACCAATTGACGCAGGAGAGCCTGGCGCAACGCCTCGGCAAAGGACAGTCCACGATTGCGAACAAGTTGCGCTTGTTGCAACTTCCCCAAGCCGTTCAGGAGGAATTGCTGAAACGGACCATAACCGAACGGCATGCCCGCTCCCTGTTGGCCTTGAAAGAACCGAGCCGGCAATTGGAAGTGCTGAAAGAGATTTTGGAACGGGACTTAAATGTGAAACAGACCGAGGAACGGGTTCGGCGGTTGCTGGAGAAGGAGCCGGCCGCACCGAAAAAGAAAGGGAAACGAAAGTCCGTCTCTCGCGATTTCCGGATTGCCATCAATACCATTCGCCAATCGATCGATATGGTAAAGCAGACGGGGATGGATGTGTTGACTGATGAGAAGGATCATCAGGATTATGTGGAACTTGTCATCCGTATTCCCAAATAATTTGGTTCACTTGTCTGATTTTTTCCTTCCGTTGGAGAAAAACGTTCATTAAAATAAAGAAAGGATCGAAATGTAATATTGAGGCAAAAACGCCTCTTTTTCTTTATTTTTGCGCTGCTCCCTGCTTGTTTCGGGAGAAGGGGAGGAGCCGTTCAGCGGATCATTTTCTTCTTGTTGAGTCAGGTGTCTGAATGAATCCGTTCGGGAAAAGGGCATCATTTGTCAAACACCACCCCCGGGATTTGGATGGGACAAAACCAGGAGGGGATTGGTGCTTCGCTGATGGCCATTTGAAACGCGGGAAGGTCAGGGGGGGAACCCTGCGCCCTCGACTGCAAAAACTTTCAGAAAAGGAAGAGGCCGCAGTTCCGATGTCGCCTCGGAGATGGAATGCAAGAGCGGTTTGGGGTCTGGTTAAAGGAAAAGAGGTGGAAAAATGGGGAAAGTGATTGCGATTGCGAATCAGAAAGGGGGCGTCGGAAAAACGACGACGTCGATCAATTTGTCTGCCGGCATCGCCTCTCTCGGAAAACGGGTTTTAATTGTTGATATTGATCCGCAGGGAAATACGACCAGTGGACTTGGCATCAATAAGGGCGATGTCGAACGCTGTGTCTATGATGTTTTGATGAACGAGGCACCGGTCGAGGAAGTGCTGATTCCATCGATCGTCGAAAATCTCTATGTGATTCCGGCGACTATTCAACTGGCGGGGGTTGAAATTGAATTATCGCAGGCCATCTCACGGGAACTGCGGCTGAAACGGGCATTGCAATCAGTGAAACAGGATTTTGATTATATTTTTATCGATTGTCCTCCATCACTGGGGATTATTACATTAAATGCGTTAACCGCAGCCGAATCTGTCCTCATTCCGATTCAGTGTGAGTTTTATGCTCTGGAAGGATTGGGACAGCTGTTGAATACGATTCGCATTGTGCAAAAACACTTAAACAAAAACCTGGGAGTGGAAGGCGTTCTGCTGACCATGTTCGATAGCAGAACCAATTTGTCCGTTCAGGTGATGGACGAAGTGAAAAAGTACTTTCAGCAAAAGGTTTACCGGACAGTGATCCCGCGAAACGTTCGGCTCAGTGAGGCACCAAGCCACGGGAAGCCGATCATCACATATGATCCGAAATCGCGTGGTGCTTTATGCTATAACGAACTGGCGAAAGAAGTGGTGATGCAAAATGAGTAACAAAGGCCTCGGACGAGGGCTTGGCGCTTTGTTTCAAGTGGATGTGACGACAGAGGAGGATCATGTTCACGAGGCGGAAATAACGGATTTGCGCCCGAATCCCTATCAGCCGCGCAAACATTTTGATGATGAACTGCTGCAGGAATTGACCGAATCGATTAAACAGCATGGAATAGTCCAACCATTGGTTGTGAGAAAAAGCATTCGCGGCTATGAAATTGTCGCAGGAGAGCGCCGTTTTCGCGCTGCCAAAGCGGCCGGGCTGACGAAAGTTCCGGTGGTCGTTCGTGAGTTTACAGACGATCAGATGATGGAGATTGCGCTTGTTGAGAATTTGCAACGGGAAGATCTCAATCCGATGGAAGTGGCCCACGCCTATCAGAAATTGATGAAGCATTTGTCGGTTACCCAGGAAGAATTGGCAGAACGAGTGGGAAAAAGCCGTCCCCATGTCGCCAATTTTTTGCGTTTGCTGCAATTGCCGCCGCAAGTTCAAGATGATGTTTCACGTGGAACATTGTCAATGGGACATGCCCGGGCGCTTCTGGGCGTAAAAGATGCGGATTTGCTCATCAAGCTGGCGGAGAAGGTGAAAAAAGAAAAGCCAAGTGTACGCCAGCTGGAGGAATGGGTGCAACAGCTCAATCAGACAATGCCCAAGAAAGAACGGAAAAAGAGCAAAGAAAAATTGGACCCGCAGATTAAACACTATGAAGATCTGTTGCAGCAAGTTTTCAGTACGCCGGTTCGCATCAAGCACGGGCGGAAAAAAGGGAAAATCGAGATCGAGTATTATTCCGATCGGGAGTTGGAACGGCTGATTGAATTGTTAAATCAAGAAAGAGTGGTCGGAGGAAGGTAGGCGGCGCAGGCAGTGAGCGGCTTCATTGATGAATACGAGTTTAACCGGGTCCTTGAAGGGACCCTTCTGTCTTTTACCAGACCGGAGATGATTTTATCTTAAACTTTTCATCATCGTGAAAAGGAGGAATCCGACATTGATTTATCTTGATAATGCTGCTTCCACATGGCCCAAACCTCCAGGGGTTTCTGATGCTGTTAAAAAGGCCATCGATGAGTTTGGT
This sequence comes from Thermoactinomyces daqus, assembly GCF_000763315.1. Lineage (GTDB taxonomy): Bacteria > Bacillota > Bacilli > Thermoactinomycetales > Thermoactinomycetaceae > Thermoactinomyces_A > Thermoactinomyces_A daqus. The sequence goes on along the minus strand of NZ_JPST01000014.1, from coordinate 179,711 downwards.
GCCAATCCGGGGAGGGGAGGCCACCAGCTGGCGGTAAAAGCAGCGCAAACGATTGAAGAGACTAGGGAGAAACTTGCCCGGCTGTTTGGGGTGCGGGATCCGAATCATCTGCTCTTTTGCCAGAATACGACCCATGCTCTGAATATGGCCATTAAGGGCATCTTAAAGCCGGGAGATCATGTGATCATCACGGCATGGGAGCATAATGCGGTGGCACGCCCCGTCTATTGGCTGGAAAAAGAAGCAAAGGTTGAGGTTACGGTTGTGGACGGAAAGGATGAACGCGCAGACTGGACCTCTTTGCTGGAGGAGCAAATTCGCAAGAAAACACGGATGCTGATTACGATTCACGGCTCCAATGTGACAGGGGAAGTTTTACCGATTGCGGAGCTGGGCGAGATGGCGAAAAAGCATGGCATTCTCTATTTGGTTGATGCGGCGCAAACGGCGGGATTACTCTCTTTTCATTTGGATGAAATGCCGATCGACCTGCTTGCTTTTCCCGGACATAAAAGCTTGTTTGGCCCGCAGGGAACGGGCGGGCTTTACGTAAAACCGGATGTTCCCTTGCAACCCCTGCTTCAGGGCGGGACGGGAAATCGCTCGGAAGAAGTGGAGCAGCCGTTGGAACGTCCTTACGGATATGAGAGCGGAACTCCCAATACCCCCGGGATTGCCGGGCTTGGGGCAGGAATCGATTTTATTATGAAAACAGGATTGAGAGAGATTTACCGGCATGAACAGGAGTTGACCCGTCAGCTGTGGGAAGGATTGCAAGCGATTGAAGGTGTCACGGTTCTGACTTCCGCTGCACCCGCATTGCCGATTGTTTCATTTACTATGGAAAATGCGGATGGAATTGAGGTGGCGACGATCCTCGACCAGCATTATCAGATAGCAGTACGTGCCGGATTTCATTGCGCTGCGCTGAAACACCGAAGTCTGAAGACGGAGCATGGAGCTGTTCGGGTCAGTCCCGGATATTTCAATACAAAAGAGCAGATCACAGCCGTGATCGATGCGGTTCGGGAAATCGCCGCCGCTTTTAAATACGAGTGACTGATTTATTTCGGGAGGATGAAATCCGGAGGCGAGAGGAGTCAAACCAATGGCCATCCGCTCCCGGACGGTTGATCGGAGAAGATCTTTTGGCTTTTTTCGCGAAACGGACTGAAAGAAAAAAGAGGCTCTCATGCAAGTGAGAGCGAGGTTTGGTTTACCGCCCTGACGATCGAGTTGGAAATAATTTCGGCCATTTTCATGACCAAGCTCAGGCGGGTATTTTGTAAAACGAAATATTCCATAAATCCGGCCACGTTCACAATTCCTGTAATATGGATCTGGCCAACTTCCGGCAACTCTTTGTGCACTCCTGCCCCGGGTTTGACCGGCCCCAATCCTAACTGAATCTGTCCGACGCTTTTCAATTGACCCAGGCAGGCATCGATGGCCAGAACAGTAGCCGTACGATGTTCCTGATGCAGCATTTGCACGGTTTGTTCGAGGTTGAGCGCATGGACAGGCTCGTCCAATGTCCCGTAAACCGTGAGTGAACCCGGCATTTTTTGTTTGAGGAGTGTACCGACCAAAGGTCCGAGGGCATCACCGGTAGAGCGGTCTGTCCCGATACAGACACAAACGATTTCCGGGCTGGGCAGAAACCGGTGAAGAGCTAGTGCCAACTGAGTTGAGAACCTCTGGTCTGCCGCGGGATCAGTATATTCAACCCGAAATGGGAGAGGAGACAGAGACCGCTTCCGAATGGACGGAATTTCTCTCATTTATTCTTGACCTCCGCAAAAAACTCTTTCATAGTATACGGCTGTATTCGGAAAAATATACATTTGCCCATGAAAACGGCTGAAGAAAGAATCGAGGCTTTCTCACACCCTGCTGAAACAAAAAAGGCGGTGTGGAAATACATTCCCGAGCCGCTTAAACGGGTTGTCATTATTGGAGATGCCGGCAGCGGGGGCGGATAATGAATCTGCTGCCTGAATGAGTAAAATGGTTGAATTGGCGCAGGCCAGTTTCTATAATGTTAGCAATCAAAAAGGAGAGAGGGATCGCATTTGCAAAAAAAGGAATTTGGACTCGGGGATATTGTCGAGATGAAAAAACCGCACCCGTGTGGAACCAATGCCTGGAAAATCATCCGCATGGGTGCAGATATCCGCATGAAATGCACCGGATGTGAGCACAGTGTCCTTTTGCCCCGTTCCCGTTTTGAAAAGCGATTGAAGCGCATTCTGGTTTCTGCCGCACAAGAACGAGCTGAACGAGAGTAAGCCTCCGGCGGAGATCAACATGGTCACCGCCGAATGGAAAAGAAGGCGGCGGGATGCATGGAAGAAAATCGTGGTTTCCGCTATAATGAACAAGGGTTTGATTATGGGATTCGGAATTGGATCACGATGGAGGAGGAACGCAAAAAGTGGCGTTAGCAACTGGGATCGTGGGCTTGCCCAATGTAGGAAAATCAACATTATTTAATGCAATTACCCAAGCGGGGGCCGAATCGGCCAATTACCCTTTTTGTACGATTGACCCCAATGTCGGGGTGGTTGACGTGCCGGATGAACGTTTGATGAAACTGGCGCAAATCGTCAATCCGCAGCGGATTGTTCCCACATCATTTCAATTTGTGGATATTGCCGGACTGGTCAAAGGAGCGAGCCGCGGAGAAGGGTTGGGAAACAAATTTCTGTCCCACATCCGTGAAGTGGATGCGATTATCCATGTCGTGCGCTGTTTTGAAGATGAAAATATTACGCACGTAGCCGGAAAGGTTGATCCGGCCAGCGATATCGAAACAATTAACCTCGAGCTGGTGCTGGCAGATTTGGAAACAGTGGAAAAGCGGCTTGATCGGGTGGCCCGCCAGAAAAAGAGCGGGGATAAAGCGGCGATTGCCGAACACGGGATTTTAACCCGTTTGCAGCAAGCGCTGGCCGAAGGGAAACCGGCCCGTACCGTCAGCCTGGATCCGGATGAAAGGAAACTGATCAAGAGTTTAAATCTGCTTACGCTCAAAAATGTTCTCTATGCCGCCAATGTCAATGAGGGAGACCTGGCCAATCCGGAAGCCAATCCGTATGTTCAGATCGTCAAACGGATTGCTGCGGAGGAAGGAGCCGAAGTGGTGCCGATCAGTGCGCAAGTGGAAGCGGAAATCGCCGAACTTGAAGGGGAAGAACGGGCCATGTTTCTTGAGGAATTGGGTCTCTCCTCCTCAGGGCTGGATCGCTTGATAGCAGCCGCTTACCGTTTGCTCGGCCTGATCACATATTTTACCGCGGGCGAAAAAGAAGTCCGGGCCTGGACGATTCGCCAGGGCACAAAAGCCCCGCAAGCGGCCGGAGTGATTCATTCCGACTTTGAACGAGGGTTTATCCGGGCGGAAGTGATCGGTTACGAGGACTTGCTGAATGCCGGTTCCCTCGCGGCGGCACGGGAAAAAGGGTTATTGCGTTTAGAGGGAAAAGAGTATGTGGTCCGGGACGGGGATATTATGACGTTCCGATTCAATGTGTAAGCGGGAGACAATCAAAATCCCTTCCCGCCGTCGGCACGATTTTTAGAGAGCAAATCCGATTCAAACATTGATTTATTCCGGGCTGTTTGCTAAAATGTATAATCGTACATGTAGAGAGAATTCATGTTCTCCTTGCTCTGCGACAGGCAGGGCCGTACAGTCCAGAAGGAGGTGTGGAAGATGACTCACAACTATGAAATCATGTTCATCGTTCGTCCTGACGTTGATGAAGAAACCGTGAAAGCGTGCCGCGAAAAAGTGCAAGCAACCATCGCGCAACACGGCGGGGAAATCATCAACGCGGATGACATGGGTAAACGCCGTCTCGCTTACGAGATCGATTCCTACCGTGAAGGGATCTACACGGTTTATACATTCCGTGCGTCTGCCGATGTTGTGAAAGAACTTGATCATGTGGTTCGCATCAATGATAACTTCATGCGTCATATGATCATTAACATCGATGAAAAATAATCGCCTGTTTATTCGATAAATGAAGGTTGATCATGCAAAGGGGAGAGGTTATCCATGATAAATCGGGTCATCCTGGTAGGACGGCTGACGCGTGATCCGGAGCTTCGGTATACGTCGAGCGGTGTGGCCGTAGCGAGATTCAGCATTGCGGTTAACCGCAACTACACGAATCAAAACGGAGAACGCGAAGCGGATTTTATCAATATCGTCACTTGGCGGGGACTGGCCGAAAACTGCGCCAACTACCTCAGAAAAGGTTCTCTGGTCGGTGTGGACGGCCGTCTGCAGACCGGGAAATACGAAAATCAGGAAGGGCGTACGGTCTATACGACAGATGTCGTGGCCGATGATGTTCGCTTTCTTGAGCCGAAAAACCGCAGTGAATCCTCTGCTCCGGGCTTTGGTGGAAGCTCCTTTGGCGGGGGAAGCACTTACAACAAAGGAAACAAGCCGATGGATGACCCCTTTGCTGATGACGGACAACCGATTGATATCTCTGATGATGATCTGCCTTTCTAATCTGAACGTCTGAATCGCAAACAGGAAGGGGGAAAAGAGAATGGCTCGTCGCCGCGGAAACAAACGCCGCAAAGTCTGCTACTTTACCGTCAATAAAATCGATTACATCGATTACAAAGATGTAGACTTGCTGCGCAAGTTTATCAGCGAGCGTGGTAAAATTCTGCCGCGCCGTGTAACGGGAACCAGCTCCAAATACCAACGCCAGTTGACCCGTGCCATCAAACGGGCTCGTCAAATGGCTCTGTTGCCATACACCAATGATTGATCGCAAAAACAGGGGTGAGATTGATGCCCCTGTTTTTGTATAATAAGCAGGAAATCGGCTCTTTTATGTGGAAATTTCTCCTAAACTTGCAGTATTTTGGAGGAGTGCAACCATATGAGCCGGCCTGAACGGGGAGTGCAATTCGCCAAAAGCATAAAAGTGATTGATTGGTTGAAAACCGAGGTTTTGGACCAGATTGCCACCCTTTTTAAGGGGATTCATTATGCCAATCAGCACATGATCATAGATAGTTTATCCAGTTTGGCTATTTCCGTGTACGTGTTGGCGAGAAGAATGGGATTTTCTTTTCGGGAACTTGATCAAGCGGTTTCGCAGAAGCTGCGTGAACACGCCAGGGAAGGCCACCAGTTGGAAGAGTGGTATGGCGATTTGTCCTCTCTTGATGATTATTTAAACAAGAGGTGACATTCAATTTGCCGCAGGATCTGAAAGGGATCATAAAGGACGGCCTTCTTATGTCAGGGCTTTTTCTCTTATTGCTCGCCTCGCTCAGTATTTCCTTCATTCCCATGATCACCTTTTGGCTTCTCCCGCTGCCGTTTCTTTTGCTGAGCGTGAAAAGGCCTTCGGCAGCGCTGATCATTTCGCTCATCCCCTTGGGCGTGGCGTTTGTCTTTTTCCCCGCAATCTCCGCTCTGCTCGCCTTATTCGCATGGTTTATGGGAAGCATCATGGGGTATTGCTATCGCCATTCGGCAACGACAGGAGCTGATGTGGTGTTGAGCGGGGTTGCATCTGGGGCTGTTGGTTCCTGGGGATTTTTGTATGTGGGAGAATCATTTCATCTGTTCGATTGGGTAAAGGCGATTTGGCAGACAGAATCGCTTCGTATGGAAGAGATATTGCAGGAATCGGGAGCAGGGGCACAGGCGTTGGAGGCCTTATCGAATGGAACCATGGTCCCGCCTGTGTTTTTTAACCTTATCGGTCTTATGGCTCTCATCACCTTTTATACCGCCAGAAGCTGGTTGTCGCGTCAGGGATTTCAGAGAAAAACGTTGCCTGCTTTTCATGAGTGGCGGTTACCGAAGGTGTTTTTCTATTTTTACTTATTAACCCTTGTTGCTTTATACTTCTTTCCTTCCGTGGTTGGATTACACGGGGGGATCAGCGTTTTGACCATTTTGCATGAGCTGTTCCTGATCCAGGGATTTGGATTTATTCATTTTCTGTTGCACCGCAAGGGAAAAAGCGGAGGATGGCTGATCCTTTTGGTTCCAGTCTCAATCATTACGCCAATTTCGCTGTTGATCCAGTTTTTGGGCATGATTGATGCGGCGACATTGCTGCGTCAAAAATTATCCAAATGACAAGCGGTGGGGGATTTGAGATGGAAGAGATTGTTTTGGGAGCGGGAGTTGCTCTTAAAATGAACTAGGGTAAAATAAAAGTTGGATGCGACTGTAATTTGCCTTTGCAGGATTAGTTTGAGGGGATCGAATATGCCGAAATTTATTATACAACGATGGCACGGATATCACATGGTTTTTGCCATGTGTTTCAGTTTGATTTTAGTTGCTCTGCTTTCCACCTATCGCTGGATCTACGGGATTATGGGCCTTGTGTTTTTCGCCGTGCTGGCCCTGGTTTTATACAAGGCGGAACGCGCTTTTCGCAAGGACTTTTCCGAATATGTCTTAACGCTGTCCAATCGTGTGAAAAACGCGGGGCAGGCGGCGATGAACCAGATGCCGATCGGTGTACTCCTTTATGGCAGGGACGGACAGATAGAATGGCACAACCCTTTTGTCCCTCGGATGGTGAATCGGGAACGTTTGGTGGGGGAGAGTCTGGAAGAGATCTTCCCCGAACTGAAACGGTCGAAAGAGGAGGATGATCAGACGTTTCTGATCCAACTCGGGGATAAGGTTTACCAAGTGATCCATGAAGAAGAAGAGCGTCTCTTCTTTTTCCGTGACATCACCAGCCTGGAATCGCTGAAACAGCAGTTGCGCGATGAACAAACTGTTTTGGGTTTGATCCACTTGGACAACTTTGACGAATCAGGCCAGGGGTTGTCCGATCAGGAGAGCACCTTGTTGTTGTCGAACGTGTCTGGAGCGATCTCGAAGTGGGCATTGGAATACGATATTTCCCTCAAACGAATTGATACGGACAAGATGTTTTTTGTCACGCACCACCGGTCGTTACAGCGATTGATGAAAACGCGTTTCGATATACTGGATGTCGTCAGGGAGATGACGAGGCAATACAAGATTCCGATCACGCTCAGCATCGGTGTGGCCAGCGTCGGAAAAAGCATGGTGGAGCGGGCGCAGAATGCCGCAGCCGCTCTTGATGTTGCCCTGGCCCGTGGTGGAGACCAGGCGGCTGTCCAGGAAGGGGAGAAAATCGTCTTCTTTGGGGGCAAGACGAATGCCGTTGAAAAACGGACGCGGGTGCGCGCTCGCGTCATTTCGCATGCGATGAGCAATTTGCTGCGGGACAGCAAGCGCGTCGTCGTGATGGGGCACACCCAACCGGATATGGACGCGCTGGGTGCGGCGATCGGCGTCTTGAAATTTGCACAGATTAATGATTGTGAAGCTTACATTGTCCTCGACGAGGAGAGCTCTTCGATTGAGCGTCTGTTAACCGCGATCAGGCAGCATGATTATCTGGGTGAATATCTCATTCATCCGGGAAAAGCGCTCGCCTGGGTTGAGGATCCCGATACCCTGTTGATTTTGGTCGACACGCACAAGCCGTCGCTGGTGATGGAACCGAAGCTGGTGGAGCGCGCCAAGCGCATTGTGATTATCGATCACCATCGCCGCGGAGAAGACTTTGTCAAAGACCCCGTCCTTGTCTATCTTGAGCCTTATGCATCTTCCACGAGTGAACTGGTCACGGAATTATTGCAATATCAGGATGGTCGCCTGGCGATGGATACGCTGGAGGCGACAGCCCTGTTGGCGGGCATTGTCGTTGATACTAAAAACTTTGCCTTTCGCGCCGGTTCCCGCACTTTTGAGGCGGCTTCTTTCTTGCGCAGACACGGGGCTGACCTGATGATGGTGCAATCCCTGTTAAAAGAGGATTTATCCCAGTATGTGAAACGGGCGGAGATCATCCGGAAGGCTGAAGTTTTGGACGGTGGGATTGCCGTTGCTGTTGGAGATGAGGAAGAAGAATATGATCAATTGCTGATTGCCCAGGCAGCCGATACCCTGCTCAATATGCGCGGGGTTCGCGCCTCGTTTGTCATCGGGAGACGTGAAGACGGTTTGGTCTCGATCAGCGCGCGTTCGCAGGGGGAAATCAATGTACAGCTGGTGATGGAAGCGTTGGGAGGCGGAGGGCATCTGACCAATGCCGCCTGTCAATTGAAGAATCTGTCGCTGGAAGAGGCGAAAGCACGTTTGGTTGACACATTAAAAGAAACAGTTGAAAGTGGGGGGCAGAAACGATGAAAGTGATTTTGCTCAAAGATGTGAAAGGAACCGGAAAAAAAGGGGAAGTCAAAGAAGTGGCCGAGGGTTATGCCCGCAATTATCTCATTCCCCGCAAGCTGGCAGTGATGGCGACGGAAGGAAATCTCAATTCGCTGAAAGACCAAAAACGGCGTGAGGAAAAACGGAAAGAAGAAGAGCGGATCGAAGCGAAGCGTCTGGGGGAAAAGCTGAGCGGGCTGACAGTCAAGTTAACGACCAAAACCGGCGAGGGCGGACGAATTTTCGGTTCCATCACTTCCAAGCAAATCAGCCAGGCACTCAAAAAGCAGTTTCAACTGGATGTGGACAAAAAGAAAATTCAGCTGGATGAACCGATTCGTACCCTCGGCGTGACAAAAGTGCCGGTCAAACTCCATCCTGAAGTGACGGCAGAACTTTCGGTGCAAGTGGTTGAAGAGTAAGCTCATGGCACTCCACTTGGAATGGAGTGCTTTTTTATGGCGATGGGAGGGATAACCTGTGAGTGATCTGTTTGCTGACCGTCTTCCCCCGTATAATCATGAGGCGGAGCAAGCGGTCCTCGGTGCGATCCTCATCGAACCGTCGGTTTTGATTTCGGTCAATGAGCGATTGCGCCCCGAGGATTTTTATCGCCAAGCACATCAACGTCTGTTCCAAGTGATGAATGAATTGGCTGAAAAAGGGGAACCGGTCGATCTGGTGACCTTGACTGCTGAACTGAGTGACCGCAAGCTGTTGGAGGAAGTGGGGGGCGTGCCCTACCTGAACGAACTGGCGGGTGTCGTTCCCACCGCGGCCAATGCGGAGTATTATGCCAAAATCGTTGAGGAAAAAGCGATTTTGCGGCGTTTGATTCGCACGGCAACGCAAATCGCCGCGACCGGATATTCCGGCAACGGGGATGTCAACGAGATATTGAATGAGGCGGAAAAACGGATTCTGGAGATCGCCGGACGTCGGGTTCGGGGAAGCGGCTTTATCCCCATCCATGATGTTTTGATGGAATCCTATGAGCAGATTGAGGCACAGCATTTCAATAAAAGCGGAATCAGCGGAACCCCCACCGGTTTTGTCGATTTGGATCGCATGACTTCCGGATTGAAGGGCTCGGAGCTAATCATACTGGCGGCCCGGCCCAGCATGGGGAAAACCGCATTTGCTCTGAACCTGGCGCAGAATGTCGGGGTGCGTGCGGGAAAAACAGTGGCTCTTTTCAGTCTGGAGATGTCCGCTTCCCAATTGGTGATGCGGATGCTGGCAGCGGAGGGAAACATTGATGCCCAAGGATTTCGCTCGGGGAATCTGAGTGAAGAAGATTGGGAAAAGCTGACAATGGCGATGAGTACGCTCAGTGAAGCCCCGATCTTTATCGATGACACTCCCGGTCTTACCGTTTACGATATCCGGGCCAAGCTTCGCCGGCTGCAGGCCGAACACGGGCTGGGACTGGTCGTGATCGACTACTTGCAGCTGATCACGGGCCGGGGAGGGGAGAGCCGCCAGCAGGAAATCTCCGAGATCTCCCGCTCGCTGAAACTGATCGCCCGTGAATTTGATGTGCCGGTCATCGCCTTGTCGCAGTTGTCCCGTGCGGTGGAACAGAGACAGGATAAGCGGCCGATGCTGTCCGATCTCAGGGAATCGGGTTCGATTGAACAAGATGCTGACGTCGTGGCCTTTTTATACCGGGATGATTATTATAATGAGGAATCGGAGAAAAAAAATATTGCCGAACTCATTATCGGGAAACAGCGGAACGGCCCGGTAGGAAAAGTGGAACTGCTCTTTCTGAAGAACTACAACAAATTTTTGAGTCTTGAGTTGCGGCAAAAGGAATTTGTCGAATAATTAAGCCGGAAAGTCAATATAACGTTCGTGTATTTCGTTGACTCATGTGTATTTAATTGTTAAAATGAGTTCGTTGAGTGAAAAATGTTCGGGAATTGTTTTTAATCCTTATTAGGAGGAACGAATCATGTCCACGGTCGTAGTGGTAGGAACCCAGTGGGGAGATGAAGGCAAAGGAAAAATCACTGATTTTCTGGCGGAAAAAGCAGAAGCGGTTGCCCGTTACCAAGGTGGAAACAATGCCGGCCATACCATCGTGTTTGGGGGAACCCGATACAAACTGCACATGATTCCCTCAGGTATTTTCTACAAAGAGAAGATCTGTGTTTTGGGCAATGGGATGGTCATCAATCCGGTGGCGCTGGTAAAAGAGCTCGATTACTTGGAAGAGCATGGCGTAAAGGCGGACAATCTCCGCATTTCCGACCGCGCCCATGTGATCATGCCCTATCACATTAAATTGGATTTGGCTGAGGAAAAAAGTAAGGGAGCCGGAAAGATCGGAACGACGGGGAAAGGAATCGGACCGGCTTATATGGACAAGGCTGCACGGGTAGGAATTCGCATCAGCGACTTGCTTGATCCGGAAGTATTCAAGGAAAAGCTGACCCGGAACCTTGAAGAGAAAAACCGCATTTTGGATCGCCTGTACGAGACCGAAGGGTGCAAATTTGAAGAAGTATATGAAACGTATCTCGCTTGTGCCGAGCGAATCCGCCCCTATGTGACCGACACGTCCGTCGTCTTAAATGACGCGATTGACCAAGGGAAACGCGTGCTGTTTGAAGGAGCGCAAGGGGTGATGCTGGATATCGACCAAGGAACCTATCCTTTTGTGACTTCTTCCAATCCGGTAGCCGGAGGCGTTTGCATCGGTTCAGGTGTCGGCCCGACGAAAATCCACCAGGTGATCGGCGTGGCCAAAGCTTATACCACCCGGGTGGGAGATGGCCCGTTCCCGACCGAACTGTTCAACGAGATCGGGGAGCAAATTCGCGAGGTTGGGCGTGAGTACGGAACGACGACCGGGCGGCCGCGACGCGTGGGCTGGTTTGATTCCGTCGTGGTGCGCCATGCCCGCCGGGTAAGCGGTATCACCGGTCTCTCCCTGAATTCGCTCGATGTGTTGACCGGACTGGATACGGTAAAAATCTGCGTCGCTTATGAATGCGAAGGGAAGCGGATTGAAAATTATCCGGCCAATTTGAACCTGTTGAAAAAATGCAAACCGATTTATGAGGAGCTTCCGGGATGGAAAACGGATATTACCGGGGTTCGCAGCTACAGTGATCTTCCGGAAGAAACCAAGCGCTATGTAGAACGGATTTCCCAACTGACAGGTATTCCGATTGCGATTTTCTCGGTAGGGCCGGACCGTGATCAAACGATCCAGGTTCGCCCTGTCTATGCGTAAAGAACTTCTGACTCATAAAAAAGCACCGGCCTTTTTGCATCAGCCGGTGCTTTTTTATGCCGTTTTAACAGGTCCCGTTCACTTGTGGTACGTTTCTCCCCGATTGATCTTGAATGCCCGGTAGATTTGTTCCAGCAGAAAGAGGCGGATCAGTTGATGGGGAAAGGTCATGGATGAAAAGGATAAGGACAGATCGGCGGATGCAGTCACTTGTGGCGATAAACCGTAAGAACCGCCGATGATGAAATGAAGATGGCTTTTTCCGTAGGTAGCCAGCTTGTCGAGCTTCTTTGCAAAAGCTGGGGAAGAGAGTGATTCGCCTTCAATTTCCAGTGCGATCGTGTATGCGTCCGGAGAGAGATGGCGCATGATCCGCTCCCCTTCTTTGGCGACGATCTGTTCCATTTCCGTTTTATGGACGGGATCGGAAGCCTTTTCTTCCGCTACTTCGATCACTTCCACTTTCGCATAGGGCTTCAGCCGCTTCAGATACTCAGCACATGCCTGTTGCAGATATTTTTCCTTTAGTTTGCCAACGGCTATCACATCGATTTTCATGGAAATTCTTTAACTCCTTTTATTCCCCGGGGTTTACCCAAAGACGGTAAGCAGGCCGGTTCCCGCACCAGCCGCACTTTGCTTCGTTGTCATCTCCGCGATAAAGTTCCATTTCAGGAGCGAGTGAGGTATCATCCACAATTTCATCGAGAATAATGTCGATATGTTCATTACAAGCGTACCAAACGTGTTCTGTGTTCATGTTTTCACTCCATGATTATATAAAGTTATTCATAAGTTATCCACAATCCAGTCAAAACAAACGGAAGGATCATGTGCGTGCTTTTTTCAGGATAACTCAGGGATGACAGTTCAGGCAAACTTGTACTTTTACGGAAATGGAAAAAGCTCCGCGATAACGGAGCCCTATTGTGATATGTTTTGCGGTGCTTCGCCCAGTTCGAGCGTCCCTGTCTGTTTTTGGCCGTCACGGTAATAGGTAATGGTTACTTTATCGCCGACGTTTTTGTTTTGGTAGAGATATGAGCGGAGTCCGGACGAATCTTTGACCGCTTTGCCGTCAAGCGCTACAATTACGTCGCGCGGTTGCAAACCCGCTTCATCGGCCGGGCTTCCCGGTTCCACTTTGGCAACGGCCACTCCCTCCGTTACGGAATCAGGCAACTTCAACTGATCCAGGGTGTAACCGGGCAAAGTGGAAAGATCCACCAGTCCCACACCCAGCCATGGACGGGAGATATGTCCGTATTGAATCAACCGTTCGATGATGGGGCGAGCTTCGTTTACCGGAATGGCAAATCCAAGCCCTTCCACCCCTGATTCGGCGATTTTCAGCCGGTTGATGCCGATAACCTGTCCGGCGATGTTCACCAGCGCACCACCGCTGTTACCGGGGTTAATCGCTGCATCTGTCTGAATGACGTCGGTGGTGTTGACTTCATCCACGCTGATGGAGCGTTTGGGAGAGCTGATCACCCCGACAGTAACCGATTGCCCGAGGTCGAGCGGATTTCCGATCGCGATCGCAGGTTCTCCCGCTTTGAGCGTATCGGAGTTGCCAAATTCGGCAACAGCCGTCACATAGGTGTCCGGAATTTCCAACACTGCCAGGTCGGTCAGTTGATCGCCGCCAAGCAGTTTGGCGTTGACCTCTTTTTTGTTGTCTGATCCGGAAATGACGACTTTGAACTGGTCACCGCCGGCAATCACATGGTAATTGGTGACGATCAGGGCTTTTCCGTTTGCTTTTCGGAAAATGATGCCGGAACCCGTGTCTTTCTCCACTTCCTGTGGGTTAAAAAAGTCTTCCGATCTGTTGTAGTTGATAACCGAGACCACTGCAGGCGCCACTTTTTGGACGGCCTTGGTAATATCTGAGTTCACTTTGACGCTCGTCGTTGTGGTTGGTCCGGAGATTGCACCGTTGTAAGAAGTGGGCGGAAGAGAGAGAATCCCTCTTGAAATAAAGAAAGGGGTTAAGAGCAAGACGACCAATCCGCCGATAATTGCTGAAATGAGAGCAGTCCAGATCGGGGAGGTGAGGCGTCTTTTTGGATAGTGGTCCGATTCGTCATAATATCCCATTTCATTCCCTCCTGCATCCTTAATATACCCGAATTGGTAAAGTCTTTAACCTTGGGCATGAGGAGATTTTTCCGCCCTCCTCATATTTGATGAGGGCATTCAGCCGATTTTGCTTACAATCTCATCATATCCTGATCGGCTGAATGGTTGCTTAAAAGGAACTGAACATTTCTTGAGGATTGGCTGAATGTTTGCTGAAAAGGCAGAACCGGCCGCTTTCAATGAAATCATAAAAGGTGATGATTCAAACTGCAATGAAAAACTGGGTAAAATTCCCCCCCGTCTGTGTCTCATTGCAACTCGAACCATTCGGGCTTTGTCTCCGTTTGATTGAAACCATATTGGAATTGAGCATTTGGCCGGCGTTCCCTCGGGGCCGCTTTTTGTTTGCAAAAATTACCGGAAGGGGGTTCTCGATCAGCAAAGCGGGGGAATCATCGCGTGAGCCTGCCGGAGTTTGATATTTTGCAGGTGGAAATCAGCTCATAAAATAGGAAAAAGGAGGGGAATAGTAGAAAATATCTATACGTCGGTTGCTTGCTTGGGAGTTGAGAAAATGGAAGAAAATCGCGCGAAAGCGGGTAAGCCGGTAAGTCCTCATAAGCGCTGTGACGAAGTGAATTTCGGGGCGCAATTGGCCGATCTGAAGCTGGATTTTTACAAGCAGACTTTGCTGTTGACGGCCCTTTTGGAACTATTGATCGGTAAAGGCCTGATAGAAAGAAACGAATTTGCGGAACTGGTCAAGGGACTTGATGCAGAGGTGAAGGCAGAGCCAGGTGCAAACCAAAATGATGAACATTCGTTTTACTGAAAGGAAAGGGCAGCCCCTTGCCGGAACCGGAACAGGGGGCTACCCTTTTACCTTTATGCGCACTTCGCGGAGAGGAGTGGGGCGGTCGTCAAATGTCGGCCACAGATGGACATCGCGTCCCACTTTCATCCCCGTTTCTTCCAATATGTTTTTCACCGTCAGATGGGCCAGTTCGCTCATGTTATTATCACGGCTCAAATGCGCCAGATAAACGTTTTCCCCGATGCCCTTCAGAATCTCGGTCAGGGCCGCACCGGCATCTTCATTGGATAAATGGCCGGTGTCGCTCAAAATCCTTCTCTTTACATTCCAGGGATAAGAACCCATGCGCAGCATTTCCACATCATGATTGCTTTCCCAGATGAGCGTGTCAGCGCCGTTTACTTGGTCGACAATGCGTTTGCTCACATATCCCAGGTCGGTCACGGTGGCGAGGCATTCCCGGCCTTGGCGAATCTGGTAGCCGACCGGTTCGGCCGCATCGTGGGAGATGGGGATCGACTCGATGGTCAGGTCCTGAAATTGAAGGGCCGCTCCGGTTTCCAGCACATTCTGCAACGGTTCCGGGATTTCGCCAACGGTTGAGGGAAGGCTCAGCCACGTCGCCTCATTCATATAGACGGGGATCTGGTGGCGCCGGGCCATCACCCCTAATCCGCGCACATGGTCAATATGCTCGTGTGTGACAAAAATGGCTTCGATGGTCGACGGATCGATGTCGATTTTTTTCATGCGCTCTTCCAGCTGTTTGCCGCTCAATCCGGCATCGATCAAAATCCGCGTTTTATCCGATTCGATAAAAAGGGCATTTCCTGTACTTCCACTCGCCAGAACGCTAAATTTCATCGTCTTGTTCGTTCCTTTGTTTTTTATTTTGTGATCCCCGGCCCTGTTTCCACATCTTCATCGCCGCCGCGATTGGTGGCATTCACCAGGAGATGGCTGTTCCCCACCCGGAAACACCAGCAGGGGATTAACCAGTAATCTTCGCTCGTTCCCGGATAAACCTTGGCCTGATAGCCGAGAGTGGCGCTGCTAATCGTAAAGTCCGTCTTGTTCCACCCGGTGACAAAGCGGTAGAGCACATTATTGAAAGGAACCAGCTGCACCGCCTGCACCTTTTCCAGTTGAAACCGGGTTACATGAATGGAGTGAATCCGGTGGGAACCGGAAAGGTTCACCTCTATTTTTCCGTCATAAATGGGACGGTTTCCCACCATTTGCAAATAAACCAGCTTTTTTGACGGGGTGGACAGGGCCGGCATGTAATCAAATTCGCCGAAAAAAGGGATTTCTTTATGCAAAATCCCTTCCAGCTCATGCTGGTTACGATAGGAAAGGGGGTTACGGAACTCTTTGATATAGCCTCCTTTTTCATCCCGGTTCCAGCTGTTGTCCATCGCCGTGATGGTTGCTTTGTAGGTATCCAGTTGCTCCGGGGGGCTCGGCGCTTTAACCGCGAATTTGATTTTGGCCTGTTTCAGCAATTGCTGTAGCTGTTGTGCGGAAATATCATTCTCCTCCACAAATTGTGATTGTTGCTGCATCGTATGGCTGAGCTGTGCCCCCAGAAAAAGGTCGAGAATGAGAAAAGCGATGATAAAAATGGTTTTGGCACGACTCCAATCCATTTGGGAATCCTCCCCGCATCATGGAGAACTGATAAACATGCGTTTGCCTGAAGTGGTAATGACAATCCAGACTGGTTTGAGTACAGCTTGTTTGCCGGCGATTCCGTCCGCCTGATAGCCGGGATAGATTTGCTCGACGGTTGAAAGGCTGATTTTCTTGTCGGCAAGACTTTGCAGAAGTTCGGCTTTGCCCGGAAGGGAAAGCGTCCTCTGCCGGTCGGGGCTCCCCAGGATATAAACCGACCGGTAATATTTAATCACTTCGTTGTTGTTGGTCTGTAATTGGATTTGATCAGGATTGATCGGGACATTGGCCGACCAGTAAACCGGATATCCTTTCACCAGCAAGCGGAATGAATATTGATTGTTATCATTGCTCCGCACATCGTCGAGCAGATAGTTGCCGGTCCACCCGTGATGCCTTTGCACAAAGTTGTTGATATGGGCGAGATCGGTGTAGAGATTGGAAGTCCCCGGTTCTGTGTCGTCAGGCGTCTGGCTGTAACTCATAAAGTTTCCTTTTTTGTTGTAGGTGAGAAACTCATTGTTGTTCATATAGAGATCTTCATTTTTATTGGTGACGAACGGCTCGACGCTCGGATCTTTGATCAGCCACTTTTTCATCTCATTGATATCGAACGATGTCAGTTTAAAGCTCCATTCGTTCATCGGCAACGAAGAGGTCGGCAGATAAAAAAATCGGGAAAACGCATGGCCGGATGGGTTCTTTTGCTCCCACGGGGCTTTGCCGTCCGCAAAAACCGCTGTCAGCGGCGGGGATTTGGTCATGCTGCTCCTGGCGATTTCATCTTCCAGGTGCTTGTCCCCCAAATCCACTTTCGCCTGCACGATTTGCTGATCCTGCGCCGAGATGAACCAGACAAAAGATTCCTTGGATGCCGGGTTATAAAAAAACCAGATGCGGCTGATCGAATCGAGCCCGTTGAGCGGATACTTTTGCAGCAGGGAAGCATCGAAAAAAGCATCCGCATATTGCACGGAAATATCGCGCGGGAAGACCAGTTCTGCGCCGGGAGCCTGAGTGAACAGGGTTTTCCACATGTCCGCGGTGGGAGCGACAGTGGTGAAGCTGTCAAAGCTTGCCTTTTGCAGCAATTGGGTCAGACGGGCATACGTATTTCCTTCCGGCAATAACCAGGAGATTTTGTTGTTGGCATGGACAATCACCTGATAGGGGGAAGCCAGCTGATGAGCTGCCCGATCATTGTATTTCGTACCGCTGTAAATATAGGTAAGGTCATATTTGGTAAAGGGTGGATTGGTCTGGTATCCAGGGGAACTGAACCACAGGAAACCGGTCAACACCAGGCTGATGGTGACCAGCGTGACCAGGGTGGCCGTTTTGGCATGTTCAATCCATTTTTCACTCATGAACGTTCCCTCCACTCACCGGGGGCAGCGTAAAGGATACCAGCGTCCCTTTCTTGTACACACTGTCAATTTCAATCTCTCCCTGATGACCGTGGACGATCTGCTGGGCGATCGATAAACCGAGCCCCGTTCCTCCCATGCTGCGGGAGCGGGCCTTGTCCACACGGTAAAAACGTTCAAAAATCCGGCCGAGATCTTTTTTCGGGATGCCGATACCCGTGTCGGCCACCCCGATTTCCACCATGCCATCCGCTTTTTCTTGTGCGACGACGGCAACCGAACCCCCGTCAGGCGTGTATTTAACCGCGTTGGAAATAAGGTTGTCCAGCACTTGATCCAATTTGTCCGGATCGGCATAGACGCGCGGAATCCGTTCATGGATATACAGCGTAAGAGAGATATTTTTCTGTTTGCACTGGAAGGAAAAACGGTCAACCGCTTCCTCGAGCATCAGCTCGACAGAGACCGGTTTCTTGGCGAACTTGGATTTTTGCGCGTCCAGGCGGGACAGCTGCAACAAGTCCTGAATCAAGCGGGTCATCCTGTCTGCTTCCTGCCGGGTCACTTTCAAAAATCGCGTCGCCAGCTCCGGTTCATTGATTGCCCCGTCATCAAGCGCTTCGAGATAGCTTTTGATGGTGGTCAGGGGAGTGCGCAATTCATGGGAAACGTTGGCGACAAAGTCTTTTCGCTGCCGGTCCAGTTTTTCCTGTTCAGTTACATCCTCCAGTACGGCAACCATCCCCGTCTGGTGCGCCCCTTTTAATTTGACAGGGGTAAGGGTGATTTTCAGGATCGTCAGCTCTTCCGGGTCGTCGCTGTTCAGTTCGAGAAAAGTTTGCTTTTCTTCGCGCAGGGGAAATTGAATCGGTTCGGATAAGGGAAGGACGCGATTGAAGCTGTCCCCGATCTTGACCGGGCATTCCAGAAGCTTTTCCGCCCACGCGTTTTTGACGATGATATTCCCCTTGCTGTCGGTGGCTATCACTCCGTCACTCATATTGGCCAGCACCGACTCCAGTTTTTCTTTTTCTTCTTCTTTTTCCGCCAGGGCATTGCGCAGATGGGAAGCCAGATGATTGAATGCGATTCCCAGTTGCCCGATCTCATCCTTGCTGCGCACATCCACCTGACGGTTAAAGTCGCCGGCTGCCATAATGGTGGCCTGCTCCGTAATCTCTTTGACCGGGGAGGTGATCGTCCGGGCCAAAATAATAATGAGGAAACTGGAGATGACGACGGCGACGGCCGTAATTTTGAGCAGGATCTTGCTGATGGCAAAAATCGTGGCATAGGTCCCGTCAAGCGGGGCTTCAATATAAATCATCCCGAGGTTTTTTCCGTTTTCTCCCTTGATGCTCTGAATGTAGACCTGAAAATCTTTGTTGGTCGCCGGGTCCCGCCGCTTGAAGGAAGCCGATCCTTTTGCCGGAAGCTGAAAGTTGAAGGGCTGTTTGATCTTGCTCTGTTTGGATGAGGTGGAGGCGATGACAAAGTTGTTCTGGTCGATCACCTGCACCGTCATCTTGGAGGTGCGGGGAACCAGTGTATTCAGCCAATACAAAATAGTTTTGTTTCGCTCGTCATTTTCCGGTTTGGCCAGCTCGTCCTTAATCGTCTGCTGAATCGCCACCGCGTTATTCCTGATCTGTCCGCGCAGGCTGTCGGTCAGATAATTTTCCAATTGCCGGAAGAAATAGACCCCGATCAGCTGCATGGCGATCACGATCAAAAGGAGATAGATCACAACCAATTTCCATTGTATACTGTTTGCCAGCTGAAGCCACTTTTTCATTTGATCACCCGGGTTAACGTTCGGAATGGGGATCGCGCATGGTGTACCCGATTCCCCGGCGTGTGATGATGTATTTGGGAGCGCCGGGGTCGTCTTCGATTTTCTCGCGCAGACGACGGATGGTGACATCAACGGTGCGCACATCCCCGAAATAATCATAACCCCATACCGATTGTAACAGATGTTCTCTTGTTTGCACCTGATTCACATGTTTTGCCAGGTACAGCAGAAGTTCAAACTCTCGATGGGTGAGGTCGACCGTTTTCCCTTTTTTGGTGACCACAAAACTTCCGGGGTCTATGACGATGTTGCCAACGGTGATCTCGCTTCCTTTCTCCGCTTTGCTCATTTCTTTAACCGTGGATTGGGTGCGGCGCAGATTTGCCTTGATCCGCGCGAGCAGTTCGCGATTGCTGAAGGGTTTGGTCACATAATCATCGGCTCCCATCTCCAGTCCGAGGACCTTGTCCAGTTCGGAGTCCTTCGCGGTGAGCATGATGATCGGAAATTGAAAATGTTGCCGTACGCGCCGACAAACTTCAATTCCATCCGCGCCGGGCAACATCAGGTCCAACAGCATGAGATCGGGTGCTGAATCCATCACCTTTTCAATCGCTTCCAATCCGTCGTGGATACAATCAACGGTGTATCCCTCTTTTTCCAGATTGAACTTGATGATATCGGCGATCGGCCGCTCGTCCTCGACGACATAGATTTTGGCGCTCAAAGCAGTCCCTCCTTCAGCTTGATGGTGATATTTTGTTTCAGGTCAGGCCGTTGGGGACTCCTGATCTCCCCACGTTCCTGATGGCCAGTTAAGTGGTCCCAGCGCTCTTTCGAGTTTGCTTCGGCTTTCATTCCCGGTTTGTGCCGAAATACTTGTTTTCTATGAGTCTTCACCGAAAGGTGCCGGATTGGCGTTTGGCGGAAAACAGATTGCCGGTTGCGCCGGAATGCCGATGGGCGCCGGCAAAAGTTAAGACCATTGTCCCACAAGGACGGGTCGAAGACAAACGCTTTTGCCGTTGCAACAATCTGTTTCATTATTATCTATTCTAACACCTCTTTTCCCTTGAAAAATCGTCGAAAATTGGGCGTTCGCCGACGAGCGTGGCAGAAGAGAGATGAATAAGATATGACGATCATAAAGGAGGGGAGAAGGAGTGCGAACGACCCGTAAACTCCCGTATCAACAAGTCGCCAGCAAATCCCTCAAAACAGCGGTCTTATACGCGAATGAAAGGCTACGGCCTTATCTCCCTGAAACAGACTGGTATCAGAAAGACCGGCTTTACCGAATGCTGGAACACCATGGCTCCGTTTTTATCAAGCCGGATAAGGGCGGCGGTGGCGCCGGGGCAATCCGGTTGACGAAACTCGGGGGCGGAATCGTCAAGTGCGAAACTCTTTATGAGCGAAAAAAATTGCCAATCCGACAAATTTCCACATGGATTGAGCGAAAATTTCGTCCGGACAAAAAATATATCATGCAACAAGGAATTGAATTAGCCCGGATCGAGGGACGACCGTTTGATCTTCGCATCAATTTGCAAAAGCCGCATAAGTATTGGGAAATAACGGGGGTCTGTGCCAAAGTGGCGGCTCCGGGAAAAATCGTGACAAATCATTGCAAAGGAGGAATGCCGATCGAACTGCACACAGCATTGCAAAAAATTACGGACGGCAACCTGACGGAGATGAAAAATTTGCATAAAGAATTACATTATCTTTCTATAGAAATTGCTAAAACATTAAACGCTCGTTTTAAGGGGTTGAAAGAGCTAGGGATTGATGCAGGGATTGACAGCGATCTTAAAATTTGGGTTTTTGAGGTAAATACAAGGCCTGATTTCAAAATGTTCCGTGATTTGAAAGACCGGTCGCAGTATCGCAGGATTAAAAAGATTCACAGTCTCATTGTTTGATCAGAGGAGTTTATTTCATAAAAAATAAAAAAATTTAACCAATAAATTTCCGTTGCAAGAAGATTTTGTACATGCACTAAGCATGTTTTTTTCGTTTTCGCAAATATATAACAGGATTCGACAAAGTATTCCCGTTGACTTATTTGTAGATCACTTGTTACTATTAATATTAATTCTAGGTATTTAAAATTTTTTAACAACTGTCGGAGGTGTTATCATGTCTTCCATTACGGTAGGCGTTTATCTCGGGAAAAAAGATCGGTTGGTGCGTTACTGGTATGAGATCCTTCCAAAAGGCCAATTCCCGATGTTGGTAAAATATTGCATCCAATCCTATCTGCGCAGCAACTACTTTCCGCTGCAGTCCATCTGTGATTCAAGGATGTTGAAGGAGCAGATCCAGAAGCGGAGCGAGTATGTCCCGACCCAGCGCAACGTGACGTTCACACCCGAGGACGGACCGGTTTACCAATGGATCAAAAGCCTGGAAAGCGGGTATCGGAGTGAGGAAATCAAAAATATCCTGAAGGAGACGGTTGTTCATACACTGCTCAATGATCAACCTCACTTTCCGCCACGGATGATGGGACAAGCTCCCTATGGAGTGAAGGAGGCGCATGAAGCGCAAGGATTATACTATCCCTATTCGGAAGAGTCGCAAAAGCTGACTCTGCTCAAGCGGGAACACGTTTCTCTGGAAGAGCCTTACACCAATTGGGAGAAAATATCCAAACACGCAGCGGAAGACGAGAGCGAGAACAAGGAAAAGGCGGCAAAGGGATTTAACCATTTGGTCAATTATCTCGGTTGATGCTTCACCCGAGAGAAGCGGGGCGATCACAGCGAGGTGATCCGGTGCTTGACCGGGTGGATCACAAGTGAATGAGGAGACACCGTGGATTGGATTAATCGGCGATTGGAATGAGAGGGAGTCCGTAATGGTGGGGAGCGGACTCCTATTTTATATGGATCGGAACTTCGCGAATTTTGTGAGGTTTTGTCGAAGGAGGGGAGGAGAGGAGGATTATTTTATTTATAAGTGGAAGAAATCATCCAGAATATGAGCAAAGATTGTATGATTGAGTTGGAATATGGAAAATATTGAAAATACGAGCCGGGGGGTGGAATTCGCCGTGTTAACCGTTCAAGCTGTCACGAAAAAAGGGATTCTCTATTTATTCATCCAACGATTATTTTCTACATATCCTTCCGTCCACTGGATTTGTGTGGGAATGGTAACCGCCCTTTTATGCTTTTTGCTCTTTATCAATCAAAAATGGCTGGAACGCTTTCCGTTATACACATACATGTCGGCGGTTCTGGGTTCGATTTTGTTGCTGGATCTCCTGACGCAAACCATTCCGATTTTGACTGTTTACCTGATTGTTCTGGGCTATGTTCTGTTCCGATCATCCGAAGAGCACCCGTATGTGATCACATTTTGCTTTACGGTTTGTTATTTATCTGTTTCCGCTTTTACCGTCTGGAATCAATTTATGCTGATCGAACTGATCAGTCACTCTTTGTTGTTTGTATGGGTTGCGTGGATGAGCGGGCAGGTGAGGGCCGCTTATTTTGAATTGCAAAAACAGAAGGAAAAGATCTGCTATCTGATTGAACAGAAAAATGAGTCCAACAAGCGGCTGCGCGATTTTCAAAAGGAATTGGAGGAAACCTACCTGCGCGACCCCTTGACCGGATTATATAATTTCCACGGGTTTCAGCAACAGGTGATTCGCAGCCTGGCCCGCAATTTGCTAAACCAGCCGTTTCACGTGGTCTGTCTGGATTTGACCGACTTTCGGCAGGTGAACATGAGGGAAGGGATCGATGTCGGTGACCGGATTTTGGTGCGAATCGCCCACGCTTTGAAGAAGTATATGCCGGCAACGGCAAAGCTGGCCCGTTATGACGGTGACCAATTCGCGATCGGGTTGATGGGGGATTCCCAGGTTCTGCGCCGGATTTTGGAGACTGTGGATTGCATCATGAAAGAGATCCAGGTGGAAAAAGGCTACCTGCACTATTGCCTGGGGACGGCCACCTATCCGCAGGAGGCGAAAACGGGAGGACAGTTGATCCGCCTCGCGGAAGAGCGGCTCACGCTCAAACAGCGCCGCATTCGCAACAAAGAAGAGGAACACAGGCGGCATCTGGAAAAACTGTCGGCACTGGGTCAGCTGGCTGCCGGGCTGGCTCATGAGATCCGCAATCCTTTGACATCGATTCGGGGCTTTGTGCAAATTTCCGCCGCCGAGTCGGAAGCGGTGAAAAAATGGGAATCGATTATTTTGCCGGAAATCGACCGGATTAATGATTTGCTCAAACAGTTTCTGAATCTTAGTGAGGTGAAACCGGTTCAGGTTACCCGTTTTCAACTGGAGCAGTTGATGGGGGATGTGTTGAGCCTTCTCGAACCGAAATCGTTGTTGATGGGGCATGAATTGAAACAGGTTGCCCCTCCGTACAAGATGGAGATTGAAGCGGACGGGGAACAGCTGAAACAAGTGATGATCAACCTGATTCAGAACGGGCTGGAGGCCTTGACGAGCAAAGGAGTTGTGGAGGTAAGCTGGGCGCGTGAAAACGATTACGCCCATATTTCCGTGAAAGATACAGGCGATGGAATTCATCCGGAACATATGACCCGCATCTTTGATCCGTTCTTTACGACCAAGGGAGACGGAACGGGGATGGGACTTTCTATTTGCCACCGGATCATTACCGAGCATGGCGGGGAAATTTTCGTCAACAGCCAGCCCGGGCTCGGCACGACTTTCAATATTTATCTGCCGCTCAGCCAGGCCGGATCCGGCAGGATGAGAACACGGGCACTGGCAGCGGATCAACAAATTCAGAAAGATGTTGCCGCCGCGGATGGGAGCGGAGTTCTCCCGGAACCGGAGGAGAGAAGTGCCGCAATCGCCGCTGACGAAGCCGGAAGCGCGGAAGCAGAGCAGGCGGGGGAGGAGGCGAAAGAGAGCGTATCCGTCCCTGACCGGAGTGAGGAAGGCGCGGGCCGGGAAACCGATGGGACCGGGCATCAGGCTTCCGCTGGGAGCAACTGTGAAGCAGACGAGGTGCATGCAGATGAGCAGCCGAAACATGAAAAAACCACGGACTGGAAAAAGTATAAGAAAGAATTGATGGCCGGAAAAGGGAAGGTTATGGAGGAAGAACTCCCCCTGCAAGACATTTTTCCGCGCAAAAAGGACCGCCGTTCCGTTGAAGAGAAAGTGGCCGAGATCATGGCCCGGGCGGAAAAGAGAGTGGAAGAAAAAATGAAAGAAGAGGCCGTACGGCAAGGAAGCGGGCAGGAGCAAAAGGTGCACATGGTGGTGAAGCAGGTTCCGGCTGATCCGCCGGAGAGCGGGGAGGAAGCGGATTTTTACCTCTATGAGGAAACGGTTTTTGCGCCGAAGCCCCGGCGTGCGGTAAAATGATGAGCGAGGAGGGAAAAAATGGCCAACCAAAAGAAAAATGCGCAATTCAACATTATCAGCAATAAATCGACCACCCATGGCACTTACTACACCGGAACGCTGAACATAAGCAATCTTTCCTCTATCTTGCTGACCGGGGAACAAGCGAAAATCGACCTCGGCCTGATTCACGCCAAAAGCGCGGTGGAACGAGGGATTAAGTTTACCCCCCATCAGGATGAGGTTCCTGATGGTGAAGATTACTGGGTTGTGTGGGTGGCCGTCGACCGCAATGAAAGCGGGCCTTTTTATGCAGGAGTGGCCGCCTGTCCGATGAGGATCAATAAAGAAAAACGGATCGGGTGGAAAAACCTGCCCTTCCACGTGAACCGCATGGACGATGCGTTGAAACGGAGAATCCGTGTCGATGAGCTGGGGAAACAGGAAAAAGCGGTGCTGAGGGATTTTTTGGTCAACCATAATGAAGAGATGTGGAAAAACAGCCCGGATGAACTGAAAGAAAAGTTGTCGTGAGTGCCATTGTGAAAAGGGGTTCCAACCGAAGTTTTTAAAAGTGAACGGTTTGTGAACAAATGGATTTCAGCATTGTCGGCTCTCAATTGCAAATGTACACTTAATTATGTGGTTTCGGAATCTTTTGCTAGGACACCAAATTGGCGGATCCCATCGGTCCGCTTTTTCTTTTTCCTGAGTATTTGCCTTTTCTTTGGCTCATTCTAAGGGTTAAAGGAGGGCTTAAGAAAATGGCTGATCATCATATCGGATCACAGGACCATTTCGCCCGCCATGGCGGGGTTCATTTTCGCGCCAATGTTTCCGAGCAAGAATTAAACCGTTTTGTTGCGTTTCTGCCGGAATCCCGGCGCAGCAATATGGCTCAGGTGATGAAGGAATTGGAGTCTGCCGGGATGATTACCATTTTGAATGATGGAATCTGGGCAGACGGTGAAGGGAAGATTGGCGGCAGCGATGAATGCTGAAAAAACGCCCGACATCCAGTAGTTATTGGATGGTCGGGCGTTTTCGCGATCCCGCCTTTGCCTGTCGGGGGTGAGGCCTCGATTTTTCCCGGTTTGCCCGGGCTTGACCCGCGGCTGGGGAGACAGGAAATGTCCGTTTGTGTCACTTTAAAAGCTTTTCAGCCAGTCGAGCACCCGTTTCAACAAAGAGGGTTGTTCAGGAGAAGAACCGGTTTTTGTTCGATGGACGGGACAGACTTCTGTTGGTTCCGTACCTTTGACAAAATACTCCAGGCGGGTGTGCCTGCATTCCGGTGTGGCCACATAGCCCGTATCCAAATCGACATAAACACTCGTTACCCCCTGGGGAATTGGGAAGATTTTTGCCGGCTGAAACCGGGTGGCCTGTTTCATGTAATCCGCCCAGATATATTGGCTTAAATGCGCCTGATCATGTGGCAGTTCTTTGTCATGGTCATAGCCGACCCACACTGTAGTCTCCAGATCCGGGGTAAATCCGGAGAGCCAGCCGTCCCAATCGGTCGTTCCCGTTTTGCCGGCGGCGGCCCGTGAAAAAATCTGGTGCACGCGTCCGCCGGTTCCACCCGGAGAAAACACGCTTTCCATCAGCTTGGTCAAGACGAAGGCGTGGGCGGGAGAGGCTACCCGGACCGGTTTGCTCTCCTCTTGAACCAAGGGGCGTCCAAACGGATCAAGCACCTTTTTGATTCCGGTGAGCGGATGGTGGATTCCGCCGGAAGCGATCGTCGCATAGGCCTCGGCCATTTCAAAAGGAGTGACGGCATAACTGCCCAGTGCCAGGGAGGGCGTCGGCTTCAGCGTGGCCCGGATGCCGAGCCGGCGGGCCATGTCGATTTCCTTTTGTAAACCGATTTTCATTAGTGTGCTCACTGCATAGATATTATCCGAGCGGGCGATTGCCTCACGCAGCGTGATCGGCCGGTTGGCATAGTGGCCGCGGAAATTGGAGGGTCGGTATTCTTGTCCATGAAAAAGAAAAGCGGTCGGCTTGCTCATGATCCGGGTCAGCGGCGTAAATCCGTTTTCCAAGGCGCTTAAATAGAGAATCGGCTTAAAAGAAGAACCGGGTTGCCGGCGGGCGAAGGCGCGGTTGAACTGAGAGGATGAGTAATCTTTGCCTCCGACCATCGCCTTGATTTCACCGGTGTGGGGATCAACCGAGATCAAGGCGCTCTGGAGCCCGTCCACCTTTTTGGTATAGCGGCTTACCGATTGTTCCGCCGCCTGTTGCATTTGCGCGTTAAGGGTGGTATATATTTTGAGTCCGCCGTGGCGCACCGTCGCTTCATCCAGCCCGTACCGCGTGACCAGCGTTTGAACGATATAATCGCGAAAATACTCGGCTTTCATCTGTTTGGGATGGGTCCTTGGCGCAAAAGTGAGCGTTTGCTTTTTTGCTTCCCGCGCAGCTTCGGCGGTGATCATGCGGTTTTTTGCCATCAGGTCGAGGATGTGGTGTTCGCGCGCAATCGCCCGGCCCAGATGATGATAAGGCGAATATAAATAGGGTCCGCGCGGAATTCCGGCCAGCAGTGCGCACTCCGCCAAATTCAAGTCCTGCACCTTTTTGTTGAAATAGTACTTGGCCGCCTGGCCAATTCCATAGGCTCCGTGACCGTAGTAAATCTCATTGAGATACATCTCCAGGATCTCATCTTTGGAAAAATGGAGTTCCAATTGCGCGGTCAGAATGGCTTCCTTCAGTTTTCGCGTCCACGTCCGGTCATGGGTGAGATAGAGATTTCTCGCCAATTGCTGGGTGATGGTGCTGGCTCCTTGCACGACGTGCCCCGCCTTGATGTTGGCCAGTGTGGCGCGGGCTATTCCGCTCAGGGAGAAGCCGTGATGGGAATAGAAGTTTTTATCCTCCGCGGCCAGTGTCGCATTGATCAGGGCCTTGGGCACTTCATTTAAATGGACGGGATCGCGCGGCTCATTGTGATCCAGTTGCCCGAGATAATTTCCCTCATCATCGTAGAGGGTGGAGATGTTATATACCTCGGGTGAGGGCAAGGGGCGCGCTTTCAGATAGAGCAGGAGAATGATGAAGGCAAGGGAGCTGATCAGGAGAGAGAAGAAGAGCAGGCGCATCACTTGACGTGTCCGTCTGACCAGACGCCAGAGAAAGAACTGGTTAAGGGTATGGGGATGAGTGGCTGCTTTGTTATCGCCCATGGTTCTGCTCCTTTTCCGGAAGTTCCTTCCAAGTCTAAAGGTAAGAATATTATGCGAAAGCCGCAGGAAGAATATACCTGGAGAAAGAAAAGCGGAATTTAGCGGCAGAATACATGGTTTGGATAACAGTCGCTAAAAAAATGATTATAAAATTTTTTGTGGCGGGGCGAAAAGCGATTGTCTGCGAAATGGACATGCATTATTCTTAGTAAGAGTATCCGGGGAAATGCGGAATGGCCCCGGTTTTCGGCCTTGAAAGGAGAAATGACAGATGGATATGGAGCTTTGGTATACAGAAAAACAAACGAAAAATCACGGGATTACGACGAAAATCAAAAGGACGCTCTATCATGATCAGTCCGAGTTTCAAACTCTGGATGTGATTGAAACAGCGGAATTCGGAAATATGCTGGTGCTTGATGGCATGGTGATGACGACGGATCGCGATGAATTCGTGTACCATGAGATGATTACCCATGTCGCGATGAATACGCATCCTGATCCCAAGGAAGTTCTTGTGGTCGGCGGAGGCGATGGCGGCGTGATTCGTGAAATCTTGCGTTACCCGTCTGTCACCCGTGCGGTGTTGGCAGAGATCGACAAAAAGGTGATCGAAGCATCAAAAACATACTTCCCGCAAATCGCCGGGAAATTGGATGACCCCCGCGTCGATGTGCAAGTAACGGACGGAATTCGCCACATTGCCGAAAATAAAGGCAGGTATGACGTGATTATCGTCGATTCGACCGAACCGGTGGGGCCGGCTGTCGGTTTGTTTCAAAAGCCCTTTTACGAAGGGATTTACGAAGCACTGAAGGACGATGGGATCATGGTGGCGCAAACGGAATCGCCGTGGTTTAACCGCGATTTGATCCGCCAGGTTTACCGTGACATTTCAAATACATTCCCGGTGGCGCGCCTGTACACGGCAAGCATCCCCACCTACCCGAGCGGCTTGTGGAGTTTTACGATCGGATCGAAAAAATATGATCCCCTTCATGTCAACGAAGCGGAACTGTCCAAATTCGATACCCGCTATTATCGTCCGGAAATGCATAAAGCCTTGTTTGAACTTCCCGCTTTCGTACAGGAACTGCTGACGGACGAGGTGAAATAGGATGCGCTTTGAAGAGAAATACTCGGGAAATGTGTTCATCGGGGCAAGTACGGACCTTGAGGCTGCTCAAGCGATCATTTACGGGATGCCGATGGATTGGACGGTCAGCTTCCGCCCCGGTTCCAGGTTCGGTCCGGCACGCATCCGCGAGGCTTCCCTGGTGCACGAGGAATACAGCCACTACCTGGAACGGGAGCTTTCGGAAATCACCTTTTATGATGCAGGGGATATCCCGCTGGCCTTTGGCAATCCCGAAAGGAGCTTGCAGCAGATTGCCGATTTTGTGCGCAAGGTGCTCGATTTGCGGAAAATGACGATCGGCTTGGGGGGCGAGCATCTGGTCACCTGGCCTGTTGTGCGGGAAGTTTTCAAGGATTATCCTGACCTGGCTGTCATCCATATTGACGCACATGCTGATTTGCGCACGGATTATGAAGGAGAGCCGCTCTCTCACGCCACCCCGCTTCGTAAAATCGCCGAATTGATCGGGGGTCCCAATTTATATCAATTCGGGATTCGCTCGATGACCAAGGAGGAGGTGCTGTTCGCCAAAGAGGCGAATATTCATTTTCATCCATTTGACGTGGTGGAGCCTTTGAAGAGATGCCTGCCGGAACTGAAAGGACGTCCGGTTTATGTGACGATTGATATCGACGCCGTCGACCCGGCCCATGCTCCGGGAACCGGAACGCCCGAGCCTGGCGGGATTACGAGCAAAGAAATGCTGGAAGCCATCCACCTGATCGCCAGATCCGGCGTGAAAGTGGTCGGTGCAGATTTGGTGGAAGTGGCGCCGGCTTATGATCACAGTGAGCAGACCCCGGTTTTGGCTGCCAAACTCATTCGCGAAATGTTGCTCGGCTTTGTGAAATAAATCCCTGCCCATTCTGAGGCTGTTGACAAACTGGAGCGAAAAGGGTTGAATGCTTTATGCAGCGGCCTTTGCCAAGCATGAGGCCGGGCGCCGAGACCCGACGGATGACTCTTCAGGTCTTTGTCAGCAAGCTGAAGAAACCTCATTCTTCCCTCCCGATCTGCGGAGGGAAGCTTTTTTCTGACGGATGATTTTCAAAATATTGGAGGAAGAACGGGTCAGCTTTATTGGCAAAGCATAAAAACCAGTGTTAAGATACATTTATTAGGTTGAAAGGGGCGGACGGTTTGATTCCAGTAAAGATTTTCATCGAGTCGACCATTGAACAGCCGGGAGAAGAGAAGGAAGTCATCGAGCAGGAATTGGACGGCCGTTTTCAAATGAAGGAAGAGGAATGGATTCTCCGTTATACCGAAAATGAAGGAAAGCCTGATGAAGTGCGGACATCGGTTCGTTCATTCCCGGAGAAAATCACGATCGCGCGCCAAGGACCTGTTTCGTACAGGCAGACCTATGCCCCTGGGAAAACCATGGAGAGCGTGGTTCATACTCCGGCGGGTAAGACGGAGATGGAAGTGACCACATTGGTGTATGAGCGTGACTGGTCCGGAAAGGAAGGCCGGATTCGCTTCACCTTTTTGCTTCATATGGGGAGCCAGGATCTGGGCCAATACCAATTAAGTTTGAAGTGGATGGAGGCTGGGAAATGAATCCGCTTGAGAGAAAGAAAGAGGAGTTGAAACAGGAAATCGAGCGGGCGGTCATCGCCGCCGATTTGGTAAAGGAAACGGACATTCCGGAGATCGTGCTGGAAGTGCCGCGGGAAAAGGAACATGGCGACTGGGCTACCAACATTGCCATGCAACTGACGAGGATTGCCCGCAAAAACCCCAGAGAGATCGCGCAAAAGATCGTTGCCGGGATTGACCGCGAACAAGTGGGCGTTCGCGACATTCAAATTGCCGGGCCCGGTTTTATCAATTTCTTTTTGGATCGTTCCTTCCTGACCGATGTGCTTGTGGAAATCAAACGGTCCGGAGATGCATACGGACGCTCGGACAGCGGTCAGGGTGAGAAGGTCAACGTGGAGTTTTGCAGTGCCAACCCCACAGGAAAGCTCCATCTCGGACATGCCCGCGGGTCGGCCGTCGGCGATGCCCTGTCCAACATTCTCGAGGCCGCCGGGTATGAGGTGACGCGCGAATATTACATCAACGACGCCGGCAATCAGATGAACATGATGGCCCAGTCCATTGAAGCCCGTTATTTTGAAGGCTTGGGAAAAGAGATCGAGTTCCCTGAGGACGGTTATCGCGGCGAGGAAATGATTGCGATCGCCGAGGAGCTGATCCAACAAGAGGGAGAGCGTTTGCTCGGGATGGATCGGGAAGAGCGGCTTCAGTTCCTCAAGGAATACGGGAAAAAGAAGCTGCTTGAGAAGATCAAGGATGATTTGCGTGATTACCGGGTCGAATTTGATGTATGGTTCAGCGAACAGTCCCTGTATCAGTCCGGAGCCATTGAGAAAACATTGACGGAGCTGAAGGAAAAAGGTTATACCTACGAACAGGACGGGGCCCTCTGGCTGCGCTCCACCGCTTTCGGAGACGACAAGGATCGCGTTCTGGTCAAGTCGGACGGTTCCTATACTTATTTGACGCCGGATATCGCTTATCACCGCAATAAGCTGGAACGGGGTTTCAACCGGATGATCAACGTCTGGGGAGCCGACCATCACGGCTACATCGCCCGGATGAAAGCGGCATTGCAGGCTCTGGGGAATGACCGGGACCGGTTGGATGTGGTTATCATCCAGATGGTGAAGCTGTACCAGGGCGGCGAACTGGTGAAAATGTCCAAGCGGACCGGAAAAGCGGTCACGCTGGAAGAGTTGATGAGCGAGGTTGGAGTGGATGCAGCCCGCTACTTCTTTGTGATGAGAAGCCCGGATTCCCATCTTGATTTTGATATAGATCTGGCTGTTTCCAAGTCCAATGAAAACCCGGTCTACTATGTGCAGTATGCCCATGCGCGGATCGCCAGTGTCTTCCGTCAGGCTGAGGAGAGAGGGTTGTCGGCGAAGTGGGATCAGGAGCACCTGTCCCGGTTGGAACTGGAACAGGAATTGGATTTGTTGCAGAAGCTTGGCGAGTTTGGCAGTGAGATCGCCACGGCGGCCAAGCAGTTGGCACCACACCGGGTTGTTCGTTATCTCTACGATCTGGCAACACAATTCCACAGTTATTACAATGCTCACCGCGTGATCACTGATGATGTGGAAAAATCGGAAGCGCGCCTGGCATTGCTCAGCGGCATTCGTCAAGTGATTGTCAACGGATTGAAATTGATCGGGGTCAGCGCGCCGGATCGTATGTAAGGAATTGCCGGCATTTGGTTCCGGCAAGGCGGCAAAAGTGCGGAATGCCAAAATTTCCTCTGTGTCCCCTTTTCCGGGATCCTGAGTTCCGACGGGTCAACGTTTAATCAGTGCAGAATCAGCCGGTGAAAAACCGGCTGTTTTTTTATATCGAGCGTTAAAATTAAGATGACTTGCGAATAAAGTAAATAGAAATGCATTTATCCAGTAAAGGTGTTTTATTCCCGGGGTGGTTTTAAAGCGCCATCGGGGGAAACGGCCTTCGTCTGCGGCGCAATCCCTTTCCGTGAATGTGGCAGCGCGGGCGGGGGACAGCGGGGCAGCATTCTGTTCTTCCCGCATTCGATCAAGGGCACAGATACCCGATTTTCCGCTGTGTTTTCTCGGATTTTTCTGCCGGTTTGTGCCGTAAATCATGAGCAGTGATAATTTATGAAAATTCCATGAAAAGGAATGCTATTTGCGTGAAATGTTTAAAAAAACGTAACATCCAGTTGCCTGAACTCAGCAGATAATAGGAGTACCGGGAAATATTTTTCTTCCCAAAATCCACCATATAAAGAAAAAGACGTACGGTGGATCATCGTTTGTCTGAATCAGATTGAGAGCAATTTGCGCTGAACTGGCGTGTGAAGGATAACAATGAATCAAGGAGATATGGTTAAATGGAAGGAATGAGGCTGGCAGGGAGATACGAGATCCTTCACCTGTTGGGTGGAGGAGGAATGGCTGTAGTCTACAAGGCAAAAGATCTGCTTCTGGATCGGTTTGTGGCAGTAAAAGTGATGAACGACTCGTTGGGGCACGATCCCGACTTTGTGCGACGGTTCATTCGTGAAGCCAAGGCTGCAGGCAGTTTATCCCATGCTAATGTAGTAAGTATTTATGATGTCGGACGTGAAGGGGACATCTTTTACATGGTGATGGAATGTGTAGAAGGGCCGTCCCTCATAGAAGTGATTCGAAAGGAAGGAACGCTTACACCGGAAAAAACGGTGATGATCGCATCCCAAATCTGTGATGCTTTGGCGCATGCACACAAAAACGGAATTATTCATCGTGATATCAAGCCGCATAATATTCTTGTTTCCCCGGATGAGCTGTACAAGGTGACGGACTTTGGAATTTCCTATACTCCGCGCGCTTCCACCATCACGCAAAAAGGATACGTGATGGGCTCGGCGCATTATTTCTCTCCGGAGCAGGCTTCCGGCGGGGAGATCCACTTTTCTTCCGATCTCTATTCGCTGGGGATTGTGATTTATGAGATGCTGACTGGCTCAGTTCCTTTTGACGGAGAAAGTTCCATTTCCGTTGCACTCAAACATATTCATGACCCTGTGCCTGATCCGCGGGAGCTTAATCCGCGAATTCCGGAAGAGTTGTGCCAGGTGATAATGAAGGCACTGGAGAAAGATCCGTTAAAACGCTATCAAACAGCTCAGGAAATGAAACAGGCGCTGCAGCAGGCCGTCATGATATTTAATCCTCCGCAACATGATTACGTTTCCCAGGTTTCCCAGGAAATAAAGCAGCCGCCCCATCGGGGAAGGAAATATTGGCTCAGGGGCGTCGCGGCGGTATCCGGGGTGCTCCTGCTGTTTCTCGGTTACCAGGCATTTGGCGCAGGATATCTGGAGAGTGATCAGCCGACGAACGGCAGTCCCGTACAAGCCGTGCAGCAGGGCAAGCAAATTCCGAAAGAGCATGGAGACCATAAATGGTGGAAGGAGCTGCCCAAAGAGAGCAGAGAGGAAAATGAGGCTTTTCGCGATATCCGGGTATCAGGAAGCAACGGGAATTACAAAGTGACGCTGAAAGTGGGCGATTTTCCGGAAGACACTTTTTACTATGACCTTTTCGTCGTCGACAGTTACAGTTCCCAAAGAGTTGATCAGGGCATTTCCGTTCACATCAAACATAAACCAGACCAACGTTACACGACCAAAACGGTAACTGTAACAATCCCTGAGCAACACCTGCCGGATTGGGGAATTGCCAAGATCATGTTTTACCGGCTGGGAGAAAACGGGAGAAAGATTTATGCCACCGACAATCTGTTGCAGATGTGGGGGCCGCTTCCCAAGTCGGTCGAGGAAAAAAGAGACAGGTCGAGCGCTTTGTGAAAAGATATACAAGGAGTCGCATCAAGCGGCTCTTTTTTGTTTTTGCCCGTTTCTGGACAGACGAGACTGATAATCGATACAATAATAAAAATGACGAAATTTCGGCATATTTGATCACTTTTTGGCAGCTCGCGGATCGAGGTGAAATGGATGCCCATGAGGAATGAACCTGATCTTACCCGGGAAATCGTCTATGAATTTTTGGAGTGCCTGGATGAAGGAATCCATATCGTCAATGCAGATGGAATCACGGTATTTTACAATCGGGTTGCCTCCCGGTTGGACGGACTGTCCATCAAAGAGGTGATGGGGATGCATGTATTGGATGCGTTTCCTTCACTGACGAAAAAGACGAGCACACTGTTGAAAGTCCTGAAAACGGGTGAACCGATCGCCGAGCAGCACCAGACGTATATGAATCGCAAAGGGAAACAGATTAGCACAATCAACCGGACCATTCCGCTTCGCTCTGAAGGAAAGATCGTCGGAGCTGCTGAGATTTCCAAGGATATCACCCAGATCAAAGAGCTGGCGGAGCAAGTTCTTCAGCTGCAGGAAAGAATTCGCGAGCCACGGAGCAGGAAGGCGCAGAAGGAGAGCGCGTACTACTGTTTTGAGCAGATCGTGACGCAAAACTCACTCATGTTGAGGGAGATTGAAAAAGCAAAGCGGGCGGCCAGAACGGATTCCCCTGTTTTGGTAGTGGGGGAGACGGGAACGGGCAAAGAGCTGTTTGTACAATCGATCCACCGTGACTCGCCGAGAATGGGACGCCCCTTTATTGCCCAAAACTGTGCCGCCATTCCGTCCACTCTGCTGGAAGGGATTTTGTTCGGCACGGCCAAAGGGGCTTTTACCGGCGCTGAGGACCGGCCGGGCTTGTTTGAATTGGCAGACGGGGGAACCCTGTTTTTGGATGAGATCCATGCGATGCCGATTGATTTGCAGGCAAAATTGCTGCGCGTGCTGGAGGACGGCGGAGTGCGAAGGGTGGGAGGAACCCGGTTTCATTCCGTTGATGTGCGCATCATCGTCGCGACCAATGAAGACCCGCTGGAGAGTATTGAAAAGGGGCGCTTGCGGCGCGACCTCTTTCATCGGATCCACGTCGTCGGTCTCTATTTGCCTCCTCTCAGGGAACGAAAAGAAGATATTGAATGCCTGACGCACTATTTTTTCAGAAAATTAAAAGGACAATTGCCGACAACGGTTGAGGAAATTGCTGATGAGGTGATGGAAGCTTTTTTCCACTATGACTGGCCGGGGAATGTCAGGGAATTGGAACACACGCTGGAAGGCGCGCTAAATCTGGCAGAAGGGAAGGCAGTGAAACTGGAGCACCTCCCCCCGCATATGCAGAAAAAACAGAAAAAGGAGATGCTTCCGCTCCCAGGCCTTGACGGCAAGAGTTTGCGGGAAGTGCTCGGCGAATTGGAACAAAAGCTGATTTGCCTGGCGCTTGAAGAATCCGGAGGCAATGTGTTAAAAGCGGCCAAACTGCTGGGAATTCCGAGGCAAACCCTGCAATATAAACTGAAAAAGCGCGAAGGTTGATGTCGGTTCGGAGATTTCCCCCGATTTTCTTGAATGTGAATGGATGGAATTTCAATCTTCGGGGGGGGTGGTACAGATTGGCCGCGTTTCCTTTCCTGCAAGGCGGCAAGCGCCCGGACGGAAGATTTGTTGCTTGGTGCCTCTTCACTCATGCAAATGCCATATTCTTGGTGTGCCCGATTCCGGGCACTTTTTTTCTGTTTGTGCGCTGAACGGCCGCCGGAAACAGGATTTGGTTATTGGCATGGTTATTGCATGAATAGTGAATGAATCCATCGGGAGGGGGATGGGGGTTTTGGACGGTCAAACAGGACATCCTTACGGACTGCACCGCGTGTTGGCGCCTGAGCGGGTTTTGCCGCAACCAGCCTGGAAACTGGATGCCGAAAGTGATCTTTATGACAATGAGCTCCTGATCGCCGTGGAACGATTAAATATTGATTCCGCATCGTTCATGCAGATGCGGGAAGAGTGCCGCGACGATGTGAACAAGATAAAACAGTGCATATTGGAGATTGTGGCTGAAAGGGGAAAGATGCAAAATCCAGTCACCGGATCGGGCGGCATGTTGATCGGTACAGTGGAAAAAACAGGGCCGCGTTATCCGCATCGCCATGTACGGCCGGGGATGAAGATCGCGACGTTGGTCTCCCTGACCTTAACACCGCTCAAACTTGAACAGATTAACCGGGTTCATCTGGAGACGGGTCAAGTCGATGTGAAAGGCAAAGCGGTTCTTTTTGCTAGCGGTCCTTTTGCCATCCTGCCGGATGATCTCCCGGAAGCGGTGGCCCTGGCGGCTTTGGATGTTGCCGGTGCTCCGGCGCAGACAGCTCGACTCATCCGGGGGCGGGAGCGGATTGTGGTGATGGGAGCAGGCGGGAAGTCGGGGTTGCTGAGCCTCTGTCAGGCGTGGAAAAAGGCGGGGACAAACGGGCAAGTGATCGCATTGGAATCCCGGGCGGAAGCTTGCGCCGAAATCAGGCAGCTGGGATTGGCGCATCAGGTGCTGGAGGTGGATGCCACTGATCCGCTCGCCGTCTATGAGGCCGTGTCTGGTGCAACGGCTGGGGAAATGGCCGACCTTACGCTCAATTGTGTCAATGTGCCCGGAACGGAACTGCCGTCGATTCTGGCGACACGGGACGGGGGAACGATTTATTTCTTCAGTATGGCTGTCCGCTTTACGACTGCCGCGCTGGGAGCGGAAGGAATCGGCAAAGATGTGCAGATGATGATCGGGAATGGTTATGCTCCGGGACATGCGAAGTTGACATTGCAAACGCTTCGGGAGTGCCCGCCGCTCCTTGAATTGTTCCGGAAAAGGTATGGAAGCTGCTGACGGGATCATCAGAGAAGGGGGATTTGATCAAAGTGAAACGCGATTGGAAAGAGATTGAGCTGTGGAAAGATGTCACGGAGGAGCAGTGGAA
The DNA here is from genome assembly GCF_000763315.1 of Thermoactinomyces daqus. Classification (GTDB taxonomy): domain Bacteria; phylum Bacillota; class Bacilli; order Thermoactinomycetales; family Thermoactinomycetaceae; genus Thermoactinomyces_A; species Thermoactinomyces_A daqus. The sequence continues at coordinate 142,456 of NZ_JPST01000014.1, read as the reverse complement.
TGACTGGCTCTGGCAATTGACGCACACGATCCGCACGCTGGATGACCTGAGCAAGGTGATCAATTTGACCCCGGAAGAGATTGAAGGTGTCGGAATAAGCAAACAGACGATTCCGCTCAACATCACGCCGTACTACGCGCTGCTCATGGATCCGGATGACCCGAAGGATCCCATTCGCATGCAATCGGTTCCCGTCTCTTCCGAGCTGATTCGCACTCGATACGATATGGAAGATCCGCTGTTGGAGGATACGGACTCCCCGGTCAAGGGGCTGACCCATCGCTATCCGGACCGGGTGCTGTTTCTGATCACCAACCAATGTTCGATGTACTGTCGCTATTGTACACGCCGCCGCTTCTCCGGGCAAATCGGGATGGGTGTCCCGAAGAAGCAGATGGACGCCTGTATAGAGTATATCCGCAACACCCCGACGGTCAGGGATGTGCTTCTCTCCGGCGGGGACGGCCTCCTGGTCAATGACCGGATTCTCGAATATTTGCTCAGCAACCTGCGGGCCATCCCCCATGTGGAAATCATCCGTATCGGAACAAGGGCGCCGGTGGTCTTTCCCCAGCGGATTACGGAAAACCTGTGCAACATTTTGCGAAAATATCATCCCGTCTGGCTCAACACCCATTTCAACCATCCCAAGGAATTGACTCCGGAGGCCAGACGCGCCTGCGAGATGCTGGCTGACGCCGGAGTTCCGCTGGGAAATCAATCAGTCATTCTGGCCGGCATCAATGATTGTCCCCATGTGATGAAAAAGCTGATGCATGAACTGGTGAAAGTGCGTGTTCGCCCCTATTATATCTACCAGTGCGATTTGTCAGAAGGAATCGGCCATTTCCGCACACCGGTGTCGAAAGGGTTGGAGATTATCGAATATCTGCGCGGTCACACTTCCGGCTATGCCGTTCCGACCTTTGTCGTCGATGCTCCCGGCGGAGGAGGGAAAATTCCGCTCAGCCCCAACTATCTCATTTCGCAAAGCCCGTCCAAAACCGTTTTGCGCAACTTTGAAGGAGTGATTACCAGCTATCCGGAACCGAGCCAATACAAGCCGCATGATCCCGAGCATTGCGAGTACTGTCAGGCAGCCGGCAGCCAGACAGGGATTGCCGCATTGATGAGCGATCAGCGGATCAATCTTGAACCGAAACAGTTGTCCAGGGAAGACCGTCGCGCCGGACTGGAAGCAGATAAGGAAAAGCTGAAGCAATAGCAGGAGACGTCGCAAAACGATGAAGAGACCGGAAACCGTCGCGATTATCGGAATGTCCAAAAACGCCGGAAAAACAACGGTTCTAAACAGTCTCATCCGGCAGTTGTCCCGGCGAAAGCGCCTGGGAGTGCTGAGCATCGGTGTCGACGGAGAGGAACGTGACGCATGGAGCGGGAGAGAAAAGCCGGCCATTCGCTGTGATGAGGGGATGTTGGTTGTGTCGGCTGCTTCATGCTTTAACCTTTATCCCGGCAGTTTTGAAATGATCGGCTCCTGCGGTTTCCAATCGGCGATGGGGGAGATTTTGCTCGGCAAGGCGCGGCGGGGCAGCCGGATCAAACTGGCCGGGATCCCCGGCACCGGACAAGTGCAGGCAGCCATCCGCAAACTGAAGGGGGCGGGTGCGGAACTGGTCTTGGTCGATGGGGCCTATGACCGCAAGTCTCTTTCCAGCCCGCTCATCAGCGATGCCGTGATCCTCGTCGTCGGGGCCTGTTTGCACCGGAGTCTGCCGCAGGTGGTGAAAAAGGCGGCCGAATTGCTGGCCATTCTCCGCCTGCCTGCTGCTCCGTCCGCCGATCGTTTTTTTCATGAACAGGCGCAAACGGAAAAGAAAGTGATCGGTGTGGTTCAAGGCATGGGAGAACCGCTCCCCTTCTCCACCTTATTGGAATGGAAAGAAAAGAGAGAGGCATTTTCAAGCAAAAATTGGGAAGTGCTCATCATCCCCGGCTCACTGACAGACCGAATGCTCCGCATGCTGATGGAAGAAGGGGTGAAGGCGCGCTTGATCGTGCCGGATGCCACGCATTGCTTTTTTACACACAGCATGTTGCGCCGTTTTTTGCAGTGGGGCGGGGCGGTGGAAGTGGTTTATCCCACCCGGCTCCTGGGGGTGGCCGTGAACCCGGTTTCCCCCGACGGGTACGCGTTTCCTCCTTCGGAAATGAAAGAGCGAATCGCTGCAGTCGCCGCCCCGCTCCCGGTGTTTGATGTTGTACGCGATCCCTTGCTTGAAGGGGGATGGGAAGATGTTTTGCGATAAAGAGACAATGCGTGTTTTGCACTTGAACGAATGCCTGAATGTCTTTCAGCCGGTCACTCCGATGGGCAGAGAGACATGGCGCGAGCTGAAACCGTTTTTGCCCGGTGAGGAAGAAGCGTGGCAACGTTCTTTGGCCGAGCAGGCTGAATGGCAGCGCCTTCTGCCCGACGGGTCAAAGGAGCGCAATCAGGTGCTGCTTCACCTGGCCCGGATGCCGGATCCCGATCCCATCGTTGCGAAATTGAAACAGGGACGAGCGCTTCAGTTGACGGAATGGTTTCATATGAAGGTTTTCCTCTGGCACTTGTTTCGGCTTTCGGACTTATTGCCTCCTTTATGCTTATTGTCCGATGCGGACAGGCGGGATGTGCACACGCTATTGCGCGCGCTCAATCCGGGCGGTCCGCTCGTTCCTTCATTTTGGATTGATGATGCGTACGACCCGGCGCTGGCCGCAAACCGGAAGCTCTTGAAAAAATACGAGCGGGAACGGGAGAAAAGGAAGGAACAGAAAGCGGTCGATCTGGAAACTCGCTATTCCCTTCGCCGCAACCGCCTGGGGGAATGGGTCGTCGAACGCGGTTCCCCCCTCGATCTGGCGTTGCGGGAGGAGGCAGAGCTGATCCGGGTACGGGAAACAGTCTATGATGCCGTCTATCACTTGGCTGAACCGGAGCAGGAATCCAGGGAAGTCGGGGAATTGACGATGCGCGTGGAAGCGTTGGAACGGGAGATCCTTGAACGTTTGACTGCGTTTTTTCTTCCCTATGCGCCAAAACTGGAAGACTGGATCAACCGGGTGGCTCATTTTGATTTGCAGTTGGCGCGAATCCGTGCCGCGGAAACCTGGCGGGGGACGAAGCCTGTTCACGACCCGCACCGGATGGAGATCCGTGGCGGTTTTCACCCGTGGATGGCTCGCATGCTTGAAGCGGAGGGGAAGGAATGCACTCCGATTGACTGTGTACTGCACCAGGGGACGACCGTGGTGATCGGGGCCAATATGGGAGGAAAGACGGCAGCTCTGAAAACGATGGGGATGATTGCCCTTCTTTCACAGTATGGTTTTTTTGTGCCGGCTGCTTCCTGCAAACTCCCCCTGTTCGCCTGGGTCAGGGGAATCATTGGAGATTTGCAGGACGCAGAGGCCGGTTTAAGCAGTTTTGGCTCGGAGATTGCGCGCCTGCGGGACAGTATGGACTTGGGAGACGGCGGACTTCTGCTGTTGGACGAAATCGGAAGAGGAACCAATCCGGCAGAAGGAGCGGCCCTAGCGCGGGCGATTGCCGGACATTTTACCCGGCGCCGGTTGTGGAGCGTTCACGTGACCCATTATCAGGAAGTGCTTGAAGTCAAAGGGGTTCGCGGTTACCGCGTGGCCGGTTTTTCACGGTCACGGGAGCAGCAGGGGAGCCTTTTGCCGGAAGATCTGCAACAGGCAATCGCCGTGGGAATGGACTATCGTTTGCTCCCGCTGAAGCCTGGTGAAACCATTCCGCATGAGGCGCTGTGGATTGCTGAACGTTTGGGGCTTGATCCCGCAATCGTCGAAGAAGCGAAGAGTGGTTTGCGAAAGGAGGAGGAGTCCGGGTGGAAGAAAAATTGAGACTCGACCCGGTTCTGATCAGCAGGGCGAGGGAAGCGGCGGCGGCGATCGCTTCCAGCGTTGACAATTTTATCGCCCGGCGGACGACGGTAGCCGTGGAACGCACCAATCTCCGTTTAATGGGAATCGACGGGGTGGATGCCGACGGTGTCCCCTTGCCCAATGTCGTGGTTGATCACCTGCTCGAAAAGGGAGTGTTGGAGCTGGGGGCGTCCGGATGGGTGGTGAATGCCTCGCTCCAGTTGGGTCTGTCCCCGTGTGACGTGGCGGAAAAAGTGGCATGCGGTTCCCTGGACCTGACGGCGATCGGGCAGTCGGAACCGGCCCGGATCAGGGACGCTGCAAGGCAGCTGGCGCAGCAATGCCTCGACCGGATTCGGAACAACCGCTTGAAACGGGATCAGCTGATCCGGCGGCTGGGAGAAGGGAAAAAGCCGTATCTCTATGTGATCGTGGCCACCGGCGACATTTATGAGGACGTGGTGCGAGGGCGTTCCGCGGCAAGGCAGGGAGCGGATATTATTGCCGTCATTCGCAGCACGGGGCAGAGTTTGCTCGATTATGTTCCGTATGGCCCGACCAGAGAAGGGTACGGCGGTACGTATGCCACCCAGGAAAATTTCCGCATCATGCGCCAGGCGCTCGATGAAGTTGGCGAGGAAGTGGGCCGTTATATCCGTTTGTGCAATTACTGCTCCGGGCTGTGCATGCCGGAGATCGCCGCGATGGGAGCGATGGAGCGGCTGGATGTGATGCTGAACGATGCCCTATACGGGATTTTGTTCCGCGATATCAATATGCAGCGGACGTTGATTGATCAGGCTTTTTCACGAATGATCAACAGTTATGCCGGCATCATGATCAATACCGGGGAAGACAATTACCTGACTACGGCCGATGCGGTCGAAGCGGCGCATACGGTACTTGCTTCCCAGTTTATCAATGAGCAACTGGCGCTTTTGTCCGGACTGCCTCCGGAGCAGATGGGATTGGGTCATGCCTTTGAGATGAACCCCGATCTGGAGGACGGCTTTCTCATGGAGCTGGCGCAGGCGCAGATGGCCCGCCAGATTTTCCCCGACGCCCCGCTGAAATATATGCCCCCGACCAAGCATATGACCGGAAATATTTTTAAAGGGCATATTCGGGATGCGTTGTTCAACCTGGTCAGCATTATGACCGGGCAGGGAGTCCAGTTGCTCGGAATGATGACCGAAGCGATGCACACCCCGCACATCCACGACCGGCAGCTGGCGATAGAAAATGCGCAATATATCTTTCATAACGCCCGCCATCTCGGCGAGGAGATTCTCTTTAAGCCAGGGGGGGAGATTGGAACGGCGGGCGCAGGAGGTGCTGTACAAGGCGGCGAAAATGCTGGAGGAAGTGAAGGAGATCGGGTTGTTCTCTGCTTTGGAACAAGGCATGTTCGCCGATGTGAAGCGCTCTTTTACCGGTGGGAAAGGGCTGGCCGGTGTACTCGAAAAGGCGGAGGGTTATTTCAATCCGTTTGAAGAGGAACTGAGAGCGCGGCTCGGTTTGCAGGCAAGGGAGGGGGATCGTGATGAGCGTGGATTTTACACGGGTTAAACCTTACGGGGATACACTGGACGACGGTGCGGTGCAGCTGAGCTTCACCCTGCCCGTTCCCTGTGGCGAAGAGGCGAGGGAAGCTGCCCGCCGGCTCACCGCCAAAATGGGGCTGGATGAACCTCAGGTCTACCATATGAAGGATTTGGGCGAGGGATACACCTTTTTCATCGTTTATGGCAAATGCCGGCATCACATCGATTTCACATCGATTAAGGTGGCAAAGGTGAAAAGCGAGGTAATGGACTTTTACGAAATCAATCGGTTCATCAAGGAGCGGATCGGGCGCAAAATCGTGGTGGTCGGAGCCTGTACGGGTACCGATGCCCATACGGTCGGTATCGATGCCATCATGAACATGAAAGGGTATAACGGGGAATACGGACTGGAGCGATATCCTGAAATCGACGCCTATAACCTCGGCAGCCAGGTGGAAAATGAGGTGCTGCTGGAAAAAGCGCTGGAGTTAAATGCCGATGTGTTGCTCGTATCGCAGATTGTCACGCAAAAGGGGGTCCATATCACCAACCTGACCGAGTTGGTGGAGCTGGTCGAAGCGGAAGGATTGCGGGATCGGTTTATCCTGATCTGCGGAGGTCCGCGCATCACTCATGAACTGGCGCTGGAATTAGGCTATGACGCCGGGTTCGGGCCGGGTACGCTGGCGCCGCAGGTGGCTTCTTACTTTGTGCAGGAAATCCATAACCGGATGACAAGGGGGATTGAAGCAAAATGAAGAAGACAAAACCTGGGAAGAGAACCATTCCCAGGTTTGACGAAAATCGACGGGATTATTTCATGTCCCAGTAGAAGTCTTGGTTGGCATAAGGCACTTCATTTTCGATCGGTTGATCATCAGGGACAATTTTCTTGATGTGGACGACATAATAGGTCTTGAATTCGGGATCATTGATCATGGAAATCTCAATCAGCCCTTTTTTCTCCAGGCTCTCAATCGCCAGCGCCGCTTTTGAGTAAGGATAGTCAAGTACTTTGGCGAGACGGTAATGGGAGGTGACCAATTCTCCCTTGGAAAGAGGAATTTTAAAATCTTCGTCTGTCATGTCCTCGTAGGCGGCGAGACGGCACAGTTCATAATAGACGAAGCGTTCCGCCGCAGGAAGTTTGTCGACAACCGAATATGGAATGCTTAACGTATGAGGTTTCATGCTGTTCTCCTCCCGTTATATGTTTCATTCTAAAAATCAAAGGGCATGCCGCTCGCCTTGATCTTTTCAAAGGCCACGGATAGATGGGGTGCCGCGCCCACGGAGGGATTGGCCGGAGAAGCGGATGCCGAAAGGGGTTGCGGGTTTAGCTGTCCCATACAATAAGCGAACAAAAGATTTTTCACCAATCCGGAAAAATTGATATCCTCCCGGTCGGCAAACCGGAGAAGTTCCAATTCGACCGCATCTTCCGTATTAAAGGAGACCTGGCGCCGTTCCCGTTTCTTGTAGTCTCTCATTCGCCGAGCGTCTCCTTTCCAAGCGCATAATAGCCGAGAGCATTGGCGAATTGGGGGTCTTCAAACGTTGTGGCAAACTGGAAGCCGACACGCTTAAACGGTTCTACCAAATCGTGTGCCTTTCCCCCAATCAGCTCAACCACATCGGTAATATTCCACATCCCGCCCAAATGGCCGACGATCATGGAGGCCATTTCCTCGGGATCCGCTTCCCGCACGTTGTCCCAGCCTTTGGGGATTGTTCCGCTCTCGCGGTCAATGAAGATGCCATCTTTGAACGTGGCGTAGTTGGTCGTTCGTGCCCCCGGGTCGACGATGCGCACCGTTCCCATCCGGCGGTGCACCCAGTAGGCCGCTCCTCCCTCAATTGTAATCGCCGCTTTTGTGATATGCAGTTTGCGATATGTACCATTTAAAATAATTTCATGTTCACCTTCCAACTTCGCCCGCAGCCGTGCACGTTCATCCTCTTTATACATATTGATCGGCACACCTGTCACCAGTTTGACCTCGCCGATTGCCCCTGCCTGAAACAGTGCCGTCAGAACAAGCAACACCGTCTCTATGTTCACCTTGCTCTCCGTCATCATCTGTCTTGTAAACGAGCCTTCTCTTTCCGCAAGCTGCCCGATAAAATAGTCCTTCCCCTGATAACGGATCTCCATATCCTCCTCCAGCGTCTGCACAAATGTGCGTTGCCGGGCTTTTGACACCTTGCTCGGAAACGAGAATTTTCTGTTGCCGGTAATGGTTTTGACATAGGCCCGCCCGGCATCAACTGCGACCAACATGCTTGAACCACCTTCCCAATGTTGAAGACGAATGTCATGACTGTTGTCACAGAACTTCATTAAATGATGACAGCAGTCAGTGCTTCGGTCGTCATAATATAAAAAAGAGAGGACAGAAGTACGTACAAAAGTACACAAAAATGCGATGAGTGATACATTGTACGGACTACTGTCCATTATAGTGGGATTAAAGCGGTATTTATATAGAAATATTTATATAAAAAATGAATTATTCATCAAAACAAAGATGTTTTCCCGCCAAAAACCAAAGCACATTCCAAGATTGAACATCTCGTTTGTCTTTCACTTTTCTCCATCTGTGATCCGAAAGCCCAGTTTGAAATTGATCGATAACATGGGCTGGTTGGCTTCATTCACATGGGTGCACATAATCTTGACCCCCTGATCCCGGCAATGAGAGATAGCGCGAAGTTTGAGCGAAGTTGCGATCCCCATCCCGCGAAACGATTTTTTCACAACGGTGAGGCCGCATTCGGCAGTTTCCGGGGAGATGATCCTGACGCTGCTGAGACCCACCCACTCCTCATTGCAACGGGCAATGAATTGAGTGTGGCGATGTTGCCAGTAATATCGATAAAACAACTTTTCGCAGAAGTCGGAAAACGACTCAAACGGCCCGTCGTGTCCCGGTTCGTCGAGAACGCCTTCGCGTACGAGCCGGTAAAGGCGGTGTCTTGTCTCATCCGTGTCATGAACTTCATTTAAACGAAAAAAGTGAATACCGGCGGGGTCTTCCATACGGGAAAAGGATTCTCTTTGCCAGTTCTGAAGATGAAGGGTCAGTGTTTGTCTTTTCATGGTTACCTCCTGCAAATCAATCTGCCTTTCATGTCATGTCACTCACCAGGTCTTTTCCGGTCAGGCGGCAGGAGCCCTGTGTTCCTAATCTCCACTCGCCACTTTCATAGATTGGGTTGAACACGCCCGAATTGAGATTATATTAACATTTGGGAGTCTGAATATTTGCCGATGATTTTTTTGTTGCAAAATAAATGAATGACTGCTCAGTTTATGTTAAAATAGTGTCGAAATTCATTTGAAAGCGAATTCATTCATTTTCTTTGCAATTGTCATTTTCTGAATTAACATAAATGAGAGAAAGGAGAGAAGATCATGTCGTTTTTGCAAGTGTTCAACCTGATCGCCTTTTTGGCAGTCGCCGCTTATGCTCTGTACTTGGTTGTCAGTGTCATTTACAAGCGCTATCTGTATGTGAAACTGGGGAAGCCGGCTGATTTCAAGCTGGATATGAAAAAGAGCATCAATGAGGTTCTGGTCAATGTTTTCGGGCAGAAAAAGCTGCTGAAGGACAAAAAAAGCGGCCTGATGCACGTCGTCATGTTTTACGGGTTTATCATTATCCAGTTTGGTGCCATTGATCTTTTTATCAAAGGTCTGGCCCCCGGGCATCATCTCCCGGTGCCGGCCTATCCTTTCTTTCAATTCCTGCAGGAGCTGACGACGTTTCTCGTTTTGTTGGCCACAATCTATGCTTTTTACCGCCGTTATATCGAGAAGATCGCCCGTCTCAAACGGGGATGGAAAGCAGGGCTGGTCATTATCTTCCTTACGTTGCTGATGGCATCGATTTTACTTTCGGCTGCCTTTGAGAAAATCTGGCTGGGCCACCCGGCGAACTGGTATACGCCTGTTTCTTCCGTGCTCTCCGCGCCGTTTGCAGGCTGGATGAGCCAAAGTGCAGGTGAGGCGGTGTTTTACGTATTCTGGTGGATGCATGCGCTGGTGCTCTTTTCCTTTGCTGTCTATGTGCCGCAATCGAAGCACTTCCATCTGTTCGTGGCTCCGATCAATGTCTTTTTGAAACGGCAACAGCCGCCGGCAAAACCGTCGCTCATCGACTTTGAGGATGAATCGGCAGAAGAGTACGGGGTAGGCCGGATCGAAAACTTTAACCAAAAACAGCTGATCGATTTGTATGCTTGCGTTGAATGCGGGCGCTGCACGAATGTCTGTCCGGCAGCTGGAACGGGAAAATTGCTGTCGCCGATGGATTTGATCGTAAAGATGCGGGATCACCTGACAGCAAAAGGAGCGGCCATCACTTCCAAAACACCCTGGATGCCTTCCTTCGCCTTCGCTAGTGCCAACAAAGCACTGATGGAAACGGCTGCGAGCAGGGATGATTCCGGAAAGATTGATTACCCGGTCAATCTGATCGGCGATGTGATCACCGAACGGGAACTGTGGGCCTGCACCACATGCCGCAACTGCGAAGATGCTTGCCCGGTGATGAACGAACATGTGGACAAAATCATTGACATGCGGCGCTATCTCGTCATGACGGAAGGAAAGATGAGTCCCGAGGCTTCCCGTACCTTCTCCAATATCGAACGCCAGGGCAATCCGTGGGGGATCAGCCGGAAGGATCGGGCGAAATGGACAGAAGGGGCCGATGTGCCGGTGCCGACGGTAAAAGAGGAAAAAGAGTTTGAATATCTCTTTTTTGTCGGTTCGATGGGCTCCTATGATAACCGGAGTCAAAAAATCAGCCGGGCGCTGGTGAAAATTTTGCATCACGCCGGCGTGAAGTTTGCCATTCTCGGAAACAAGGAGAAAAACTCGGGAGATACGGCCCGCCGCATGGGAAATGAGTTTTTGTTTCAACAGCTGGCCACCGACAATATCGCATTGTTTGAAAAGCATAACGTGAAGAAAATCATTACCATCGACCCGCACGCTTATAATGTCCTGAAAAATGAATATCCGGATTTGGGGCTTGAGGCGGAAGTGTACCACCATACCGAAGTGCTGGCGGATCTGATCAAACAGGGCCGCATCAAGCCGGTCAAAGAGGTGAAAGAGCGGATCACCTATCATGATTCCTGTTATCTCGGGCGTTACAACGGTGTATTCGATCCGCCGCGCTATATTCTCGAGCACATTCCCGGACTGGAATTGGTGGAGATGAAGCGGAACCGGGAAAACGGCATGTGTTGCGGCGCCGGTGGAGGAATGATGTGGATGGAGGAAACCGAGGGCGTGCGCATCAATGTGGCCCGAACCGAGCAGGCGCTGGAAGTAAATCCGACTCTGATCGGCAGTGCTTGCCCGTACTGCCTGACCATGTTGTCCGACGGGACCAAGGCCAAAGAAGTGGAAGACAGAGTGAAAACGATGGATGTCGCCGAAATCCTCGCTCTCTCCATCAATTTTGAGGACGAAGCAGATGTGGTGGAAGGCATTCACTAAGCGGGAGAAAAAGACGCTCTCAGGTATGATGTGAGAGCGTCTTTTTAAATGTGAATTGGATTGGATGAATGCCAAAAAATATGAATAAAATACTTAATCGAAATAATGGAATGAGATTTACTATTGTTAAGAGTAGGGATTTCAGTTAATCTAAAATTGGAGGCGCTTTCATTTGGAGGCGATGTGAACGAACGCTCGGTAGAACAATGCGTGAGGGAGAGTGACCAATGGTGAAAGCGGTAATTTTAGGCGGGGCAAGAACGCCTTTTGGCAAATTTGGCGGTGCATTGAAAGATGTTCCAGCAGTCGAGCTCGGGGGGACGGCGATTCGGGCCGCTCTCGAACGAGCTGGGGTGGCAGCGGAAATGGTCGATGAAGTGATCATGGGGATGGTGCTCCAAGGGGGAGCGGGGCAAATCCCTTCGCGCCAGGCGGCACGTCTTGCCGGTTTGGGATGGGAAGTCGGCACGGAAACGATTAACAAAGTATGTGCTTCCGGATTGCGCAGTGTTACCCTGGCAGATCAGATCATTCGTGCGGGAGATGCCGGGGTGGTGGTGGCCGGCGGGATGGAGAGCATGAGCAATGCTCCTTACATTTTGCCGTCGGGGCGGTTTGGCCAGCGCATGGGTGACGGGAAAATGGTCGATCTCATGATTCATGATGGTTTGTGGTGCGCTTTTCACGATGTGCACATGATCGTCCATGGCAGCAATACGGCCAAGGAATACAACGTGACGCGCGAAGAGCAGGATGCATGGGCGCTTCGCAGCCATCAGCGGGCGCTTGAAGCCATTAATCACGGGCGGTTTGCCGATGAGATCACTCCGGTAACCGTCAAAGTAAAGAAACAGGAGATCGTCGTTGACCGCGATGAAGCCGTTCGCGCCGATACCACGCTGGAAAAACTGTCCGGGTTGAAACCGGTTTATCTCCAGGATGGCACGATTACCGCCGGCAATGCGCCCGGGGTAAATGACGGTGCAGCCGCTCTGGTGGTGGCCTCAAGCGAGAAAGCACAGGAATTGGGGATCAAGCCGTTGGCAAGCATCCTGGGTCACGCAGCGGTGGCGATGGAAGCGAAGGATTTTCCGATCACCCCCGCTTATGCCATCAAGAAACTGCTGAAAAAGCACGGGCTGACCGTCGCACAAATCGATCTGTTTGAAATTAACGAGGCGTTTGCTGCGGTTGCGCTGGCCAACAGCAAACTGCTTGGAATCGATCCCGGGAAGCTCAATGTAAACGGAGGCGCGGTTGCTTTGGGCCATCCGATCGGCGCCAGCGGAGCGAGAATTTTGTTGACGCTGATCATGGAACTGAAACGCCGCGGCGGCGGATTGGGTGTGGCCGCGATTTGCAGCGGTGCGGCCCAGGGCGATGCCGTTTTGGTCAAAGTCGAAGGCTAAAAGCGAAAAGGTGGGATGAATCGGTGGAAATCAAGCGGATCAGCGTTATCGGAGCAGGGCAGATGGGGAGCGGGATCGCCCAGACGGGAGCGCAGGCAGGCCTGGACGTCACCCTTGTCGACATGGCGGAAGCGCCCTTGCAAAAGGGATTGGAGCGGATTAAGGGGAATTTGCAACGGGACGTGCAAAAAGGGAAGATTTCCGTTCAGGAGATGGAGGCGGTGCTGGGACGCATCCGTCCGGTATTGAAACTGGAGGAAGCGGCAGCCGAGGCGGATCTCGTCATCGAGGCCGTTGTGGAAAACATGGAGGTAAAGGCGGACGTCTTCCGAAAACTGGATGTACTCTGCCCGAAACATGCGATTTTGGCCAGCAATACTTCGTCGCTTCCGATCACGGAAATCGCTGCTGTCACCAAACGCCCGGAAAAAGTGATCGGCATGCATTTTATGAATCCGGTTCCAGTGATGAAGCTGGTCGAGGTGATTCGCGGTTTGCAGACAGCGGACGAGGTATTTGCCGCAGTAGAGCAATTGGCGAAACGGATGGGGAAAGTTCCCGTCGAGGTGAATGATTTTCCCGGCTTTGTATCCAACCGCGTTCTGATGCCGATGATCAACGAGGCGATTTATGCCGTTTATGAGGGCGTGGCCACGCCGGAAGCGGTTGACCAGGTGATGAAACTGGGCATGAATCATCCGATGGGTCCCTTAACCCTGGCTGATTTTATAGGACTGGATACCTGTTTGTACATCATGGAGATTTTGTATGAAGGTTTTGGAGACAGCAAATACCGTCCGTGTCCCTTGTTGCGCAAATATGTGAAGGCCGGTTGGCTGGGACGCAAGAGCGGGCGCGGCTTTTACACCTATGAATGAAATTGCGTGATGTGGAGCGTGAAGAGCAGTGGACTTGAGGCTGACGGACGAGCAGGCGATGATGCGCAAGATGGTGAGGGATTTTGCGTGTGAGGAGATCACACCTTTGATCAGCCGTATGGAAGAAAACGATGAATTTCCGCGGGCTTTAATTTCCAAGATGGGAGAAATCGGCCTGATGGGGATTCCCGTTCCGGAAGAGTACGGGGGAGCCGGGGCTGACTTTTTATCTTATATTCTGGCGATTGAGGAAATTGCCAAAGTGAGTGCCGCATTCAGCGTGATTCTGGCAGTGCACACCTCGGTCTGCACTCTTCCCATTTTGAAGTGCGGAACGGAGGAGCAAAAACAGAAATATGTGACGCGATTGGCCAGCGGGGAGCAGGTGGGCGCTTTTGCCTTGACGGAGCCGCACGCCGGTTCCGATGCCGCCCGGATTCGAACCGGCGCGCGCCGGGTGGGGGACAAATACATCCTGAACGGAAGCAAGGTGTTTATTACCAACGCGGAAGCGGCCGATGTTTTTCTCACCTTTGCCGTGACCGATCCGTCCCGGGGCAAAAAAGGCATCACGGCGTTTATCGTGGACAGGGATACCCCCGGTTTTCGGGTGGGGGAAAAAGAGAAAAAAATGGGGCTGCATGGTTCGGGCACTTGCGAACTGATTTTTGAAGAGGCGGAAGTGCCCGCGGAAAACCGGCTGGGAGAGGAAGGAGAAGGATACAAGGTGGCCCTGAGCAATCTGGCCGGCGGAAGAATCGGCATCGCCGCCCAGGCGCTCGGCATTGCCCAGGGAGCGTTCGATGCCGCACTCTCCTATGCAAAGGAACGGAATCAGTTCGGAAAGCCGATCGCCAAGCAGCAGGCGATTCAGTTCAAACTGGCCGATATGGCTACAGAGATCGAAGCGGCCCGCCTTCTGACCTATCGTGCTGCCGATTTGCACGCACAGGGAAAACACTGTCGCCTTGAAGCTGCGATGGCGAAGAGATTTGCCACCGATGTGGCGATGAAAACAGCGGTCGAAGCCGTGCAAATTTTTGGCGGGTACGGATATACGCGGGAATTTCCGGTTGAGCGATTTTTCCGTGATGCAAAGGTAACGCAAATCTATGAAGGAACCAATGAAATTCAGCGGATCGTGATCGCAAATGAACTTTTGGCATAAGAGGAGGAACCCCCATGCATTTTAAACTGAGTGAAGAACATGAAATGATGCGCAAGATGGTCCGCGAATTTGCGCTGAAAGAAGTCGCTCCGACAGCGGCTCTCCGCGATGAGAAAGAAGAATTTGACCGCTCCATTTTTGACCGCATCGGGGAACTGGGATTGGCCGGGATTCCCTGGGAGGAGGAATGGGGAGGAGCCGGGGCTGATTTTTTGAGCTACGTGATTGCGGTGGAGGAATTGTCGCGCGTCTGCGCTTCCACCGGGGTCACCTTGTCGGCCCACATTTCACTGGCGAGCTGGCCGATTTATAAGTTTGGAACAAAAGAGCAAAAAGAGCGTTTTTTGCGTCCTTTGGCGGAAGGAACCAAGCTGGGGGCCTACGGCTTGACGGAGCCGGGTTCCGGTTCGGACGCGGCGGGAATGAAGACGACTGCGGTAAAAGACGGGGATCACTACGTTTTAAACGGGAACAAGATTTTTATCACCAATGGCGGTGAAGCGGAGATTTACGTCGTGTTTGCGCTGACCGACCCTGCGCTGAAACACAAAGGGACGACCGCTTTTATCGTGGAAAAGGGAACTCCCGGTTTTTCCATCGGCAAAAAAGAGAAAAAATTGGGAATCCGTTCCTCTCCCACGACGGAAATCATTTTTGACAATTGCCGCATTCCGGCTGACCAACGTTTGGGAGAAGAGGGAGAAGGCTTTAAAATCGCCATGATGACGCTTGACGGGGGCCGGAACGGCATCGCCGCCCAGGCGCTCGGCATTGCCCAGGGAGCATTTGATGCCGCGCTCTCCTATGCAAAAGAACGGAACCAGTTCGGGAAGCCGATCGCCAAGCAGCAAGCGATTCAGTTCAAACTGGCCGATATGGCGACACAGATTGAAGCAGCCCGCCTGCTCACCTACCAGGCTGCCTGGCTCGAGTCACAAGGTCTCCCTTACGGAAAGGCATCGGCGATGGCAAAATTGTACGCCGGTGATATCGCGATGCAAGTGACGACGGAAGCGGTTCAAATCTTTGGCGGTTACGGCTACACAAGGGAATATCCGGTCGAACGCATGATGAGGGATGCGAAGATCACGCAGATTTATGAAGGAACCAATGAGATCCAGCGCGTGGTGATTTCAAACCATCTGCTCAGGGAATAGCGGTTTGGCCGGGAGGGACGGAAAGTGGCCGATTTGATCAGGCGCTTGAAAGAAAAGGACAAACGGTACATTGCCCGCGTAATCAGCCGCATTGAAAACGGGGACCCGGAGCGGGAGCAATTGCTTGAGGCTCTTTTCCCGCATACCGGGCAGGCGTATGTGCTCGGCATTACTGGGTCTCCCGGTGCCGGCAAAAGCTCGCTCATGAACGGGTTAATCCGTTATCTCAGACAAAAAGGGATGACTGTGGCGGTCATAGCCATCGACCCGACCAGTCCTTTTTCCGGAGGCGCCATTTTGGGTGACCGCGTCCGCATGACCGGACATTCCCTGGATGAGGGCGTATTTATTCGCAGCATGGGCAGCCGCGGCAGCCTGGGCGGATTGTGCCGGGCGGCAAAGGATGCTGTGAAAGTGCTGGATGCGGCGGGATATGATCTGGTGCTGCTGGAAACGGTCGGGGTGGGGCAGGCGGAATTGGATGTGATGCATGCGGCGGATTCTGTTTCCCTGGTGCTCAATCCGACAGCGGGGGATGTCGTTCAGGTTTTTAAAGCGGGCATTATGGAAATCGCCGATCTTTTTGTGATCAACAAAGCGGATTTGCCGGGTTCGCATCGCCTTGCGGAGGAAATTGAACGCATGCTCGATCTGAAGCCTGATCTCCCCTGGCGTCCTCCCATTGTCAAAACCATCGCGACCAGGGAAGAAGGACTGGTGCTGTTATGGGAAAAGCTGGAGGAGCATCGCCGCTTTCTTGAGCAAACCGGTGAGAGGAGGCGAAGGCGGCAGCGTCAGGCTGAGTTGGAGCTGAAGGAGCTGGTGCAGGATTTGCTCGGGCAAAAACTGGCGGAATCGCTCGCTTCCCCTGACTGGCAGCATGAGCTTTCCCAGGTGGTTTCCCGGCAGAAAAGCCCGATTTCCGCTGCGCGTGAATGGTTAAGGCGTGTCCGATTCGACTAGAGAGGTGAGGAGATGAAAAAGAATTCCGAACTGATTCCCTCGATGATCAAGGATCAGCGCCTGATCGAACAGCGGCGGGCCCAGATCATCGAGGGAGCAGTGCGTTTGTTTGTGGAGAAAGGGTTCCATAAAACGACAACGCGGGAAATCGCGAGAGAATGCGGATTGTCGATCGGGACGATGTATGAATATATTCAGAGCAAGGAAGATGTTTTGTATCTTGTTTGTGAATATATCCATTCGGAATTGGAAGATCGTTTGCGCAGAGTGGTTGCGGAAGAGGATCAGGGAGCCGTTTCTCTCTCCAAGGGATTAAAGCAGCTGTTCAGAGTGATGGAAGAGATGCGGCCGCTCGTTTTGCTGATTTATCAGGAAACGAAATCGCTCCCGAAAGACAAGATGAAATATGTGTTGCGGAAAGAAGAGGAAATCACCGGGATTTTTGAGCGGATTTTGCAAAAAGGGATGGAAGATGGAACGATTCAGATCGATCCTTCCTCCGTCAAACTGATGGCCCATAATATCATCGTGATCGGCCAGATGTGGACGTTCCGCCATTGGGCGGTCGGGAAGCACTATGGGTTGGAGGAATTTACCGAGCGGCAGATGAGCCTGCTTCTCGGCGATCTGACAACGGGAGGAAAGACGGATGGGAAAACCAGCGCAACCTAAGCATGCCATTCGGTTTATAACGGCAGCGAGCCTGTTTGACGGACATGATGCATCCATCAACCTGTTTCGCCGCCTTTTGCAAGATTCAGGTGTGGAAGTGATTCATCTCGGACACAACCGATCCGTCGATGAGATCGTGGAAGCGGCCATACAGGAAGATGTACAGGGAATCGCCGTTTCTTCCTATCAGGGCGGACACATCGAGTTTTTTAAATATATGATTGATTTGCTAAAAAAGAGAGGCGCTGCCCATATCCGCGTCTTCGGCGGAGGCGGGGGCGTTATTATTCCCCGGGAAATACGAGAGTTGGAGGAATATGGCGTATGCAAGATCTTTTCCCCGCAAGATGGCCGCGACATGGGCCTGATGGGAATGATCGAGTTTATGGTGCGGCAGTGCGATTTTTCGACGATTGAGAACGTTTCCTGGGAAATGAATGCCTTGAAAACCGGGGATAAAAAAGAGATTGCCCGGTTGATCACGCTGGTTGAAGAAGCGGCCGAAAACGAGCAATGGCGGCAAACGGCGTCTTCGCTTCTGGAAGAGATCGGGGAGGAAGAGGAAAAGGTGATCCCCGTCGTCGGAATCACGGGAACCGGCGGAGCGGGAAAAAGTTCGTTGACCGATGAGCTGGTACGCCGTTTTCTCGAAGATTTTCCGGAAAAAAAGTGGCGATCCTGTCGGTCGATCCATCGAAACAAAAAACGGGCGGTGCGTTGCTGGGAGACCGTATCCGCATGAATTCCGTGCATCATCCCCGGGTCTATATGCGAAGCCTGGCCACGCGGCGCACCCGTTCCGAACTGAGCGGAGGGATTCGCGGGGCGATCCGTGTGTTAAAACGGGCCGGCTATGATTTCATCATTGTTGAGACAAGTGGAATCGGGCAGGGAAATGCCGATGTGATTCAGGTCAGCGATGTCTCCGTCTATGTGATGACTTCGGAATACGGCGCACCGTCCCAGTTGGAAAAAATCGAGATGCTGGATTATGCCGATCTGGTCGCCATCAACAAATTTGACCGCAAGGGTTCCGAAGATGCGCTGCGCGACGTGAAGAAACAATACCGGCGCAATCATAAATTATTCGAGGCTCCTGATGAGGAAATTCCGGTTTATGGGACGATGGCCAGCCGTTTCCACGATCCGGGCACCAATCGGTTTTATCGCGCCCTGATCGATAAAATCAGGCAAAAATGCGGAGTCGACTGGCAATCTGAAATGACCGTGAGCGGGGATCTCAACATTCACTATATTATACCGCCGGAGCGAACCCATTACCTGCGCGAAATCGCGGGAACCGTTCGCAAATACCATCAGCAGTCCGAGCGCCAGGCGGAATGGGCAAGCCGTCTCTATCAACTGGAGGGAAGCAAGGCTGTCTTGCAGGATGAAGAAGATGCCTCCGTCCGGGAGAGGCTGGAGCAAAAGATTAAAGAGGTCGAGGCAAAACTCACTCCGGAGAACAAGGAAGCGCTTAAAAACTGGCCGGAAATGATGAAAGCTTATCGGCAGGAGCAGTTCGTCACCCGGATTCGCGGGAAGGAGATCCGTGTTCCCCTGTATACCGAAACGCTTTCGGGGACGATGATTCCCAAAGTGGCTCTGCCCCGTTTTAAGGACTGGGGCGAAATCCTTCGCTGGTTGCACAAAGAAAACCTGCCTGGCTACTTCCCGTTTACTGCCGGGGTTTTCCCGTTCAAGCGAACCGATGAGGACCCTAAGCGGCAGTTCGCCGGTGAGGGATCGCCGGAGCGAACCAACAAGCGCTTTCACTATTTATCGAAAAATGATCAGGCGAAGCGGCTGTCCACTGCTTTTGACAGTGTGACGCTGTATGGGGAAGACCCGGATGAGCGGCCGGACATTTACGGGAAAGTCGGAGAATCCGGGGTCAGTATTTGTACCTTGGAAGATATGAAGAAACTGTACGCCGGTTTTGATCTGTGTGCGCCCAACACGAGCGTGTCAATGACGATTAACGGCCCGGCGCCGATTTTGCTCGCGATGTATTTTAATACGGCGATTGAACAACAAATCGAAAAGTTCCGTTCCACCGAAGGGCGGGAGCCGACGGAGGAGGAAAGGGAAAAGATCAAGCGGGAGACGCTGAAGCGGGTGCGCGGAACGGTGCAGGCGGACATCCTGAAAGAGGATCAGGGGCAAAATACCTGTATTTTTTCCACGGAGTTCGCTTTGAAGATGATGGGTGACATCCAGCAGTATTTCATCGACTACGGCATTCGCAATTACTATTCCGTCAGCATCAGCGGTTATCATATCGCCGAAGCCGGGGCCAATCCGATCACCCAGCTGGCCTTCACCTTGGCCAACGCTTTTACCTATGTGGAATATTACCTCAGCCGCGGGATGAAGATCGATGATTTTGCACCCAACCTCTCGTTCTTTTTCAGCAACGGAATGGATGCTGAGTATTCGGTGATCGGCCGTGTGGCCCGGCGCATTTGGGCCATCGTCATGAAGCACCTCTACGGGGCGGGTGAGCGGAGTCAAAAGTTAAAGTATCATATTCAAACATCGGGCCGCTCCCTGCACGCGCAGGAAATCGACTTTAACGACATCCGCACGACGCTGCAAGCCCTGATGGCTATTTATGATCAGTGCAATTCGCTCCATACCAATGCCTATGATGAGGCGATTACCACCCCGACGGAGGAATCCGTGCGCCGCGCCATGGCGATTCAACTGATTATCACCAAAGAGCTGGGGCTGGCCAAGAATGAAAACCCCCTCCAGGGTTCCTTTATAATCGAGGAGTTGACCGATCTGGTTGAAGAAGCCGTTCTCAAAGAATTTGAGCGCATCAGTGACCGCGGCGGGGTGCTCGGGGCGATGGAGACGCAGTATCAACGCAGCAAGATCCAGGAAGAGTCTCTCTATTATGAGACGAAGAAGCATTCGGGGGAATTGCCGATTATCGGGGTCAATACGTTTGAAAACCCCAATCCGCCGGAGGATTATGAGCTTGAACTTTCCCGGGCGACACCGGAGGAAAAAGAAAGGCAAATCGCCAACCTGCGTGCTTTTCAGGAGAAAAATCGCGAAGCGGCTGAAAAAGCGCTGGCCAGATTGAAACAAGTGGCAAGAGAGAATGGGAATCTGTTTGCTGAATTGATGGAAACGGTGAAAGTGGCCAGCCTCGGGCAGATTACCCATGCTTTGTACGAGGTGGGCGGACAATATCGCCGGAATATGTGAACCGGGCCATCAATGGTTTCCTGAGGCTGTCGGGTAAATCTGCGGAACTGAAGGGAAGGGGCTTGGTGCTTTTTTGCCGCGGCTTTTCGATGAAGGAGCGGGGAAGCATCAAGAACCGGTGGAATCCTGTTTCAGGACTTTGTAAACATGCTGAGGGCCTTATACAGAGGCCCTTTTTTTGCTGTCAAAACAAAGACAGGATTCAGGTTAACAGGTGTGTTGGCAGAAGATATGAAGGCATAAACAGGGGGAATCACGAATTTGTAGAAGAAAGGGGGCGCTGAAAAGCGATAATCCCTTCTTTTGGTTGACTTCCCCCGGTTTTTGGATAAAATAGTTGTACGAGAAAAATAGGGATTCTACGGGACGACCTATATTTGGGAAGGATGTGTCCAGCTTGAGTGACAACCTCGCTTTGGAGAAGATCAGAGAAACCGCCATGGTAGATTTGGCCTACAACCTGTTGAAGGAAAAAGGCGACGCGATGATCTACCGGGAGATCATGGATGAAATCGCCAAGATCAAAGGATTTACCGAAGAAGATATCACAAGATACATTGCGCAGCTCTATACGGAAATCAACATTGACGGCCGTTTTGTCTGTGTGGGACGGAATTTGTGGGGGCTTCGTGAATGGTATCCGATCGAGCAGGCTACGGATTCGGCTGTAGCCGGGAACATCAAAGAGGATGATCTGGACGACGAATTGGACAGTGATCTGTATGAGGATGAGGACGAGGATTACGATCTCGATGCCATGGACGAAGATGATCTCGATCTCCCCTTGGACGACGATGAAGACAATCCGTTCGGGGAATTGGATGATGAGACGGAAAACGGAGACGATGACGAAGAGCTTTAAGCCTTGACAAGAAAACGTGCCTACGATAAATTATTTTTTGGGCTCATTATGAACGGATTCAAAAGAGCGCCCCTAAACCGGGGGCGCTCTTTTCTATTTTTTGATAACTGGGGCATCCTATTTTTGGAGGGAAGATCATTATGGCGAAATATATTTTTGTAACCGGAGGTGTGGTTTCCTCACTGGGCAAGGGAATCACGGCTTCCTCATTGGGACGATTACTCAAGAATCGCGGCCTGAAAGTAACCATTCAAAAGTTTGATCCGTACATTAACGTCGATCCCGGTACGATGAGTCCTTATCAGCATGGCGAAGTGTTCGTGACGGATGACGGGGCCGAGACCGATTTGGACCTGGGCCATTATGAACGCTTTATCGATATTAACCTCAGCAAAAACAGCAACGTGACCACAGGGAAAATTTACTCTGCCGTGATCAATAAAGAACGGCGCGGTGATTATCTGGGCGGAACCGTGCAGGTGATTCCCCATATTACCAATGAAATCAAGGATCGCGTCTTCCGGGCGGCACGGGAAACAGGTGCCGATGTGGTGATTACGGAAATCGGTGGGACGGTCGGCGATATCGAAAGTTTGCCGTTCCTGGAGGCGATTCGCCAGATCAAAAGCGATGTCGGGCGCAAAAATGTAATGTATATTCACTGCACATTGGTTCCGATGCTTAAGGCGAGCGGTGAGTTAAAAACAAAACCGACGCAACACAGTGTCAAGGAATTGCGCAGCATCGGCATCCAGCCCAATGTGATTGTGTGCCGCACGGAACACCCTCTGTCCGAGGAATTGAAGCGGAAGATCGCCCTTTTCTGCGATATCGACCGGGAATCGGTGATCGAGGCCCGCGATGCGGAAACGCTGTATGAAGTTCCGTTGATGATTCAGGAAGAGGGATTGGACGAAATCGTGGTCCGGCATTTGGGGCTTGAATGCGGAAAAGCGGATATGACCGATTGGATTCGCCTGGTGGAAAAGGTGAAAAACTTGACCCATACGACCCGGATCGCCATCGTCGGCAAATATGTAGCCTTGCATGATGCTTATATGAGCGTGGTGGAGGCACTGCGCCATGCCGGGTTTGAACGGGACACCGACATTGAGGTGAAATGGGTCAATTCCGAAGACGTGACCGAGCAAAATGTGGATGACTTGCTCGGAGATGTGGATGGCATCCTCGTGCCCGGCGGCTTCGGCGACCGCGGGATTGAAGGGAAACTGGTAGCCACCCGTTACGCCCGGGAGAACAAAATTCCGTTCCTGGGGATTTGCCTCGGTATGCAGATGGCTTGTGTCGAGGGGGCACGCAACGTACTCGGATTGGAAGGGGCGCACAGCTCAGAAATTGACCCGTCCACCCCGTACCCGATTATTGACCTGCTGCCGGAACAAAAAGAAATCGAAGATAAAGGCGGCACGATGAGGCTGGGTCTGTATCCGTGCAAACTGGAGCAAAACAGCCGTGCTCATCAGGCTTACGGGAAAGATTTGGTCTATGAACGGCATCGCCACCGCTATGAGTTTAACAATGAATACCGCGAACAGATGGAGAAAGCGGGATATCGTTTTTCGGGAACCTCACCGGACGGCCGTTTGGTGGAAATCGTTGAGTATGACCACCATCCGTGGTTTGTCGCTTCCCAGTTCCATCCGGAATTCATCTCCCGCCCCAACCGGCCGCAACCTCTGTTCCGTGAGTTTGTCAAAGCAGCATTGAACAGCAAACTGAAAGAACAGGTAAATGTATAAAGTTCACAATGGACGGAGCCCGGATCGTTTTCCGGGTTCTTTTGTGCGGTCATCACTTGTCAGATAATTGTAAATAGTTTAAAATAAAGGGTAGAGTGTAGGATCGGCGGCTTTCTTTTAACCAAGCTGAACGTTCGGTTCGGGAGGGATGGACGATGCAGCCGGATTGGGTGAGACAGAGGGAACCGGAAAAAAGGGTGAAGCGTGAATCCCCCTGGAAACATGTATTTTCCTTCGTTTGGATGATCCTGTTTACGGCGATCGCCTTCTGGATTGTCGGGGAGAATAAACTCAGTCTGGAACAGACTTTCTGGATCATCCTGATTTTGGCCATCCTGCAAGTGATCCTGCAACTTTTCACCTTTATGCATCTGGCGCAAAGAGGCTATGGCATCGTGATTCTCTTTTTCGCTCTCGGTCTGTTGATCGCCGTGATTTCAGCGGTGGGAATCATCTTGATGTAATAAAGAAGGCAAAAGGTGGCGATACTGGCAGCCACCTTTTTTGAATGGGTTTCATTTTTCCTTTGCTGCCAGCTCTGTTGAGGGCGGCTTTTTTTTCGTCAAGGCCAGTCCGGCGATCAGGATCACCCCGATGAATGTAAACAGGCTGAAAAAGCGGTACACGGAAAAAATGCCAAAGGCGTCCAAAATCATGCCGCCGATAAGGACGAAAAACCAGTTCCCCAAACCGGACGTCATCGCGGCGTTGAGAGAAACGGCGGTTGTTCTCACTTCGGGGGGCGCAACCGACTGGATGTAAATCAAAGAGGCAGGGAAAAAAATGCCGATCGTCAGCCCCTGTGTCAGGGTGAGAATGATCACCCAGGCCAGCGGCAAGTCAAACGAATAGAAAAACCAGCGAATCGCGCCGATGACACCGGCACAAATCGCCATCAGATGAGGGCCGTGTTTTTCAATCCATTTGCCCGAGGTATTCCAAATCGGGATTTCGCTGCCCGCCCCCAGCAAAAAACAAAAGCCGACCCCGGCCACTGTTCCCCCGATTGCCTGGTAATACAGGCCGAAGTAGGAGTTGTGGGCCAGGAGTGGTCCCATGACGCAAAAACTGGCGGTCAGGAAAATAAGAAAGCGGGGCATTCGCATCAGTTTGACCAGCCCTTTGCCCACTTCGGCCCGCCGGAATTCCCCTTCACGCGGCATGAACCAGGCGAAGATGGCGCTGATCCACAGACTGAAGGCAAAAGCGAAAAAGATGACCTTCAGGCCGAACATTTCCGCCAACGTACCGCTGACCCAGGCGGCAAAAGCGAAGCCGGCTGCACCCCACAGGCGGAATCGCCCGTAATTCAGCCCGTTTTTCGACGTGTAGTTCAGGGTCAGACTGTCGGTAAGCGGGTTGATTGCCGCCTGAAACACGGCCAGCAGGATCGCGGCGGCAAAAATGAGAAAGTATCGGTCGAAAAAGAGAAACAAAAGTCCGAGCAGACCGGTAACGATAATGGAGAGCATGAGCAACTGGCGGGGTTTGCGCGTATAATCGCTTAAAAACCCCCACAAGGGCTGGGTGAACAACATGACAATCGGGCCGATGGAGAGGATCAGCCCGGTTTGGGTTCCGGATAGTTGAATTTCCTCTTTCAGGTACACGCCGAATAAAGTGGAGAATGCACCGAGGGCGAAATAAGCCAGAAAATAAACCAGGGTTATGGATAAAAGAGTGCGTCTTTTTGTTACAGAATTCATGGGTAGTCCTCTCTTTGTCTGATTTGGCAAAAAGTGTTTTTTTATATGGATGTGGAAAAATATATAGTGCATGATCCAACCATCTGTCGGCAGGCAGGTTGCCATGGCAGGGGAGCGAGCTGTGCCGGGGAATTCGGATCCGCAGCCGGCGAAAAAGGCGGTCAACGCCATCAGACGAAAAATTCCCTTCGGTCTCCCTGCAGATCATGAAATGAACATGCCTGATATTTCATCGAGAAAGGATAAGTAGGATGCAGTTGACAACAGCCCAGCCGGAACAACTGGAAGAAATTGTGCACATGTTTGAAGATGTAAAAAAAGTGATGGCGAAGAACAACATATACCAATGGAATCAGGATTACCCCAACCGCGACATTATAAGTGAAGATCTGAGACAAGGTCACTTGTACCTGATGCAAAAAGACGGAAAAGTGGCCGCCGCCGTGACGCTTGACCGGTTTATTCCGCCGGAGTATGACGAAATATCATGGCGCGACCGGTCGGGCCAATATCTCGCTGTTCACCGTTTATGCGTCAACCCGGTTTTTCAGGGGCAGGGGATTGCCAAAAAGCTGGTTCAGGAGATTGAAAACTTTGCCCGTGAAAAGGGGTATACAAGTATTCGCCTCGATACGAAAACAACCAATCAGCGGGCGATGAACCTTTATGAATCTCAAGGTTATGAGAAAAGAGGGGAGTTTTATTTTCCCGATTTTGATCGCCCTTTTGTCGCCTATGAAAAAGTGCTTCACTGAACACAAACGAGCAGCAACCGTGGGACATCCGGTTGCTGTTTTTCTGTGAAAGTGTCGCAGGGCGGGCTGCGGGCAGCACCTCTTCGTTCCCCGCGAGTTTAACGGCCGGTTGAAATGGACGCAAGCCTCCATTTTCATGATTCATTCTAACATGTTTTATTTTGTGACTCTAAGGATTTTTATAGGTCTTTTTAAAAAACAGTTATTCATTTTCAATTTTATCTGATTGCAAGCAAGTGGCATCTGTCTCCGCCGGGAGGCAAATGCATCAAACGGAGGGGGGATCACGCGGATGGGATTTTTGACTGAAGAGAGTTCCATTTGCGCCCGGAGATTGGGGATGAGGCGGCAAGAGTCCGGGATCAACTTCTCCCTCCGATAGGATGCAACTTCACACGCCGGAATAAATCTAACTAATATAAAGGATTTTTTGTATATAAGTGAGAAAAAGATAGTGAAGACCAAAGGAAAAAGCAACTGAAGTATTATCTCCCGGACCGTCTGCATACATAAGAGTAGAATCAGGGATTTTTTGGCATGTTCGTGCAAAAAGGGGCTATTTGCCCCCGGTTTCAATGAGATAAACCAAGTTTTTCAGTTGCTTTTTTATTTTCACCCGTGCCGACATCAGCATCATCGATGCGACCGCCCGCGACAGCAGGCTTCGGGATGTGATCATGCGTTTGTAATGCAGGCGGCAGCTTTGGGGGGTCAGGGGTTCTAGACGGAAAATCTCTTCATATGGAAGGCGGGAATCGTTGATGCGCACCCCATAGATATTGGGAGAGTAAAATTCGATCACTTCCCCTTCCAGCTCCAGCAGTTGATGATCTTGCCGGAACTGTCTTTTAAATTGGCTTCCCACGGGGTTTTCGGGGTCAAACGGTGTTAACCAAACGGTATCGATCAGTCCGCTTATCCACTTCTTTTGTTTATCGGTATCGTAAATCCAGGAAAATGCTTGATCAATCGAAACGCCTATATCCAACTGTTGAGTGAGGATCATTTTTCCCCTCCGCTTATGTAGTAGTTGAGAAAAGTGAGATTGGTTTTCATCGACTGTTTAATTATCTTATAACACATTTTCACGCGAATGTGTCGCCTGCTTGCCCGACAAAAAACGATCATGTTTTGTCGGAAAAAACCGGAGATGAGGCTTGGCGGACGGGGATGGGGCATCAACGCCATCGGGAATGTCGCTGTAGGGTGTCCCAATCCTTGCCGGCAACAAACTTTTACAGAAAAAGACCGGTGACCGGGTTGCAGGAGGTTATGAGGTGGAGCGTCTTCTGTTTATCGACTTTGAATTTACCATGCCGGAGAAGACGGAAAAAGAGAGGACTCACTTCCCGGAAATCATTGAAGCGGGTGTGGTGCTGGTGGAAGACGGAAAGATTATCCGCCAGTATCGTTCGTTTGTCAAACCGGAAATCAATCCGACCCTGACCGAGAGGTGCAAGCGATTTCTGCAGATTTGCCAGGAAGATGTGGATCAGGGAATTACCTTTCGGGAACTGATTCAAACCCTTCATTCTTTTTATCGGTTGGGTTCAACGGTTGTTGTGACGTGGGGAAACATGGATATGGTCGTCTTGCGCAAATCCTGCCGGTATTGGAATATTCCTTTTCCATTTGAAGGGCGGGAAAGAGATTTGTCGATTGAATACATGCGCTTTTACGGCGAGCGGAATCAGACCGGATTGACCAAGGCGCTTGAGCAATACGGCAAAAAGGAGAAACGAAAACACCATCGCGCTTTGGAGGACGCGCTCATGACGTTTGAGATCTTTCAGTATCTGCAGCGGGATAAACAGTACTTGTACAATAAAGCGAAAAATCGCATCGGGGATTTTGTCGATTTAACCCGCGTCAGGGCTTAAGCGGCGGGAGCCTGTCGCTGATCAGCGCTTGCCTGTCTCCCACCACCGCATCGCTTTTTGCTCCAATTCCTTGATCAAGTCGTTTTTCCCGGAAATGTAATGCTCGATGGAAGCAGGATATTGCTTTGCCAGATTGATTTTCAACTCGGCATAGCGCCTTGCTTCATCGGGATGGGCGCGCAAGTAGTCACGGAAGGCGAGATGCCGCGTGATCTCGGGATTGCCCCGGGCAAAGATGTGAACGCGATGGGTGTGTACCTGCTCGCTTCCCTTAAAAAAGTAGCGTCTGCCCGGAATTCCGTATTCCCCCATCGGCACATATCCGATTGCCTTCATGTTTCCGGTCAGTTTATCGATTTTTTCAATGTCGTTGACAACGGGGATCAGGTCGATAATCGGTTTGGCGGCCAGACCGGGGACCGCGGTGCTGCCGATGTGATGGATGCAGACTGCTTCCGGACCCAGCGCTTCTTTGATTTTTTTCGCTTCGGCGGCAAATTGCTCCGGCCAGCGAGGATTGTAGGGCGTGACGATCACTTTCCGCATGGCTTTCCCCCATTTACCTTAATTACCCAAGTTCATTATAAGTCAAATTTTCCTCTTGATTTGCAGGAAATGGGCAGATCGATAAAAAAATAATAGTCAATATTATCGTTTTCATTTGCCTTTATTCAGGTGAAAAGAAAATTGACGGTGCGGGGGAGGTTTCGCGGTTGGCTCAAAACAAAAAGGTACTGGTCGTGGATGATCAATATGGCATCCGTTTGCTGTTGAAGGAAGTTTTCTCCAAGGATGATCTTGAGTTTTTTCAGGCGGCCAACGGCAAGCAGGCACTTGAAATCATACAATCGGAAAAGCCCGATCTCATATTATTGGATATGAAGATGCCAGGGATGGATGGTCTGGAACTGCTGCGACGGATCCGGCAGTTTGGAAATAAAGCGAAAGTGATCATGATGACCGCTTACGGTGAACTGGACATGGTGGCCGAGGCCAGCCGGCTGGGGGCGGTTACCCATTTTACAAAGCCTTTTGACATTGAAGAACTGCGAATGGAAGTGATTCGGCAACTGGCATCTTAAGAATCGGCAAAGGAGTGGCGAGATGATTGAAGCGAAAATTCGACTGCGCATGAGCCAGACCGATGCGCACTACGGGGGGGAATTTGGTTGACGGGGCGCGGGTCATGTCCTTGTTCGGCGATGTCGCAACCGAGATCCTGATTCGGCACGACGGGGATGAAGGTTTGTTTGTCGCTTACGACCTGGTGGAGTTTCTCGCGCCTGTTCATGCCGGCGATTTCATTGAGGCGATTGGCCGTTTGGAAAGGGTGGGAAATACCAGCCGCAAGATTGCTTTTGAGGCATATAAAGTGATTGAGGCCGGGGTTGACCCTGATCGCCCCTACCGGGCTCAGGTGTTGGAGCAGCCCCTTTTGGTCGCTCGTGCTTCGGGCACCTGTGTAGTACCAAAAGGCAGATAGGCTGACTTTTTTGTGTTCGGAGGGGAAAGAGATGTCAAAATTGATGATCACGGCAGCGTTGGTCGGAGCGGAAGTGACGCGCGACGATACTCCATACCTGCCCATCACCCCGGAAGAGATCGGCCAGGCCGCATTGGAGGCGCGGGAAGCGGGGGCGGCAATCGCCCATATTCATGTGCGGGATGAAAACGGGGCGCCATCGCAATCCAAGGAGCTCTATCGCCGGGCGATCGAAGAGATCGAAAAGCGGACTGACATTATTATCCAGGTTTCAACCGGCGGCGCCGTGGGAATGACAGCCGAAGAGAGAATGCAACCGCTGACTTTGCGTCCGGAGATGGCCACATTGACCACGGGAACGGTTAATTTTGGGCAGGATGTGTTTATGAATACGCCGGAACAGTTGCTCGCTTTTGCCGAAGAGTTTGAACGTTACGGGGTCCGTGCTGAATTTGAAATCTTCGATGTGGGAATGATAGCTAACGCGATGCATTTGGTCAACAAGGGTTTTTTCACTGGGCATCTTCATTTTGATTTCGTCATGGGTGTGCCGGGAGCGATTCCCGCTACGGCGGAGAATTTGCTGCATCTGGTGCACCAGCTGCCGGAGGGGGCAACATGGACGGTGGCAGGGATCGGCCGGCATCAGTTGCCGATGGCGACCCTCGGTATTGTCTTGGGCGGTCATGTTCGCGTTGGCTTGGAAGACAACATTTATTATAAAAAAGGGGAATTGGCAACCAATGCGCAATTGGTGAAGCGGGTGGCACGTATTGCCAAGGAACTGGGGCGTGAGATCGCATCACCGGATGAAGCAAGGCAAATTTTGCATTTAACGAAAAGTAAATTTTATTAATGATCGAGATGATTTCTACCCAATTCCAATATCTAGTGCTATAATGACAAAATGATAAAATACAGGTTTAAAAAGGAGGCTTACATATGCCACTCGTATCAATGAATGCTTTTTTGCCCCAAGCGAAAAAAGAGGGTTTTGCCGTAGGGCAATTCAATATGAATAACCTTGAGTTCGTTCAAGCGATCGCCGCTGCAGCCGCAGAAGAGCGCTCACCCTTTATCTTTGGTGCAAGTGAAGGTGCAATCCGCTATATGGGTTTGGACAATGTCGTCGCCCTTGCCAAAGTAGCCGCCAAAGAATCCGGTGTTCCCGTCGCCCTTCACCTTGACCACGGAAGCAGCTTTGATGTCGTGATGAAGTGTATCCGCGCAGGTTTCTCCTCTGTTATGTTTGATGGTTCCCATTATCCTTTTGAAGAAAATATTCGCCTGACCAAAAAAGTCGTTGAAGCAGCCCATGCTGTCGGCGTCTCTGTCGAAGCCGAACTCGGAACGATCGGCGGGGTGGAAGATGATCTCGAAGTAGCCGAAGAAGATGCTCATCTGGCTAATCCGGAAGAGGCCATCCGCTTCTGGGAAGAAACACGCGTCGATGCCCTGGCGATAGCGGTTGGAACGGCGCACGGGATGTACAAAGGGGAACCGAAAATCCGCTATGACATCATTGAAAAAGTGGCGAGCAGCATCGAGGCGCCGATCGTGCTTCACGGCGGTTCCGGCGTTCCGGACGAATCGATTAAAAAGGCGATTGCCGCCGGCGTAGGCAAGATCAATGTAAACACCGAGAACCAAGTGGCGATGGTGAAAGTCGTCCGTGAACTGTTGGATCAAAATCCGAATATGATTGATCCGCGCAAATATCTGGGTCCTGCCCGTGAAGCGATGAAAGAAGTTGTCAAAGGCAAAATGCGCCTGTTTGGCAGCTCGGGCAGGGCATAAGCTTTTAATTTGGTCGCGGAACGATTTACTGGACCATCCGGGCCTGTGATCGACTTATCAGAGTTTGGAGGAATGGATGATGAAATTTTTCCTGGATACCGCGATTGTTGACGAGATCCGCGAAGTGAATGAATGGGGCCTTTTGGCGGGCGTGACCACGAACCCAAGTTTGGTTGCCAAATCAGGGCGCGTCTTTGAAGAAGTCCTCAAGGAAATTCTCGGCATTGTTGACGGCCCGGTAAGCGCCGAGGTGATCAGCCGCGACGCGCGAGGCATGATTGAAGAGGGAGAACGCTTGGCTCAGTTGTCGGAAAATGTGACGATTAAAATTCCGATGACGACCGAAGGGTTAAAAGCGGTTCACCACTTTGCCAAAAAAGGAATCAAAACCAATGTAACCTTGATCTTTTCCGCGAACCAGGCGCTAATGGCTGCCAGGGCCGGGGCTACTTTTGTCAGCCCGTTTGTCGGACGCCTGGATGATATCGGACAGGACGGGTTGGAACTGATTCAGGACGTTGCAGAGATCTTTGGAATCCATGGCATTGACACGGAGATCATTGCCGCCAGCATCCGCCACCCGATGCATGTGACACAAGCCGCCCTGAGCGGAGCACACATTGCAACCGTCCCGTTTAAAGTGATCGAGCAAATCGTGCATCATCCGTTGACCGACCAAGGAATTGAAAAATTTGAAGCCGATTGGAAAAAAGCGACGAAAGCGTAACTTTTTTTAACTGGCGGCAGGCGATCAATCCTGTCGCCAGTTTTCCCCTTCCTTTTTTTCCAACATGGCCTTTTATTTTTATACGGGATCCTTCTGATGAAAAGGATTTCCGGCGTCAGAGGCGAAATAACCTTGACGGGGGATGTTTTCGCCCGACCGAATCCTCTCGCTTTTCCCCACACCCGTAATTACTGCCGC
Organism: Thermoactinomyces daqus; assembly: GCF_000763315.1. Lineage (GTDB taxonomy): Bacteria > Bacillota > Bacilli > Thermoactinomycetales > Thermoactinomycetaceae > Thermoactinomyces_A > Thermoactinomyces_A daqus. The sequence goes on along the minus strand of NZ_JPST01000014.1, from coordinate 110,866 downwards.
CACTTGCCAAATTGTCCCGGCCGATCCGCTTTCATCATGCCACTTTTCCCTGTGCCGTTCCCGCACCGGTTAAATAGGATGTAACATAATCATAAATATGTTACTCTATTTTTGGTAATGTGATACCATGAAGCGAAAGTATAAAAGGCTACGGGAGGTAGGTTAAAGTGGAAAGAAGCTTGACGATGGAAATCGTTCGCGTGACAGAAGCGGCGGCGATTGCTTCGGCTCGCTGGATGGGATTTGGCAAAAAAGACGAGGCGGACAGTGCCGCAACGGAAGCGATGCGTACCGTTTTTGACACAATTCCGATGCGTGGAACCGTGGTGATCGGAGAAGGCGAAATGGATGAGGCGCCGATGCTTTATATCGGGGAACGGTTGGGGCTGGGTTATTTGCCGGAGGTGGACGTGGCCGTTGATCCGCTTGAAGGAACCAATATCGTGGCCAAAGGTTTGTGGAACGCGATTTCTGTGGTTGCCGTAGCCAATCGCGGCTGTCTGCTTCATGCTCCCGATATGTACATGGATAAAATCGCGGTTGGACCCAAAGCGGTGGGCAAGGTGGACATTGACGCCCCGGTGGAGGATAATTTGAAGGCGGTTGCTAAAGCGTCAGGAAAAGATATCGAGGATCTGGTCGCGGTTGTGCTGGATCGTCCCCGCCATGCAAAATTGATTGAGGAGATTCGCAAAGCAGGGGCAAGGATAAAACTGATTCCTGACGGGGATGTGGCTGCAGCGATCCATACGGCTTTCCCCGACACGGGCGTTGATATTTTGTTTGGTTCCGGCGGTGCACCGGAAGGAGTTTTGGCCGCGGTGGCGCTGAAATGCCTGGGAGGAGAAATCCAGGGACGCCTGCTTCCGGAAGATGAGGAGCAGTTCAACCGGTGCGTCAGCATGGGATTGAAAGATCCGAATAAAGTATTGCGCATGGAGGATCTTGTCAAGGGAGATGACGCGATTTTTGCGGCCACAGGAGTGACCGACGGGGAACTCTTGAAAGGGGTTCGCTATCAGGGGAATCTGGCAAAAACCCATTCTGTCGTCATGCGGGCCAAAACGGGAACGGTTCGGTTTATGGAAGGAACACACCGTCTTGAGAAAAAACCGAATCTTATTCTATAATTGAGCCCTCCCCCTGTTTTGGGAGGGGACTATTTTACAAGAATCGAGTGGTGATGCAATCCATGGAGGAGCTCACGCTGAGCGAGCTGGAAAACCGCCGGTTGGTTGATTTGTACAAACTGGCGAAAGAATATCAGATTCCTTATTACTCGCAGATGAAAAAGAAAGAACTGATTTTTGCCATTTTAAAAGCAAAAGCCGAACGCGACGGCCTGATGTTTATGGAAGGCGTTCTCGATGTTCTGCCGGAAGGCTACGGTTTTTTGCGCCCGATTAACTTTCTCCCTTCCTCAGAGGATATCTACATCTCTGCCTCGCAGATTCGCCGTTTCGATTTGCGGACCGGTGACCTGGTCTCCGGTAAAGTAAGGCCGCCCAAAGAAAATGAGCGCTACTTCGGATTGCTCCACGTGGAAGCTGTAAATGGGGAAGATCCCAACGTAGCGGCGGAACGGCTTCATTTTGCAGCACTCACACCGCTTTATCCGCAAGAGCGCCTCATCTTGGAAACGACTCCGGAACGGATTTCCACCCGGATGATGGATTTGATCGCCCCGGTCGGATTGGGACAGCGCGGCTTGATTGTAGCCCAGCCAAAAGCGGGGAAAACGATGCTTTTAAAGGAAATTGCCAACAGCATCACGGAGAATTATCCCCAAATCGAACTGTTTGTGCTTCTGATCGATGAACGTCCCGAAGAAGTGACCGACATGCAGCGGTCAGTCGATGCGGAAGTGGTCAGTTCCACTTTTGATGAATTGCCGGAAAATCACATTAAGGTGGCGGAACTGGTGCTGGAACGGGCGCAAAGGCTGGTGGAGCACAAAAAAGATGTCGTGATCCTGCTCGACAGTATCACCCGTTTGGCTCGTGCTTACAACCTGGTCATCCCTCCGAGCGGACGCACCTTATCCGGCGGGATTGATCCGGCGGCTCTTCACCGTCCAAAACGCTTTTTCGGTGCTGCCCGCAATGTGGAAGAAGGCGGAAGCTTGACCATTTTGGCCACGGCTTTGGTGGATACGGGATCGCGCATGGACGATGTGATCTACGAGGAGTTTAAAGGAACGGGAAATCTGGAATTGCATCTTGACCGGAAACTGGCCGAACGCAGAGTTTTTCCGGCGATCGACATTCGCCGTTCCGGTACCCGCCGCGAAGAGCTTCTGCTTAGCAAAGGCGAATTGGAAAAGCTTTGGCAACTGCGCAAATCGATCAACGATTCTCCTGAATATGCGGAAGCGCTGATCAAAAAACTCAAAAAAACAAAAACGAATGAAGAGTTTCTCGCTTCGCTGGAACCGAAATCTCTCCGACCGACCACATCTGTTTCCTGAACTGTCATATCACTCAATTTTCCCGCATAAGGATGATACCGGGTTGATTACCCAAATTTCATCTTTATGAGGTGCTGACATGTCTTCCAAACGTGCCTTGTTGGCTTCTTCCCTCGCCATCTCCACAACCGCTTCCTGGGTGGTGGGAAACGATCAGCATCCGGCTTTTGCTGAGGATCACTTGGCTGGAATGGATGCGGACCCCGACCAGGAACATATTGCGCAAGAAGCAGTCATTCAGTATTTAAACCCGATTTCGCAAGTAGCGGAGGGGAACCTGGCCGCCACAGTGGAGACAAAACCACTCACATACCAAGTGAAAAATGGGGATACCTTGTCCTCGATCGGCCGTTTTTTCGGAATGCCCTATGAGGATCTGGCCCGATTTAACCGCTTGGAAAATCCCGACTTTCTGGAAGAGGGGCAACAGCTGAATATTCCGCTGGTTCGCAAATGGGTGCGTCTGAAGTTTGGCGATACGGCAGAGCGGTTGGCCCGGGAGTACAAAACGACGAAAGAGCTGCTTCTCCATCTCAATCCCGATTTGGATAAAGCGACGTATGCAGGTCAATTGGTGGCTGTGCCGCAAAAGGTGGAGATTCCCAAACAATCGTCTCCGGTCCCTGTGGAGAAAGAGAACCGTAAAAACCAAATGAAACTGGTGAAAGGCTCGGTTGTTCCCTTTCAGGGGTCTTATGTGTTCCGGTGGCCGATCACCGGGCAAATCACCAGCAATTTTGGCTGGCGCCATGGCCGGATGCACAAAGGGATAGATATTTGGAATGCGGCCAAGTCACAGACGGAAATCCATGCAGCGCTCGGAGGAACCGTCGTTCGCGCAGGTTACGCCGGTACTTACGGAAATCTGGTTGTCATCGATCACGGAGGTGGTTGGGTCACCTACTATGCGCATTTAAGCCGTATTATGGTGAGCAAGGGGGAAAAGGTCTCCACCGGGCAACAACTCGGATACATGGGGCAGACCGGAAGAGCGACGGGTTATCATCTTCATTTTGAAGTTCGCAAAAATGGCAAGGCTATCAATCCACTCCTTGTTTTGAAATAATCGATTGATTATTCCATATTGATTATCCCGAAAAATTATTAACCGATTCTGATCCGGATCCCGGCAGGCAGACGCCCGTCGCCTCCCGGCTGGGATGGCTGGGATGTCCGCTTTTGCCGTGGATCAGGCGTATTTTCCTGTTTAGCCGGACAAGGTGGCGGCTTTTGCCATGGGCGGCCACCTTGCGATGCTCTGTTAAACATGCTATAATACTCCAGTGATTCGAATAGATCGATTTTGTTTTTTACAGGCCAGGAAAAGAGGTGAGAATCATGAAAGCAGGAATTCATCCGGCATACAAATTGGTTACTGTCACCTGTGCGTGTGGAAATACATTTGAAACCGGATCGACCGTGGAAAACTTGCGCGTGGACATCTGTTCCGAATGCCATCCGTTCTACACCGGCAAACAAAAAACAGTGAATGCGGGCGGTCGTGTCGATCGTTTCAAAAAGAAATACAACCTCAAATAAGCAGTTTGACACTGAAGAGTCTCCAGGCAAGCGACCGTATTGGCCTTGCCTTTTATTTTTATCGTGAATTGTTATCTTTTGGCGCTAAATGTAAAAAGTACTCATACTTTCTTCTTTGCTCTGTGATAAAATAGTTACGGTTTGGATTGTCGGGATCGCATCCAGTTTCTGAAACGCTGGGTGCTTTTTTTACGGGTAAAACTGCATAGGGAGGAACATCAATGACAGACAGAATTATTGGCAGGGAGCGGGAAGGCTGGATTGAAGTGATTTGCGGGGGAATGTTTTCCGGGAAGAGCGAAGAGCTGATTCGCCGCATCCGCCGTGCCAAAATCGCCCGGTTAAACGTACAGGCGTTTAAGCCGGCCATTGATGACCGTTACCATAGCGACGCGATTGCTTCTCACAATGGTCTGATCGCCGATGCGCGGCCGGTGTCCAAAGCGGAAGAGATTCTCTCATGCCTTGCGGAGAATACCGATGTCGTCGCGATTGACGAAGTGCAGTTCTTTGATGATGCCATTGTGGAAATCTGCCAACAATTGGCTGATCGCGGAATCAGGGTGATTCTGGCCGGACTGGACCAGGATTTTCGCGGAAAGCCGTTTGGACCGACGCCTGTGTTGCTTGCCGTTGCCGAATATGTGACCAAATTGCAGGCGATTTGCGTAAAATGCGGAGCTCCTGCCAGCCGTACACAACGTTTGATCGACGGCCTTCCGGCTGCAGATGACGAGCCGGTCATCCAGGTGGGGGCGCTGGAGCAATATGAGGCGCGATGCCGCCATTGCCATGAGTTGATTTCCCATCAATAAACGGAGTGGACCGCCTTACATAAAAAATCTCAACCGGGCCTGAATAAAGCCAGTGCGGTTGAGATTTTTTTCTGTGGAAGTGCAGCAGGCCCGGGCAGCCGGGCGCATCCTTGCCCCCTGCGTTTCCAATCGTCACTGAGGGGGGAAGCTTTTTCTTCTGAATTCACTTTAAGCTGAGGATGCCCAGGCTGATATTGTACGTGGCATGAATGATCATGCAGACGGTTGTATTGTAGCGGTAACGCACCAGGCTCAGGACGAGAGCCAATAGGAAAACAACCAGAGTTGCCGCGCTGATGCCGTAATTGGCATGAACCAGTGCGAATAGGATGCTGGTATAAACGAGGCCGAACCGCGGCAAGAGGGCGCCGCGGAAGATGATCTCTTCCCCCAAGGCGGCTGCCAGTCCGAGTGTCAGAATCCCGGGAATGGACGTAAACAGCGGTCCGAGCAACTTATTGGTCAAATCCTCCACGTGGGGATCACCCATCCATCCCTGTGTATAAGCGAGGTTTTCCACCAGATTGGAGATTACCATCATCACCAGCCCGATCGCCAGTCCAATCAACAATTCCCGGGTCGTGATCTTTTTCAGGCCAAGCCGGTCCAGCGTTTGGCTGAGCGTGCGCCGGCTGAGCCAGCCCACCCCGATCAATCCCAGAAAGGCGAGCAGGATATCCTGAGACCAGAGCATGGCGAGAACACCGGAAGACGACTGCGGCTGGCTGGTCTTGCTGAGTGTGTCCAGCCCGACTCCCAATGTGACGATCATTTGCATGAATACGAGCATGCTCATGGACAGGGAAAAGGAATGGATGCGATTATCGGCATCGATTGGAAGGAGCCGGGAGACCCAGCGGCGCATTACAGGGATAAAAATCAATAAGCCGAGGAGGGACGGCAGCCAAAGGCCCAGTCCGATCAGTTGCATTTTCCGGATCAGGTCGCCAGAAGGGACTTGGCCCAGCAGTTCTAAATAGGAGTCCCCGCGCAAATGGATCATCAAACCGATCAAAAAGCTGGCAGCATAGCCAAATCCGATGAGGAGATAGCCGATCAGCGCGATTTCCCGGCCTGATTTCGGCTGGAGCGGGGTTCGTTTCTTCTCTGAGAGATTGATCACATAAAACAGAGCGATAATGGGGCCGAAAGTATAAAGGTTGTTCAGCACATTATTGATTACCTCAGTCATATGATGGCTCCTTATGCTGGGAAATGTCGAGTTTTTCTTCCATCATAACATTATTATAAGGAGAATACCTCCCTTTCTTCCAAAGAACTTCAATCTTGTGGTAAAATCAAATGACGTGAGCAAAACGTTCGGAGGAAAGGACTTTCCCTTCAAATAAATTGTCAGCCGAAGCCGGAAGAAGAACTCCGGCAGCGAAAAATGGGAGTGAGCAAAAGTGTTAGATCGTTTGGAGGCGATTCACAAACGGTATGAAGAGCTGAGTCAGTTGCTCTGCGATCCCGAAGTGATCGGCGATGCCAAAAAGCTGCGGGAATATTCCAAGGAGCAGGCCGGATTGGAAGAGCAAAATCAGGCTTATCTGGAGTATAAGCAAGTGGTGGAACAACTGGAAGACGCCAAAACGATGCTGGAAGAAAAACTGGACGATGAAATGCGCGACCTGGTAAAAATGGAGATTGAGGAGCTTTCCGAGCGCAAGGAAGCATTGGAAGAGCGCATTTGCATCCTTCTTTTGCCCAAAGACCCCAATGATGAAAAGAACGTCATTGTGGAGATTCGCGGCGCGGCCGGAGGGGATGAGGCGGCTTTGTTCGCGGCCGATTTGTACCGCATGTATACGCGTTATGCCGAGCGGCAGGGCTGGAAAGTGGAAGTGCTGGAAGCCAGTTCAACCGGCCTTGGCGGGTTCAAGGAAGTGGTTTTCTCCATTCAGGGGCGCGGTGCATACAGCCGGCTGAAGTATGAAAGCGGGGCCCATCGCGTGCAGAGGGTGCCGGAAACCGAGTCGGGTGGAAGGATTCATACCTCGACGGCGACCGTAGCTGTCCTGCCGGAAGCGGAGGAAGTGGAAGTGGAGATCAATGAAAAAGATCTCCGCATCGACACTTTTTGCTCCAGCGGACCGGGCGGACAGAGTGTGAACACGACAAAATCCGCCGTTCGGGTTACGCATATTCCGACCGGAATCGTGGTATCCTGTCAAGATGAAAAATCGCAAAACAGCAACAAAGAGAAAGCGTTGCGGGTGTTGCGTGCACGCTTGTTTGACCTCAAGCAAAAAGAGGAGATGGAAAAGCTGGCGAGCGCACGCAAATCTGCGGTGGGTACCGGTGACCGCAGTGAGCGGATTCGTACGTATAACTTCCCGCAAAGCCGGGTGACCGATCACCGCATCGGTCTGACGCTTCATAAGCTGGATCTGGTTCTGGATGGGGATCTGCAAGAAATTATCGATGCATTGATTCTTCACGAACAGACAGCACTCCTGGAAAAGGCGGGAGTCGATTAAACATCCGGCCTTGTGAAGGGAAAGGGGCAAAAAACTGATGGGCATGAATGTTCGGGAAGCCTTCCAGCGGGCTTCCTCTTTTTTGCGGGGAGCGGGGGTTGAGTCCCCGGAGTTTGAAGCGGAACTCCTTTTGCGGCGTTTTCTTGGGGTGGATCGTGCCCGTTTCTTTCTGCTTTTCCGCGACCCGTGGCAAGAGGAGTGGACCGCTCCGTTCCAAAATTGGCTGAACCGGCGGGCTGCCGGAGAGCCGCTGCAATATATCATCGGGGATCAAGAGTTTTACGGGCGGCTGTTTCAGGTAAATCCCTCGGTTTTAATCCCCAGGCCCGAGACGGAAGGATTGGTGGAAACCGTACTGGAAGAGGCGGAGCGTTTCTTGGGGAAGCGGGCTCTGCATGTCGTCGATGTGGGAACGGGGAGCGGGGCGATCGCCATCACCCTGGCCTTGGAAAAGCCGGAATGGCAGGTGACAGCCATTGATCTTTCATCGGAGGCGTTGGCCACTGCCAAAGACAATGCGCACCGCCATGGGGTTAAGGAGAAAATCACGTGGATTCACGGCAGTTACTTGACTCCCCTGCTTCCTGATCTGCCGACGATTGACGTTCTCGTTTCCAATCCGCCGTACATTCCTTCCGCCGTGATCCCCGCTTTGGAAAAACAGGTGCAGGCGTTTGAGCCGCGCCTTGCCCTGGATGGCGGTGAGGATGGATTGGAGCCTTACCGCGTTCTTACGGAGCAATTTGGAAAGTGGAGCGGCAAGCGGTTGGTTTGTTTTGAGATCGGCGCGGATCAGGGCGGCGAAGTGGCCGGATTGGTGAAAAAGATTTCCGGAGCCGAGCGGGTGGAAATAAGACAAGACTTGGCCGGCCGGGATCGGGTGGTAATCGGATTCATCAGCGGCTAAGTGAATTTTTTGAAAAAATGAGATTAAATTGTGCCCTCCTTGTCCATACTTTGGATAGGAACAAGGAGGGCATGAACGATGCGAAAATGGACTCATATTTTCATGTTATTTTCAGCGGTTTTTGCCTGGGTTTTTGCCTATGTGGCTGAAGGGTCCGGCCCGGAAGCGGGAGCCGTTTCGCCTTCGGCTCCGGAAATCCCAAAACAAGCGATTCGCCTGCGGATTTTGGCCAACAGCGACAGCGTCGGTGACCAATGGTTAAAACGCCGGGTGCGCGATGCGATTGTGCGGGAGATCGGGACGTGGGCGCTGAAACCGAAAAACATCGAAGAAGCGCGCCGGGCGATTCGTGAGCGTTTGCCGCTCTTGCGCCGGATTGCCGAACAGACGGTGCATCATTACGGTTATTCCTATCCGGTAAAAGTCGACTTTGGCCAGGTTCCCTTCCCGACGAAATTGTACGGAAACAAAATTTATCCGGCCGGAAATTATGAAGCATTGCGGATTACCATCGGAAAAGGGCTGGGGAGCAACTGGTGGTGCGTCCTGTTTCCGCCGCTCTGTTTTATCGACATGTCCAACGGGGATGCGATCGACGGCAAGGAAACCACACAAACGCTGTCTGCCTCTGCCGCACAGGATGTTTATGTGGAAATGAACGGGCAGGCGCGGGAAAAGTCATCGGCTGAAGGAAAATTGCAGGTTCGTTTTTTGCTGCTGGATCAGCTGGCCAAATGGTGGCATTGGTGAGCGGGGGATGAACAGCCGGCGGTTCTAGAAATCCGCTTCCTGTCATACCGCTATAGTAGGACAAGCGGAACAGGAGGAAACGGATATGTTTGTGATTCGCCGGGCGGGAGAACACGATCTTTTTCGCATTCGCCGGTTGATTAAAGATGCGGGGTTGAATGATAAGGGGATTGAAAGTAATCTGCTCCATTTTTTTGTCGTGGAAACGGCAAGTGATCAGGGAGAGTCCCCGCAGATGGTGGGCGTTGTCGGCATGGAAGTGCATGGTTCGATCGGGTTGCTTCGGTCGTTTGTGCTGGAGAGGGCTTCCTGGATTGGCAAAGTGGGGATCAAGATGATGGAGATTTTGCTCGCTTACGCGAAAAAGCTGGGATTGACGCACGTTTATCTGCTGGCCGGGGCTTCCACTTCTTTTTTCTCCGAACTCGGCTTTGTCGAAGTCGCGTTTGCCGACCTGCCCGAGGTGCTGAAGGAATCCGAACATTTTGAGCGCTCGCTTTATAAAGGGACGCCGATGGTTTATACCCGGTTTTCCGGGGATCAGTCGTAAACCGGCTCCGGCTCGGCGACCGGATTGTGGTATGATAGTTGAACAACAGAACGGGGCAAAGGGTAAAGGGGAATCAAAAGTGAATCACAAAGAAACAGAATGGGCCCGTGTGGATGGATCATTAACAGTTGAAGCGCTAAGGCAAACAAGGGAAATCCGGGAAGGAGCAAGGATCCTTCGCGAGGGAGGGCTTGTCGCGTTTCCGACGGAGACGGTGTATGGATTGGGAGCAGCAGCCACGCTCAAATCGGCCGTAAACGGCATTTTTTCGGCCAAAGGGCGCCCTTCTGACAACCCCTTGATCGTTCATGTCGGGGAGAAGAACCAGGTCAGCCTTGTGGCCAAAGAGGTATCGCCGTTGGCTCAGTCCCTGATTGACCGTTTTTGGCCGGGGCCGCTGACCATCGTCGTGCCTCACCGGGGAAATCTGGCTGAAAATGTGACGGCGGGCTTAAGTACCGTCGGCATTCGCATGCCTGATCATCCGACGGCGCTCGCCCTGTTGCAGGAGACAGGGCTGCCGGTCGCGGCTCCCAGCGCCAACCGTTCGGGACGTCCGAGCCCGACTGAAGCCCGGCATGTGTTTGAAGATCTGGCAGGGAGAATCGATCTGATTCTGGACGGCGGCCCGACCGGGGTCGGAGTGGAATCGACCGTCGTCGACGTTAGCACGGAAGTCCCGGTCTTGTTGCGACCTGGCGGGATTACCCTGGAACAGCTGACAGAGGCGGTTGGCCGGGTCGAGGTGGATCCCGGACTCCGTTCCAAAGACGAAGTGCCGCGCGCTCCGGGGATGAAGTACCGCCATTATGCACCAAGGGGGCAAATGTGGCTGATCCGCGGGGAGCTTTTGCCGATGCACGGAAAAATGAGGAAGTTGGCGCAGGAATATCAATCACAAGGCAAAAGGGTCGGGATTTTGACGACGGAGGAATATCGCCGCGATTTTTCTGCCGATGTTGTGATTGCCTGCGGCCGGCGGGAAAACCCGGCCAGTGTCGCGCGGAATCTGTATCATGCCTTGCGGGAATTTGATGATCGCGGAGTCGAAGTGATTTTGGCCGAGGCTTTCCCGGAGCATGGGCTTTATCATTCCGTCATGAACCGCCTTCTGAAAGCAGCCGGCGGAAATGTGCTCGATGTGGGAAGCGCGGTTAAACCGGATTCCGGACGGATTTGACCAGTGAGGGATCTTGCGGTTGCTTTCGGTCCGGTGTTCATATCTTTGTGTGCGGGATCACGAACCAAGTGCTCTTTGGGGCATTTGGTTCTTTTTTGTGTCTGCCCGGCATACGATGTGACAAGCAGGACCTCGGGACAGGGGAGGAAAAGGAATGGATCTTTCGATGGCGCAATGGGGGCAGATCTTGACATTAACCATGATTGCGGTTGCTCTGGGGATGGACGCTTTTTCACTCGGGGTCGGTCTCGGCATGAGGCGTTTATCATTCTGGCAGATGACGTCACTAAGCCTGTCCATTGGTCTTTTCCATGTAATAATGCCCCTGTTGGGCATGATGATGGGACAATTTCTGGGAACCGTGATGAAGGGCATCGCCGTGGTTGTAGGAGGCGGAATGCTTTGTTTTTTGGGACTGAACATGCTGATGAATGTGATTCGCCGGGAAAAAGAAACCCGGATTTATATTCAGTCCTTGATCAACATATTTTTGTTGTCGCTCAGTGTCAGTGTTGATTCGCTGTCGGCCGGACTCAGTCTCGGCTTGTTTCATTCCGATCTGCTGCTGACCTGTTTGATGTTTGGCTCTGCCGGGTTTGCGATGTCCGGCGGCGGGCTGATGCTCGGACGGTTTATCGGGAACTGGGTGGGAGGATACGGTGAATTATTTGGAGGAATCATTTTAATTATCCTGGGCAGTAAATTTATATTTTAAATTTTCGTGCATCGTCGCAGGCATGGTTTTTGTTGCCCCTGATCCTCCCTTTCAGTAAAGTAGAAAATAGGAGACAAATTCCAGTCATCGCAAAAAAAGGACCGGCAAATTCGGCCTTTTCTCAAGCGGATTATTCTTGAATTGGACAAAGATACGTATAGCATCCATCTGTTCAACTGATACTGAAGAACAGATGAAATGGGGTGAACGGAATGAAGAAGATCCTTTTCGTTTGCACGGGGAACACCTGCCGGAGCCCGATGGCCGAAGCGCTTTTGAAAAAAATTGCGCAAGAGGCCGGGATCGAAGTGGAGGTCAAATCGGCCGGCGTTTCGGCGATGGAAGGTTCGCTGGCAGCCGAACAGGCATCTCAGGTTCTGATGGAGCGGGGAATTGAACATTCCCATCGGTCGCAGATGCTGAGCCCGGAATTGGTGCGCTGGGCAGATCTCATCCTGACGATGACCGCCCGGCACAAATTTGATATTCAATATAATTATCCGGAGAGTGTCGATAAGATTTATACCTTGAAAGAATATGCGAATCAAAATACGAAGGTCATGGAATTGTATCAGCAATTGGATCGTATCTATGTGGAAATGGAAAACAAACGAGTTGAGATCCGTGCCCGCTATTCCCTGACACCGGACAAGCCTTGGCCCAAAGAAGCGGAAGAGGCCTGGCGAAAAGAGATTGTACCGCTGCGAAAGCGGGAACAGGAGCTGCTGATTCTCCTGGAGCAAAAGAGGGACAACGTCGATGTGAGCGACCCGTTTGGCGGTTCCGTCGATGTTTATCGTCAGTGTGCCGACGAATTGGAACGAGAAATTCGTAAAATCGTTGCCAAGTGGAATCGCTCTTCCGATGCCCGCTGATGTGTGGTTAACTAATAGAGGGAAGCCTGAGGAGATTTGGAAGGGGAGTCGGGCACCCCGGCCGGCAACAGGAACGCGGCAGGGCCTGACGCCCGCACTGCGACTCAGTCACAGAAAAAGGGAGGAGAGAAACAGATGCGCATTATACTCGGTTCCGATCATGGCGGGCTGCGCCTGAAAAAAGAGGTCAAAGAGCTGTTGACCGAACTGGACATCGCCTATGAAGATGTGGGATGTGATTGTGAAGAATCCGTCGATTACCCCGATTATGCCTACCCGGTTGCCAAAAAAGTGGCTGAAGGGGAATTTGATCTCGGCATTTTGATCTGTGGCACGGGAATCGGGATGTCAATTGCCGCAAACAAGGTTAAGGGAATCCGCTGTGCTGTTGTTACCGATGAATTTTCGGCAAGAATGGCGCGGGAACACAATAATGCCAATATCCTGGCACTCGGAGAACGCGTGGTTGGCCCTGATCTGGCCAAATCGATCGTGCGCGCCTGGCTTGGTGCAGAGTTCCAGGGAAACCGCCATGCCCGGCGCCTGGAAAAAATCAGCCAACTGGAAGGAAGTCTTTCTTGATGGAATTCGCTTCACTGAAAAACGAGGTAAAGGAGATTTTGCACGACTTGCTGGAAGCCATGCCCCTGACTGAACGGCATCTGGTGGTGTTCGGTGTGAGCACGAGTGAAGTGGCAGGCAAGCGGATCGGTACGGAAGGAAGCACGGAAATCGCTGCCCGGATCTTTGCCGGCATTCGCGAAGTTCAGGCGGAATCCGGTTTTCAGCTCGCCTTCCAATGCTGTGAGCATCTGAATCGTGCCCTGGTGGTGGAGCAGGAGACCGCAGAGCGATTTTCGCTGCCCGAAGTGACGGTCATCCCTGTTCCCCATGCCGGGGGAGCGATGGCATCCTACGCCTTTCGCCATTTGGAGCATCCTGTTTTGGTGGAAAAAATTCAGGCGGATGCCGGTGTCGATATCGGGGATACGCTGATCGGAATGCACCTGAAACCGGTTGCGGTTCCCGTTCGTCCCCGCTTGAAAAAGGTGGGGCAGGCACACGTCACCATGGCGAAAACCAGGCCCAAACTGATCGGCGGGGCCAGGGCTGTCTATTTGTTGGAAGCTGAAGAGGAAGGTTCCGCAAAGTAACCCGGGTTTGTTAGAATAGAGGAAATGGTCTCAATGGGGGGAGCAGTCGATGGAACATTTACGTAAAAGAGATCCGCAAGTGGCTGAGGCAATCAGACAGGAGCTGGGGCGTCAACGGAATAAAATCGAATTGATCGCTTCAGAAAATTTCGTGTCCGAAGCGGTCATGGAAGCGATGGGAACCGTGATGACCAACAAGTATGCGGAAGGTTATCCGGGTAAACGCTATTACGGCGGATGCGAGTATGTGGATGTGGTGGAAGAGCTGGCACGCCAGCGGGCTAAGGAACTTTTTGGTGCCGAGCATGCCAATGTGCAGCCGCATTCCGGCGCTCAAGCCAATATGGCAGTTTATTTTTCCGTGCTTGAACCGGGAGATACCGTTTTGGGGATGAACCTGGCGCACGGCGGTCATCTGACGCATGGAAGCCCTGTCAACTTTTCGGGCAAAATGTATCGTTTTGTCGCGTATGGAGTCGATGATCAAACTCACCTGATCGACTATGATAAAGTTCGCCAGCTGGCACTTGAGCATAAGCCGAAACTGATCGTTGCCGGTGCCAGTGCTTATCCCCGTGTAATCGATTTTGCCCGGTTCAGGGAAATTGCCGACGAAGTGGGCGCTTACCTGATGGTGGACATGGCTCACATCGCCGGATTGGTGGCCACGGGAGACCATCCGAATCCGGTGCCCTACTCCGACTTTGTTACGACCACGACACACAAAACACTGAGAGGCCCCCGCGGCGGAATGATTTTGTGTCAGGAAAAATACGCAAAGTTGATCGATAAAACGATTTTCCCCGGCGTGCAGGGCGGACCGTTGATGCACGTGATTGCCGCAAAGGCGGTTGCATTGGGAGAAGCGCTTACAGATGAGTTTAAAACGTATTCCAAAAATATCATCAATAATGCGCGGCGGTTGGCGGATTCCTTGAAACAACAAGGATTCAACCTGGTTTCGGGGGGAACGGACAACCATTTGATCCTCATTGATGTCCGCAACTTGGGCCTGACCGGGAAAACGGCGGAACATCTGTTGGATGAAGTCGGCATCACCACCAACAAAAATACGATTCCCAACGATCCGGAAAGCCCGTTTGTCACCAGCGGAATCCGCATCGGTACCGCTGCAGTTACCTCACGTGGCATGGATTTGCCGGCCATGGAGGAAATCGCCGGCATCATGGCTCTTACCTTGAAAAATCCGGAAGACGGGGCTGCGCATGAGGAAGCGCGCCAGCGTGTGGCCCGCTTGACGGAAAAATATCCGCTTTATCCGGACTTGCGAATTTAACTTTTCATCCGGCCTGAGGGATCACCGCAGGAAATGGAAGGCGTCAGCGAGAACAGCAGATGCCTTCTGTTTCCTGTTTTTTTGTGCGGTGCATTTGCGGTGCTTCGTGTCCCCCCTGATCGTTCAATTTTTCCCGGGTTCATCCCAGGATTGCGCCGAAATGATATGAATGTCTTTTGGGCCGGTGAAATGCGTTTTTCCTGTTTTTACACCCGGCAGAAAAAATATACCAACCTTTGGCAATGATAAATAAGGGAAATGCTTGAGGGACGACAGGGAATATGGTTAGATATCATAGGGACAAAAATAATTGTCATCTGATGACAAAGAAAGTGGGGAACCGAACGTGAGCAATGTCTATGTATTCGACCATCCGTTGATCCAGCACAAACTGACCTTTATCCGTGACAAACATACGGGAACGAAAGAATTCCGTGAGCTGGTTGATGAAGTGGCCGCCTTGATGGCCTATGAAATTACCCGCGATATGCCGCTCAGAGAGGTGGAGGTCGAAACACCGGTCACCACGGCGAAGTGCAAGGTTCTGGCCGGGAAAAAGCTGGGCCTTGTGCCGATTTTGCGGGCCGGGCTCGGGATGGTAGACGGGATTTTGAAATTGATTCCCGCAGCCAAAGTGGGCCATATCGGGCTCTACCGCGACCCTGAAACACTAAAACCGGTGCTCTATTATTCCAAGATGCCGTCCGATATCGGCGAACGGGATCTGATTGTGATCGATCCGATGCTGGCAACAGGAGGTTCCGCTTCGGAAGCGATCCGTGCCCTGAAGGAAATGGGGGCGAAAAATATCAAGCTGATGTGCCTGATCGCCGCACCGGAAGGGATTGAGCGCGTGCAGGCAGATCATCATGATGTCGACATTTATGTCGCGGCGGTGGATGAGGGTCTCAATGAAAAAAGTTATATCGTACCCGGGCTCGGTGATGCAGGAGATCGGCTTTTTGGTACGAAGTAAATTTATATAAAAGGCTGCCGGCATGATGGATCGCGAGGAGGCGGACAGCGGGGACTGGTTAGAAAACGAACTGGATTTGTAAAATTAAAACGGGCACTTCCTTGAAACAACAAGGATTTTCAAGGGGAGACCAAACGATTTGCCGCAAATGTGACAATTTGTTCAAAACTCTTTTCGGGAAAGCGTTGACAACACCGTTGACCCTTCGTTACTATAGGCAGGGGGAAGGACAGTTCCTGATGCCAATCATGATTAAAATTTTATTCCGAGGCGGTCTTCTTTCCCTAAATGTTAAAGGTCCAACGGGGGATCTCATGAATAACACTGGAAATCCTTGGCGGATTGTTGGAATGATTGGTTCTGCAGGAATGGAAATCATCTTCCTCACAATCGGTGGGGCTTGGTTGGGAAACAAGCTGGATGCCGTTTGGGGAACCAAACCATTCATGCTGCTCGCGGGAGTACTGCTCGGATTGGTGTTTGGTTTTATCAGTTCATTTTTCACCATTAAAGCAATGACAAAGGAATGACTCCTCATGGATCCCATAACAACCATTCGTCGTCGAGTGGTGTTCCTCACTATTGTATTCCTTGCTATTTTAATGATCATCTGGTTTTTTACCCCGCAGAAGAGATTAGTCGCCGGTTTTTTTCTCGGTCTTTGTGTAAGTTTGTACAATATTCTGTACATGTCGCGCAAAGTGCGCATCGCCGGTGAGCGAGCCATCCTCACCGGAAGCACCAGAAACCGGGGAACCGGCATGGTCAATCGCTATCTCATGGTTGCCCTCGCGATCATCATCGCCATTGAATATCCGGGATGGTTTGATGTTCGGGCCGTTCCGTTCGGGCTGCCAATTTGCTATATACTCATCATTCTACTTGAGTTTTGGGAAGCAAGGCGTCTCAACCACCAAATCAGAAAGGGGTGAATCTACGGAGAATGGAGAATACTCCCAAGCTTACATTTCACTTGGCAGGACTGCCCATCACTTTTGACGTTACCGTGATGATCGGAACGACCGTCACCTGCGTTGCCGTTTTCCTCATCGCTTGGCTTGCAACGCGGCGCCGTGCCCTCGTGCCTTCCGGCATCCAGAATGTGGTGGAAATGCTCGTGGAGTTTACCCGCGGCCTTGTGCGTTCCAATCTGGATGCGAAAACGAGCGAAAAATTTTATAGTTTTGCCTTTACCCTCTTTTTCTATCTTCTCATTGCGAACCAGCTTGGACTTATGTTTAACATCGTGACGGAATCCGATCACGTCTCGGCAGCATGGTGGAAGTCGCCGACAGCCGATATCAACGGTCCTTTGGCCATGGCATTTGTGATTACCATTGTCGCTCATTTCTTAGGAATCAGAAAATCGCCGAAGAAATACGGAGCCCACTATTTCCAGCCGTTTTGGTGGATGTTTCCGCTGCATCTCATCGATGAGATCGCCAAACCGCTTACGCACGGAATGCGTCTTTGGGCCAATATCTTTGCCGGGGAAGTACTGGTCTTTGTCCTGCTGAAAGCGGCATGGGTCGGTATCCCGCTCAACGTCATCTGGATTGGGTATTCCGTCTTTGTCGGCATCATCCAAGCGTATGTATTCACAATTCTGGCGATGGTTTATATGTCGCAGAAATTGTCTACCGATCATTGATAAAAAGATCGAAAAACTGTCAATAAGAATCAGAGGAGGAAACTGAAATGGATTTGGGTGTAATAGCTGGTGCAATTTTGATGGCTTGCGCTGCCATCGGTGGTGGGATTGGTAACGGTCTGGTATTTGTTCGCTATCTGGAAGGGATTGCCCGTCAACCGGAACTCCGCGGATTGCTGTTCGGGCAAACCTTTATCGGAATCGCGCTGGTCGAAGCGTTGCCGATTATCGCCGTTGCGTTCGGGATCATGAAGTTGCTCGGCATCCTTTAATCGGCTTTTTCTCTGGCGGACGGGGATCCATCATTTTTTTCCCCGTCCGGTTGCGATTCAAACCAGGCATTTGAAGGTTTTTGCTTTTGAGATAGATTTGGCATGATCGGAAGGGAGTGAATGGGATGCACTATGAAAGTGGGATTCATATCGAGATCGGCACCATTTTGTTTCAATTAGCCGCATTTATTATTTTAATGCTTCTTGTAGGCCGCTTCGCTCTTCGCCCGATGCTGCAGACGATGAAACAGCGCCAGGATCATATTGAAGGCCAGATCAAATCGGCGGAAGAGAGCCGCAAAGAAGCGGAAAAGCTGCTGGAAGAGCAGAAGGCAGAGCTCAGCCGCACCCGCCAGGAGGCGAAAGAGATCATTGAGCGCGCCAAAGCGCAAAGCGAGCGTGAGGCCGAAGAAATCATCAAAGGAGCGCATGAACGGGCAGAACGGATGATTCAGGAGGCGACGGCCGAAATCAAGCGTGAGAAGGAAAAGGCCTTGGCCAGCCTGCGCGAAGAGGTTGGGACGCTCTCCATCCAATTGGCATCCAAGCTGTTGGAGAAAGAATTGGATAAAAAAGGGCAGGCCAAACTGGTCGCAACCTATCTTGAAGAGGTAGGAAGATTACAATGAGTTCAGTTGTAGCGAAACGGTATGCCAAAGCGTTGTTTGAAGTGGCCCTGGAGAAGAATTGCCTTGACCAGGTGGGAACCGACCTGGAGCAGATTGCCCAAACATTTGCCTCCGTACCCGAGCTGAAAACGTGGGTACAGCATCCCACAACTGCCGCGGAACAGAAAAAAGAAGTGTTTGCACGCATTTTTGCAAATCTGAACGAATACACGAAAAACTTTCTCGATCTGTTGGCCGATCGCCGGCGCGAAAGCATTGTGCAGGACGCCTTCGCTGAATACAAGCGCCTGGTGAACGAACACAAAGGAATAGTCGAAGCAGTTGTCACGACTGCGTTTCCGCTTACCGCCACAGACCGCAAAAAACTGGTTGCCGCTTTTGAGCCGATCGTCGGCAAAAAGCTGGATATTACCGAAAAGGTGGATTCTGACATCCTGGGCGGAGTGATTGTGCAAGTGGGAGACCGTTTGTACGACGGCAGCCTGCGTACCAAGTTGAACCGGTTCAGAGAACGATTGAGCGGAAACAGAGTCGGATAGATCAGAGATGGGAAGATTGGGGTGAACGAATATGAGCATTAAGCCGGAAGAGATCAGCTCTCTCATTAAGGAGCAGATCGAAAATTACCGGGCTGAAGTGGAAGTAACCGATGTGGGCACCGTCATCAGTGTGGGGGACGGGATCGCCCGGGTTCATGGCCTGTTGAATGCCATGGCAGGTGAGCTTGTCGAGTTCAGCAACGGCGTGATGGGGATGGTGCTCAACCTTGAAGAGAACCATGCCGGGATCGTTATTTTGGGGCCGTTTGCCGATATTCGTGAAGGAGATCAGGTGAAGCGGACCGGCCGTCTGATGGAAGTGCCGGTAGGTGAGGCGTTACTGGGCCGCGTCGTCAATCCGCTCGGGCAGCCGCTCGACGGAAAAGGACCGATTGAAACGACCGAATTCCGTCCGGTTGAATCTCCTGCACCTGGCGTTATTGACCGGAAATCAGTGCATGAGCCGTTGCAAACCGGGATTAAGTCGATTGACTCGATGGTGCCGATCGGCCGCGGTCAGCGGGAGCTGATCATCGGGGACCGGCAGACCGGGAAGACGACGATTGCCATCGATACGATCATCAACCAAAAAGACCAAAACATGGTCTGTGTCTATGTAGCCATCGGACAAAAGCAATCCACGGTAGCCAATGTCGTTGAAAAGCTGCGTCGTTTCGGGGCGCTTGATTACACGATCGTGGTCGTGGCCAGCGCATCCGATCCTGCACCGCTTCTGTTCCTGGCACCGTATGCGGGTTGTGCGATGGGTGAGTACTTCATGTATAAAGGCGGACACGTTCTGTGCGTTTATGACGACTTGTCCAAGCAGGCGACGGCTTACCGTGAGCTCTCGCTCCTGCTTCGCCGTCCGCCGGGCCGTGAAGCTTACCCGGGGGATGTATTCTACCTGCATTCCCGCCTGTTGGAACGTGCGGCCAAATTGTCCGATGCCCGTGGGGGCGGTTCGTTAACGGCATTGCCATTTATCGAAACGCAAGCCGGGGATATCTCCGCCTATATTCCGACCAACGTCATTTCGATTACCGACGGTCAGATCTTCCTGGAATCGGATTTGTTCTATGCCGGGGTTCGTCCTGCGGTAAGTACCGGTACTTCGGTCTCCCGGGTCGGGGGTTCGGCACAGATCAAGGCGATGAAAAAAGTATCCGGTACCTTGCGTCTTGATTTGTCCCAGTACTTCGATTTGGCGGCATTTGCCCAATTCGGCTCCGACCTCGACAAAGTGACCGCTGCCAAACTGGAGCGCGGTAAGCGGACCATTGAGATTTTGAAACAGGATGAGCATCAGCCGATGCCTGTGGAGAAACAGGTTATTTCCCTCTACTTGGTTACCAAGGGCCACCTCGACGATATCGCGGTTGAAGATGTACGCCGCTTTGAAAGTGAATTCCATGCCCACTTAGACAGTCACCACGAAGAAATCCTCAAGGATATCCGTGAAAAGAAAGAGATGACCAAAGAGACGGAAGAGAAGCTGATCCAGGCGATTGAAACCTTTAAAAAAGGCTTTATCAAATCGGACAAATGACGATCATTGAGACGGCAGGTGCGTCCGGGTTGGAATGAACCGGCCCGGGCCATTGCCGGGTAACGGAAAGGCGGTGAACTGATGGGGCAATCGATGCGTGACATTAAACGGCGGATTCGCTCGTTCGAGAAAACCAGACAGATTACCAAGGCGATGAAAATGGTGGCGGCATCCAAATTGCGCAAGGCTCAGGAACAGGCGGAATCGTCACGGCCTTATGCGGAGAAGATGCATGATGTGATCGTCAATGTCGCCAGGGGAACAAAAGGATATAACCATCCCATGCTCGTTTCCCGCCCGGTGAGAAAGACCGGTTATCTGGTCATCACCTCTGACCGCGGTCTTTGCGGCGGTTATAACAGCAATTTGCTCAGAAAGTTGCAGGCGACTTTACATGAGCGCCACCAGAGCCAGGATGAATACGTCATTTTTGTCATCGGCCGCAAAGGCAGAGACTTTCTCAAGCGACGCGGGCTCCCGGTAATCGGTGAAGTGACCGGGTTATCTGATTCACCGAAGTTTGCCGATGTTCACGAGATCGCCAAACAAGCGGTGCAGTTTTACGCGGACGAAAAATTTGATGAGCTGTTTATCCTTTACAACGAATTTATCAATCCGATCATTCAGCGTCCAGTGGAAAAACGCCTGTTGCCGCTGACTGGTGAAGAACTGAGGGATTCGGAAGGAACCGCTGCCGGAGCGACGGCCGTTTACGAATATGAACCTTCGCCGGAAGCGGTATTGGATGTCCTGTTGCCGCGTTATGCAGAAGCTCTGATCTACAGCGCGCTGTTGGAGGGCAAAGCGAGCGAATTTGCCGCCAAGATGAATGCGATGAGCAATGCAACGGATAACGCAACCGAATTGATTGAAAAACTGACGCTTGAGTTCAACCGTGCCCGTCAAGCGGCCATTACCCAAGAGATTGCAGAAATTGTCGGCGGCGCTTCGGCACAGGGATGATAAACAGAACGGACTTATTTTCCTTTTGATGGATTACGGCTAATCCGTTTTAATAGATGCAATTGCAGCTTAAGGAGGGAATGTGATGAGCACTGGACGTGTCTTACAGGTAATGGGCCCTGTTGTGGACGTGCAGTTTGACCAGGGGCACATGCCGGAGATTTACAACGCCATTAAGGTAAAACGCGCGGATGGAAGCGAATTGGTATTGGAAACGGCGCTGCATCTCGGGGATAACACGGTGCGTACGGTGGCCATGGCTTCGACGGATGGATTGGTGCGCGGGATGGAAGCAGTGGATACAGGTGCGCCGATCTCCGTTCCGGTTGGACGCCCGGGATTGGGACGGGTATTTAACGTATTGGGAGAACCGATCGATGAAGCCGGTCCGGTTAACAGTGATCTGAAGCTTCCGATCCACCGCCCGGCCCCCAGCTTTGAAGAGCAATCGACCGAACAGCAAATGCTGGAAACGGGGATTAAAGTCGTTGACCTGCTCTGCCCTTATGCCAAGGGAGGAAAGATCGGTCTCTTTGGCGGTGCGGGAGTAGGGAAAACCGTACTCATTCAGGAGCTTATTCATAACATCGCACAAGAGCACGGCGGTTTGTCCGTTTTTGCCGGTGTAGGGGAACGTACCCGCGAAGGGAACGACCTGTACCATGAAATGAAGGATTCGGGTGTTATCGAGAAAACGGTCATGGTGTTCGGACAGATGAACGAACCGCCAGGGGCACGGATGCGCGTCGCCCTTTCGGGACTGACGATGGCTGAGCATTTCCGTGACAGCGAAGGACAGGACGTTCTTCTCTTCATTGACAATATCTTCCGCTTCACCCAGGCAGGTTCCGAGGTATCGGCCCTGTTGGGACGCATGCCTTCAGCGGTGGGTTACCAACCGACCCTGGCCACGGAAATGGGCCAATTGCAGGAACGGATCACTTCGACGAAAACCGGTTCGGTTACCTCGATCCAAGCGATCTACGTACCGGCCGACGACTATACCGACCCGGCGCCGGCAACCACCTTTGCTCACTTGGATGCGACCACCAACCTGGAGCGCCGTTTGACGCAAAAAGGGATTTATCCGGCTGTGGATCCGCTCGCTTCGACTTCCCGCATTCTTTCCCCGGATGTAGTCGGAGAAGAGCATTATCGCGTGGCGCGCGGTGTACAGCAGCTACTGCAACGTTACCAGGAGTTGCAAGATATCATCGCCATCCTCGGTATGGACGAGTTGTCCGAGGAAGACAAACAATTGGTGGCCCGTGCGCGCAAAGTGGAAAAATTCCTCTCGCAAAACTTCCACGTTGCCGAACAGTTTACCGGTCAGCCAGGGGTATATGTGCCGGTCAAAGAAACGGTACGCAGCTTCAAAGAAGTGCTTGAAGGCAAACACGATGACCTTCCGGAAGATGCCTTCTACATGGTCGGCGGCATCGACGAAGCTCTGGAAAAAGCGAAAAAGCTGGGTTATACCCGCATGATCTGATGGAGGAATCGCAGGACTGCCTGGCGGCCATAAGACGGAATTGGCGTCAAAGTGCCAGGCAGTTTTCCTGTGGTTGAATCGATTGGTTCCCGTGATCGCCCGGAAGCAAGGAGGTGAATTTCTGCTGGGAAGCCGAATCCTGTCCCGGATAGCCGACATGGACTGGCAAGCGGATGGGAGCGGAGCAGCAGGGTGGCCATGAGCACAATGGTTTTGGATATCGTGACACCTGAGAAAAAGGTGTATTCCGAAGAAGTGGAAATGGTGATAACGAAAGCTGCTGAGGGGGAAATCGGGATTTTGCCCAGACACATTCCCTTGGTCAGCCCGATTAAAGGAAAAACGGTTCGTGTCAAAAAGGACGGCGTTTTTGAAACATTTCACGTGAGTGGCGGTTTTATTGAAGTTCGCTCGGATCGCGTTACAATTTTGGCGGAAAAGGCGGAACTGCCAGGCCAGAATGAAGAATAAACGATACAGATTAGCCCGTTATCTCGCATCCGCATCCCGGCTCCGGGAGAGGAAGCGAGTTTTTTTTATATCTTTCGGACGAAAAAATTCAGCCATCGTGAGGCTCGCTTGAGCATTGTCAGTGAGGGGGGCATGTGGAGCGCTTGCTGGGTTGTTCAAGTAAAATCCGAGTGTGCAATCGGCCGGGATGCCCATCGCAAACAAACCAGCAGTCCGGCTTTTGGCGCAGCAGCTCAAACTTGGAATGAACCGTGGAGCCAACAGGATCTCATGGCAAATTTCCCTTCCTGGGAAGGGATTACCCCATGCATGGGGGGTGGCCGATAACGGGGATTCGGATCAAGGAAAACGGTGCGAAAAAGCAGTACAGGCGTTGCGGTTGCCTTTTCTCAGAGTCGGTCCATGCGGCCGGCTTTTTTATGGTTATCATGAACAGGAACCTTCGACAATCGAAAACGGAACGGGGACGGAGAACAAACAACACTTTGCCCGCATTTTGAGTCAATGAATTTTCAGGATCAATTTTTTGTCCAAACCGTCAACCTTCTCACAATTGGGAAAGTGTTGTATAATCAAACAATAGGAGCAACCCTCATCGCTTTTTTTCGGATCTGTCTATTTTTAGGAGTTTTTGTCGGGATGAGGCGATTTCGCTTAATGTTCCAGTTCAGTTATAAGTAGAGATTAAAATTGCAGAATTTTCCCCATTAATTCGCTAAAGTGGCTGGAAATGAGGGCTCCATATGATTGATGTTGACCAAGGCGCTCCTTGGTTTTTTTTGCCGAAGTTTTACCCGGAGGAGGGTGGATCGGTTTGCACAATGACACAAGCATCATCATGATTGCCGTTTTTTTTGTGGTCGGCATCGCCTTGCCGGTGGTGGCGTTATCCGTGGGAAGATTGCTGCGGCCGCACGATCCTTCAGCGGATAAATCCGTCACCTATGAGAGCGGGGTTGATCCGACCGGGGACAGTTGGGTTCAGTTCAATGTCCGCTATTATTTGTTTGCCCTTCTTTTTGTCATTTTTGACGTGGAGGCGGTATTCCTATATCCCTGGGCCGTCAGCTACAACGCATTGAGGTCGGACATGGGGCTGATGATGCTCCTGGAAATGGTCATCTTTGTCTTCTTTTTGGTCATCGGATTACTCTACGCCTGGAAAAAGAAGGTGTTGGAATGGAAGTGAACTTTGAAAACTTCACCCCGTTTGAAGAACAAGAGCTGAAGCGGAATGTATTTACCACCAACCTGGAGCAGATCAAGGCATGGGCGCGCAGCAGTTCGCTGTGGCCGCTGACGTTCGGCCTGGCGTGTTGTGCGATTGAAATGATGGGAACCGGCGGATCGCATTATGATTTGGATCGGTTTGGTGTGATTTTTCGTGCCTCTCCCCGTCAATCGGATGTGATGATCGTCGCCGGGACTGTTACGAAAAAGATGGGGCCGCTGCTGCGACGGCTGTATGATCAGATGCCGGAACCGAAATGGGTGATTGCCATGGGTTCCTGTGCGACGGCGGGCGGGCCTTATGTGAAGTCCTATTCAGTAGTCAAAGGAGTAGATCAAATTGTCCCGGTCGATGTTTATATTCCCGGTTGTCCGCCCAACCCGGCAGCACTGATCTACGGCATTCACAAATTGCAGGAAAAAATCCGCTATGAGGCCAAGCACGGGAAGAAGGTGACCAACGGATGAGCCATGAAGAGCAAAACGAAAAGGAGTTGCTAAAAGAGGAAAAGGAATTGCAGCCTGAGCCTTCCGCCGATGCAAAAACAGAGAAAAAAGAGGGAGAGGAAAACAACCCGGTAAAGGCAGAACCAGGAGAAAGCGATGCACCGGTGACGGCTAAGCCGGGTTTGCCGCCGAAGAGTTCCGTTCCGCGCGCACCGAGAGCAGCCGGGGCAGGCAAAGCGCGGCCGGCAGCAGGTGCGAGACCGAGGCCAGCGGCAAAGAAAGCGGAGAAGAAACCGGAGGAACCGTCACCGTTACAGCCGCAATTGGACCGTTTTCTCCGGCTGCTGAAAGACCGGTTGGGAGAAGGGGCGGTCAAGGAGGCGTATATCAATCGCGCCGGCAGCCATATTCCGACGTTGGTTGTGGATAAAGAGCACTGGCTGTCTCTTGCGCAATTGCTGAAGGAGGAAGAGAGCTTCCAGTTTGATTATCTGCGTCTGTTATCGGGAGTGGATTATGAGACGCATATGGAAGTGGTTTACCAATTTTATTCCTTTGCGCATGGTCATCAAATCGCGGTAAGGGTCAAGACCGGGCGGGACGAAGCGAAAGTGCCGAGCGTTTCCCATTTGTGGAAAGCGGCTGACTGGAATGAGCGGGAAGCGTATGATCTGCTTGGGATTCACTTTGAAAATCACCCGAATTTGCGGCGAATTCTGATGCCGGATGATTGGGTGGGGCATCCGCTCAGAAAAGATTACGAACCGCTTGATAAGGAGGTATAATCCTTGCTCCGGACGGAAGAGATGCTGTTGAATGTCGGTCCCCAACATCCGAGTACACATGGTGTCCTGCGCTTGATCGTGAAAATCGACGGGGAGATGATCGTCGATGCGGAGCCGGTGATCGGCTACTTGCACCGGGGGACGGAAAAACTGGCAGAAGACCTGAATTATACGCAAATCATTCCCTATACCGACCGGATGGACTACTTGTCCGCGATGACAAATAACTATGCCATCGTTCATGCCACTGAGCAATTGATGGGGCTGGAAATCCCCGAACGGGCCGAATATTTGCGTGTGATCGTGATGGAATTGAACCGGATCGCTAGCCACTTGGTGTGGATGGGAACCTACTTGCTGGATGTCGGTGCGATGAGCCCTTTTCTTTATGCCTTCCGGGATCGGGAAGAGATCCTGAATCTGTTCAATGAACTCTGCGGCGCGAGGATCACGTATAATTACATGCGCGTCGGAGGTGTAAAATGGGACGCACCGCCGGGATGGATTGAAAAAGTGGGAACCTTTGTGGAATATATGAAAAAACAGATGCGGGATTATCACGCTCTGATTACGGGTAATGAAATTTTTATCTCGCGGACCAAGGGTGTGGGCGTATACAGCAAGGAACTGGCCATCCAGTACGGCTTGTCCGGAGCGAACCTCCGCGTGACCGGGATCGACTGGGACCTGCGCAAAAAGCAGCCCTATTCCATTTACAGTCGGTTTGAGTTTGATGTGCCGACAGGGAAAACGGGAGACCTGTATGATAAATATCTCTGCCGGATGAATGAAGTGGTGGAGTCGCTCAAAATTATCGAGCAGGCAGTCAACCAGTTTCCGGAAGGCGGTTCCATCATGGGCAAAGTACCGCGTGTTCTGCGCGTCCCCGAAGGTGAGATTTACGTCGGAATCGAATCCCCGCGCGGAGAATTGGGCTGCCACATTGTGAGCAAAGGGAAAGACAAACCGTGGCGGTTGAAATTCAGGCGGCCTTCCTTCTACAATTTGCAGATTCTTCCCGTTCTTCTAAAAGGGGAAAATATCTCCAATCTGGTGGCGATATTGGGCGGAATCGACATTGTGCTCGGGGAGGTGGACTGCTGATGAGCCTGCTGGCGATTTTGGCCCCGGTCCTGCTCTTGGTGATCGTCCTTGCCTTTGTTACATATGCGATCCTGTTTGAACGCAAGGTGATCGGCTGGATGCAGAACCGCATCGGGCCCAACCGTGTGGGACCCTGGGGAATGCTGCAAACGGTGGCGGATGTGTTTAAGCTGCTGATCAAAGAGGATGTGATACCGGAAAAGGCTGATCGCGCTCTCTTCAAACTGGCACCTGCCATAGCGTTTGTGCCGGCTTTTGCCGTTCTTGCGGTCATTCCTTTTACCGAGACATGGAAATTCACTGATTTTGCCGTCGGTTTGCTTTACTACATGGCTGTTTCCAGCATCACGATTATCGGTATTATGGTCGGTGGATGGGCATCCAATAACAAATATGCGCTCCTTGGCGGAATGCGTTCGGCGGCGCAGATGATCAGTTATGAGATCCCGCTGGTCATGTCGGTGGTCGGGATCATCATGACGACCGGTTCCCTCAACCTGAACGATATCGTTCACAGCCAGAAGCACGTCTGGTTTATTTTTCCGCAAATCATCGGATTTCTCGTATTTTTGATTGCTGCCGTATCCGAACTCAACCGGACTCCGTTTGACTTGCCGGAGGCTGAATCGGAGTTGGTTGCCGGGTATCACGTGGAGTACACCGGATTCCGCTTCGCCTTTTTCATGCTGGCGGAATACGTGTATGTGTTTGCGATGGCCAGCCTGACCACGGTTCTTTATCTCGGCGGATGGAATGCCCCGTTCGGACTTACCATAATCCCGCCGATCATCTGGTTTATTCTCAAATTTTTGCTCGTCGTCTTTTTCCTCTTCTGGCTCAGGGCGACCATGCCGCGCATTCGCGTCGACCAACTGATGCAGTTTGCTTGGAAAGTGCTGTTGCCGCTGGCGATTTTCAATATCTTCCTGACAGCGGTGCTGAAAGAAGTACCGGGAATCGGGCACTTTTATTAATCGATACGACAGGAGGGATCAGTGGTGTTGGGATTGGTGAAGGGGTTGGGAATTACCCTGAAGAATATGACCAAACCGAGAGTTACCTACCGTTACCCGGACGAGCCGCTCAAGATGCCGGACCGCTTTCGGGGCATTCAGTACCTGGACCCGGAAAAGTGCATCGTATGCAATCAATGTGCCCGCATCTGTCCGACCGATTGCATTCAACTGACCGGCAAAAAAAATCCGGACCCTGAGAAAAAAGGGAAAGTCCTCGATACCTTTGACATCAATTTTGAAATCTGCATCCTGTGCGATTTATGTACGGAAGTTTGCCCGACGGAAGCGATTGTCATGACCAACAACTATGAACTTGCCGTGTACAGCCGCGATGAATTATTCAAGGACATCCGGTGGCTCCATGAAAACAACCAAAATATCCGCAGCGAAAACAGCACCAATCTGATCAAGAAGCCGGGAGGTAAAACAACATGAACCTGTCTGGCGAATTTATCGCCTTTTTTGTTTTATCCGTGATGGCGATTGGCGGAGCCGTTTTTATGATCAACATGCAGCGCGTGATGCATATGGCCTTGGCTTTGGCCTTTACCTTTTTCAGCATCGCCGGCATTTATCTCCTGCTCAATGCACCGTTTTTGGCGGTGATCCAGGTGCTGATCTACACGGGAGCCATTTCGATCCTCATGCTGTTTGGCATCATGTTGACCAAGCACCGGTATGAAGAAAAAAGCGCCGTCGCCCGCTGGCAGGGGGTAATCGGCTTTATCGGTGTTGCCTGCTTTTTGGGAGTGTTGATGTGGACGATTTATCGCACGCCGCTCCTCAGTGGCCAGGGCAATCCGAAGGATTTTGGCATCCACCAGTTGGGAGCGGCGGTGTTCAAGGAATACGCCATTCCTTTTGAAGTGGCATCCATCCTGCTCCTTGTGGCGCTGGTAGGGGCCGTGATCTTGGCTAAGAGGGAGGAAAACGAATGCAGCTGACATCATATCTCGCATTATCGGCCATTTTGTTCAGCATTGGCCTGTACGGGGTGTTAACCAAGCGGAATGCGGTTATCGTTCTGTTTTGCATTGAGTTGATGTTAAATGCAGCGAATCTCAACTTTGTCGCCTTTTCCAAATTCGGTCTGTTCCCCGGTTTGACCGGACAGGTTTTTACCCTGTTCACCATAACGATAGCCGCGGCGGAAGCTGCCGTGGGGATCGCCATTTTGATCGCGCTGTACCGCAATGTGCAATCGGCGGAAGCAGACCGTTATGATTCGATGAAAGGTTAAGCGCAAAAATCTCAAGAGAAGGAAGGATTTCATATGAGCGCACAAGTTGCACTCCTCATTCCCCTCTTTCCTTTCCTCGCTTTCCTTTTGTTGATTTTTGGCAGGAGGTTCTGGGGGGAAAAGGCGGCGGCGGGAATCGGCATTATCGCCACTTTCGCCTCATTTGCCGTCACACTGCCGGTCCTGTGGGGGAGTTTGGGCAAAGGGCAGACGATCACATGGAGCATACCGTGGTTTCATCTCGGGGAAAAGGCCGTTTTTCTCAGCATGCGTTTGGAACCGGTCAATGTCCTGATGCTGGTGATCGTGTCCGGTGTGAGTTTTCTCGTTCATCTCTATTCGTACGGGTATATGCGGAAAGATGAGCGCTTTACCGTGTTTTATGCTTATCTAACCCTGTTCACCTTCTCCATGCTGGGTCTGGTGATGTCGGCCAATTTGCTGCAAATCTATTTTTTCTGGGAATTAGTGGGCGTTTGCTCGTTTTTATTGGTGGGCTTCTGGTATTTCAAGCCGGAAGCAAAGGAGGCAGCCCGCAAAGCGTTTGTGGTCACCCGGATCGGGGATGTCGGTTTGTTCATCGCCATCGCTTTGCTCTACTGGCATGTGGGCAGTTTTGAGGTGATGGATGTAAAAGCGGCGGTTCTGAACGGTAAACTGACCCCGGGGATCATCACCCTGACCGCCATTTTGATTTTTGTCGGCGCTGTCGGAAAATCGGGGCAATTTCCGCTTCACACATGGTTGCCGGATGCGATGGAAGGCCCGACTCCGGTCAGTGCGCTGATCCATGCTGCGACGATGGTGGCCGCCGGTGTCTATCTGGTGGCAGATCTCTTTTTCCTCTTCACCGCTTCGCATCAGGCGATGAACGTCGTTGCCTATGTCGGCGGATTTACGGCGATTTTCGCTGCGACGATCGGTGTGGCGCAAAATGATATCAAGCGGGTGCTCGCTTACTCGACAGTGAGCCAGCTCGGCTATATGATGCTGGCATTGGGATCAACGGGTTATGTGGCAGGGATGTTTCATCTGATGACACATGCCTTTTTTAAAGCCCTTCTCTTCCTCTGCGCAGGTGCAGTGATCGTCAGCCTGCACCACGAACAGGATCTGAGAAAAATGGGCGGATTGTGGAAAACACATCGATGGCTGGGGTATTCCTTTTTGATCGGATGTTTGGCGATCTCGGGAATTCCGCCTTTTTCCGGTTTCTTCTCGAAGGATGAGATTTTGGAATCGGCGTATGCCGACGGGCGAACCGGTTTGTTCATCGTCGGGGTGCTTGCCGCCTTCTTCACCGCTTTTTATATGTTCCGCCTCTTCTTTATGGTATTTGCGGGACAGGCGCGGGGAGAGAAAAACAGGGAGCCGGTGCCGCGGGTCATGATGGTCCCGATTCTGATTTTGGCCTTTATGTCGATCATCAGCGGGTTTTTCAACACTCCCGGAGACCGGCTGGCACATTGGCTGACCCGTACCGGTACTGCCACCATTTCGCTTGAGCATGCGCCGGTGTGGATCTCGGCAGTGGCGATTGTTGTGGCGGCCGCCGGCATTTTTCTCGCTTATGCCATGTACGCCTCAGAGCGGATCAGCCCCGAACGGGTGGCAAAGTCTGTCCCTTGGGCATATCAGGTCGTTTATCGGAAGTATTACCTCGATGAGCTTTACCGGGCCGTGCTTGTCTGGCCGCTGAAGGGACTGGGCTGGATACTGACCGGTTTTGACCGCTTTCTCATTGGTGGGCTCGTTTACCTGAGCGCCTGGATTGCCCAGCTGGTGGGAAGAATCGGATCCCGCCTGCAAAACGGGCAAGCGCAGACCTACGTTTTAATTAGCTTGATCGGATTTGTGATCTTGATTGTCGGTTTGACAGCGGGGAGGTTGTTTCCATGACAAGTTGGGTTGATTGGTTGCCAACGCTCGTCACCTTTTTTCCACTGCTCGGTGCGGTGATTTTGCTGTTTTTTCCCCGTGATCTGGTAAAAGGGCACCGCTTCGTCGGGATTTTGAGCACGATTCCGTCGCTGATTTTGGCAATTGTGATGTATCAGCGATTCGATCCGGCGTTGAACGGAATGCAGTGGTTTAAGTCCGTTACCTGGTTCCGGATTCCGATTTTCGGTGGAATGCCCTGGGAGTTTCATTACAGCATGGGCGTTGATGGGTTGTCGCTGCCACTGGTCGTTCTCACCTGTATCGTTAGCACATTAGCGGCGGTTGCCTCCCTTTATATCAAACAGAGGACAAAAGCCTATTATGCGCTCCTGCTGATTTTGCAGACGGGGATGGCAGGGGTGTTTCTGGCGGCAAACCTGTTCCTGTTTTTCATCTTTTTTGAGGTGACGTTAATCGCCACCTTCTTTCTCATTGGCGGCTGGGGCTACCTTGGCAAGGAGAAGGCGGCTAACCACTTTTTGCTTTATACCGGTTTGGGTTCCGGGTTCCTGCTTTTTGCCATGGTCGGGCTGCTCCTCTTTTTCGGCTCACTCGATTATTCGGTTTTACAGGAACGCATGGCCCAGCTGGCCACTCAGATGGCATTGTTGCCACCGCAGGCGCAAACGATGCTCTGGCTCATTTTCATAAGCCTGCTCATCGCGTTTGGCATAAAACTGCCAATCTTTCCCTTTCACAGCTGGATGCTGCGGGTGCATGTGGAAGCGCCGACGCCTGTGGTGATGATCCACTCCGGGATTCTTCTCAAAATGGGGGCCTATGGTTTAATCCGGTTCGGGGTGGGCCTGTTCCCGGGGTTTATGAAGGAAGCGGCTGCTGTCTTGTCCATTCTCGGGCTGGTCAATATTTTGTACGGCGCGATCCTGGCCTTTGTGGAAAGGGAACTGAAACGCGTGCTGGCCTTCTCGAGCATCAGTCATATGGGGATCGTGTTGTTCGGGCTCGCATCTTTAAATGAAATCGGATTGCAAGGGGCGATTTTCCAGGCGGTTTCCCACGGGTTAATTTCCGCCCTGCTCTTCTTCCTGGTTGGGAGTTTGTACCATCGCACCAAAACGACGCTGTTGGACGATTTGGGCGGATTGGCCAAAACGATGCCCGTCCTCTCTGGGATTTTGATGGTCGGTGCGCTGGCTTTGTTGGGGTTGCCGGGATTGTCGGGATTTATCAGCGAATTTTTCGCCTTCCTCGGTTTGTTTAAAGTGCGTCCCATTGTGGCTTCGGTGGGAGCGCTCGGCCTCATTTTGGCCGCCGTTTATGTATTGAGATTTCTGTTGCAAACGACATTTGGCCCGCTGAAGGAACGCTATCTCAACAGTCTCGACATCCAAGCGAAGGAAAGCGTCCCCATGTTCGTGCTGGTCGGTTTGATCGTGCTGATCGGAATTTACCCGGCGGCGCTCGGCGAACCGATGCACCATACCTTACAATATCTGGTAGCGAAGATCGGAGGGTAGGGACATGGAACATACATTGCTTGATTTTAATCTGAGGGTCATGGCTCCGGAGCTGATCATTGTCTCTGCCGCCGCCCTTCTTGTGATACTTGAGCTATTGCTCAAAGAATCGACATCGCGCAATTGGATCGGCTGGCTCGGCCTGCTTGCCGTGATTGCTGCGGGCGTCAGCGTCGGAATGGAGTTTGGACATCCGCCCTATCAGATCCTCAATGACTCGTATCGGGTCGATTCTTTCAGTTTGGCTTTCAAAGCCCTGCTGCTGGGCGGGGGAGGACTGACGATCCTCTTTTCCCTTGCCGGGGGGAAGAATGAACAGCCCAAACCGAAAGGCGAATACTATATACTTTTGCTCGCAGCTCTTTTGGGCGGAATGATGATGGTTTCGTCGGCTGATCTGCTCGCGCTGTATGTGGGGTTGGAATTGCTGAGTCTGTCCTCGTACATATTGGTGGGCATAAACAAACGCGACCGGCATTCCAATGAAGCGGCATGGAAATATGTCGTGTTGGGCGGGGTGTCTTCGGCCTTTCTCCTCTACGGGATGTCGTTTTTGTACGGATTGACGGGAGCCACGAACCTGTTTGCGATTCAGGGAAAAATGGTGGAAATGGTGGCAACGCAAGATCAGGCATATATCTATGTGTCGCTCTTTTTGATGATGGTCGGCTTTGGCTTCAAAATTGCCACCGCTCCGTTTCACACCTGGACACCCGATGTGTACCAGGGGTCCCCGACACCCGTTACCATCTTTCTGGCCGTGGTCTCCAAAGCAGCTGCGTTTGCCCTTGTGGCCCGGGTTCTCCTGATCGCTTATCTCCCGTTGGTCAGCACGGGAGCCTGGAATGAAATTGTCTCATGGCTGTTAATGATTTTGGCGGCCTGCTCCATGATTATCGGCAATACGGCGGCGCTGCGGCAAACCAATGCCAAACGTCTGCTCGCCTATTCGAGTATCGCCCAGGCGGGGTATGTTTTGGTTCCGCTCTCGACGCTGGGATTTGTAGGCTTTGATCTGTTTCCCAGCCTGTTCTATTACCTGTGTGCTTATCTGTTCATGACGGCAGGGGCATTCGCTGTGGCTGATTGCATCGCAAAAAGCTGTAAAAACGACCAGATCAGCGCCTTTGCCGGACTTTCCCGCCGCTCTCCCTGGCTGGCAGGTGTCATGACCATCTTTTTAATCTCGTTGGCCGGTTTTCCGGTGACAGCCGGCTTTTTCGGTAAGTTTTACCTGCTTACCAGCGCCGTCGGCAGCAATCAGGCCTGGCTCGCAGCCGCCATGATTTTGACAACGATTGTTTCCTATTATTACTACTTTGAGTTTATACGCCAGATGTATTTTCGGGCGCCGGATCTTGCCGCCCCCAGGGTAAGCGTTTCCTGGGCAGCCTGGGCCGTTCTGGCGATCGGGGTTACCGGAACGCTGGCGCTCGGGTTGTTTCCCGACCTTCTCCTGCACGAATTGGGCAAAATCGATTGGCATTCCGCATTTGCCCAGGCGCAAAATGCGATTCGACAATAAGGGTGATCGGGACAAAAAATACCCCGTTTCCTGGTCGGACGAAGCGGGGTATTTTTGCGGAATGCCTTGAGAACAGCCGACTTTACCGGCAATTCCGGGTGAAGCGTCGGGAAAACAGGCAGGCGAAAATCGAAATTTGTTTGCCAATCAGAAAAAAACTTTGCGCGACCGTTCATTTTTTTGTACCATGATACCATGTGAGAACATGTGCCTGAAGGAGTGCATATGATGGATGGAGCGACGCAATTGGCGCTTTCTTCTCTGGTGGACATACTCATTTCGCTCGCCTGCATTTTGGTCTGTTGGTGGGTGCTGACGGGAGTTCGCCTCGAAGTCATTTTCAAGAAAGGGCGAAAAACTGCAGTGAAGGCTCTTCATGTGATTTTGGCCTTGGTCCTGGGTCATCAGCTCGCCACCTTCTTCATCGATTATCTGGGTTGGTCCAAACTGCTGGGGCAGCTCTTTTAGGGGATCATGGGTATATTCTCTCCCGTAAATGCGAAAAATGGGAATAATATTAATTTATGGGAGAGAAGGATGATGAGGAAATTTCGGTTGATTGAAGCAACCGTTTGGCTGTTGTTTTCCTTCTTGCTGATGGGTTCCCAGATGAAATTGGGACCGGAACAAAAATTGCTGCAGGTTTTTCATTCTGTCGGTGGACGTCCGGAGCTTTATGTGCTCCATTTTGGAAGCCGTACACCGGATGCAATGACGAAAGAGAGAATGGACCAATTGGCTGGGAAGCTCCAAGTCTCTTTAGGCACAGCTTCGTTGAAAAAAAATGCAGAAACAGACGGAATCCGATATACGGCAACGGGATGGATTGCACCGGATCTCCTGGTGCAATGGGTTATGATCAACGATGAGCCGTCCAGCGATAAGGTTCGGCCGTATCTTTCCCTTCAACTGATCGGGAAGGGGGAGCCCGGGGCTGATTTTGCAAAAGCGCGTGACCGTTGTACGAAGGTTTTGCGAGAAAACGGAATCATCCCTTCTTATCATTTTTCCGTACAAGGTACCGCGTCGGTTGGGCATACTGATGCTGAAAACTTGTTGACCCGGGTAACCCGGATGCTTAAAGCAAGAGAAGTGGAAGAGATGCGGACAGACCGCACCATTAGCCTATCCTTGTTTTCTCCCCTACTCTCCAGCGGCATTCGGACAGGCGGTGGAGTGATGAATGTACAGGTTGCGGCACGGATGAATCATGACACTCATCGCTTGATATTGACATTAGGAACTCCGATTATCACCATAGAATATTAGGTCTTATGGGGGGGAAGAGCTATGGAAAAAATTATTGTTCAGGGTGGGACGAGATTAAGAGGCAGAGTAAAAGTTCACGGGGCAAAAAATGCCGTCCTTCCGTTGATTGCGGCATCGATCCTGGCTTCCAGAGGGGAAATTTCGATTCTGGATGTACCGATGCTGGAGGATGTCAAAACAATCACGCAGATGCTGAAGCGCCTCGGAGTTGCCGTAACGCTGAATGAAGACAATGTCGTGATCAATGCGGAAAAAATGATCTCCACCGAAGCACCTTATGATTTGGTGCGCAAAATGAGAGCGTCCGTGTTGGTCATGGGGCCTCTCCTCGCTCGCAAAAAACGCGCACGTGTTCCGCTCCCCGGAGGGTGTGCAATCGGTAGCCGTCCCATCGATCTTCACATCAAGGGATTTGAAGCGATGGGGGTTCAGTTTGAGACGGGACAGGGCTTTATTGAAGGGTATGTCCCCGACCGGCTGAAAGGTGCGACGATCTATCTCGATTTCCCGAGTGTGGGGGCGACCCAAAACATCATGATGGCCGCGACGCTGGCGGAAGGGCGCACCATTATCGAAAATGCCGCCTGTGAACCGGAAATCGTCGATTTGGCCAATTTCCTCAATGCGATGGGAGCGAAAGTGCGGGGGGCCGGTACCGATGAAATCCGCATCGACGGTGTGGATTTCTTGCGCGGAACGGAGTATACCGTCATTCCCGACCGCATCGAAGCGGGAACATACATGGTTGCAGCTGCGATTACCCGCGGTGAGGTGTTCGTTGAGGGAGCCATTTCCGATCACCTCGTTCCGTTGATCGCCAAATTGCGCGAGATGGGAGTCCATGTACTGGACGGGGAAAACGGCATTCATGTCCGGGCTGACGGAGATTTGAAACCGGCCGATGTCAAAACGCTTCCTTATCCGGGATTCCCCACCGATATGCAGTCGCAGATGATGGCGCTGCTGCTGACGGCAAAAGGGACCAGCCTGCTGACGGAAACCGTGTTTGAAAATCGCTTTATGCATGTGGAAGAGTTTAAACGGATGGGAGCGCAAATCAAAATCGACGGTCGGACTGCGATTATCGACGGCGGGAAACCGCTGTCCGGAGCGCAGGTGAAAGCGACCGATCTGCGTGCGGGGGCCGCTCTGATCCTGGCGGGACTGGCAGCCGAGGGGATCACCGAGCTGACCGAACTGCATCACGTCGACCGCGGATATGTGGACATCGTGGGCAAGCTGCGGGGACTCGGGGCCAAGATCGCCCGCGTACCCGTGGAAGAAGCAAGTCATCTCAAACAAAAATCCTTTGCCTGAAATGAGTAACAGGAAAGCGATCACCGTGTGAAAGGTGGTCGCTTTTCTTTTTTTCTATCAAAGCGCGATTGCATGGCGGGATGTGACTCATCTTGACTTTCCTGCGTTCCGGTTTGTCTCGCCAATGTCCTCACCCATCGGTTACATTCTGTTTTTTGTTCTAAACCGCTTTCCGCTTTTCATAGTTTAATAGTGATTTAATCGGTACTCAGGAGATGGAGTAACCCAATACCGGCACTATACAAAAAACGGAGGCGAAAGCGGCTTGCATAAGGGATACCTGTTTGTCTTTCTGGGGTTGTTGCTGGTGATTACCGTCATTCCGGCTGTGTTGGTGTGGATCGGATCGGATTCCTCTCCCACATTGGCGGATTCCGGTGCAACAAAGAGCGTAGATGAGCAAAAGTGGAAGGTGCGGGTTTTTTTGACGGAGGAACAACGCGTCGTCGAGATCCCCCTGGAGCAATACGTCTGCGGAGTGGTTGCTTCAGAGATGCCGGCCGACTTTGCCATGGAAGCATTAAAGGCGCAGGCGCTGGCGGCCAGAACGTATATCGTCGACCGGATGGAAAAAGGAAATTTCAAGGATATGGCTGAGTGGGGAGAAAAAGCGAAAAGCGCCTATGTCACCGATACGGTGCAGCACCAGGTGTATACGACAAACGAAAAGCTGCATCGCGAATGGGGAAACAAGTATCAGCAAAATTGGAAGAGGATTTCCGAAGCGGTTGCGGCTACCAAAGGAGAGATTATCACCTACCAGGGAAAACCGATTTATGCCGCTTTTTTCTCGACAAGCAATGGGCAGACGGAAAACTCCGAGGATTATTTCAACGAGAAGTACCCTTATCTGCGCAGCGTTTCGTCGCCCTGGGATGAAACCTCTCCCAAGTTTTTGCAGCAGCAAAGCATGTCATTGACGCAATTGATCGGAAAGCTGGAAAAGTCGCTCGGCATTAAAATCAGCCTGTCTGCCTCGACCGGGGAGCCTCTGTTAAAAGTGATCAACCGGACTCAGAGCAATCGTGTGGCCCAGGTCAGGGTGGGGGACAAGTTATTGAGCGGCCGCAAAGTAAGGGAAGCGCTGAATCTCCCATCCTCTGATTTTTCCTGGAAAATCACGGGGGATCGCGTGCAGATCACCACCAAAGGCTACGGGCATGGGGTCGGCATGAGCCAATGGGGAGCCAACATGATGGCAAAACAGGGGAAAAAGGTGGAGCAAATTATCAAATATTACTATCACGGCGTGGATATCAGCCCGATCCCCGATTCTTCAAGTGTCGGATAAAGAGGGGTTCGGGGAATATACCAAAAATTTGCAGGCTTGGGTATAAAAAGAGATTTCGAGGTCGACAATGGTTCCTGAGGTGATTGTTCATGAAACCTGAGGAACCAAAAAATCAAGTTTCTGACTTTGAAAAAGCGAAGCGCCGTTTGAAGTGGAAAAAATTATTTGCCCAGAAATGGTTTTTCCCGGCCGTTTACCTGACCGCGGCAGCACTGATTCTAGCTATTGCTTGGTGGTATCAGGATTATCGGGTTCATCAAGTGACCGAGACAACAAAACGCACCGTTCAACAATCTCTGCCGATGGAGCCGATTCCATCCAATCCGACAGATGATGATTTCGTGTTGCCGATTGCCCCGGATGCGCATGCGGTGAAGACGATGGGTTTTTATGATGAAGCGGCTTCCGAAAAGGAGCGGGAAGCTTCGCTGGTCAAATATGCCAATTCCTTTTGGCCGCATTCCGGGATTGACTTTGCCCGCAAAGACGGGAAGTCATTTGATGTTGTCGCGGCATTGGAAGGAAAGGTTATTCGTGTTGAAGCGAATCCGGTTGTGGGATACCAAATCGAAATCCAACACGACAGCGGGATTACGACCGTCTACCAAAGTCTGAAAGAAGTCAAGGTGAAAAAAGGGCAAATGGTGAAAAAAGGACAGGTGATTGCCACAGCAGGCCGGAACAGCTTTGAAAGAGAAGCGGGCATCCACTTGCATTTTGAAGTCAGAAACAAGGATCATCAAGCAATGAATCCGGCTGAATATCTGCCAAATTCCTGAAGGCGAAACGCTCTCAAAAACGAGGGCGTTTTTTTGTATCCATAAAATGGTGAAGCCGGAGGGGGGAAAACGGGGCAGCAACTCGGGAGGAGCGGAGGCTGCCGCGACCCATAAAAAATAGCTTGTTTATGCCTGTCTCAGCGCGTTTCGAAAGAATAACCCCTACCCCCTGTCAATATAATGTACCAAATGAATGAAAGGGGGCACGGCGGGTGCATGATTATATAAAAGAAAGGACCATAAAGATCGGGCATTACTTTGTGGAGACGCGCAATACCGTGAGAATGATCGCCAAGGAATTTGGCGTTTCCAAAAGTACCGTGCATAAGGATTTGACGGAGAGGCTTCCCGAAATCAATCCCGATTTAGCGAATCAGGTGAAGGAAATTTTGGAATATCATAAGTCCATTCGCCATATTCGAGGAGGAGAAGCGACAAAGATCAAATATAAGCGGAATAAGGAAAATAAATCAGGGGAAGTTTCACTGAAAGTTTAATATTTTCCTGTGGCACCGGACGCATTACATAAGATTAAAAAAAGAGAGAGAAAATCTCATTTTGCGAGGTGGCCTGACAGTCTCCGGTGCTCTTTTCTGTATAAGAAACGTTCAAACTCCTCCAGCTCTAAGTGTAGACTTATGTTAATAGTTACGATATATTCTATTATGAACATAGCTGGATTTTATCAATTGCTTGTTGTTTTGCTTTGGACGAGCTTTTTATAGATGGTTGAATCATAATGTGGAGAAGTAAGCCTTTGGAGAGGAATGCAGATGAGTTATCCAAATAAAGAAACCCCAGTTGACAAAAAGTCGGAAACGGTTGAAAGTCCCGGACAGGAAACCAAAGAAAAAAGCTCGCCTTCGGAAACCAAAGAAATGACGCGTTTGCCCGTCGGAAAGCTGAAATGGAGCAAAGACGAAGAGGAAGAGCAGGATATAGAACTGATCTTGGCCAAAAGCAAAAAAAATGAGGCGGTTTCTCCCAAAAAAGAAGATGGAAACGAATCCAGTACGGCGGGCGTTGCCGGGAATTCGCCGAAATCTTCTCCGAAAGAGGATGCAGATCCTCTCTCCAAGCCGCAAGGGAAAGCGGGCCTGGCCAAAGAAGGGGAAACCCCGCAAAAGGAAGTTGCTTCTTCTGCCGAGTCAACGCAGACGGCCAAGCGGGAGCTTACGATCGAAGACACATTAACTCCGATTGACTTTAAGGAGTACCTGATCGATCCCAAGCAAACCAAAAGCGAAGAACAGGCGCAGTTTAAAACGGAAGTTAAAAAACCTGTCTTTCAAGCAGAACCGCTTCCGAAAAAAGAAGAATCGAACGCAAAAGCAGAAAAAGAAGAACCAAAGTCGAAGGAACAGAAAGAAAAGCCCAAGGTAAAAGAAAAAACCAAAGCAAAAGAGAAACCAAGTGTACAGGATAAACGTTTTGGGGAAGATGCAAAAGAAGATAAAAAATCTTCGAGCCAAAACCTGGCGCGGATAGCCAAAATCCTGTGGTTCCCCGTTACGATCGTTGTGGTCTTGATTGTAGGATTCATCATCGGTCATACGGTGATCGGGGATCAACCGGCAGGCGATCTTTTTAATATGAGCATGTGGAACCATATCTATGATTTGCTCTTTACGAAATAGGCCCGTCGAGGTTGTACAGACGGGAGCTTTTCTTTTCGGAAGAGGGGATCGTGTGAAAATCAGTAACTGTGAGGAGGGATCTTGGTGAATTTGCCCAATCTGATTACGTTGGTTCGCTTTGTTTTTATTCCCTTGTATCTGTTCGTTTTCTTTTCGGATTTGCCGGGCCACATGTACTGGGCGGTTGGGATTATCCTTCTCGCAGGTTTGACTGATGTGTTGGATGGATACTTAGCGCGCAAGACCAAACAGATTACCCAGCTCGGAATTATGTTAGACCCGTTGGCGGACAAGCTGATGATGATCGCCATTTTCCTGTCGCTTCTGATTTCGGGGAAAATCAGTTTTTGGGCGGCTTTTGCGATCTTTTTCCGCGATTTTACCATGATCGTCTGCTCGGCGATTTTTCATTTTCGCGGTAAAAAAACGGTTCCGGCCAACATTTTCGGCAAGCTGACAACCGTTCTTTTCTATTTGACATTATTCCTTCTTCTTTTCGACTTGCCGAATGCCGAAACGTTCTTGTGGTCGGTGATTGTGCTCTCTTATATCACTTCGCTCATCTATATGCTGCAATTGAAAACGGTCAATGGACGGATGATGCAATAAGAATCGGCGAAAATAAAACCGATTCTTTTTTTATATAAAGAGATTTTGTATGATAAGGGAATGGGGAGGTGCACCAATGACGGCACGAAATATTACACGTACTATTATCGTAGAAACCCCCTCCAGACCGGGCAATTTGGGCAAAGTGACCACTGCGATCGGACAGGCCGGCGGAGATATCGGGGATATTACCACTATCAAAATCGGACCGCTCTCCACCGTTCGTGATATCACGGTTCAATTTGAAAGCGATGAACAATTGGAAGTGGTTGTGCGGGCGATCGAAGCACTTGGAGGCGGCATTTATGTGCACGGAGTTTCAGATGAGGTGCTGAGAGCGCACGAAGGTGGGAAAATCCGGATGGTCAGCAAGTTGGATATACGCTCACTGGCTGACTTGCGCCGGGTGTATACCCCTGGTGTGGCTGACGTTTGCCGCGTAATCCAGGAAGAGCCGGAGAAAGCCCGATATTATACAAGCATCGGCAATACTGTGGCTATTGTGACGGATGGTACGGCCATCTTGGGATTGGGAAATATCGGACCGCTGGCCGGGATGCCGGTGATGGAAGGGAAAGCGGCATTATTTGACCGCTTTGCCGGAATCAGCGGTATCCCGATTTTGCTTGACACCAGCGA
This sequence comes from Thermoactinomyces daqus, assembly GCF_000763315.1. Classification (GTDB taxonomy): domain Bacteria; phylum Bacillota; class Bacilli; order Thermoactinomycetales; family Thermoactinomycetaceae; genus Thermoactinomyces_A; species Thermoactinomyces_A daqus. The sequence continues at coordinate 69,288 of NZ_JPST01000014.1, read as the reverse complement.
TCCCGATGAGGTGGTTCGCACGATTAAGAACATCAGTCACAGTTTTGGTGGCATTTTGTTGGAGGATATCGGTTCCCCGCATTGCTTTGAAATCGAAGAACGCCTGAAACGGGAACTCCCGATTCCCGTCATGCATGATGACCAGCACGGAACGGCCGTTGTCACTCTTGCCGCAGCGATTTCGGCTTGTCGTGCGACCGGAATTGAACTGAGGGACGCAGTCGTCGGACAGATTGGTCTGGGGGCGGCGGGACTGGCCATTTGCCGCATGTTTATGGCTTATGGAGTTAAAGAGATGAGCGGGGTGGATCGTCAGGCAGCCGCGCTCGACCGTTTGCGGCAATACGGTGGCACACCGCTCGGTTCACTGGAAGAGTTGATGGAAAAATGTGACATCGTCGTGGCAACCACTGGCGTTCCGGGCCTGATCAAGCCGGAGATGATTCGTCAGGGGCAGGTGATTCTGGCGCTTTCCAATCCGAAGCCGGAGATCGATCCGGTATGTGCCCTGAAAGCGGGAGCAGCATTTGCCGCGGACGGGCGTTCGGTCAACAATGTTCTCGGATTCCCCGGAATTTTCCGCGGGGTGCTCAATGCCGGCGCACGTGATATCACCCATGAGATGCTGGTAGCGGCGGCACAGGCTATCGCCGATTGCACCAGCGAAGGAGAACTGGCTCCTCACCCGCTTGATCCGGAAGTGCATCGAAGAGTGGCCCGCGCCGTGGAACAGGTGGCTTCGCAAAAAAATTGAAGATGATTGATGAAAGCATTAAGAAAAGAGGCTCCTGCTCAGATGCCGGAGTCTTTTTTGTTTGGGAAAATGCACCTTCATTTGTAAGAAATCCGCCCATTTTGCGGGCGCCGCTCCCTTGGTATTTCCAGGGCCCATTCGTTATAATGATGACAAGTGCCTGAAGCCGGAAAGCCCTGAGAATGGAAAGGAGTTTGACCATGGAACTTGATGCAAAGCAGATTCAGGAAATTATTCCGCACCGCTACCCCTTTTTGCTGGTCGATAAGATCACGCACCTTGAGCCGGCAAAGAAAGCAATCGGTGTGAAAAATGTGACAATCAACGAGCCTTTTTTCCTCGGCCATTTTCCGGAATATCCGGTGATGCCGGGAGTTCTCATCATTGAAGCATTGGCGCAGGTGGGAGCGGTTGCGGTTCTCAGCTTGGAGGAAAATCGCGGCAAAATCGCGTTCTTTGCCGGGATCGACAATGTGCGTTTCCGCGATCAGGTCAAGCCGGGTGATGTGCTGACGCTGGAGGTGGAAATGACCCGCGTCAAAGGACGGGTAGGCAAAGGGAAAGGGACAGCCCGCATCGGTGATAAAGTGGTGGCCGAGGGAGAATTGATGTTTGCCATTTCCTGAACGGAAGAGCTTGATACATAAAAGCGGAAGGTCCGTGAAAGGAGGACCTTCCTTCTCATGTCCGTTTCGGTTAATCCCAGAGATGAAAAAGGCGAAGACTGAAATAGAGAATACCCCATAATGGAAGACTAATCATTATCCCGTTTATGATTCCGAGCGTGGAGTCATACGAATCACTCGCCATTTTTTGTCTTCTCATGATCCTTTCTCCTCCAAAAGGGGTGTTATGCTTATTATCACCGATTTGGCCCGATCTACCCCCGGAGAATCAGTGGAAATGAAATCCGCTTGGTCTTTTATTTCTGAAGGATGTGTTGGACGATGAAAAAACGCATACTCGTTATTTCCCATATGTATCCAAATGGTGTAAACCCGATGGCGGGAATTTTTGTGCAAAACCAAACAAAAGCACTGCAAGAGGCCGGGCTAGATGTTCGCGTCGTCGCCCCGATGCCTTCATTTCCGCTTTATCCGAAATGGCGGGGGTACCGCCGTTTGCCCGGGCGGATGGTAAGAGAGGGAATTCCCGTCCATTATGTGCCGACACGGATGTTTCCGGGTGGATTTTTCTTTTCGCAGTATGGGAATTACTATATCGATTCACTGCGAAAAGTGATTTCCTCCATCCGCGAGGAATTTTCCTTCGACCTGATCCATTGCCATACGATTTATCCGGATGGTTATGCAGGAGCAAAATTGAAAGAGGAGTTTGGAGTCCCGGTTGTCAGCACGATCCACGGATCTGATATTTTGCTTTATCCAAAGCGGAACAAGGGAGTCCATGCCCGCACGCTTCGTGCACTTCAGGGAAATGATCATGTGATCGCAGTGAGTGACCGGCTGAAAAGAGAAGCACTGGCCATGTGGCCGGACCTTTCCGTTTCCACCATCTATAACGGCTTTGACCCCAAGCAGTTCTTCCCGGTGGCGAAAGAAGAAGCACGGCGGCGACTGGGATTGCCGGAACGGGAAAAAAGCGTGTTGTTTGTGGGAAACCTGCTCCCGGTCAAAGGGGTTCATTTTCTTTTGCAAGCGTTTAAGCAAATCGTTCCGGATGGAAACGGAATCCGCCTTTATTTGGTCGGAGATGGACCGCTTCGCGCAGAATTGGCCCGGCAGGCGGAGGAATTGGGCATTGCGGCACATGTAACTTTTTTGGGTAGAAAACCCTATGACGAGATCCCTTTGTGGATCAGCAGTGCGGATGTGGTCGCATTGACCAGCCTGAGCGAGGGATTGCCGTCGATTTTGCTGGAAACGATGGGGTGCGGCCGGCCGATGGTGGCAACGGATGTCGGAGGAATTTCAGAGGTGTTGAGAAACGGCGAGACGGGTTGGCTCGTCCCGAGTGAGAATGTGGAACGCATTGCTGCTTCCTTGAGGGAAATTCTGGAGGATGAAGAGCTTTGCCGGAGAATGGGAGAGCAGGCATTGGAGGCGTCCAAATCCCTGACCTGGGAACAGAATGCGGCCAGAACCAAAGAGTGTTACAAAGAAGTGATAGAACGGAAAAGTTTATGACTTTTTTGATGTGGGGATACCCAAAACATTTCAACTATGTTACAGTGTATGGTAGGTTTGTAACGTTACTGTAATATATGCTTGTGAATAATCAGGATGAAAAGAGGGATTTTTGAGAGCGGATGACCTCCGTTGACGTCACGGAACGAAAGAGGTTTGATCCGCGTTCGGGGGATAATTGCCAGAGCGATCTTGCTCACTCCCCTGCATCAAGGTGTAAGAGCCTGACGCAACAATCCACTTTGTTGTTCGTTTTTCAATACCATTTTATTCTCATGAGCGATACTTAAAAATGTAAATCGTGTTGACCGATTTTGTGGATAAGAAAAGAGGGCGATTCTGTGATACGCTATGGAATTGTAGGCTGTGGACATATTGCCAAAAAGCACGTGGCTGCCATAGCGGCAGTGGAAGGAGCCGAGCTGGCAGCCGTTTGCGATACCAACGAAGAGCGGCTGAAGGAGTTTGCTGTGGGCGACGTTCGCGGTTACACCGATTTATCGGAAATGCTGAAATCGGATATCGATGTGGTGAATATCTGCACCCCCAGCGGACTGCATGCAGATTTGACCGTACAGGCGGCTGAAGCGAAAAAACATGTGATCGTGGAAAAACCGATGGCGCTCACCCTGGAAGATGCCGATCGAATGATCGATGCCTGTGAGCGAAATGGAGTGAAAATGGCTGTCGTTCATCCAAACCGTTTTCGCCCGGCTGTCGTCCAATTGCGCAAACAATTGGAGAACGGGGCTTTTGGAAAACTGGGTCACGCCAATGCGACCGTGCGCTGGAACCGGAATCAAGCTTATTACGACCAGGCACCCTGGCGCGGAACCAAAGCGATGGATGGCGGCGTGTTGATGAACCAGGCCATTCACAATATGGATCTTTTGCTGTGGATGATGGGCGATATCGAGGAAGTTTCCTCATATCATGCGACCCGTGTTCGTGACATTGAAGCGGAAGATACGTCGGTTTCGATCATCCGTTTTAAAAACGGCGCTCTCGGCGTGCTTGAAGCGGCTGTCACCATTTATCCGCGCAATCTGGAGGAATCCCTCAGTATTTTCGGGGAAAAAGGGACGGCCATCATCGGCGGGCCAACCGCAAACTGGATCAAGCAATGGAAGTTTGAGGGACTGGAAGAGGACGAAGCACAAGCGGTCATCGAGCAGGTGGAAAAGGACCCTTACGGCATTCCCGGTCACCAGTGCATCATTCAGGATATGACGGATGCGATCCGCGAAGACCGCACGCCGGTTGTCTCCGGGGAAGAAGGACGGAAAGCGCTCAGCTTCGTGATTGCTTGCATCGAGTCTGCCGAAACCGGAAAACCGGTACGCATGGCTGAATTAAACCGCAAATAAAGGAGTCAGGATAACCATGAAAAACATCCCTTTGTTAGATTTACAAGCACAATTGGCAACAATTCGCGGCGAAGTATTAACCGCTGTTGAAAAGGTGCTTGACAGCGGGCAGTACATCATGGGTCCGGAAGTAAAGGCATTTGAAGAAGAAGTGGCCAATTACGTCGGCGTGAAACATGCGGTCGGAGTTGGAAATGGAACGGATGCGCTTCTTCTGGCTCTGGATGCTGCGGGCATTGGCGCCGGAGATGAAGTGATCACCACGCCGTTTACGTTTTTCGCCACTTCCGAGGTCGTGTCCAGACTGGGAGCAACCCCCGTTTTCGTCGATATTGATCCCAAAACCTACAATATCGATGTTGATCAGATCAAGGCAAAAATCAATGAAAAAACGAAAGCGATCATTCCGGTTCACATTTTCGGGCAGCCGGCCAACATGGATGAAATTATGGAACTGGCTGAAAAGCATAACCTGTTTGTGCTGGAAGACGCCGCACAAGCGATGGGTTCGGAATATAAAGGACGCAAGATCGGTTCACTCGGACATGCAGCAACCTATTCCTTTTTCCCGACCAAAAACCTGGGCGGATATGGAGACGGCGGGATGGTCGTTACCAATGATGATGAATTGGCGAGCAAGATTCGCATCCTGCGCGTCCACGGAAGCAATCCGAAATATTATCACAGCGTGCTCGGGTACAACAGCCGCCTCGATGCGATTCAAGCCGCCATCCTGCGCATCAAATTGCGCCATTTGGATGACTGGAACAATGCCCGCCGGCAAAAAGCGGCACTTTATAATGAATTGCTCAAGGATACTCCGCTGGTTACGCCATATGCCGCAGAAGATCGCAAGCACATTTATCATCTTTACATCGTGCAGGCGGAAGACCGCGACGATCTGATGGCATACCTGAAGGAAAAAGGAATTTCCACCGGCGTTTACTATCCGGTGCCATTGCATCGCCAGAAAGTGTATGAATCGCTCGGTTACGGAGAAGGAAGCATTCCCAATGCGGAGTACATGGCCAAACGCACGTTTGCGCTGCCTCTTTATGCAGAGCTCTCCGATGAAACCATTCACGCGATTGTCGATACGATTAAAACGTATTACAACAAATAAGGGCAAAGGATGGAATGATCCATGAGCGGAAAAACATTGCTGCAAAAAATTAACGATAAATCAGCCGTGATCGGCGTTGTCGGATTGGGATATGTCGGTTTGCCGCTCGCCGTCGAAAAAGCAAAAGCGGGCTTTAAAGTGATCGGCTTTGATATCCTGCCAAACCGCGTCGACATGGTGAACAAAGGAATCAACTATATCGGGGACGTTGTGGATGAAGAGCTGAAAGAACTGGTTTCGGAAGGTTTGCTTCGTGCAACCACTGATTATTCCCTCATCTCCGATGTAGATGCGGTGGCTATTTGCGTTCCCACCCCCCTTGATCAATATCAGCAACCCAATGTCTCCTATGTGGAGAATTCGGCGAAAAGCATCGCCAAATACCTTCATCCCGGCATGCTGGTTGTTCTGGAAAGCACGACGTATCCGGGAACGACGGAAGAAGTGGTCAAACCGATTCTGGAGGAAACCGGCCTGAAAGTGGGAGAAGAGTTCTTCCTCGCTTATTCGCCGGAACGGGTAGACCCGGGCAACAAAGTATTTAACACCAAAAACACGCCCAAAGTGGTTGGCGGGGTAACGCCGGAATGTACGGAGATTGCCGCTGCGCTTTACCGCTCGGTGCTCGAAGGGGAAGTTCACGTCGTCTCCAGCCCCAGAGTGGCGGAGATGGAGAAGATTTTGGAAAACACCTTCCGCAATATCAATATCGCCCTGGTCAATGAAATGGCGATTTTGTGCAATAAAATGGGCATCGATATCTGGGAGGTGATCGATGCGGCAAAAACAAAACCTTATGGCTATATGGCGTTTTATCCGGGACCGGGGCTGGGCGGTCACTGCATTCCGATCGATCCGTTCTACCTCACCTGGAAAGCGCGTGAATACAACTACCACACCCGCCTGATCGAAGTGGCCGGGGAAATCAACAATGAAATGCCGGAATTCGTGGTCGACCGCATCATGAAAGTGCTCAATCGCTACGGCAAAGCGTTGAACGGAGCGAAAGTGGCCGTGCTCGGCGTCGCCTACAAAAAAGATATTGACGACTATCGCGAATCGCCGGTGATGGAGATCGTGCAACTCCTTGAAAAATATCGCGCTGATTTTGTGACGGTTGACCCGCATATCTCCACCTTCCGTGCTGGAGACAAAGAGTATGAAACCGTGCCGTTGACCGAAGAATTGCTCGAGTCTGCCGATCTTGTCCTGATCACGACCGATCACAGCGCATTTGATTACGAATTGATTGCCAAAAAAGCGAAAGTCATCTTTGATACGCGGAATGCGCTGAAAGATGTACAAAAAATCGAAGCGGATTACGAAAAACTATAAAGGCGGGTTTTTCCATGAAAAACTTTGTGCATGAGTCAGTCAAGATGGGGACAGGTGTCTCCATCGGCTTCTTTTCCGTCGTAGAAGAAGGAGTCGTGTTGGGCGATAACGTGACCATTGGCAATAATGTAACCATTCATGCAGGAACTGTGATCGGATCAAACGTATATATTTCAGATAACTGCGTGTTGGGGCGCTGGCCTCGTCCGGCCAAGAGTTCCACGGTAAAAGTGGATGCCGATCTGCCGCCGCTCACCATCGGCGACGGAACGACGATCGGGGCCAATACCGTCCTTTACCGGGGGAGCACGTTTGGCAAAGAGGTTATGATCGGCGATCAGGCCTCTGTCCGTGAAAAATGCACAATCGGTGACCGTGTGGTTATCGGGCGTGGAGTGGCCGTGGAAAATCAAGTGGAAATCGGTTCTTTCACCAAAATTCAGACGAATGCTTACATCACTGCCTATACGACCCTGGAAGAGCGCGTCTTCATCGCGCCAACCGTGACCACAACCAACGATAACTTTATGGGACGGACCAAAGAGCGGTTTAAATTCGTTAAGGGCCCGCTGGTGAAACGGGGAGCCCGCGTGGGAGGCGGTTCCATTCTGTTGCCGGGTGTAACCGTGGCGGAGGAAAGTTTTATTGCTGCCGGTGCTTTGGTTCACCGCGATACGGAAACGGCCAAAGTTTATGTCGGGGTGCCTGCACGTGTTTTGCGTGAAGTGCCGGATCGCGAAAAATTGGAAAATCAGGATTAACCACCACACCTCATATACGGAAAAGGTGTAGCGTATGAAACAATATATAAAGAGATTATTCTCCGATTCTGCCGCTTTTGCCATCGCAACCATGGGGAACAAGCTGGTTTCGGCCATGCTTGGCCCCGTCTTTATCGCCTACCTGAGCATGGGGAAATACGCTGACTGGGGACAGACCAATGTCGTGACCATGGTGCTCCAGTACGTCTGCATTCTGGGTACAGATGCCGCGATGGCTTTTTATTTTTATGATGCCAAGACGGTAGAAGACCGCCGAATCTATTTTACCAATGCACTTCTTTTCAGTGCCGGAACCTGTATCGTTTTCACCCTGCTCGTTTACTTGTTTGGCGGGCCTTTGACAGACGCACTTTATGCGAATAGTGAAAATTATACCTATTTGCTGCCGGTTGCTTTCCTTGCGACAGTTGGCGCTATTGTGATTCAGCATATTTTGGGGTATGCCCGGTACAGCCGCCGGGTCTGGACCTTTAACATCTTTAGTATGGCCTATGTGATCGGTTCTAATCTCCTGAGCATTTTATTTTTGGCCTATTTTCACGACGGGGTCATGGGGATCTTTTACGGACAGTTGATCGGTCAAGTAGGTGTGGCTCTCATTTTGCTCTATCTGTTCCGAGGGGAATTTCACCTGAAAATCTCACGCCGGCACTTATCGGATCTGATTCGTTACGGAGCCCCGCTCCTTCCGACCTTGCTGGCGTTTTGGGCGATGAGTTCCGTTTCCAGACCGATCATCTACCATTTGGCTTCGCCGGAACACGCCGCCATTTATGAAGCGGTGATGCGGCTCGCCAGCATTATTGTGTTGATCACCTCTCCGTTTCAGCTGGCATGGCGGCCTTTTTCCATGTCGATCAAAGATCGTGAAGATGCTCCGGAGCTGTTCGCCCTGGTCGGCCGGGCTCTGCTTGTGGTCGGAACGCTCGCGGTCATGATCTTAACCTTTTTTATCCAATGGATCTACGGCCTTTACACCGTCGGAAAACACGGTTATGGTATGGGATATATTTATGTTTGGGCTGTTTCACTCGGCACTTTTTTCAACGTCTTGCAAAACGTGTTCGGTGTCGGTTTGATGATCAAAAAGAAAACCAAAGTGATTTCCTATGGTTTTATGATTGCAGCTGTTGTTTATTTGGTGGGTAATCTGATCCTGGTGCCGATCTTCAATATCTGGGGTTCGGTTTCCATGACCGTATTGGCTTACTTGATCGTCATCGTTTGGGTGTACTATCAAAACCAAAAGGTATATCCTATCAACTTCCGGTTTCGCTCGATTGCCATCTATCTCGCAGTCTTCTTTATCTCCATGATCGGCATTACTTATGTGCAAGCCAACCATCTGGAAAACGCATGGCTCTATTATTTGCTGGCACTGGGAGTGACGATGGGCACTGTGTTTGCAACCGGGCTGTTTTCCATTCGTTCACTGAATCGAATCGGTCGGGCATTGCCTAAACTAGGTGGAAAAGGGTGAGAGTTGGTGAGTGAGCTGTTGTTTCCTAGACAGAAGCGTTTAGAAACATTGTTTTATCTCATGATTGTTTTTGCGCTGCTGGGACCCTCCTTTGGCGTCCCGGTGGCGGACTTTCGTTTGACATTTTTCCGCGTTGCCTTTGTTCTGCTGGCGGCTGGCTTCGTTTTGCGCCTGGTGGGACAAAAACAACTGGCGGCTTCACATATGATGCCGGTTCGCTGGTATGTGACATTTTTCGCGTTTTGGTTTCTTTACGGTGTTGTCAGCCTGGCATGGGTGATGAATTATGGCTATGCTGTCCGTTATCTCAGTTATTTGGTGTTTATGATGCCGCTGTCCCTTGCCTTTCCTTATTTTATCGATACGGAGCAGAAATTCTGGAAGACGAGCCGCATCCTGTTTTGGGTCTTTGCTTCGATCGTTTTCTTCGGGGTATTTGAATCGATCACGCTGCTCCATCTTCCGACCTCGGCTGTGTTTGGCAAAGCCTCGGCAAGTGTGACTACGGTGTTCAGGAATCAAAATGATTTTGCCAGCTGCATTACGATTGCCCTTCCGTTTTTGATCTCGGCACTCTATATGCTGAACTTGAAACGAAAGCACAAATGGTTTATCTATATCACCGGGATCCTGGCCTTGTACGATTTGATGGCTACGGGATCGCGCAGCAACACTTCCTTTGCCCTGCCGCTCGCATCCCTTGTCCTGGTGGTGGGCCTCACCTTTGTCATGGAACGCAAGCGTATCACCAAAAAGAACCTGGCCACGGCATTGATTGCCATCATCGCCGCGGTGATTACGGTCAATGTGCTGAGCCAGTTGTTTTTAAGCCCAGAGGCACGGGAGCAGGCGAAGACGAAACTGTCCAGCACGTTTGGCTTCATCATGGACGTCCAGCATTCGGACTGGAGCCTGGACGACGGGAGCGATGATGTGGTCAAAGGGGAAACGGGTGAAAGTGCCACTGTCCGCAAATATCTTATCCTGAACGGGTTGAGATTCCTGCAAGAGTCCCATTATATGGGTGTCGGTGCCGGTAACGTCGAGGCTTGGATGGATAAATACGGCGTAAAAGTAAACAAAGTCAACATTCACAACTGGTGGGCGGAAATCCTCGTCAATTTCGGCGTAATCGTGTTTGTTCTCTATATGGCGCTCTATGTCTGGATGTTGTGGCGTTTGTGGAAATTGGCCAGCCTGAAACACTCACCGTCATTAAGCCCGGTAATGCGCTGGGGCGCGTACTCCTGTCTGGCTTCGTTGACCGGTTTTTTCTTCGGGGCAATGGCGCCGAGCACATGTATCGGTTTCACTCCGATGTGGGTGATTTATGGATTAAGTTTGGCGGTGATTGTTGTCGGGGAGAATCAAAAGGCCGCGAAAACCCAATAAATGTTTAATGGATACGGCTATCAAGAATAGCCGTTTTTTATTGACAAACTTAAGAAAATATCAAGATTGCTATGTTGGGCGGGATTATTATTTTGTAATATGGAGACAGATACTTTTAGGTCGTTTTGTCACAGTGAAAGGAGAAGCGTTTGTGGCGGCAAAAGTCATGATTTTCAGTTCGGTTCATCCCTACGATGATTCGCGCATTTTTCACAAACAGGCGAAATCATTGGCGAAAGAAGGATATCAGGTAGAACTTCATGCCGTCGCTGATTTTGCGGAAAAGGTGATCGATGGTGTACGGATCTTCGGCGTCAAACGGGTGAATAAAAAATGGAAACGGCTGACGTGCGGTTTTACTCTGTTTCGAAGGGCACTCAAAAGCGGAGCGGATCTGTTTCACTTTCATGATCCCGAATTGCTTCCGTGGGGAGTGCTGCTCACCTGGATCACCGGTTGCCCCGTGATCTACGATTCGCATGAGGACCTGCCCAAACAGATTCACACCAAACCATGGATTCCGCAAAAAATCCGCGGTCCTTTATCCCGTCTGGTGCATAAGGTCGAAAAAGGCCTGGCCAAAAAACTGGCCGCTGTCGTCACGGCAACCGATTCGATTCGCGATCAATTCAAAACGGCAAAAAACGTGACAGTCATTAAAAACTATCCTTTGCCCATGCCGAAGCTCGACAAGCGGGAAGATGAGGTCAACCGGATTTTGTATGTGGGGGGAATCTCCTATTTACGCGGCTATAAGGAGATGATTCAGATGATGGATCATCTGCCTGAAGAGCTGCAGGCAGAACTCCATCTGATCGGCCCTCTGCAGCATATTGCTCCGGAAGACCAGAATCAGGAGGAATTGGCGCAAAAGCGAATCTATTTGCATGGACGGATTTCATTTGCTGAAGTTCAGGAGTGGCTGGCCAGGGGGAAAGTGGGGCTGGTTTGCCTCCACCCGGTTGAAAATTACCGTGAATCCTTGCCGATCAAGATGTTTGAGTATATGGCGGCCGGCTTGCCCCTCGTCGCAACCGATTTTCCCCTGTGGCGCGAAATTGTCGAAACCAGTCACTGCGGCTTTATCGCTGACGCTCTCGATCCCAAGGATATTGCTGAGAAAGTCACCAAGCTCCTGACGGATGATTCGTTGCGCCAACAGATGGGGGCTGACGGAAGACGGGCGCACGAAGAGATTTATAACTGGCATGTGGAAGAAAAGAAACTCCTTGCGCTGTACAAACAATTATTGAGCTGAAGAAACCCCGGTCATCATCGGTCGATGGCTGGGGCTTTTTTGTTGTGCGCTGCAGATAAAAAAACTGATTGCCAGGTTTGTGCGGCCGGAGCGACGAAAGTCCCTCCGGACAATGGTGGTGACCAGCGGTGCGCCGATGCCGAGCACTGCTTTCATGACGGGGCCTTTACCTGTTTTGAAGCCCCAGTAACAGAATCGGCCAGCGCGCAAATCTCCAAGATGAACCGCAAGGCGGCCTTTACCTGTTTGATTGCGGACATAAGTTGTGCCACTCCGTGTGTAAATATTTCGCTTACATAACGGATGAAACCAATCCGTTTGGCGAGCCTTTCTTTTATGAGAGAATTATCCGGAGTTTTCAAAAAGGATGCTTTCGGACCAAAGCATCCTTTTTGCATTTTGTGTCACTCGGTGTATTCCAATTGTTTGGCCAAAATATCGTGAACGCGCCGCACTTCCTGCTGGCTGATCTTAAAGTAATATACCCCGTTGATCATTGCGTCTTCTCCCCGGAAAGTGACGGTCTTGATCCGGTTTCCGGAGATTCCCGCATACAGGTTTTGCAGCTTGATCCACTCGATGGGAGGGATGTCCGTTTTGATATTGTCGCCCAATTTTTCCATGACGTTATCCAGCTTGGTCAGTGAACCCCAATTGGTTCCTTTTTGAAGGATGGCCCGGATCAATTCCTGCTGCCTTTTGATACGTCCAAAATCCCCGTTCGGGTCCGCTTTTCGCATGCGCACAAAGGTCAGCGCCTGATTGCCGTTCAGGTGCATCGGCCCTTTGGTGAAATGAACTCCTTCATATGTAAAGTCAAAGGGCACTTCTACATCCACCCCGCCCAGTTCATCGACAATTTCCTTTAATCCCTGCATATTGATTTTGACATACGCGTCAATCGGTAAATCGAGAAAATTTTCCACGGTGAGCCGGGTCAGCCGGGCACCTCCGTAGGCATAACTGTGGTTGATTTTCGTTTTTTCTTCCCTTCCCGGGATTTTTACCAAAGTATCGCGCGGGATATTGGTCAGAATCGCTGTTTTCGTTTGGGGATTAATGGCAGCGATCATAATCGTGTCCGATCTTCCGATGTCTCCTTTCCGTTCATCGACGCCCAGAAGCAAGATCGAAACCGGATCATTTGTCAAGGAGACGGCTTCTTGCCTTTTATTCGATTTGATGCGCGTCGAAGGATCATAGGCTCGTCCCATCGCCAGCCAGATCTGATAGGCATAATAGGCAAAAGCGATGACCATGGCGAAAATCAGGACGGAAAGAATGCGCAAAAATCGTCTTTTCAATGTGTTTTCCCCTCACTTGTCCAGATTGTGGCGGCAACGAAGACCGCGCTCATTTTCCATAACCCCACGATCCCACCGGCTGATTGGTTCTGTGCCGATGGCGTTTTATGGCGCCTCTCTTATCGTTATTTTCAATAAATTGAATTTATTTACAGATGGCTTTTTGCATTATAACAAATATTCAGCCAATGATCGAGGATGATTTTTGGAACCTGCATTGAATCCGATCCTGTGTTTTCCGGAAAGCGGCTTCGGAAACAACTAGTAAGAAAGACATCCCAAAGAGGTGTTGGCAATGAATATTGCGGAGGAAATGGTTCAGTCTCTGGAGGAAAAAGGGGTTCGCTATCTGTTTGGCGTTCCCGGGGAAGAAAATATTGATTTTCTGGAAGCGGTACGGAACTCCTCCATTCAATTTATCTTGACCAGACATGAACAAACCGCAGCGATGATGGCAGCGATGGTTGGCCGGTTAACGGGGATTCCCGGTGTTTGCCTGTCCACATTGGGGCCGGGGGCGGCCAACCTGGCGACAGGGGTGGCGACTGCCAATGCTGACGGTCTCCCTTTGATCGCGATTGCCGGGCAGGCGGAGACGAACCGACTGCATCATCCTTCCCACCAAATGGTGGATTTGCCTGAGTTTTTCCGCCCGATTACGAAGTGGAGCACGACGATTCGCCACTCGTCCGCGCCGCGGGAAACCATTGAGAAAGCATTCAACCTGGCCATGAGCGAGAGGCCGGGTGCCGTGTTTATTGAACTGCCGGAAGATCTGGCCGTAAAAGAAGGTGACAGCGTTACCGGGATTGCAAGTGCCCTGGGCAGGGTGGAAGCCGCGGAAATTGACATGAAACGGGCGGCAGAGCAAATCAATGCGGCTGAGATGCCGCTCATTTTAGCCGGAGCGGGCACTCTTCGCGGAAAGGCGAGCCGGGAAGTAGCGGCTTTATCGGAGAAGCTGTGTGCTTCTGTCCTGGAAACGTTTATGGGAAAAGGAGCGGTGTCATGGAGGCTGGACACGCATCTGGCCGCCGCCGGGACATGGGGGCGCGATTGGGCCGATGAAGCGATTGACAAAGCTGATCTCGTGCTGGCCATCGGCTATGATTATATCGAATATTCGCCTGTTCGCTGGAATAAGGAACGCAAACAGGTGGTTCATATCAACTGGCAAGAAGCGGAAGTGGATGCCCATTATCCGGTTGTTGCCAGCCTGATCGGAGATCTGTCATGCAATTTGGCACGCTTGACGGAGCTGGTAAGGGAGCGAACGGCCTTACCGGCTCCGTTTGCCGAGTTGCGGAGGAAAATTCGCCAAGAGTGGGAAGAGGCCGGACAGGACACGGCTTTTCCGCTAAAACCGTCCAAAATATTATATGACCTGCGCGCCGCGATGAATGACGATGATCTCGTTGTATGCGACGTCGGGGCGCACAAGGTCTGGCTCGGGCGGATGTTTCCCGTGTTTGCCCCTGATACGTGTTTCATATCCAACGGACTGGCAACGATGGGGGTTGCGCTTCCCGGGGCGATCGCAGCCAAATTGGTGAAGCCGGAGCGCCGGGTGGTGGCCGTTTGCGGCGACGGCGGATTCCTGATGAATGTGCAAGAGCTGGAGACCGCCGCCCGGCTAAAACTGCCGCTGGTGATTCTGCTGTGGAGAGACGGAGGTTACGGCTTGATCGAGTGGAAGCAGTTGGAAAAGTTCCGCCATTCTCACCATGTGACGTTTGGCAATCCCGATTTTGTCCATTTGGCGCGTTCCTTCGGAATAGAGGGCTGTCGGGTGGAGAAAGGGGAAGAGTTGCGTCCCCTGCTGGAGAAAGCTCTTCATGCGGAAGGGCCCGTTCTGATTGATTGTCCGGTCGATTACAGGGAGAATCTTAAGTTGGAAGAGAAAATCAGATTCGGTTGCGGAGATGAGACAAGATGAGGGAATTCGGATTATTTATCGAAGGCAAATGGGTGTCCGCGAAGTCCAACGCTTTGTTTGATCTGACCGGTCCGGCGACGGGGGAGGTGGCGGGCCGGGTGGTGGATGCCGCTCCCGAGGATGTGAAAAAAGCGACAATGACGCGGCTAATTTTCTTCTGTGGTATAGCGAAGAAGCAAAACGCATTTATGGAGAAACCATTTTGGCCTCCCATCCCCGCAAGCGCCTGTTTGTGATCAAGCACCCGGTCGGAGTTGTCGTGGCAATCACCCCGTGGAATTTCCCGGCGGCGATGATCACTTGCAAGCTTGGCCCGGCGCTGAAGGAGGCCGGCAGGGCCTTGAGGAGCATTTGGGAACGAAATACATCTCCGTCGGGGGAATTTGAGATTATGAACTTGAATATCGGAAAAGGGGAGCAAAAGACTGACCGTTTGCCGGCGGTTGGTCTTTTTTGCGTCCGGGCGAATGGCTGTTGACAGAATTGTAAAGCTTCTATTTATAAGCTCCCTTTGCTTATTATTTGTCCAGTTGGTAAGATTATTTACAGACAAAGGGAGTGTTTTCCGCTTTGTCGAGGGAGAAAAACCAACCTAATTGGAGAGGGGTTTATTGTCGATGAAGGTGTTAGTGACCGGCGGTGCCGGTTTTATCGGTTCGCATATTGTTGATCAGTTAGTGGAAAAAGGGGATCAAGTGGTTATTGTTGACAACATCTCCTCCGGAAGAAAAGAAAATATAAATGAAAAAGCCCGCTTTTACCAAATAGATATCACCGATTCCGATCTGTTGAATGTGTTTGAGCGCGAACGGCCCGAAGCGGTCATCCATCAGGCGGCGCAAATCCATGTTCATACCTCGGTGAAAGAGCCGATGTTTGATGCAACCGTGAACATTTTGGGAACCATTAATCTGCTTGAAGCCTGCCGCAAAACCGGTGTCAAAAAAGTGGTTTATGCTTCCTCGGCAGCGATTTACGGAAATCCCGAATACCTGCCCATCGATGAAAAGCACCCGGTCGCTCCGTTGTCCGGCTACGGCGTGTCGAAATATACACCCGAGCACTACTTCGCGATTTACCGTCAACTTTACGGATTGAATTACACGATTTTGCGCTACGCCAACGTGTACGGCTTGCGACAGGACCCGCGCGGGGAAGGCGGCGTTATCTCCATCCTGGTGGATAAATATCTGCGCCGTGAATCGTTCACTGTTTTTGGTGACGGGGAGCAGACCCGCGATTACATTTACGTGGGAGATGTGGCTCGAGCCAATATTATGGCCCTGTCACAAGGAGATGGTGAAGTGTTCAATGTGGGCACGGGTGTCAGCACATCGCTTAATGAAGTGGTAAAGCGCTTTAATGAGATCGCTGGGTATGAAAACAAGGTGGAATACGGCCCCGAACGGGAGGGGGATATCAAGCACAGCTATTTCAACAATGGAAAAATTCGCCGGGTACTCGGCTGGCAGCCGGAAGTGACACTTGAGGAAGGATTGCGTAAAACCTACGAATATTACCAGGATATCTACCGTAAAATGGACAAAGAAATGTAGAAACTAAAGAGGAATCCGGAGGACACAATTTCGCAACAAGCGGCCCGAAATCCATTCTTTTTTAACAAATCGGCTATTGTTTTTCAGGGCCATCTACAGTATACTTGGTTACAGTAATCGTTGAAACATTACTGTAATGTTACTGTCATTTTTGTAAACTTAACTTACGGACATAAGGGAACTGACCTTTGATCACTATACACAGCAGGAGTGGATAGCGGATGCGTTCAAAAATGGCCTATGAGAGCAATTCGCGCGCGTTTTCGGGCAAAGTTTCCACCTCTTCTTCACTGTACCCCGCTTTTAAGCGCGGTTTTGAGGTTTTCTTTTCGATTGCCCTGTTGATTTTCACGTTACCCGTATTGCTTTTGACCATGATCGCGATCAAGCTGGAATCGCCGGGCCCGGTTTTTTATAAACAAGAGCGTGTAGGGCTTAATGGAAAGACGTTTTACATTATCAAGCTGCGTTCGATGCGGACGGATGCGGAGAAAAACGGGCCGCAATGGGCAGCCAAAAATGACCCGCGCGTAACCCGGGTAGGCAAATTTATCCGCAAGACGCGGATCGACGAGATTCCTCAGTTGATCAATATTTTGCGCGGCGATATGAGCTTGATTGGTCCGCGTCCGGAGCGCCCTGTCTTTACCGAGCAGTTTGCCGAGGAAATTCCCGGATTTAAAAAGCGTTTGCTGGTGAAGCCCGGTTTGACGGGATGGGCGCAGGTAAACGGTGGATATGAGGCTACCCCTGCTGAAAAGTTTGAGATGGATATGTATTACATTCAACATCAGTCTTTCAAAATCGATATGCAAATCCTGTTGCGTACCGTCTGGGTTGTACTTTCCGGTAACGGAGCGCGTTAGGCCAAAAACGGGTGCCAGTCAGGGGCAACCCGTTTTGCGTTTATATTGAACATGAATGATAATTGTCTCTATTTTAAGCATCAGGTGCACCAGCGGCGTTTAAAAACAGAGCCGCAAGCAGTAATAAATCAACAGCCATAACGGGATGCTCAAACAGGAAGCATTCAATATTCCGATCCAAAAGGCTTTGCCGACAACCAGAGTTGTTTCCATGTCGGGCACCTCCATTTAACGGAAGGATGTATCTATATTATACGCCACGAACATGAGGGCTAGTGAGAAAATGGCGTTTTGTTAACGAAATGTAATGTCAGAGTAACAGTTGAGATATGAATGAAAACAGTTATGTTGATTCGATTACCATGCGCGGATCAAATTCATTATTCTGTTTTATGGATCAGGTCCATTGCACCCGCTTGTCCGTTGTTTTCCTGATTTTAGGTAAAGATAAAATAATTTTATTTATTGACTAATAATGTTCTGTGTGATAATTTATATTTCAGTTTGATGATACAATGAAATCAACGCGAATTTCTCTTATCGAGAGAGGGTTAGGGAACAGGCCCGATGACCCCTCGGCAACCATCTGTCCCCGGACAGAAAGGTGCCAATTCCTGCAGGGCAATTGCCCTGGCAGATGAGAGAAGGCGATAACGGCGTTTATCCCCTTTCTGCATCTGCGTGGAAAGGGGTTTTTTAGTGTGATTAAAGGTGGTGAAAAAATGATCGAGATCAATAATGTGATAAAAGAATATCCGGCACGTGGCAAAGGGGCGGCCGTAACCGCTCTTCAGGGAGTTTCCCTCAAAATCGAACGGGGCGATATTTTTGGGATTGTCGGTTACAGCGGAGCCGGGAAGAGTACATTGCTGCGCCTGATCAACGGTCTGGAAACCCCGACGAGCGGAGAAGTCATCGTCGATGGCAAGAATATTTCCGCGTTGAAAACAAAAGAGCTGCGTCAGGCGCGCCAAAAGATCGGCATGATTTTTCAGCACTTCCATTTGCTCTGGTCGCGTACGGTAAGGGATAATGTCGCCTTTCCGCTTGAAATCGCCGGAGTGCCCAAGCAGAAGATCGATGAGAAGGTAAATCACCTGCTTGAACGGGTGGGTTTGGCTGACCGGGCGAATGCCTATCCGTCCCAATTGAGCGGGGGACAGAAGCAACGGGTGGGGATCGCGCGTGCGCTGGCCAATGATCCGGATGTCCTGTTATGTGATGAGGCAACATCGGCTCTTGACCCTGAGACCACGGCTTCGATTTTGCAGTTGCTCAAGGAGATTCACAAGGATACCGGGATTACCCTTGTTCTGATTACCCATGAGATGAGTGTGGTCCGTGCAATCTGCAACAAAATGGCCGTCATGGAAAGTGGCAGAGTGGTGGAGACCGGAGCGGTGGAGCAAATTTTTCAGTCGCCGTCCCATCCATTGACCCGGCAATTTATTTACGGTGTGGGCACAAGCGAAGAGCAGGCAGTCAAAGAAGGCGGCAGAACCCTGTTCGTTTCCTTGGACAAGTTGCCGCAACTGGCGCAAATCGCCAAAGACCGCGGTCTTACCTGCCAGGTGACCGGTGAAGTCAGCGAAGCGGAAGAGAGCATTCAGGTCACACTGTCCGGGGAGAACAAAGAGGTGGAAGAAGCGGTAAATTTGCTTAACCGGAGGTGACAATTTATGGAACAAATAGCCTGGGATCAAGTTTGGCAAGCTACAAATGAGACGTTGTACATGGTCGGGATCTCTACCTTGTTCACTTTTTTGCTGGGAATTCCGCTGGGTGTGCTTCTGGTGGTGACCGATCGCGGTTATTTTTGTGAGAATCGCTTTGTGCAACGAGTGCTGGGGCTCGTGGTAAACATTTTTCGCGCGGTTCCCTTTATCGTCCTCGTTCTTTTCTTATTCCCGGTTGCACAATTTTTGATCGGAACCACTTTGGGACCTACCGCGGCCACCATCCCGCTGATTGCAGGAGCTGCTCCTTTTTATGCACGCATGGTCGAAACTGCGATTCGCGAAATTGACAAAGGCGTGATCGAAGCGGCGCAAGCGATGGGAGCCAGCCGTTTGACGATCATTTGCAAAGTGTTGCTTCCTGAAAGTCTGCCAGCCATTGTTTCCGGCTTGACCGTTACCTGTGTCTCTTTGGTCAGTTTTTCGGCAATGGCCGGGATCGTTGGCGGCGGCGGACTGGGAGATGCCGCTTACCGTTACGGTTTTCAGGGATTCAATAACGGCATGTTGTATTCTTGCGGTCTCATTCTTGTTGTCATGGTGCAAATCATTCAAGTGATTGGCGATGCGATTGCGCGTTATCTGGATAAAAGATAAGGGGTGTGCTAGTTGATGAAAAGATTGTTTTCGGTGTTTCTTGCGGCTGTCCTTTCTCTGGTCGGGCTGACAGCCTGCTCGCAGCAGCAAGAATCGTCCAATACGTTAACCGTTGGTGCCAGCGCCGTTCCCCATGCGGAGATTCTGGAGCACGTAAAACCGATTTTGGCCAAGGAAGGCGTAAATTTGAACATCAAAGTGTTCCAGGATTATGTCCTGCCAAATAAAGCAGTGGAAGAAGGCGATTTGGACGCCAACTATTTCCAGCACATCGTCTGGATGGACACGACCAACCAAGAGAAGGGTTATCATCTGGTCAAAGTCGTCGGGGTTCACATTGAGCCGATGGGGGCATATTCCCATAAGATTAAAAATATTAAAGAGCTGAAAGACGGAGCCACCGTCGCCATTCCGAACGGAACCAGCGAAGTTACCCGCGCACTGCTCCTGTTGGAGAAAAACGGCCTGATCAAATTGGACAATGACAAAGGGGTAAAAACAGTAAACAATATTGTTTCCAACCCCAAAAAGCTGCAATTCAAACCGTTGGAACCGGCAATGCTGCCCCGCGTGATCGATGATGTCGACTTGGATGTAATCAATACGAACTATGCCTTGCAAGCCCATCTGAATCCGACGAAAGACGCCTTGATCATTGAAGGCAAGGATTCCCCGTATGTGAATGTGCTGGCTGTGAAGAAAGGGAAAGAAAACGACCCGCGCATTCAAAAGCTGGCGAAAGCCCTCACTTCGCCTGACACCAAAAAGTTTATTGAGCAAAAATATAAAGGTGCCATCATCCCGGCATTTTAAAGTCTGAGTAACAGAAGAAAGACGCTCTCACTTCTCGTGGGGGCGTCTTTCTTCGCGTTCTTTAAATTCTTGTTTTCCCAGGACGATCTTTGCCTGGCCGTGTGTCCAATCGGTCACTTTTGCAATCAACTGCTGTTCTTCGCCTGCAGGTGTCCAGACGGGCCAGGTGACCACGTCGGTAAATTGCGGCGTTTCCAGCAGATATCCCGTTTTGTGCAGTTCGTGTTCCATCTTTCCCATAAAGGAGTAATCAAAGGTGAGCAGAACTTCCTGGTGCATGATGCGTTCGATGATTCCTGCCGCCTCGATCGCCGCGGCCGCTCCCTGGCTGTAGGCGCGAATCAGTCCGCCGGCCCCCAGCTTGATGCCGCCAAAATATCGGGTGACGACAATGGCCGTGTAGAGGAGGTCTTTGGCATGGATCACTTCCAATATGGGCCGTCCTGCCGTTCCCGCCGGTTCTCCGTCATCGGACGATTTTTGTTGAAGCTCAGTGACCAGATAAGCGTAGCAATTATGGGTGGCATCCCAGTGCTGTTTGGATATGTCATGAATGAATTGAACTGCTTCTTCTTCCGATTCCACCCTTTTCGCCCGGCAGATAAAGCGTGATTTTTGAATGATGATTTCCGTTTCGCCAAAAGATCCAATGGTGCGATATTTTTGGTTCATTTTGTTCACTACCTTCCATAATTTATTATAAAGAGAAAAATGGCCATAAAAAAGAGTGGCGGGTTTTATTTGCCGCCACTTTCTTCCGTACCGTTCACCCCTGTATGGGAGCCTTCAGAGTCAATTGCCGCATTTCCGTCCGGTTCGGGATGAAAATTCAATTGGTCTTGCAAGATCGTGATCACGCGTTGCCGTTCGGATGAATGCAAAATGTCGACATCCCCCACACCGGGAATCCGGTCAAAAGTGACTTTCATTTCAACCGTTTCGATGTTCTCCTTGGGGATTGTCCGATACAGGTTGATCAGGCCCGGGATGTCCGACAGATTGAAACTCATTTCAAAATTGTTCCCGACCGCCTTCATCACATCACCAAAATTTAATAAACCATTGGTGCTGGCAATTTGATCGATCAAGGTTGCGATCACTTCCCGCTGCCGTTCATTACGCCCCAAATCGCCCCGCGGGTCCTGATGCCGCATACGGACGTAGGCAAGAGCCTCCGCGCCGTTTAAATGATGTTTCCCTGGTTCAAAGTAAACCATCTTTCCGCCGATGGCCCGCTGGTGAAAAGGAAATTTCACATTCACGTCCACCCCGCCGAGGGCATCAACAATGTTTTCAAACCCTTGAAAATTGATCTTGGCATAGGAATCGACCGGAACCTGCAACAGGTTTTCGATTGCTTCTCTCGTGTTTTCGACCGGCCCCACTTTTGTGCCGTAGGCTGCAGACCAGTTGATTTTGCCTTTCATGCCATTGGTGTTGGGGATGGTAACGTACAAATCCCGTGGGATGCTTACCACCTTTACGGACTTATTCTCGGGATTGACGGCGGCCAGGATGAGCACATCGGTGCGCCAGTCCTTGGAGTGCCCCCGCTGGTCGGTGCCGATCAGCAGAACGGTGAACGGATCTTTTTTCATCTCCACCTGTTTTGTCCGCATATCGGATTTGGGCAACTTTTTTCCGCTGTTGGCCGCCAGTGCCCCCCACATCTGCCAGGCAACACTGAATCCCAAAGCGACGCAGACAAGTATGACAATAGAGAGAAGTGTAAGAAAAATACGTTTCCCTTTCTTTTTTTTGACAGGAGACTTTATCTGGTCAGCCATTTCTTTTCCCACCCTGTCTGAGAAGCGAAGTATGAATCCGCATAATATAGATCATTCTATATTATTTATTCGAAAGGTGGCCGGATTTTATATAACTTTTTTCAAAATAAAATGTTTCAGTTCGATAAAAGCTTGTAATCCGGAAATGATCCGTCTGCGTGGGGGGGAGCGAAATCAGGATGGGAGGGGGCTTCGCTGACCGGTCATCAGGAATCCGGCCTACAACATACGTTCACGAAAACACAAATTTACAAGCAAAAAGCGACAGCTCAATAGCTATCGCTTTCACCGGTTGATTGACCGTTTGACTGATTGGAATCATCGGTGCCAACTCCGGCTCCGGTGGTACCGCCGGGTTGCGGTTTGATTCCCAGTTGCTCAGACATTATTTTATTGATGCGATCCCGTTCGGCCTGGTTCAGGATATCCACATCACCGACACCGGGGATTTTTTCAAACGTTACATTTGCCTGCAGCGTTTCAATGTTTTGTTGGGGAATGCTACGGTACAGTTCGATCAGGGCAGGGATATCGGTGGCCTGGAAACTCATTTCAAAGTTATTGCCGACTGCCTTCATCACATCGCCGAAATTGAACACGCCTTCTGCACTGGCCATCTTGTTGATCAGTGCGGAAATAACTTCCCGCTGCCGTTCATTTCGTCCCAGATCGCCTTTGGGGTCCTGATGGCGCATCCGGACGTACGCGAGCGCTTCGGAGCCGTTTAAATGGTGTTCTCCAGGTTCAAAGTAAACCATTTTCCCGCCAATGGCTGCCTGGTGAAACGGAAACTTCACATTGACGTCAACCCCGTTGAGAGCATCGACGATATCCTCAAATCCCTGGAAATTGATTCTGGCATAGTAGTCGACGGGAATGTGGAGAACGTGCTCGATCGCCAGGCGGATATTTTGCACCTGACCGACGCCCGATTTGTAACCATAGTAAGGAGCAGCATTGATTTTGGTTTTGACTCCGCCGGAATTGGGAATCTCAGTATAGACATCCCGGGGGATGCTGACCAGTTTGATCGACTTCGTTTTGGGATTGACCGCGGCGAGAATCAGGACATCGGAGCGCCAGTTTGCTGTGTGTCCTCTCTGGTCTGTCCCGATCAGCAACACGGTAAACGGGGCTTTTTGAAACTCAACTTGGGACTTCCGCAAGTCCGATTTGCTCAATTTTTTGCCGCTGTTGGCAAACGCGCCCCAAATCTGCGTGCCGAAGTATGCACCGACACCTAAAATAAGAAGAATAAAGACTGTAAGAATACGAAAAGTCCACTTCTTTTTTCGCTTTTTCCGCACGCGATGAATGCGGCTTCTTTCTACTCTTTCCATTTTAATTCCTCACTTGCCGAAATTTTTTCATACGAACACATTTCACAATGGAAATGATAAAGACAAAGTTCACAGAGGGAAAAAGATTGGAAGAAATGCTTGTAAGGCTTGTAGTAAAACAGAGGTCTACGTTTTTTTATTTTATATAATAAATTCGTAAGTATCTATACATTTCTGCGTATTGTTTTCGAAAATAATAGAACAATTGGTGAGATGATATGCCTTTTATACGTGCTCTCCTAAGCATCCTTCTGATGGCAGGGTGCTTTTTCCTCCCTGTCACCCGTTACCCGGATTTTGGGAGAAGCCAAACTGAAAAAGTTTGGCAGGAAAACTGGATTGTTGCCTGGCAGCAGAAGGCAGATCCCGCATTTTGGCATCAGGCGGTTTTATTGCGGAAATTTGTGTTGGCAGGCAGTGAAATCGACTTGGTTCGTCCCAAAAAAGGCGTGGATGTGAACAGCTGGCACAATAGTTGGAGCGCTGCCGCCGACGTACGGTACATGCAGCGCGACCGATCTTATCAGCTGAATGAAGGAGGATTGGAAGGAAGAGAACGGGAATCGTCCTTGTCTTTCAGTTACCTGGAGCAAATTCGGGCGTCAGAAGCCTGGAGCAAAGTTCCACCCTCCTCCCCTTCAGACCGTCCGGTGATCGTGGCGGTCATCGATACCGGCGTCGATTTGCATCACCCCGACCTTTCTCCTTTGCTCGTGCCGGGAGTCAATATTCTCAACCGGCAGGAAGCGCCTCAGGATCACTTTGGGCACGGGACAGAAGTGGCCGGGGTGGTAGCGGCGACGTGGGGCGGACTGCGCCGGGAGGGAGCGGTCGGAGCGGGGAAAATCATGCCGATCAAGGTGATGGAGAACGGGAGCGACGGAGAAGTATATTATACAGTTGAGGGGATGGAAGCGGCCATTAAGCGGAAGGCGGATATCATCGTTCTGGCACAGGGCAGCTGGACCTATTCCAAGCTGATGGAAGAGGCGGTGCAGGATGCGGAGAAAAAAGGAGTGTTGGTCGTTGCTGCTGCCGGAAATGCAGAATCCGATCTTAATGGCAACACCGTCTACGATTCGCCTCTTTATTATCCGGCGGCATTTCCCACTGTTCTGGCAGTCGGTTCGGTCAAAAATAACGGGTTGCATGAACCGACCTCCAACCAGGGGGATGGTCTCGATTTGACTGCTCCCGGAAACCGGATTGCCACTACCCGGTTGGGCGGGGGCTTTACCACGGATTCCGGCACGTCATTTGCGGCTCCGCAAGCAGCGGGAGTGGCCGCTCTTCTCTGGCAGCGGCATCGGGATTACACTCCCGGGCAGATCCGGCAACTCCTTAAGCAAACGGCACAAAAGAAACCGGGGGAACCGCGATGGGACCGGCAAAAAGGGTTCGGGATTTTGGATGCTGCCCGGGCTCTTTCCGGCAAGCTGAAACGGGATCCCTATGAACCGAATGATGAGCGTCATCAGGCGATGTCCCTGTCCCTGGATCAGGAGATGGATGCCGTTCTGCGTCCGGGTGACCGGGACTGGTTCCGCCTGGAGTTGCCCTGTCCCGGAACGCTGGTGATTCATCTCAGGCAGAATCGCGGGCATTTTCAAAAAACAAGGTTGTTTGTTGAAAATCCGCAAGAAAAGGATGTCCGCTCCTATCAGTTGCAAGGGATGAACCAGTTGCGGGTACCGGTTGAGAGAAATGACGTCTTTCTGGGATTTTCCTCCCCGGCCGGCGATGTCCCTGTCTCGTACAGCTTTCAGGTAAATTTCATTCCGCGGGCGGATCGTTATGAACCAAATGACCGATTGGCCCAGGCGGCACAGTTGGCGCTTCCGGGGAAGCAGGAAGTCATCGAGGCAACTCTTCACAAGCAGGGGGATCAGGATTGGTACCGGCTACCCCTGCCCCGTTCCGGTGAAGCGGAAGTGAAAGTGGAACCGTTGACTCCGAGGTTTGACCCCGTATTGCTGCAAATGCCGCAAGACGATTGGCACAATTGGAAAATAGATCAACATGGAGCCGGTGAAGCGGAGAGCCTGCGGGTTCCCGGAGGGAAAGGAGATCTGCTGTTTTCCGTTTCCGACTACGGGGGGAATATCATCAGTGAACCTTATCATCTGGTGATAACGGTCCGGCCGGCAATCGGGGATGGAAAAGATCACTCCACTCCGGACAAAGCGGCTTTACTATCTTCGGCCAAGTGGGTGAAAGGGGCATTGGCAGGTGGCGGAATCCCGGACTGGTATGTTATAAGCAGCACCAGAGAAGAGACAGTCACCTTTCTCTATCAGGCGGATCAGCCGGTAAAAAGATTGGAATGGGCTGTTTATGATCACCATTTCTACGCTCTGTCCGGCGGGACCGTGACGCTGGCGAAAGGAGAGCGATTCAGCCAAACGCTGTCCCTCCCCTCCGGGCGGCATTATATCCGGGTGCGAACGGAAGAGGGTGGCCCGGTTCTCTACCAGATCCAACTCAAAAACAAAAAGTGGAAGAAAAACAGAAGGTGAATCCCCAAAGCAACAGTTGTAATTCCCTATTCTTTAGGTTATTCTATTGATGATGTAGAGACAGGTTCCCTTCACTTGGATAAAGCTTTATTCCAGGCTGGTTGACGGTCTGGCGGGGAGTTTCGAGGATGAACTGATAATCAAAAACCTTTCCTCGATGGGAAGGGTTTTTTATTGCGTCATTTTGCTAGCAAGGAGGAGAATGAATGGGAGAACAAAAACGCAGCCTGTTCACTTCAGAATCGGTTACGGTTGGTCATCCGGATAAAATCTGCGACCAGATTTCCGATGCCATTCTCGACGCCATTTTGGAAAAAGATCCGAATGCTCGCGTCGCTTGCGAAACTTCGGTCACTACCGGTTTGGTGCTTGTGTCGGGGGAAATTTCCACCCAATGCTATGTTGATATTCCGAAGATTGTGCGCCAAACGATTAAGGATATTGGCTATACCCGGGCAAAATACGGTTTCGACTCCGAAACCTGCGCCGTTTTGACCTCTATTGACGAACAATCGCCCGATATTGCAATGGGTGTAGATGTTGCATTGGAAAAACGCGAAGGTTCGATGACGGAAGATGAGATTGAAGCGATCGGCGCCGGGGACCAGGGACTCATGTTCGGGTTTGCTTGCAATGAGACACCGGAATTGATGCCGCTCCCGATCTCATTGGCCCATAAACTGGCACGCCGTCTCCATGAAGTGCGTGTCGACGGTACGCTGGAATACCTGCGTCCGGACGGAAAAACGCAGGTAACCGTTGAATATGAAGGAGATCAACCTGTACGCATCGATACGGTGGTTGTTTCCACCCAACACTCCGAACATGTCGCTTTGGAGCAAATCAAGAAAGATCTCATGGAACATGTGATTTTGCCGATTGTTCCCAAAGAGATGCTCGATGATAATACCAAGTACTTCATCAATCCGACCGGACGATTCGTCATTGGCGGTCCGCAGGGAGATGCCGGTTTGACCGGACGTAAGATCATCGTTGATACTTACGGAGGTTATGCCCGTCATGGAGGCGGTGCCTTCTCCGGCAAAGACCCGACCAAGGTTGACCGCTCAGGAGCCTATGCCGCCCGCTATGTAGCGAAAAACATCGTTGCTGCCGGACTCGCTGACAAGTGCGAAGTGCAGCTTGCTTACGCCATCGGGGTAGCCCGTCCCGTTTCCATCCGCATTGATACGTTTGGCACCGGGAAAGTAAGTGAAGACAAATTGGTCGAATTGACAGAGAAATTCTTTGATCTGCGCCCGGCCGGCATTATCCGCCAATTGGATTTGCGCCGCCCGATCTACCGTCAAACGGCTGCCTATGGTCACTTTGGCCGCACGGATGTCGATTTGCCGTGGGAACGCACGGATCTTGCCGACACCTTGAAAAAAGAAGCGGGGCTTTAAATTTTAGGGCTGAGAAACGAAATCTCAGCCCTTTTTCTTTTTTGATGACTTTTTCTGCCAAATTCCCCGTTCATTCTCTCTTTTTCCTTTCTTCTCGCCTTCTTTTTTGTTTCATAACTGTTTTGTTCGTGGTAAAATTTGAATAAGGGTGAATATTGCGAGAAAGGAGTGACCCCTTTGCCCATGAGGAAGCCGGAGACAGGCCACCTCGAAG
Organism: Thermoactinomyces daqus; assembly: GCF_000763315.1. Classification (GTDB taxonomy): domain Bacteria; phylum Bacillota; class Bacilli; order Thermoactinomycetales; family Thermoactinomycetaceae; genus Thermoactinomyces_A; species Thermoactinomyces_A daqus. The sequence continues at coordinate 41,579 of NZ_JPST01000014.1, read as the reverse complement.
GAAGTGAATTTTCAGGTACGGACATCCAACCGCTGATCCGGGTTTTACTGGCAGACCCCGACACCGAATACCGGGAGCAAATTAAAACAGCCATCAAGAGGACAAAGAATATGGTGATGGTGGGGGAGTGTACGGACGGAATTGATGTCCCGCTTCTTTGCGGATCGACCAAACCGCATGTTGCCGTCATCAATCTGTACCTTCCGCGGATCGACGGAGTGGAAGTAACGAACCGTCTTTGTCAAATGGCTCCTCAAACCAAGGTGTTAATCCTTTCTGAGCATGCTGACCCTTATGTTATTGAAACGATTCGTTCCGGCGCTGCCGGGTATATGTTAAAAGATATGAAAGTAGAGCCCATCATTGAAGCGATTCGCGTGATTGCACACGGGGGCGTGTATATTCACCCGATCATGATGGGAAGACTGGTGAACGAATTTCGAAGATTGAGCCGAATGGAAGGGAGTATTTGTTATCATTACGCTTTGACTCCTTCCATCCCGTGGCAAGAGGTTCTCACCTATCGGGAAATGGAAGTTTTACGATTAATGTCACAGGGTAAAAATAATCGAAGTATCAGTGAACATTTATTTATCAGCGAAAAAACTGTTAAGAACCATGTCAGTAATATTCTTTATAAACTGAATGTTCAAGATCGGACGCAGGCGGTTTTGCTCGCGATGAAGTGTGGATGGGTTCAATTGATTTGAAAAGAGCCTGTTATCAGTCGAGGTCTGTGTCACAGTCCCTACCTTTTTGGCATAAGATATAAAGAAGGAGGGGCAATACGATGGAACTTTGGGTTCTGTGGAGTGTAGCCCTTTATATTGTCATGTTTTATCTGGCAAAAAAGTTGTCCCATTATTTCGGTAATTATTATCACAACAAAGCCGTGCACTTGGTCATGATCACCAAAAACAGCCAGCATTCCGTCGAGTGGATGATTCGCTCTTACCATGTTTCCAACAAGTCAAAAAGGAAAAAAGCAGGCAAAATTACCTGCATCGACGTGGGCTCGACCGATGATACGCTGTTGATCCTCGAGCGGTTAAAACAGCGCTATCCCAATCTGGAGATCGTTCGCATCACCCCTGGTGAAGGAGCGGAAGAGCGAATCAAGGAATGGCTTGAGTCGAAGAGGAACAGTACGGAAAAATGGCTTGTGCTCGACCTGCGGGATTCGGATTCCTCACAGGATACGGAACGGAGTCTTGCCTGAAAAAAAGCCCCGGGGATGTGATCAGCCGTCCCTTGGGTTTTTTTCTTGATGTCCACTGGAAAAAAGAGGGATTTTTGATGAGGTTCTGTTTTTACCGATTGGAAGGAGAAGCCGATGGAAGGATGAGTATCGCGCCGTAAGTCGACTTTTTCCATTGGCAAGAGCAAGGAAAGCAAATCGCGGAAATGATTGAATCGTCATCGATTGGACAAGCATTTGCCGGGAACCGGGGAAGAAAGAACGCTTTCGGTCCGGCACTGCGGGAAGCGCCCATGATGGGAGAAGAAATGACCGCGGTGCGCGAACTGGCGGCAGAGATTCACCCGCTGCTGGCCGGAAGAGTGCTGCTGTGGGAAGAAGTGGAGCGCCTTCTTCGCAAATACGAAAAGTGGCCTGGCTCCTTCCTTATGCGCCGGGCCTTGCAATGGCTCAGCCTGTCGGGAATGGCGGACATCAGACCGGCTGTTCGCTCTGCGGGCCCGCCGGTCACCTGGAAGTGTGAACGGTGCGGATACCGGGGGCCGCTTCTCAGGCAAACTCCTTGTGCGATCTGTGGGGAAAGATGCGTCGTTTGCGAGCATTGCCTGTTGCTCGGTCGGGCGAGAACCTGCTTTCCGCTGTTTATCTTTTCTCCTCCGGACAATCGCACGTTTGCCGGTTCTGAAATCGCTTGCCGGACTGCTCCGCTGACAGAAGCCCAGGCCAAAACAGTGGAGAGAATCAGGGCGAACCTTAGCCAACACAGGCAGGTTCTGGTCTGGGCGGCCACCGGCAGCGGCAAGACGGAGATGATGATGACGATCGTGGCGGACTGGCTGAATCGGGGAAAAAAAGTGTTATGGGTTACTCCGCGCAAAGATGTGGTGTTGGAATTAAAGCCCCGTCTGGAAAAGGGATTTGCCGGCAGAAGGGTGATCGCTCTCTACGGCGGATCAGCCCAAACGCTGGAAACGGGTGAGTTGGTGATTGCCACGGCACACCAAGCCCTGCGCTTTTATCGGTCGTTTGAGCTTGCGGTGGTCGATGAAGTTGACGCATTCCCCCTCTATGGCAACAGGGCGTTGGAGGAGGGAATCGGACGGGCGCTTTCACCCGGGGCAAAGAAAATTTTGCTGACTGCCACTCCCCCGCCGGAATGGAAGGCGCTCGGGCGCAGAGAGATTTTACCGACAGTTTTGCTGCCGGTTCGCTACCACGGTTATCCTATGCCTGAACCGGCCTTGAAGCGGGAGTGGCGGCTTTGGCAGAAGATAAGCAAGAGGAAACCGATCCGTCCGCTTTCCGCCTTTTTGCGTCAGGTGGTGGAGCGGAAAGGACAAGCCTTTCTCTTCGTGCCGCGGGTGGAAGACGTCAGCCGGGTGTTGCGCTGGATGAAATGCTGTGAGCCGGACTTTTACCGAGAGGCCCGGGGTGTTTTCGCCGGCGATTTGCAGCGGGAACAGACGGTGCGCCATTTTCGGGAGGGCAAATGGCGGTTTCTGGTGACGACGACGATTTTGGAGAGGGGAGTGACGGTTCCCGCGATCCATGTTGCCGTCATCGGTGCAGATCATCCGGTGTTTACGGCGGCGGCGCTCGTTCAGATGGCGGGCAGAGCAGGAAGATCATCTTCCTACCAGGAGGGAGAAGTATGGTTTTTGACCGATGAAAAGACGGATGCCCAATTGCGGGCAAAAAGGGAGATTAAATGGTTAAATGATTGTGCGAAGAAAGAAGGATTTCTCAAAGATGGGGCGTATAATCTTTGAAGGAGTATGGTCGTCTCTCTTTTCCCAGCCTCCCACTTGCGAGTTTTGTACGGCATTCGTTCGCCGCCCGTCTCCGTTTGCTCCGGTGCGGGAGAGAATCTGTTCCACCTGTCTGGCGGGAGTTGAACTGATTTCCGGGCCGTTTTGCCCCGTTTGCGGGCGGAAGCAGGAGGCTGGTGCTGATCATCTTTGTCCCGATTGCCTGTGTCTTGCCGAAGAAGAGCGGATTGTAAACCGCAGTCCTGTGGTTTACAGCGGAAAGGCAAAAGAATGGGTGTCGTTGTTCAAATATCGGGGTAAAGAAAGTTTGGCGACACCGATGGGCCGGTGGATGGCAGAGGTGGTTCAAACCCATTTTGCTCATACGGGAATATCGGTGATCACCTTTGTTCCATTACATAAGGAGAAGAAAGCGGAACGCGGATTCAACCAGTCGGAACTTCTGGCCCGCGTGATCGGTGCAAGGCTTGGGTTGCCGGTTTTGCCTCTGCTGGGAAGAGAGAAAGATCTTGCTTCACAAAGCAGGCGCAATCGGCAGGAACGCCTGCTCGCTCTGAAAGGAGCATTTCAAATTGAAGGTGAAGGTTGTGAGAAATGCATACGGGACCGAACAGTTCTTATTGTTGATGATGTGTATACGACAGGCACAACGCTGAGGGAGTGTGCCAAACCGCTGCTGGTATCAGGAGCAAGCCGAGTTTACTCGGTCACGTTTGCTAGATAAAAAGAGTATAGAAAAGGAAAAACTCGTCAACACCAATAGATAGCATCCCTTTTAAGACTATCGGTTTGAAGGAGAGTTGAAAATGAATAAAACGGAATTGATAGAACGCGTTGCCGAGAGCACGGGCAAAACGAAAAAGGAAGCGGGAATTATCGTCGATTCGGTATTGCAGACGATCTCGGAAGCGCTTAGCAAAGGGGAAAAAGTAACCCTGATTGGCTTTGGAAACTTTGAAGTGCGCGAACGTGCTGCAAGAACCGGCCGCAACCCGCAGACCGGCGAGGAGATTGAGATCAAAGCCAGCAAAGTGCCCGCTTTTAAAGCCGGTAAACAGTTGAAAGACTTGGTGAACCAGTAAGATTCATCATTTGCTGAGGCCGCCGTTTTCGGAAGAAAACCGGAGACGGCGGTTTTTATTTGTGACTGTTTGATGAATTGCATTTAATACTGACATTGTTTTATAATAAATCTAAAACTTAATAATAGTTTGTACTCATATTTTTTGAAATTTAAGGTAATAAGAGAGAGGTTATGTGTACAAATCGGGATCATTCCCTTCCTTTAAGATGCGATATTACGGGATTGTAAAAAAGGGAGCATACAATTGCCGAAAGAGATCAAATTTAACGGCACTAATGACAAAATTTTCTAAAAATATTCCGGTTATTCTCCTTTGGCAAAGTAATTTTGCCTGGATCTGACGGATGAGGATGGGATCTCCTGAAATCTGGTAAATAAAAACGAATTGAATAAATATACATTTATACTTATAATAATTACATCATAATGAGAAATGATGATTTTTATTCCGGTAATGGTGAAAAGTTGAAAGGAGAGAAAAAACATGAAGAAGTGGCTTGGCATGTTGCTCGCGTCCGTGGTCGCCGTTTCCTTTGTCCTGACCGGGTGCACGAATAAAAATACGGATAACAGTGTGATTCAGATCGGGACGAATGCGGAGTTTCCGCCATTTGAAAAATTGGAGGGGGACGGGAAGATTACCGGGTTTGATGCCGATCTGATTCAGGCCATCGCCAAGGAAGAAAACCTGAAGATCAATTTTAAACATTACGGCTGGGACCAGATGCTTGACGGCGTTTCCCGCGGGAAGCTCGATGCCGGGATGGCGGCGATCACCATTACGCCTGACCGCAAGAAAAAATATGATTTCAGCATTCCTTATTTCGATGCCAAACAATTGATTCTGGTACCGACCTCTTCCCATGTATCATCGCTGAAACAGTTGAACGGAAAACGGATCGGAGTGCAAACGGCCACAACCGGAGAACAGGTTGTGCAGGAGATGTTCGGCAAAACCTATTCCGGGCTCAAGGGATATGATGATATTCCGTCTGCCGTTCATGATCTGGAGCTCGGGCGACTGGATGCGGTGGTCGTCGATAACGCCGTGATCATGGAATATATCAAAAAGCTGGGCCAAGGCAAATACAAGATTGTTGAAGATCCTTCAATCAAGACGGAACAGTACGGGATTGCCGTGCACAAAGGCAACCAGGCCCTGCTGCAAAAGCTGAACGACGGATTGAAAAAAGTAAAAGCGAACGGAACGTATGACAAGATTTATCAAAAATATTTCGGGACGGAACCGCAACAATGATTCGAAACGCTCGCATCTTTTGTCGGTTGGGAACTCCTGGCCGACCGTCAGGGCTCGGGAAGGTCAGGGGAACCAGCGATCTTACCTGGCAACAAATTTTTATATAAAAATGGAAACAAGTGCAAAATAAAGAATTCATTAAATATGAATGCATTAACACACCCCTTATCCATTTTCTGTGGATAACTTGTGGATAAATAGTGGACAAATTGTGTATATCCCTGGGTTGTGGATGTTGTGGATAATGTGGATAACTTTGTGAATAACTCGAAAAACAATGATTTGCAGATAAAGGGGTTTGTGGATAACAATGGATCAACTTTTGAACGAACTCGATTGGTCAGTCATTGTCCAGTACAAAGATTTGTTTATCCGAGGTGTTGTGACCACAATCGAATTGACTGTGGTTGCCATATGCATCGGGCTTTTGATCGGACTCATTTTGGGTTTTATGCAGATTTCGGGAAAAAAGTGGCTGGTCATACCAGCGAAGCTTTATGTCGATTTGTTTCGGGGAACACCTCTTTTCCTGCAGATTCTTACCATTCATTTTGCCGTGTTGCCGACGTTGTTTGAAGATATTCTCGGCTTGGAGACGCCGGATGCCATGGTTTCCGCTTTCGTTGCCTTGTCGATGAATGCCGGGGCTTACATCTCGGAAATTTTTCGCGGCGGAATTCTTTCCATCGAAAAAGGGCAAATGGAAGCAGCGCGTTCACTGGGGATGACCTATGCCCAGGCGATGCGCCTGGTGATCCTGCCTCAGGCGGTCAAACGGATGCTGCCACCGCTCGGAAACGAGTTTATTGCACTGTTAAAGGATACGTCCCTGGTTACGGTCATCGCGGTCAATGATATTACCTATGCAGCATTTGTCACAGCGAAAAACACATTTGTGCGCTGGTCGCCGTATATCGCGGCCGGTGTGATGTATCTCGTCCTGACCCTGATTCTCTCCCGCATTGTCTTCCACTTGGAAAAACGGTTTAATACGAGCAGCAAGAAGGGATGATTGTCCAGTGATCACAGTAGAAAATCTGAATAAATATTTTGGCGACCATCATGTGTTAAAAGAGATCAATGTACAAATTCAGGAGAGAGAAGTGGTCTGTGTGATCGGGCCCAGCGGTTCGGGGAAAAGCACGTTTTTGCGATGCCTGAATCTGCTGGAACGGGTCAGTTCGGGGCGGATCGTGGTCAACGGGTTCGATTTGACCGATCCAAAGACGGATATCAATCGGGTTCGCACGGATGTGGGAATGGTTTTTCAGCAGTTTGAACTGTTTCCTCACAAAAAGGTACTGGATAATATCACATTGGCGCCGATTCACGTTCGCAAGATGGAGAAAGCCGAGGCGGAGAAAAAGGCCCTGGCTCTGCTGGAGAAAGTGGGGTTAGAGGAGAAGGCGGACGCTTATCCCGGAGAGCTTTCCGGCGGCCAGAAGCAGAGAGTGGCCATCGCGCGGGCATTGGCGATGGATCCGAAACTGATGCTGTTTGACGAGCCGACTTCCGCCCTTGATCCGGAGATGGTCAAGGAAGTGCTGGATGTCATGAAACAGTTGGCGGGGGAAGGGATGACCATGGTCGTCGTCACGCATGAGATGGGATTTGCTCGGGAGGCGGGTGATCGCGTTCTGTTTATGGATGACGGAAAAATTCTGGAAGAGGGAACACCGGAGCAAATTTTTGAACAGCCTCGCCATGAACGGCTCAAATCATTTTTAAGCAAGGTGTTGTAGGGATGACTTTTGGCCGGGTTTTTGGTATAATTCTCACAGAGTGTGAAAACACTTAAAACTGTGATACGAGTGAAAACTCGTTAAACAGAAGGTTTGGACGGTATTTCCTTTCAGGAAGCTTGTTGCTGTTTCAGCGGCAATGCTGTTCTATTTTTCCCGGCATGAGCGTTTCTTATGCCGACCATTATCTGAATTTAAGAAGGGACTGTGTTTGCATGCAAGGCAAAGTCAAGTGGTTCAACGCGGAAAAAGGTTACGGGTTTATTGAGCGCGAAGGCGGAGAAGACGTTTTCGTTCACTACTCTGCGATTCAAATGGAAGGTTTCAAAACATTGGAAGAAGGACAAGAGGTTGAATTTGAAATCGTGGAAGGTTCGCGTGGACCACAGGCTGCGAACGTTGTGAAAAAGTAACATTCCAAACCGAAAAAAACGCTCCCCGGATCTTGGACCTGGGGAGCTTTCATTTTTGCTGAAAGTGTGAAAATGCATGCGGTCCGGATCGTGTCACCCTCTCAGATTGCCGGGTTTTTAATCCGGATTATCCTGGTAAAAATTATGGTAATTTTTGGTGTAATTTTTTATCGAAGTTTGTAAAAAAAAGAGGAGGAATTTTTTTTAAATGAGGGAATAGATAGAGTACAAAGCGGAAGGAGGATTCTCTATGAGATATGTCATCCGTGGGAACAATTTCCAAGTGACTGATGCGCTCAAAGACTTTGCTGCACGAAAACTCGGGCGGCTCGAAAAGTATTTCGATTCCTCTCCGAATCAGGAAGCAGAAGCTCACGTTGCCATGAGTGTAATCAAGGATCAGCACAAAGTCGAAGTGACGATTCCGTATCCGGGCTTGCTTTGCCGCGCGGAGGAATCGAGCGAGGACATGTACGCATCGGTCGACTTGGTAGTTGAAAAATTGGAGAGACAGATTCGCAAGTATAAAACCCGAGTGAATCGTAAATCTCGCCAGGATGCAAGCTTCCGCAACAACTGGAAAGAAAGCGCATACAATGAAACGGCTGTCACGGCAGTGACCGAGGAAGAAAATGACCTGAAAGTGGTCCGGACCAAACGGTTTAACCTGAAACCGATGGGGACGGAAGAAGCGATTTTGCAAATGGACATGCTGGGTCATAACTTCTTCGTATTTACCAATGCTGACACAAACCTGATCAACGTGATCTATCGCCGCGAGGACGGCAAATATGGTTTGATTGAACCGGAGTGATTCAAATACGGAAAATTCACCCTGTCAGGGTCTAAGAAGGGAGTTGGGGAAAAGCCCCCAACTCTTTTTTGATGGAGTTCCCGTGAAGAATCGGTGATTTTTATTGCAGGGAGGCTTGCCTGTGGTATGATAACTTCGTATATAGATCAGGTCTCCTGGTGAACAGGAAAGGTGCAGGGGGTTTAACAAGATGAAAATATTGACAGTGGTTGGAGCAAGACCGCAATTTATCAAAGCGGCTCCGGTTTCCCGCGCGATTCGCAAACAAGCGGATGAGATATTGGTACATACGGGTCAACATTACGATAAATCAATGTCGGATGTCTTTTTTTCCGAACTCCATATTCCGGTTCCCGATTATCATCTGCATGTCGGTTCAAAATCCCATGGCGCGCAGACAGGGGAGATGCTGTCCCGGATCGAGGAAGTGATTCTGAAAGAAAAACCGGATTGTTTGCTCGTCTACGGGGATACCAACTCGACTTTGGCGGGAGCGCTCGCGGCCAGCAAGCTTCATGTTCCCGTCGCACACGTCGAAGCGGGTCTGCGCAGTTTCAACAAACGGATGCCGGAAGAGATCAACCGGATTCTCACCGACCATGTATCTGAGTGGCTCTTCTGCCCGACGCAAACGGCAGTCAACCATCTTGCCACCGAAGGCATCCGCCGGGGAGTTCACCTGGTTGGCGATGTGATGATGGATGCGGTGCAGTACAACAGCAGATTGGCGAATGAAAAGTCCGGCATATTGAAAGAACTGAACATAAAGACCGGGGAATATATCCTGATCACCCTTCACCGAGCGGAAAATACCGACGATCCGGCCCGTTTGTCGCAAATCATTTCAGCGCTCAACGAACTTCCGCTGCCGGCAGTCCTTCCACTTCATCCCAGGACGAAGGGCAAAATGGCACAAATGGGCCTTGCCATTACCAATCCGAACGTCAAATTGATCGAACCTGTCGGCTATCTGGATATGCTGCAGCTGGAGGTCAATGCCAAAAAAATACTGACCGATTCCGGCGGAGTGCAGAAGGAAGCGTTTTTTGCCAAAGTTCCGTGCATTACCATGCGTGACGAAACGGAGTGGACAGAAACGGTTGAGCTGGGTGCCAACCTCCTTGTCGGGGCGGATCAGTCGAAGATTCTTGATGCAGTGGACAATTTCACCGTTGATTTTACCAGGATGAAAGACGTGTTCGGCGACGGGCGGGCATCGGAGAAAATCACAGATCAACTTCTGAAAGACCTTGGCTGACCGGAGCAGGCCGGGGCCCCATTTTTGACCGGGCCGCCGGCCTTTTTTTGGAAAAAGAATATCCGAAAGATTTCACTAATATTACATTGACCGTTTTTTTGTTTCATGTTAATGTAATATAGTAACCGGAATGTTACAAGCAAGTGCTGTATTTGCAGGAATAGAAGAAGTCAACACGGCTGAAGTTTATAGCGATCTCATAAAATGAATCTAAATGGATTGTCCAGAAGTAAGGAAGTGAAGAAGTTGAGAATTTGGTTAGCGAATCATTATGCGGTTCCTCCCAATATCGCCGGGATTACCCGCCACTATGAATTGGCGCGGGAGTGGGCGACGGAAGAAAAAGCGGATGTCACGCTGTTTCTCTCCAAATTTGTCCATCCTCGCCGCACCTTCGTCACCGCAGAGGAAAAAAACGCCCTCGACAAGGTTCCGGGACTGAATCTGAACTGGCTTTGGTCCTATCCCCATAAAACCAACGATTTCAAACGGATCATCAATATGGGGAGCTTTGCCGCCATCTTTTTTCTGGCCGGATTGTTCAAACGGAGACCCGATGTGTTAATCGCTTCTTCGCCTCATCTGTTTACCGCATTTTCCGGATGGATGCTGGCAGCGTTAAAGCGGTGTCCGTTCGTTCTCGAGGTTCGGGATCTGTGGCCTGATTCGCTCATTAAAATGGGCGGCCTGAACAACAAACACGTCATCAAACTGCTCACTTGGATGGAATTGTTTCTCTACCGGAAAGCGGATAAAATCATCGTGCTGACCGAACATCAGCGCAAATTTATTGCTGATAAGGGCATTGATCCGGATAAAATCGAGCTGATTCCCAATGGGATCGTCGTCAGCTCCTGGAAGCCGGACCCGTCCAAGCGGGCAGAGTTCCGCCGGAAAATGGGAGTGCCTGAAGACGATTTTGTGGCCATTTATACGGGGGCGCACGGGCCGGCAAATGCCTTGCAATACGTGGTGGAAGCGGGCCGCTATCTCGATCCGGGCATTTCCATCGTACTGATCGGTGACGGCCCGGAAAAGGAGAAGCTGATCAGGCTGAAGCGCGAAAAAGGGCTGGATAATGTTTATCTGCTCGATCCTGTTCCAAAAGCAGAGATTTTCGATTATACGCAAGCCGCCGACGTGGGGATTATCTCCCTGGCTGACAATGAAGTGTTCCGCGGTGCCCGGCCCAACAAACTGTTTGATTACACCTTTATCGGATTGCCGATTGTGACCACGGTTGACGGAGAAGTGCGTGAAATCGTCGAGAAAAACCGGGTCGGGCTCTTCGCCGGGGCGGAGAATCCGGAAGGATTGGCTGAAGCCATTAAAACCGTGCGTTCGTATTCACAGGAGGAGCGCGAAGAGATTAAAAAGAACGGACGCGATTATATCGATCGCGAAGGGGATCGCAAGAAATTAGCACACCGTTTTTATACGATCCTGCAAAAGCTGGTGCGCCGCTAAACGCTTTTCCAGGCGTAAAAAGTGAAAAAACGGACGAAATTTGATAAACTAATTAATGTGGGCTTTTATATTCATCGAGATCATACAAGAATCTCTTGTTTCATATAAATCCAGCTTAGGTAGGAGATGATGAAGGTGTTGCAAGCCCTTCGAAAATTGCTTGATCCGCAAGAGAGGCAATTGAAGAAGTTTTTTGCCCTTGCTGATACGATCGATTCGTTGGAGCCGTCGATGCAGGTTCTTTCCGACGAAGAACTCCGGGCAAAGACGGATGAATTTAAGAATAGGCTGGAAAATGGAGAGAGCTTGGACGATTTGTTGCCGGAGGCGTTTGCCGTTGTGCGTGAGGCGGCGAAACGGGTGCTTGGCATGCGCCATTTCCGCGTGCAACTGGTTGGGGGAATGGTGCTGCACCAAGGCGATATCGCCGAGATGAAAACCGGGGAAGGGAAAACGCTGGTATCGACCCTGCCGGCATACCTCAATGCGCTCACCGGCAAAGGCGTGCACATTGTGACCGTCAACGATTACCTGGCCAAACGGGACCGTGAATGGATGGGACAGGTTTTTGAATTCCTGGGTCTTACGGTCGGACTCAATCTGCCGCAGATGAGCCCGGATGAGAAACGGGCCGCGTACCAAGCGGATATTACGTTTGGAACGAACAATGAGTTCGGCTTTGACTATCTGCGTGACAACATGGTGCTCTATCCCGAACAATTGACACAGCGCGAACTGAACTATGCGATCATCGATGAAGTGGACAGCATCCTGATCGATGAAGCGCGGACGCCACTGATTATCAGCGGTCAGGCCAACAAAGCGACAGATCTGTATTATACGGCCGACAAAGTGGTTCGCCGTTTGAAAAGAGACGAAGATTATACGGTGGATATCAAGACAAAACAGGTTGCGCTTACCGAAGACGGCGTGAAAAAGGTGGAGGGTTTCCTCGGTGTGGATAACCTCTACGATATGCGCAACATCACGCTGAACCATCATGTGCAGCAGGCGCTGAAAGCCCATGTCCTCATGAAAAGGGATGAAGATTATGTGGTCAATGAGGACGGGGTTGTCATCGTGGACGAGTTCACCGGCCGCCTGATGTACGGACGCCGGTACAGCGACGGCTTGCACCAGGCGATTGAGGCAAAGGAAGGTTTGCAGGTGCAGCGGGAGAGCATGACTCTGGCCACCATTACGCTGCAAAACTATTTCCGCCTGTACAAAAAACTGTCCGGGATGACCGGGACAGCCAAGACAGAGGAAGAAGAATTCCGCAAAATCTACAATATGGACGTTTATCCGATTCCCACCAATCGCCCGATGGCCCGCAAGGATTTGTCCGATGTTCTGTATAAGACGGAAGAGGCCAAATTTAATGCAGTCGTCGAGGAAATCGCCCGACGCCATGAAAAAGGGCAACCCGTTTTGGTCGGGACGGTATCGATTGAAAAATCGGAACGGCTTTCCCGAGCGCTCAAAAAACGGGGAATTCCGCACGAAGTGTTAAATGCGAAAAACCATGCGCGTGAAGCCGAAATCATTGCCCGGGCCGGACAGCGGGGAGCGGTGACGATCGCCACCAACATGGCCGGTCGGGGAACGGACATTGTTCTCGGCGAAGGAGTGGCCGAGCTTGGCGGGTTGCACGTGTTGGGAACGGAACGCCATGAAAGCCGCCGCATCGATAACCAGTTGCGCGGGCGTTCCGGCCGGCAGGGAGACCCCGGTTCATCCCAGTTCTTCCTCTCTTTGTCCGATGATTTGATGCGCCGGTTTGGGGCGGAGAACTTGGAAAACATGCTGGAGCGTCTGGGACTGCCGGATGATCAGCCGATTGAAGGAAAAATGTTCAGCAAGGCGGTGGCCAACGCACAGCGCAAGGTGGAAGCCAACAACTTTGATGCCCGACGCTGGGTATTGCAATATGACGACGTCTTGAATCAGCAGCGGGAAATTATTTATAAACAACGGCGGGAAGTGCTGACCAGCGATGATTTGAAAGATGTCGTTCTCGGCATGGCAAAATCGACGATTGAAAATGTCGTGGGCATTCATACCGCGGAAGAGCTGGAAGAAGATTGGGATCTGGAAGCGATCGTCGATTACGTTGAATCAAATCTGCTTCCGGAAGGACGCATTGATGAGGAAGACCTGGAAAACAAAGAGCCCAAGGAAATCATCGAACTCATCTATGACGAGGTTGTCCGCCATTATGAAGAGAAGAAAGAGGAAATGGGCAACGAGCGGTTGCAGGAATTCTCCAAAGTTGTTATCCTGCGTACTGTCGACCGCAAATGGATGGATCACATCGATGCGATGGAGCAGTTGCGTCAGGGGATTCACCTGCGGGCCTATGGCCAGGATAATCCGCTTCGGGCTTATCAATTCGAAGGCTTTGCCATGTTTGAGGAAATGGTGAAGGAGATTCAGGAAGAGGTTATCAAGTATGTCATGAAGTCCGTGATCCGTGAAGAAGAAGAGCTGGAGCGGGAAGAAGTGGCCATCAATGCCGTCGCGCATTCCGGGGGATCGGAAGAGGGAGTGGCGCCCAAAAAGCAGCCGATTCGCCGAAATGATAAAGTGGGCCGCAATGAACCCTGTCCGTGCGGAAGTGGAAAGAAATATAAAAACTGCTGTTTAAAAAACGAAAAAGCAGTTCCAGCAAACCGGTGAGGCAGGGGCTTTACCCTGCCTCTTTCGGTGATAGTGTTTTTTTCTTTTTCATATATAATAAAAATGTTTCAGGAACAGACTTGAGCATGAGGTGATTGATGTGGAAATGAGCGAAGTGAAACAGCATTTGTCCAATACAGCCAAGCAATTGGCGGATATCAGGGGGTCTCTTTGACCTCGATCAGAAAAAGGAACGATTGACTGCACTGGAAGAGAAAATGGCTTCCCCTTCGTTTTGGGATGATCAGGAAGAAGCCCAAAAAGTGATTGATGAAATGAAACAGCTCAAAGAGCTGACAGAAACGATGCAGAAACTGGAGGAAAAGCAGGAAGAGGCGCAGTTGATGCTCGAACTCTTGGCCGAAGAAGGGGAAGATGAGGCGATGGGCGAAGAGTTGGAGCGGGAATTGCGTGAGCTGAAAAAGGAGATCGACGCCTTTGAGCTCACCCTGATGCTGAGCGGGCCTTATGATCGCAATTCGGCCATCCTGGAACTGCATCCGGGGGCCGGGGGAACGGAATCGCAGGATTGGGCGGAGATGTTGCACCGGATGTACGTCCGCTGGGCGGAAAAAAGCGGGTACAAAGTGGAAACACTGGACTATCTGCCCGGTGAAGAGGCGGGAATCAAAAGTGTCACGCTGCTCATCAAGGGAATCAATGCTTACGGCTATCTGAAGGCAGAAAAAGGGGTGCACCGGCTTGTCCGCATCTCGCCGTTCGATGCGTCCGGCCGCCGGCATACTTCCTTTGTTTCTGTCAATGTGATGCCGGAGATTGACAATGATGTGGAAATCGAAATCCGTCCCGATGAGCTGAAAATCGATACCTATCGCTCGAGCGGGGCAGGCGGCCAGCACGTCAACACGACCGATTCGGCGGTAAGGATTACCCACATTCCAACCGGGATCGTCGTGACCTGCCAGTCAGAACGCTCGCAGATCAAGAACCGTGAGCGTGCGATGAAAATCCTTAAGGCACGTCTTTATGAACGCCAGATGGAAGAACAGCAGAAGGAACTGCAAGCCCTGAAAGGGGAGCAGACCGAAATCGGCTGGGGCAACCAGATTCGCTCCTATGTTTTCCATCCGTACAGCATGGTGAAGGATCACCGCACCCAGACGGAAACGGGAAATGTGCAAGCGGTGATGGATGGAGAACTTGATCCGTTTATTGAGGCTTATCTGCGTAAGTTGATGAACAAAGGATAAAAAGAGCCTGAAAAAGAATAGAGGGGTGACCGGTTCATGTCCGATTGGAAAAACGTCCAAGTGGAAAAAGGGGATGCCTGGGCACTTGTCACATTTAACCGTCCGAAAGTGTTAAATGCGCTCAACCGGGAATTGCTGGAGGAACTGGACGCTGTCATTTCTTGGATTGAGCAGGACGAGGAGATTCGTGTTTTAATTATGACAGGCAGCGGTGAGAAAGCATTTGTCGCCGGAGCAGATATCACGGAGCTGCGCCGGATCCCGTCCGCTACGGAAGCGGAGCGCCTGGCCGCATTCGGGCAACGGTTGTTCAGCCGGATTGAAAGCTTGCCGATTCCGGTGATTATGGCAGTGAATGGCTATGCTTTGGGTGGAGGATGTGAATTGGCGATGGCCGGTGATATCATCCTCGCTTCTGATCGTGCTCGCTTTGGCCAGCCGGAAATCAACTTGGGCGTTATTCCCGGATATGGAGGGACACAGCGTCTCGCCCGCCGTGTTGGCACAGGAACGGCGAAATACCTGTGCATGACGGGTGAGATGATCGATGCGCAGGAGGCCGCGCGCCTCGGTTTGGTGCAAAAAGTGGTTGCGGCCGATCAGCTTCTGGACGAGGCGAAGCGATTGGCAAAACAGTTGGCGCAAAAAGCGCCGATTGCTCTTCGGTATATAAAGAAAGCCATTGATATCGGAACAGAAACCGATCTTTCTGCCGGACTTCATTTGGAGGCTTCTTATTTCGGGTTGACCTTCAACACCGATGACCGGGCAGAAGGAATGGATGCTTTTTTGGAAAAAAGACCTCCCCGCTTTACGGGCAAATAGAGTTCGGCAGTTGGTTTCCCTGCTCGTCATTGGTCGGGGAGAATGGGAAAAGGAGGTAAAAGTCGATGGATTTTATTATGGAAAATCCGCAGATTGCGGGTGTAGCCGCCCTGGTAATCGTCCTGATTCTGATTGTCGTGATCAGCTTGATTGTCAGCAAAAAGCGAAAGCGGGAAGTGGCAGAACTGGAACAGATGTTTCCGGAAGGAAGTTTGGGCAGTGAAGATATGAAAATCTCCGTTGAACAAGTGCGCCGTTCCACGTTGAGACGGGAGAAGATGATGAAGAAGCAGCAGTATATTCCGCGCGAACGGCCAACCGAGCCGCTGCCGGATGAAGATAAAGAAATCATTGTGCGTGACAGCCAAGTCCTGAGCAAGCAGAGCAAACCGGATCGGAAACGGGAAGACAGAGCGGAGAAAGAGAAAGTGGAACGAAGCCGGTCTTCCCGTCTGTCTTCTGTGTCAAAATCAGCGTCAAAAGAAAAAAGCGAAGAACAGCCGAAGCTGGACAAGCTCTACGAACAGGTTGAAGACAAAGAAAAGTCTTTTGCCATCCGGACGAAAACACGCAAGGCGAACCATGAAGAAGAAACGGAAAAACTGGAATCGCCCAAGAAGAAAAAAACAATGGCGCCGCAGAAAGCCGATTCCGAACAGAAGGGCGATTCTTTGGAAAACCGCCGTTTATACAAGCGGAGCCTGTTAAAACCCGATCGCGGGCGGGAAAGCAAAGATCTCGGCAAAGCGACCTTGATTGATACACAGATGTTTACGACAGACGAAATCGCTGCGGCGATGGATGAAAAAGAAAAAAGCTCCTCACGTTCCAAACAGGAATCAGGTAAAAAATGGTTCTCCAAGTAAAGGGTGAGTCGGGTGAAATATAAATTCCTTTTGGCGACAGGGGCAGCTGCAGCCCTCTTGCTGGCAGGATGCAGCACCGCCGGACAGGAACAGCAACAGCAAAGCAGCAGTGCGGCGGATACACCGCAGGAAGTGTTCGCCAATAACTGTTCTGCCTGCCATGGCGGCAACCTGCAAGGGGGATATGGCCCGAGCCTCCAGAAAATCGGCAGCAAATTAAGCAAAGAGCAGATTATGCACGTGATCGAAAACGGGCAAGGGCAGATGCCGCCGCAAACGCAAGTGCCCAAGGAAGCACGGGAAAAGCTGGCCGAATGGCTGTCGCAGAAAAAATGAGGATTTCACATAAGAGGGACCCGGGTCGGCCATCTGCCTGAAATACACAATCGTATTTTGAATTTCGAATCTGACGGCAAACAGAAGAAAGAGATCGGGGATGGCTGGCAGGGGCCGAACGCCGGCTTTTCAGTCGAAGGGGATCGGTGATATTCTGCACCGACCTTTGCGATCAAGGAGCCGGGAGCAAAGAGAATACCAACCGGACTTTATACATGTTGTACCACCTAAAAACGGTGGTCTTTTTTTATGGAATGGTTGAATAAATATTAATATGATTGTATAATGATACATAACTTGCAAAGGTCGTTCCAAAAAAAGAGGTGCAATCAATTGAAAACAGCAGTGATTGGCTCCACCGGCTACGGAGGAGTTGAGTTGATCCGCCTGCTGGCGGCACACCCCCATTTTGAACTGACGAAGCTGATTTCAACTTCAAAAACGGGCGAAGCGCTGGATCAGGCGTTTCCGCATTTGCGGCATTTGGGATATGCCTTTTCCGGATTGAATGTGGATGAATTGGCGGAACAAGTCGATCTTGTCTTTTTTGCCACTCCCGCCGGCGTCAGCGGCAAATACGCTCCCGCCCTTGCGGAACGGAACGTGATCGTGGTCGACCTGTCCGGGGATTTTCGTCTGGGCGAGCCGGAGGTTTACGAAGCGTGGTATGGGAAAGAAGCCCCGCCCCGTACCTGGATGGAGAAAACGGTGTACGGTCTGAGCGAGTGGTTTGGCGACCGGCTGCCGGAAGCACAGTTGATCGCCAATCCGGGTTGTTACCCCACGGCTTCGCTGTTGGCGCTTCTGCCTTTGCTGAAGGAAAAAGTGATTGATCCGGCCATGGTCATCATCGACGGCAAATCCGGCGTATCCGGGGCAGGGAGAAAGCCGGGGCTGGCGACATTGTTTTGCGAAGTGAATGAAAATGTTCGGCCGTATAAAGCGGACCGTCATCAGCATACGCCGGAAATGGAGCGTTTCGCGGAAATCTGTGCCGATTCACCGGTGCGCATCCGGTTTGTTCCCCATTTGGTGCCGATGAATCGCGGAATTCTGATCACCCTTTATGCAACCAACTTGAATAATTATACAAACCGGGATCTGTTTGATTTGTATTGTGAGACCTACCAAAACCGGCCTTTTGTCCGTGTGTTGAAAGAAGGTTGGCCGGAGACCAAGGCGGTGCAGGGGAGCAACTTCTGTGACATCGGCTTCCATGTGGATGAGCGAACGGGAAGCATTGTTGTGATGGCGGCCATTGACAATCTGATGAAGGGGGCGGCCGGCCAGGCAGTGCAAAACGCCAATCTTCGTTGCGGCTGGCCGGAGGAGAGCGGGCTGACCGGGATTCCGCTGTATCCGTAAGAGAGAAGACCAGGAGAAAAGGAGGAGAAGAGAAGTGGAGACAATCAAAGAGCGCGTGCAGAAGCAGATGTTTTCCGTGGCTTCCGATGCAAAAATCACATTTCCAAACGGGTTTGTCGCTGCGGGAATGCATGCCGGCATCAAGCGGAAACGCCCGGATTTGGGATTGCTTGTTTGCGAAGTGCCCGCCTCCGTGGCCGCTGTTTATACGACCAACGCTTTTCAGGCAGCTCCGCTGAAAGTGACACAGGAGAGTCTCGGGGCCGGGCGGCGCATTCAGGCAATTGTGGTCAACAGCGGGATCGCCAATGCCTGCACGGGACGAAAAGGGTTGGAAGATGCTTATCAAATGAGGAAAAAGACGGCCGATTTGCTGGGGATTCCCGAGCATTTCGTTGCTGTCGCCTCGACCGGAGTGATTGGTGAATACCTGCCGATGGAGCGGGTGGAACAGGGACTGGATCAATTGGTTCCCCGGTTGCAAAAAGGGGACGACAAATTTGCCCAGGCGATCTTGACAACCGATACGTGCACCAAACAAGTGGCGGTAGAACTTCAGATCGACGGAAAGTGCGTCAGGATTGCCGGTGTGGCCAAAGGGTCCGGGATGATCAAGCCGAACATGGCCACGATGCTCGCTTTTATCACCACCGATGCCGTCATCGACTCCGATGTGTTGCAATCCCTTTTGTGGAAAGAGACCGATCTCTCTTTTAATATGATCACCGTCGACGGTGACACCAGCACCAATGACATGGTGATTACGATGGCCAGCAATTTGGCCGGCAATCAGCCCCTCGGCCGCAATCATCCGGAGTGGAACCAGTTTCGTGCCGCATTTGCCTATGTGTGTGAAGAGCTGGCCAAAATGATCGCGCGCGACGGAGAAGGGGCGACCCGGCTGATCGAAGTGAAGGTGGCGGGAGCCGGGTCCGATGAGACTGCGCGGAAAGTGGCCAAGGCGGTCGTCGGTTCCAATCTGGTAAAAGCGGCCATCTACGGCGCGGATGCCAACTGGGGACGGATCGTTTGTGCAGCCGGTTACGGTGCGCCCGATCTGAATGCAGACGCGGTGGAAGTGCGTCTGGGAGAGATTCCGGTTGTGCGTGAGGGACTTCCTCTTCCCTTCGATGAGTTGGAAGCGGAGAAGGAGCTCAAAAAAGAGACGGTGAGGATCACCCTCGATCTGCATCAGGGAAATGGGTGCGCGACCGCCTGGGGATGCGATTTGACCTATGAATATGTCCGGATCAACGCCAGTTATCGCACGTAGTCCGCAGGGAACGGAAGGAGAGTATCAATGGGAAAAGTGATCGTCGTCAAGGTTGGCGGAAGTGTTCTGGAAAATCTCGATCCCGGATTTTTTGCCGGCTGTGCCCGAATGCAGAAAACAGAGGGGCTCTCGCTCGTGATCGTTCATGGAGGGGGCCCGTTTATTTCCCGATGGATGGAGCGAATCGGCAAAAAACCCGCCTTTGTTGACGGACGCCGCGTTACGGATGGGGAAACGCTGAACATTGCTGAAATGGCCCTGGCCGGACAGGTGAACAAGGAACTGGTTTCGCGATTTGCCCGTGAGGGAGTGGCGGTGCTGGGATTGAGCGGAGTCGATTTAAACCTGTTACAGGTTGAACCGGAAGATCCGAAGCTGGGGTATGTTGGTAAGGTGACCGCTGTCCATGCGGAACGGCTGCAAACGATTTTGCAGCAAGGATGGTTGCCGGTCATCGCCTCTCTCGGAATCGACGGGCAAGGAAAGGTTTTGAATGTGAATGCGGATGAGGCGGCAGGGGCAATCGCCCGGGCGCTTGGGGCGGAACAACTGGTCATGGTCAGCGATGTGGATGGCGTCTACATCGAAGACACTTTGCTTTCCCATATGAATCCGGCGATGATCGAAACTTATATTGCCCAAGGTGCGATTACGGGGGGCATGATCCCCAAAGTGCGCTCGGCCGTTCGCTCTCTGGAGGGGAGTGTCAGGGAAGTGAGGATTGTCAGCGGCAAAAAAGCCGGCATATTTGACCCCGTTTCGGGAACGCGAATTTTGAAAGAGGGGGTGGACGAACGTGTCGCTCTTTCCCACATACGTACGCCATAATGTCCGTTTTGTAAAAGGAAACGGGGCGGTTTTGGAAGATGATCAGGGAAAAACGTATCTCGATTTCGCTTCCGGAATCGGGGTTACCAATCTCGGTCATAATCATCCGCGGATCAAGCAGGCCTTGCTCGACCAGGCCGAAGCAGTTTGGCACACTTCCAATCTGTTTCAAGTGCCGGCACAGGAAAAAGCAGCGCAGCGTCTGACCCGCCTGACCGGTCTGGGAGCGGTTTTTTTCTGCAACAGCGGAGCGGAAGCAAACGAAGCGGCAATCAAACTAGCCCGGAAATGGGCGCAAGAAGCCAAAGTGATCAGTGAACCGGAGATTATCACTTTCCAGGGGTCTTTTCATGGCCGTACCCTTGCCACCTTGACGGCGACCGGCCAGGACAAGGTGAAACATGGGTTTTCCCCGCTCCCGCGCGGATTTCGCACTGTTCCCTTCGGCGATCTGGAGGCGGTGAAGCAGGCGACAGGAGCGACGACCGCTGCCGTTCTGCTGGAACTGGTTCAGGGAGAAGGTGGAGTGCGCCCGGCTAATCCCGATTTTATCGAGGGGCTGTCCGCGTGGTGCAAGGAGAAAGAGATCTTGCTGATGGTGGATGAGGTACAGACCGGAATCGGCAGAACGGGAGCGGCATTTGCTTTTCAGACGTACGGTCTGAAACCTGACGTGATCACGGCTGCCAAGGGATTGGGCAACGGCTTCCCGATCGGAGCGATGATCGCTAGGGAAGAATTGAAACCGGTGCTGGGCCCGGGAACACACGGTACCACATTTGGAGGCAACCCTCTGGCGACTGCGGTGGCCGCTGCCGTGCTGGCTGAGCTGGAGGAGACCCCGATCCTGGAAGAGACAAAAGCCAAGGGTGAACTCTTTGCCCGGCTTTTGACCGATGAACTGTCGGGGTTGCCGGGGATGGTTTCCGTGCGGGTGAAAGGATTGATGGCCGGGGTGGAGTTTGACCAGCCGGTGGCCCCGATCATCACAGCGCTTCTTGGAAAGGGGCTGGTCACACTTCCCGCCGGAGAAAAGGTGCTGCGCCTGTTGCCCCCGCTGATCGTTACGGAGGATCAGATCAGAAGAGCGGTTCATCTTATAAAACAAACCTGCCTGGAGAGGTTTGAGCCCGCAGGCAGCGGTCGATAAGCAAGATCACCGGAAGAGAGTGTGAGAAGCCAACGGAACGAGGAGGAAACAGATCATGTCATTTGCTTTGAAAAAAGACCCATTGGCACGGCTGAAGGGGCAGGATTTTCTCAGTCTGCTGGACTGGTCTCCGGACGAGGTTTCCGAACTGCTGAAGCTTACGCAGAATGTGAAGAAAAACAAGGAAGCATGGCTGGAACAGGCGCCGCTGAAGGGGAAAGGAATCGCGATGATCTTTGACAAACCGTCGACCCGCACCCGCGTCTCCTTTGAAGCGGCCGTTCACGGCTTGGGCGGATTCACATTGCAACTGCGCCAGGATGAATTGCAGCTCGGCCGTGGGGAATCCGTCGAGGATACCGCCCGCATTTTATCCGGATATGTGGATGCCGTCGTCATTCGCACGTTTTCCCACGAGATGGTGGAGCAATTGGCCGAAGCCGCATCCATCCCGGTGATCAATGCATTGACGGATCGGTTCCATCCCTGCCAGGCAGTGGCCGATGCCTTTACGCTGTTTGAACAAAAAGGGAAGTGTTCTGGGGTGAAACTGGCCTATATTGGAGACGGAAACAACGTTCTTCATTCCCTCATGATGGTGTCCGCGTTAACAGGCATGCACCTGTCCGTCTCCACACCGGCCGGATATGAGCCTGACACTGCCATTTGGCAAAAAGCAGAGGAGATCGCCCGATCCACAGGAGGAACCCTTTCATTCCATTCCGATCCGGCGTCCGCCGTCAAAGAGGCCGATGCCGTTTATACCGACGTCTGGGCCAGCATGGGGCAGGAGGAAGAAAAAGAGTTGCGCGCGGAAGTATTTGCCGGCTATCAAGTGAATGAACAGCTGATGGCCCAGGCGAAAAACGATGCAGTCTTTATGCACTGCCTCCCCGCCTATCGTGGTCTGGAAGTGACGGAAGCGGTGATCGACGGTCCGGCATCCGTAGTCTTCCGGCAGGCGGAAAACCGTTTGCACGCCCAAAAGGCTTTGCTCATCGCCTTGTTGGGAAACGCATAGGACAAGAAAAAAGCCGCTCTCGAAGATAGAGACCGGCTTTTTTCATGAACGTTTACTGGTTGACCATATAGCTGGAGATTTTTTGCTCAACGGCGGTGGAAACGGATGCCGTTCCGCCGAGAATATATCCTTTTTGGAACACCGTTTGATGAGCAGACAGATAGTTGTCTACCGGGGTCGGCAATGAATTTGGCATGGTCAACAAGATCGGTGACTGGGTCAGTCCTGCAAGTGGCCCTCCGGACAGGGCGTCAGGGAATGAATCGCCGCGGGCAAAGACGATCGAGGACGGTTTGACATTGAAATAGTCGGCCAGGTTGACTCCCACCTCAAAGCGGTTGGCTCCGCCGATGCGCACAACCTGTTTGCCCATTTGCTCCAATTGCGCTTTTACATTATCCGAAACCGTTCCAGGACCGCCGACGATTATATATTCATTGATCTCCGGATGTTCGGAAATAAACGCTTTTGTCTCGTCGGGGATCGAATCGGTCAATACTTGCAAAATCGGCATGCCGTTTTGCCCGGCGATTCCCGATGCCGACAGCGCATCAGGGAAAGTGAGACCGCTGGCGATAAACGCTTTTGTTTGCGTTCCGCCGTCGACCACCTGATCAGCCACGGAAGCGGAAACTGCGAAGCGGTTTGGACCGGCAATCCGTTCAACATCAGTGATTCCAAGATTGTGGAGCTGTGTTTCCACATTGGCCGAAACGGAGCCCGTTCCACCCAGGATGATCACCTTGCCCGGTTTGCGCCTTTGTAATTCCAATTGAACCTGGGTTGGCAGAGAATCGGTTGTGGTCAGCAAGATCGGCGATTTGTTTTTGGCAGCCAACGGACCTCCGGAAAGCGCATCGGTATAAAGATCGCCGCGGGCCAAAAGCACCGTATCCGATGAAATGTTGAGAGCTGACAATTCTTGGCTGACATTGGACGACACTTCATAACGGTTTGCCCCGGACAGCCGTTTTAAGTTCGGGTTGACACTGGCGGCATCGATCGCTGCTTTCACATCCTTGCGAATGTTGGGAAGATCGTTATAAACATAGTCCCCTGGACATTCAGTGCCAGGTGTGTATTTGGAATCGCGGTGGCCGGCGATGTTTGGCATATTGTAGTCCACTTTTGGCACACTGGGGTCGTTGTAGGGATAATCCCGCACAAAATCCGATTTGCCCACCGGATTGATGTTGTTGATTGATGCTTCATAGGCAAGCAGTTTCACCAGCGAGTCGCGAATGTTTTTCGGAAGCGGTGCGTCCTGGTAGTTACCCATCAAAGAAACGGAGAAACCTCCGTAGTTAAAGGCATAGGTTCCTGCTCCGACAACGCCGTTGCTCAGCACTTCATCGTCTTTTCCTTTACGCCCTTCATAGATCCGTCCATCACTGCCGATGATGGCGTTATAACCGATATCGCCCCAACCGCGCGTGACAGTGTGGTAATAGTAAATGGAGCGAATACGTGCCGCCGGATCAGGATCATCGTTTGGCGTATCCGTATGGTGAACGAACAGGTGCGTCACCGGATGATATTCACGCGGCCAGGTCTCAACTCCGTCTTTAAAGCGCAGCGATTCGTCAGCCCCCCACTCTGCCCGGGAGACGACATCAGGCTTGTTCACTGCGGCATCGACTTTATCGAAGAGGATTTCCCAGAACGGCTTTTTGGATACGATTTTTTTGCCGTCGCGCGAGTTAATAAAGGTTACTTTGATATCCTTGATCCGTGGCAAAACTTTTTTGTTTCCGGTAAGATGGACTCGGTATTGCAGGTAACGTCCGTTTCCGGCATAAATCAAGTCGCTGAATGTTTCCTCCTGATTTGGATGAGGACCTACATCATCCGATACTTCGGCCACTTGCCAGTCGGACCATTTTTGCCCGTCCGCAGAGAAGCGAACCTCCACCTTTGTATTCCGGGCGCCAAGATCCTTGTTTTTCGACCGGTTTTTCCAGTGGATGCCTACATCGGTAAACACAATCTTCGACTTGATCACGGGCGAAGTATAGACGGCTGTGTCATCAGCTTGTCCAACTGTAAGTACCGCCTGCTTTCCTTCCGTTTCCATCTTGATGTTTTGCTTTTTCCCGTTGAAATCGCTCTGCAATTGATCCCGTACATCGCTCGCCATCACTTTGACCACCGGCGGATTAGCCCAAGTGGAAGGACAGACTGGAAGGGAAAAGGCAATTGCTGCGGCTACACCTGAAGCCAAAAGGATGCCCCGTCTGTTTTTCAATCCGGCCATAGCGTTCCTCCTCAGAGAAAAAAAGGATGTTGTACAAATAGATGGAATAGCCGAGCTGGAATAACACCAGTTGCAAACCCGAACTGTCCTCTATCTGCAGAAATGGAAATTTTCCATTGCAAAATATTATTCGAAAAACTTAAAAGAGAATCAGCGTATAATGACCCCATACGCTTCGGACTTTTGGGGTTCATTAAGTGTCTAAAATCCTTCTTATTCTTCTACCCATTGTTTCGTTTTCATGTTAAAACGCTTCCCACCATCATGGAATTGCAGGTAGCAGGGAACAGGAAATGAATCTCCCCCTGCTTCTAAAAACCGATCCGAAAACCACTCGTACAAATATTTTTCAGCGTATTCGTCAAATTCTTCGATTTCATCATCATCAAGTTCATTTGGATCGAAGTAACGAACGGAAGAGAAGCTAAACTCTAGATCTTGTAACTTGGTCTCATAAATTGGATGATTCGATGAATCGATGGAAATCGAGTGGGACCCTTTCATGGGTATTGGACGTATTCCATAGAATCCCTCATATCCTTCTACAAGAAATAAGATCCATTGTGTATCAGGATGATAAGGGAATTGAAGTACTTCATGCAAACGTTCAATTGTTCCATCTTTTTCTTCGTTATAACTCTTTTCAATTGCTTGTTTCCATTCTTGACTCATTTCTTCCCTCCTAACGATTGTCCTTTCCACCACCCCATAATGATCTTCCACCCGTATGGGGTTGTCCTAACTGATGAACCTTTTGATCAACTAGTTGTATTTCACCAGGAGTCTCTGTATGATGCCAAACAAAGCCAATTGGGGTTACTCCTTCTTTAATATCTTGAATATTAGCATCAAGGAACTTTTGCTTCAAGGCAGGATCACTTTCAATTTTTTTCGTAAGGTCTGGCAACCCTTTTGCATCTTTTAGTTCTTCAATGTCGTTTTCAGTAAGCTCCTTTTTTAATGCAGGAAAGTGATTAAAAAAAGCGTTCAACTTTTGTTTACCAGGTCCATTCCCGTTCCCATATTTTATTGCATTGATCATTCCGTCATTGATATTTTGTTTAAGTTTGGGATCCACCTGAATCTTGTTATACACTTCTTTATTCAACTTCCTAAATTGAACTCTATCTCCCTTATACCAATCAGCTTTTTCTAATTTACCATCATACACAGTCCACTTTCTAAAATCCGGAAAACCATCTTTTGATATCGGGATTTGAACAGGTTTTCCGTTAATCATGACAGGCTTATCAGGAAATTCTTTTCCATAATATTTCGGATCAACAGAAACAAATTCTTTTTTATTTCCTTCAATTTCATAAATATACTTTTGTCCATTTTCTTCAACTATCTCTTTAAAGTTGGGGCTAATGGTATCGGGTGGCATTCTCTTTCTTGACTTTTTCGCACTGCCTACACCTGTATCTGGAGAATGAAAACAGTTGGGAAACTGTATAGCAGCAAAATAACCGCGAGTTGGCTGCTTGTAAGAAAAACATTTTTCCGCACTTTTAAAAGCCGATTTGACTTCAAATTTCTCAGCGGATACCGTGATTTTGTTAAACGCTTGGACTACAGCTTCCGGATCAAGGGCAAGAAAACCAGTAGTGATGCTTGCTACGGTGATAACCGAAGCAGCGACTTTGTGGCTGAGAATCCCTTTCCACACTGAGGAAAAAGTGCCTTTCACTTTGGAAACAGCCTGCGGGAAGCGGAGTTTTTGCAATCCTTCTTGGAGTCGGCTGATCCCTTGACCGACACGACCCATTTGCCCTATTTTGGATGCTTTGCTCGCCTTGGAAACTTTGCTCAGCATGGCTGCTTTGCTCAGTTTGCCTAGTTTATCTACCCCTTTTGCTCCGACAAGGGAACCCACCACATAACCTTGCCATTCCGCCCTGCTGCTGGCGTCTCCATGGATGACATCTCGTTTAAACGACTCAGAAATAGTTCGCCAGATGGCCTTTCCAGTTTCAACAGGGTGCAAGATAGATCGCACTGACAATCCCTTTTATCGTTTCGATGGGATGAACGATCATGTAGCCAATCCCCTTGACTGTATCCCACAGGCCTCTCAATATCCCGACTTTAAAACTTATTCTTACAATCAAAGTCGTGAGGATTAATGCCAAGATCCCGTCCAGCCAATCCCCCTGCTTGGCTTTTTCCCATTCACGGTCGGCTGTTTGTTTCAGCCAATTCCAGCCGCTGGAGACCTTTTCCTTTGTCCAATTCACTGCTTTCGCGATCGGCTCGGGAACCCAGTCCCATGAGCCATCTACTTTCTGTGGCTCCGGCCCTTGTTGAACTTTTTCAAAATGATCATTCACATGAGGAACATCAAAGCTGCCCCCACTGGCAAAAACTTGACCACCTCCCAACATACCAAAGCCAACCAAGGTCAAAAGAAAGACGATTACGAATCGATAAAAATATTGATTCATCTCTCCCATTACGGAATATTCATGATCCGTAATGGATTCACCCCTCTCTACCAAAAAGGATTGGATATAGGAGCAAAAAAGACAGACTCGACCTTGGGTCAACTCTGTCCAATAAAAATGTTGAAACAGTGACTTGGCTTTTAAGCATTTGAAACCAATTATCGCGAAAATTGATTCATTTAAAATAATAAATATACCAGTTTATTTGTAATATGATTCATTTTATTTTTGTCTAAAGAAGTAATTTTTAAGATTATAATATCAACCCAGTATGTTAGGAAATCTGAAGTTTTTGGACGCAATCCGTGAACTTTTTTCGCTAATCGTCTAAACTAATTGGACACCATTTTGAGACACATGAAAATGTGAGGATAAGGGATAGGAAGGAAAACGAAAAGGCAGCCCCTTTTTTCGGCTGCCCTTCACCTCATTCATTGATCAGCTTGGCCAATTTCCTTTCATCCACTTTGGTGATGATGAGTTTGTTGTCTTGGCAGGTGATCAGCACCTGATCCCCCGCTTGTAACCCCATCTGATCCCGATACTCTTTTGGAATCATGACATTTCCGATTCCCGTCACTTTTCTGATTTTCATGGTCATTGTAATTCCTCCTGTCATCCTTTGATCTCTTCTTCAAAAAATAGCCCATTCCATCACTTCCTCTGCCACTTGCTTGGCCATCTGGTGATAAAAAGTCAACGCTCCGGCTTGAATGGCTTTCTGTGCGTTCATGTTGTTCTCTCCTTTATGGTTAAAAAGAGTCCCCCGGGTACTGAGGGACCCGTCAGTCTGTCAAAAAGGCAAATCTGCATCAGAGATATCAATGGGGTTTTCCGCAAAAGGATCTTTGGAACCTGTTCCCTCACGAGAACCCTTCGGCTCCAGGAACTGAACACTCTCGGCCACGACATCCGTCGTATAGACCGTACGCCCTTACTGATTCTCGTATTTCCCGGTCTGTAAACGGCCATCCACACAGAGGGGAACCGCCATTCCTCTCTGTCCAATCAATCTCAACCTCGGGATAAGGAGAATCGGCGATAAGTCGATTCTCTTTTGTATTTTTGGGCCAAGTCCGGATGCTCCATTTCAAAGGCTTTGGCATCGAGTCGAGTCGTCTTCACGTTTTTCCACCGGACTTGATACGTTCCGATGTACCCCTTTTCGTCGAAGGGCCAGCCGGGGATTTGATTTCTTCTTCAAGGGCTTGTCCAGCTTGTGTGCGGCGAATTTCTTGATCTCCTCCAACATGTCTACTGATGGATACTCCACCATCAGCTTCCGGAGATACTGCAAATCCTTCACGTACTGAACCGGGTAATTCTCGATCTGCTCCAGTTCATACAGCATCCGACGCTCTTCCTTGCTGGCCATTTGTTCATCCAGCATCCGCCTCACTTCTTCCCTTGGCAGATGCCGTTCATTTGGAAGTTTGGAGCCATTGGCTGCGCCGTTGGTTGGGGTAAGTCCGAGATACGTGTAAAATATACAGTTTCGGATAGAAAAAACCAGAAAAAAGCCGTTCCTATACTAGGAATCGGCTTTATTTCAATTTGGGCTATTTATAAATAATAAGCCTTATCGGACATTAGAGGTGATAGATCTATGCATAAAAAAGCATGTTTGGCCCGATCCGATCAAGAAGCCATCCTGTGCCGCGGCTGACGTTGAAGGAAACCCCGTTGGCGGCGTGCAGTAGGATGCCCGCGGTGAACCACGGTGGAGAACAGGGACAATGCCGACAACTGAAACAGATACACCGTTGAGGGGAATAGCGATGCTCCATATATTCCGACAGCGTAAAGCCATTTGACATTTGCTCCCGAATCCGCTTGGCAATCGGGATGAAGATCAGCAGGCAAAGGACATTCGGCACCAGGAACCAGAACAGTCCCGGAATTCCGTTGGAATACGCCTTTTCGGCAGAAACAAAAAGAGCCGGCGCCCAAATCCATGTCGAAGCAACGGACAGCGCCATGCTCCATGTGCCGAACTTCCGATTCCCTGCCAGATAATCTTCTTTCGTGTTTTCTCTTCTCAGGAAGAAGGGAATGCCTGCAATGAATCCCAGGTAAACCGCCAGTACGATCAATGAGTCCATGCGTTTCTCCTCTTTCTCTTTTGCGTCGAATTGGGCCAAGAAAAAAACGCACCCGAAGGTGCGAAAGGGGAGAGCGGAAATGCGTTCCTATGCCATTGTCTTCATTATAAGAAAGGATGGATTCCGGTGCGCGCCAGATTTTGCGTCAACTTTGCGCCATCTTTTTTCTGTGAGAAAACTTCACAACTTGCGTCCAATAACGCTATACTATAAGAAGTTGATCATGAACCTGAACTCCTTGAATCAAATGCTCTCCCTGAAACGGGAGATTTTTTATTTCTTTGGGAAGTACTTCTCGATTCGTTTCCGTGCCTCTTCCTGAATCTTTTGATACCCCGGGTCTTCTCTCCATTTTTTCTGAATCCGATCCCGTTCCAGTTGATGCTTGGCGCAAACGATATCCGGGTAACTAAAGCGTTCTCCACAAACTTGGCAGAAGTAGACTTTGGGCTTCATTCATTTTCTTCTCCCTCTTGGATTTGTTTCGCCAGTCGATAGGCTTGTTTCCGGCGTTTGGCTTCCTCTTCTTTCTCTTTCAATCGTTTCTCGATTTCTTCCCGTTCTTGCTGCAATTCTTCCTCGGTTTCTTCCAAGGTATAGAGATCATCCACTTTGACACCCAAAATCTTCGCCAGTTTGAACATCGTTTCCGGTCGGGGATAAGCGGCTCCGGTACACCACATGGTGATTTGTTGTTTGACAACGCCTAAGGCAATGGCCAGATTCGTTTTGGTCAGCTTCACTTTTTGGTCGTTCAGGTTCAGCATCAACCCTTCCTGTTTCTTTTGACTTAAAATCAACTCCAGATTTGGCTTTAACATCCCTTTCACTCCTATCCAACGCTTCTACTCCCCCCATTATATCACGGGAATATCCGATGTAAAACAAAAGGTGAAACAATTCCTTTTTCAATGAACAAATCGTTTAAATCGTTACCTTAATTTCAACAGAATGGCAAAGATATGGTATAATGATAATCAACTTGATCATAAATAGGGATCTCTTCAGAATCAGGAGGCATCCATGGTTTGGAAGGAAACCGTCAAAGATGTCATGAGAGAAACGGAATTGACCTTGTATCAATACCCGGTATGGAAGATCTCCATTGAGAATCAGAAAATCGCAGCCAATATTCCCCTATACAAGGAAAGAACAAGTCCCGCTTATACCGGATACCCATCCACAACCGAACGGATGGCCATCGAGAAAGTGACCAAGGAAATCAAGATTCAACAGATCGAAAAATCACTGGAGATTTTAACGGAATGGGAACGACAATATATCGAGGAAAAATACTTTAATCCCCGGCATCCATCGGATTATGAAGTATGCGAAGAGTTGGGGATTTCCAGAAGAACGATCACTCGTCTGAAAACGCCGGCGATTTTGAAAGTAGCCACCGCCCTGAATATCCCGAAAGCCGAGGAATGCCTGACGGAGATCATGATGAAGAAATGGGCGATACAAGGAGGACACCATGACCAAACAAGAGAGAATCCATCGGATTTGCGAACTGTATGAAGAAGCGATTGGAGAACTTCTCGCGTTGCGTGAAGAGATGCCCGTTTTTGATTATGTCATGGACAAGGCTATCATCCGAATCCAAGAAGCGAGGAGAAGCGTTTGGTGGCTACTGGGACGTTCGCATCTTCAAGGCACACCCAAACCAAAGGTGGAACCCTTACGGAGTCCGTAAGATTTCAAGCGATTAGAGGCTCCTGCCTTCATGCGAAGATGAAAAACTGCTTATTTGGACACCATTTTGAGACACCTTTTTATCCATCTACTATAACACTCAAAAGGACACAAATTCGCTACTCCTTACGAATAAATGAATGATGACGCCAGAACCAAATCTGTTTCCCGGAAACAAACAAGCTACCTGCGATAGGTAGCTCTTTTTTATATGATCGATCACATTATGAATCATATGAAATATGATCTGATCAATGATATTAAGGATGAAAGTTAAATCTCTGATTTTCTTTGTCTCTTCTGTGTTGCCCCCATTTCTGACAAATCCACATGGTTCATATTGAACAGTTGGAGACCTTGTACCAGATGACGGGTGACCCGTATTTTTATCAGATGAGTCAGACGTTCCATCATGATTGGTATGGATGGCCAACCAAAATCAAACGGCAGGTAAACAAAGTGAAAGCGGTCTTTGAATAGATCCCCATTCATTACCAACCATTCAGAAAAAGTGGAAATGATATGATAGAAATTGGTGATATCCCATGTTTCTATCTCCCATGCTCTTGCACAAAGCAGACAACGCCATGAGCGATGATTCCTATATTTGTGAGTTAAAGCTGGATGGGATTCGCTTGATTTTGTCCAACGTCGATGGCAAGCTTCAGTGCTGGACCCGACATGGAACCCCTTGTCTGGATCGATTTCCCGAATTGTCCAGGCTTCATCTTCCGCCAGATACCATACTCGACGGTGAGTTGATTGTTACCGATGAAAAAGGCCATCCGGACTTTGAAGCAATTATGAAACGGTTTCAGACGACGAACCCACGAAAAATGGAATCGTTGGTCGATTCGTACCCGGTGGAATACTGTGTGTTCGATCTTCTGTGGTTAAAGGGAGAGGACTTGACGCGGCTGCCACTTATGGAAAGGAAAGTCTTGTTAGAGGAACATATCCAAGATCAAGACCACCTTGCCCTGGTGAGGTGGATACCTGGGGAACAGGGAAGGATTTTCTTTAACCTGATCAGTGAGCAGGGCCTCGAGGGAATCGTCATGAAGCGCAAAGAATCCATATATCAAATTGGTAAGCGATCGCATGATTGGCTCAAAGTCATCAACTATCATTATCATGATGTCCGGTTGACCGGGCTGAGGAAAGGTGAATTCGGCTGGCTGATCGGCATCGAGGAAAGCGGGAGAATACGATCGGCAGGGTTGATCGAGTTTCCACCGCCGCCAGATGTTCGGAAGGCAGTGTGGTCCATTGCCGAGCAAGGGAAGATCCGCGAGGATAAAGATTTTATCTACCTTGACCCACAGATCCGGATGAAAGTGAAGTCCCGTGGCTGGACGAAACGGGGAATGATACGGCTGCCGGTGTTTCAGGAGTTCTTGTTTGAAGGTGATCATCATGCTGCTGGATGATGGCCATCAAGAATTCATGCTGAAACTGAAGCGATATGTTCATCTGGAAGTACTGCTATCAGCCTTGTCTCGCGATCGAAAGCAACTTTCCCATTTGAAAATGGCCGATGTTTACGGATGGATGATTGATCAAGTGATGGACCGCATCTTAAAGGACATGACGGAGCTGCGGGGATATTTCAGAAGATCACCGGGAGAGATCATCGAGATCAAACAGGAACCGGAGTATCGCCATGTAGCCTACAAGTACAAAGGATACCGGCAGGAAATGAAGTTCCTGAATGAGTGGATCAAGGTCGAATGCGGCGAAATCTTGAAGGAGTATCTGACTGCTTAGGTTACCCCGAAACAAGAACCAAATCTATTATGTAAAAGAGGGTTACTAACCATATGGTAAGAACAAAACGAAACAAAATGAAAAGACAGTGTTTGCTTTAAAGGGTTAGTAACACTCTTTATCTTAGTGATTAATTCCGGCAATGGCAACGACGGCGATGACAACGGCGACGGTGACAACGACGGCGATGATGGCGACGGCGGTGATGGCGGCAATGATCGTGATCTCTTCTAAAACTCATACCAATCGCCTCCTTTCAATGGAAAACAAAAGGAAGCTCATAGGGTAGGGGAAGAAATGAAAAAGGATGGAGTAAAAGCGGGGAAGTAGATGAAAGTAAAACTCTTTCTAATATTATATGTTTTTGGTTAACGATTGGTACTGGGTGTCAGCATTCTGTCACACCCAAAGGGAAATCATCATATGATGAACTAGATTATCAGTATACAGGGGAAAGAGACCGTATACGGTGATACGACGTATCTTTAATGGAACCCCATGATAGCCAGCCCATCAGCCGTCCAAAAGGATGGCTTTTTTGTTGTCAATAAACAAAAGAATCACCCGGAGAGCAGACGTTATTCGTGGGATGGAAAGGCGGTCTAAGAAGATATTGGTCCAAAAATCAATGGATATAGGATAAAAGCACTTTCCCTTTCTTCATCCGCGAATACGATATACCGAATTTGAAACAGGGAGGCAGATAAATGGGATTTAGTTGTTTTGGTGGTTTCGGCGGTTTCGGAGGTAGCTGTTTCGGTTTTGGCTTCGGGTGGAGAAGACTTTTGATTTTCCTTCTTGTGATTGCTACCATCTTCGTCTTTGTCGGCGGAGGATTTGGGTTCTAAATGGAAATGGAGGAATGAGTCACCTTACCGTGAAGAATTAGAAACAACCAACTTTACTGGAGCCTCATTGGCAAACTTGTTTTAACATGCATGTAAGCACCGTTAAAGTCCGCATCCGCCATTCTCGTAGCACCGGCGGACGCGGATACCTTGACGAATCAAAGCTAACCTCGTCTCATTCTTTCTTGGATCATTTTTTCGATTCGTTCAAACCTGTCGTCAATACTGGATATCCTTCGTTGGATGTCTTCTGCTATGCTCATATGTTTGGTTATGATCTCCTGCATAGCTCCAGGATGTCTTTGTTCTTCCCGACGAACTGAAATCGTGTACGGATAATCATAGGGATAACCAAAATCCATTTTTCTCACTTCCTTTTTGCCATTTTCCATTCGATGCTTTCGATCAGGAACTACTAGAGGAACTACTGTCCCGCCAATGAGAACTGGAGGAGGAACTGCTATCGTGCCAATGAGAACTGCTGGAGGAATCATGCCAGTGATGCCATCTATGACAAAGAATATGTTTTAGTATCTTCGTGGCTTTTTTGCTGTGACAGTACGCTTTGTACAATTTATGATAGTGATGGTGATGATGATGTCTGGGATAGTGAGGCATCGGATACATGGGAGGCATTGGGTACATTGGCATCGGATACATCGGAGGCCTTACGTGTTCCATACAATTCACTCCTTTTTTAAGTACGGTTGCACGATGATATCGTATGACCGTCCAACTGATTTCGAACTAAGCCATTTGACCAAATTGGGAATTGAATAAAAAAAGACCGCAAAGGCCTCCTCATCAACTGCTTCTAAGTTTAACTCTTGTTTGATTAAATTGATGATTCGGAGGCAATGATTAAATAGATCCATAATCTCATAGTTTCCTAATGAAATAAACGAAATATGTAAATTAAGACCGAATATTTGCTTATTTAGCTCTGACGAAAGAAATACCTCGTGTTTTTCTCTATAATCGTCAACTTTAATAACTAATTCTTTAGCCCGAAGAGCGATAGCTTCATCAGATATTAAACCGTAATTCCTCCTGCATTCTATAATTTCCCATAACTTTCTTTGAATTTCAGGATATATTCCAACCTTTTCTCCAATATCTTATCCCTTAGCGCTGATCGCTGAGATTGCACCGCAATCTTCTGCGTCTGCAAATTGAAATAAACCGTAACCAAGATCGTGCCGGCTCCCGTTAACAGCGTAATCGGCACAGTTACGCAGATGGACACCAATGAATTGATCATGGCTGCATCGATTTCGCTGGAATTCGGTCCTTCTTGCCTTTACCCTGATTCACTCGGATCTGGCAACGGTGGAAATCAACATCGCTTAACTTGATATTAGTAAGTTCGCTCACGCGAACAGATCAAGTCCAAAATTATGTGACAATTATACGGACTTAACTCGCGAACACCCGTATAAAGTAGAGTCTTTATGATCATCATGTCTTGGAAATTCTTTGCCTTCCAAACGGCTTCATAAAAGCGCTTAATTTCATCCTCTGTAGGCACATATGGCAATTTCTTATTTGTTTTTGGCATTTCAACTTCCAACTCGGCACGTAAGTGACGGAATACACTCTTTAGGTAATTGTAATCTGGCCGCTCTTCGCGAAGGTACTTAGCCAGCTCCCGGGCCTTCTTTTTAGGTGGTGTCCGTTGTATTATCATATTCCCTCCCACCCTTTTAATGTTTATCCTTCTTCAGACAGATTCTTTGAGAGACGGATCATATCTCGACACTGAATTCCATTTTCATAAATCGCATCTTGGTAATGATTGATGAAAAAGTCTCTATCTATACCAATAATACGAAAGCCACATTTCTGATATAGGGCTAATTGAGAAATACTAGAATTACCAGTCCCGATTTCTATCGTTTTATATCCCATTGATTGAGCTGTTTCAATAGCATGTAAAACTAACTTTTTTCCAATACCCTTTCCTTGCTCCTGCGCTAAAACAGCAATATTAACAAGCTCCACAGTTTGAGGTCGAGTGTCTATTAACACATATACTCCGATGATTTGTCTGTCTCTTTCTGCGACGAAACAATGCCCTCGACTAATATAGCTATTTACAACTTCTAAAGAAGGATCAGCAAGTAAGAGCAAATCCAAAGGAGGATTTTCATAGTTGTGCAAAGGACGAATTTTCATTACATTTCCCATCCTTGACTTAATTTTTTGAGTACTCCCAGCCTATAATTAAAAGAACTCTTACTCCTATATCGCTAACCGTTTATCCAAGTCCACATGCTACTACAGCCAAACCAAAATCGCCGCTCTGTATCTCTACCCCCAGGGTGTATTCATGATTTTCATCCTGTTCATCAGCATTCGACTTTTTCAAGAATTCCCGACTTCTAGTGCTAAATCGATGTTCAGCACTAGGTTTATCAGCAAGATCGGGCCTCAAGAAGCCTTTCTTATTGTATGAAACTGCGAAAAACGGTAATACTACAAACAAAACACTACGCGACGAGGTGAAACGATGACAAACAATATCACTACAGGTCCGAGAGGGTTGCCGATCTCAGGCAATCTATTCGCTTTCCGTAAGGATCCGCTCGGATTTTTGCAAAAGGCGGCGAAAGAACATGGAGACGTGGTTCACATCCGCTTCGGACCGCAGCGTCACATCTATCTGATCAGCAATCCCGAATATATAAAGGAAGTGCTGGTGACGAAACAATCCAGCTTCCACAAAGCAAAGGGCTTAAGAACAGCCAAAGCCGTGATTGGAGAAGGGCTGCTGACCAGCGAAGGCAAGAAGCACTTGCGCCAACGCCGGCTTATCCAGCCAGTGTTTCACAAGCAGCGCATTGCCGCCTACGGCGACAGGATGGTGGAGTTCGCCAAAAACCTGATCGATGGGTGGCAGGACCGCGAGGAGAGACTGATCACCCAGGACATGATGGAACTGACGCTGGCGATCATCACGGATACAATGTTTGGCATCGATGTTCGACAAGACGTTCACGACATCGGTCACGCTATCGACGTCGGTATGCATTACGTCAGCCGCAGGGCCAGTTCATTCATCGACATTCCACTGGCTGTACCGACCAAGAGCAACCGGGAATTTCAACATGCGATCGAGGTGCTTGACAAGACAATTTACCACATCATCGAAGAACGTCGCAGTCAGAGCGAACCGGAACGGGGCGATCTGCTATCAATGCTCCTTGCCGCTCGCGACGAGATGAACGGAACCGGCATGACTGATCAGGAGGTGCGGGACCAGGTGATGACAATCTTTATCGCTGGACACGAGACGACGGCTAACACTCTGTCGTGGACTTGGTATCTGCTGTCGCAGCATCCGGAAGTGGAGCGGCGCTTTTGGGACGAACTGGACAACGTGCTCGAGGGTCGACTTCCGACCGTTGATGACATCCCGAGTCTGACCTACACAAACAACATTCTCTGGGAGGCGATGCGTCTCTATCCGCCCGCCTGGTCAATTAGCCGCGAGGCGGTGGAGCCAGTGCAGATTGGAGAATACTGCTTCGAACCAGGTGAGACGCTGATGATGAGCCAGTACGTCATGCACCGCAAGGAAGAGTACTTTGAGAATCCGGACCGATTTTTCCCCGAGCGTTTTGAAGGCGACATCTTAAAACGCATACCGCAGTTCGCCTACTTTCCTTTCGGCGGCGGGCCCCGTATCTGCATCGGCAACAACTTCGCGCTGATGGAAGCGGTGCTACTTTTGGCGACGATCGGGCAGCGCTACAAGTTGGAGCTCGCTCCGAACCATCCGTCCGTCGAGCCGGAGCCTCTGGTCACGCTCCGTCCGAAAAAAGGCATTCGCATGGTGGTCAAACAGCGATAAGGAGAAAATGCTGCTCCAATACAAAAAAACGCCAATGTCGAGACCCCTTTAAGGATTAAAGTGGAAATGCTGTCATGGCAGTAATGGTAGACGGAATGAGGTGTGGTCGGCTGGCAGCACAGCAGGTTCTTACACCGATCCCAAAGGACTTTAAAGCCAGTTCGATCATGTGGGGCTTTTTTGAAAACCATCCGAAGTAAACCAACATTTTTCATAACCGCAGGAAAAATCCTTGGGGCCGTGGGATGGTAACTCATGGCTTTTTACATGGATCTGTTTCACCTTCGCTGCTTCGCTACATGCATATACAAATATACTTTTTAGCATCTTAAATAGAAAGGAGGTTTATGATGAAAACAACATCTGCCTCGATCAATGTTTTGCAACTAACCATGTTAATCATAACAGCCGTGGGAATCCAGACCCATGTGATCATTACCCCTGCTTTATTGGAATCCGCGGGGCGTGATTCCTGGGTTGCTGTCCTACTGGCAGGTGCAGTTGTTCTCATTTGGTTGGTCATTATGAAACGAACCAAGCAGGCCAATCTTGTATTTTGGATATCGAAACACGTTGGTAAACTCCCTGCCGTGGTTGTGATCCTACTCATTTGTGCGGATTTGTTTATTGGCGTTTTCGTCACGCTGAAGGATACGTCTAATTGGACAAATGCATCCTATTTAATCAGCACCCCCAATTTTGTCATTGCACTGTCGATCATCGCTCTTTGTTTTTTTGGAGCCTATGCCGGAATAGAAGCCATTGCCATTACAAACGGCATTTTACTTCCGGTGGTGGTTCTTTTGGGTCATTTAGTGATGTTGGGGAATATGCCGCGAAAAGATTACGCCTTCTTATTTCCCATTTTACAAAATGGCTTGGAACCATTGCTGAAAGGGATGATTTATGCAGCTCAGGATTTGTAGAGGTACTTGTAGGGGGAGTGCCTTTCTGCGTTCGGGATTGTCCAATTTATCTATCTTGGCTGGATCAAAACGACGTTCAGACATGCTAGCCTCTCTTTGAATATCTGAATTAACATTGATTATATCAGGTGGCCTCCAAATTCCAAAGATTCGTGTGAAAAGGAAGATTCCTTGTAGAGCAACACCCGATCACATGTTATACAATGAATGTTAAGATTTGTTAAAGACAATAAATTGAAATTTCTTTATTAACACCGATCTTACCCAGGCATTTAAGAAGGGCAGCGCGAGCATCCCACCAACCATGTTTTTCACTTTAAACCCATGCTCTTGCAAAAACTCACAGGCCCGCTCGGTGGGGGGGCGCCCCCTTTGATTCCCGTTCCTGGCCGGTCAGTTGCGCCAAAAAGACATGGATGTATTCCATTGTTTGCGAAAACGGGAATGAATTCGGTTAGTTTCGGAAGCAACTATTCAAATGCAGTGAACTCATGGACAAATGGGAAACTTCTGTGATAATGATATAAAAATAGAGGGATGAACGAATAAAGTTGTGAAATAAATAGAGAGGATTTGCGTTGCTTTCTCCGATCCGGGAAAAGATCGAAAGGGAATAAAGGAGATTTTTGTATGGCCTATCATATTGGCATAGAGTTATCGCCCTCTTATTTCAAGCTGGCGGAAGTGAAAAGGAATCGTCGGGGAATCACGCTTCAGCAGTATGTCGTCCATCCCTTTCCGGGGATCTGGTCCAAGGATGCGGCATTTTTGGAGCGGGAAGAGCTGGTTCAGACGATTCAGGAGGCGCTGCTGGGGCGTGAATTGCATACGGAGCGGGTTCATGTCGGGATCAGTTGTCATGAAGTGGTGTTCAAACACGTGACCGTCCCGGAGATGCCCAAGCGGAAATACCGCAGGTGGATTGAGGAGCACCTGCTTTCTGTGTTGGATTTGCCTTTTCCCGATCCGGCGTTTGACTACCAGCTGGTCGATCATGTCTGGGCCGATGGGGACGAGCAGAAAATCTTGCTGGCCCTGATTTCCAAGTCGTATATCGACACCTTGACCAGGGTGCTTCGCTATTGCGGTCTGGATCCGACTCATATCGATCTGTCTCCTTTTTCGCTATTTCGTTGGATCAATGCCAGCAGAGAGATCGCTTCGGCTCATACGGTGATTGTGCAAATTTCCAAGACGGAAGTGGAAGTCAGTTTTTTTGTCGATGGAAAATTCACCGATATCCGTCCGTTTCACTTGCCGCTTACCTTCTTTCTCGACGGGGCAGACCGTCCGTATCCGGATCCGTTAAAGCCGGTTC
Source organism: Thermoactinomyces daqus (assembly GCF_000763315.1). Taxonomy (GTDB): domain Bacteria; phylum Bacillota; class Bacilli; order Thermoactinomycetales; family Thermoactinomycetaceae; genus Thermoactinomyces_A; species Thermoactinomyces_A daqus. Next base: position 1,815 of record NZ_JPST01000014.1, on the reverse strand, counting down.
TGCAGGAGGAATCGGAGGTGGCGCGCTATGGGAGGGCGCTTTTTTCGCGGTTGACAGAGTGGATGGATCAAACAGGGAAAAGACGTTTTCTTAAGCCGGGAGCACAGTGGATTCTCACAGGAGAAGGATTGGATCTGTATCTGCTGGAACATTGGCTGAACCAACAGACTGAAGCAGCCGTCAGTGTTGCCCCGCCCGCGGAATTGGTCATGACCGAACGCTTGAGAGAAAAGGCCTCCCGTTGGGTCGGCACCTCCCTTTCCGTTCCGCTGGGCTTGGTTTTGCGCGAGGGGGAGGTGCTGCAACCATGAATTTTCTGCCAAGGCAACCGCTGGTTAAACGCTGGTTTTATCTATGGCTCTCTTTGATTCTTGTCATTTTCGTGTCAGGAGTGGCGGGCATCGAACTGGTGAATGACAAGTTGAAGGAAAGAGTGGAACAAATGGAGCAGCGGGTGGAGTCCAAGCGGAAAACGGTAAACGATGCGATGGAAAAGGAACGGGCCGAAAAGAAGTTTTTCAAGGAACACGGCGCTGAGTTTGCCTACCGGGATACGGTAAGGAAAGCGGATCAGCAGCGCATTGAGTGGCAGCAGGGAGTCGAGGCGCTGATGGGCTCGTTGCCGCCACAGACGAAACTGTTTGAACTGAGCGGCGTGGGCAACCGGCTGTATGGCTGGGGCTTGTTTTCCGATGCAGCCGTTGCATCCGATTTTGTCAATAAAACGGTAAACGGGAACCGTGACAAGGTTCAACAGGGATGGATTGATTGCATCGGCGATTCCTGTACGGATCTGTCGGTGAAGACCAATGACAATAAAAATGGGGTGATCGTCCGCTTTCATTTTGATCTGAAAGAGACAGATCCCGATGAAGCTGAAGACGAGCAAAATGCGAAACAAAGGGGGGAACTGCCATTCGAAAGCCTGTTTCCCCAAGGAGATGGAAGTCAGGGACAACTCTTTTGAGTGCGGTCGCGATCGGACTTATTCTGTGGCTTATCCTCTATTATTTTGAGATCAGGCCGGTTTATCTGAAGTTTGAGATGCTGCGGCAGGAAGAAACGGCGCTGAATGCCAATCTGAAGCGCTATGAAAAATATATGAGCATCACCTGGTCTCTGCCGCTCGGACTTTCCGATTTTGAACGGGAGCAACTGGGCAAACAAGTGCCGGCAGGTGAGAACCACCCCGAATTCATGGTGCAATTGGGGCAGGACATCACCAAGGCCGGGGCCGTCCCCCTGCATCTGGAGCTGGTCGGCGACATAAGTGAAGCGCTCCGGGTACAGAAGAGCGGGGCTGACACCATAACAGACGATTCGTACAGTACGGAGCAGCTGGCGAAGGAACTGAACCTGGTTCAGTCTCCCGATCTCAAGCCGATTTGGGTGAAACTGGAGGTAAAGGCAACGAGAAGCCAGTTTACCGATCTATTGCAGAACCTTTACAACAATGAACGCCTCGTCACTGTCGTCAGCTGGGATTATCGCTATACAGATGAGACCAAGCCGGAAACGGGAACGATTTATGCCGGTGTCTATTACTATACCGGCAAGGTGCAGGCACAGGATCAACCGGAATAAACAAGAAGAAAACGGCCTGCATCAAGAGCAAAGAAATTGCCTTGGACGGCATCAGAAAAGATCCGATTGCGGTGCTTCAGACTTCACGGTGGACGACGGGGATGGATGCTTTTCTTTGCTCCCGGTTTCTACGTCACAAAGGCCGCTGCAGAAAAACTTCCACCTCTATGTGTAAAAAATTTTCCAAAAAACTCAAGACCCTTTGGGGTCTTTGAGGTTGTTGACAAAGAA
>NZ_JPST01000013.1 GCF_000763315.1 Thermoactinomyces daqus | reverse complement strand
TTCTTTGTCAACAACCTCAAAGCACCGATTGGGGTGCTTTTTTTATTTGGCCATTAATCTTTTTTGAATGCCGCTAGCAAAACCTTAACGAAACCGCCCAGGAATTTCGGTAGCTTTATGGTATAGAACTTCACCAACATTCACCCCTTACGCTGCAATGATAAAAGATAATGACCGTGTTTTCTTCATCTTATTTATATTCTATAGAGTTCAATGTGTACCTAGAACAGGAGAAAAAATTGCTTGGGGTGAACGCCATATTCCTTAGCGGTCGCGGCTTTCGACCAGCAGGCATTTTCCCGAACGGATCGAGACCCAGCCGGATCCGCTTGCCAATTCATTGCTGATCCCGCGTGTGAATCCGCGATAAAGCGTTTCATTTTTCAGAGGGTATTTTAGCCCGTCTGTCACAATTCCCATCACTTCTCTGGAAACCGGAATCAAAGAAATGTAGGGGAATTCTCCTTGCCTCAACTCGATTTTACCCGGGCCGGAAAAAAAGCGGACCCGGTTGCTGGAATGGAGCAAAACCCCCCGGGTCCCACGGGCCTCCAGCCATTCCAGAAGCCCCACATTGGCAAGCAAATGATCGAGGCGGGCTCCACCCAGCGCTCCCAAAATGAGCACTTCCCCTCCGGTTTGGTGCTCAAGCGCCTTTGTGAGGGCATAATGCAGGTCGGTTTCCTCCTTTTCCGCCGGCAATCGCTCCACCTCGATCCCCGACTGCATCAGTTCATCGGCAAACTCCTCACCGGCGGTATCAAAGTCACCCACGGCCAGGTGGGGAGTGATTCCCGCCTGAACCAGCTTTTTCGCACCGGCATCCGCCGTAATGATATAATACTTTTCCGGATCGATCAGGGCGATCTCCTCCGCCGTCAAATCTCCCCCCGCCACCACCAGCACTTTTTGCTTCAACATGATTCACTCCCGCTTTTACGATTGCCGTGTGATCAATTGCGGAGCGGAATATAGGATCAAAAGAACGGCAACGAACGAAATGATCACTTCGGGCAACAGATAGGTGACATTGTAGAGGAATGAATAGAGGTAGACGGACTGGCCTGCCGGAGCGTATTGTTTAAAAAAGACAACCCCGGAAATAAAGTGGGACAACAGGCGAAACGCGCCGGCAAACAAAAGCCCGAAACCGGCCAGTGAAGCTTTCCATTTGCGCGCATAATGTTCGCGAATGCGAAAGAGCCCGGCCAGCCCCAAAGCGGCAAAAGCGATCGGATAATCAAGCGCCGCCTGCACCGGATGGACCACATAACCGCCGGTAATGAGCAGCAACAATCCGGTCAGCAAGCCACAGGACAGTCCTGCTTTCACCCCGCGCCGGAACGAAACGGCGGCGATCGGGATCATCACCAGGGTAATCGAACCGCCGTTTGGCATTTCAAACAGTGTCAGCTTATCCAATACAGCTGCGACCGCTGTCATGATCGCCACTTCCAGCATCGTTACCAATCGTGTGGATGAATTCATGGTGTTTCTCTCCTTCTCACTGCTTAACCGCGGCTTCCCGTCCCGGCACGGCGGATGGCAGCGATGGCGGCCTCGCGGTCTTTTTGGCCAAACACCGCCGATCCGGCCACCAGCACCGTCGCTCCCGCTTCAACTGCCAGCTGTGCCGTCTCCTGATTGATGCCGCCGTCCACTTCAATTTCGAGCTGAAGAGATTGGGCATCGATCAGCCGGCGCAATCCGCGAATCTTGTCGAGTACGTCCGGGATAAACGCCTGCCCGCCAAATCCGGGATTGACCGTCATCAGCAAAATCAGGTCAACATCGCGCAAAATCGGTTCAATCATCGCGACCGGTGTCGCCGGATTCAGGACAACACCCGCTTTCACGCCCTGCTCCTTGATCAGGTGGACGGTGCGGTGCAAATGTCGGCACGCTTCCTGGTGAACCGAAATCAGATCAGCGCCGCTTTTGGCAAACCTTTCAATATATCGGTCCGGTTCCTCAATCATCAGGTGAACATCGAGCGGCAGTTTCGTATGAGGGCGAATCGCCTCCACTACCAAAGGCCCCATCGTGATGTTGGGTACAAAATGACCATCCATCACATCAATATGAATCCAGTCAGCCCCTGCCCGTTCCACGTCGGCAATCTCTTCCTGCAACCGGGCGAAGTCGGCCGACAGAATCGATGGCGCAATCTTGATCATGCTAATACCTCCTCGCCAGCGCATCTTTGATTTCTGCCAAAAACTGCGTATAGTTTTGATAACGCTTTTCGTCGATTTCTTGCTGCTCCAGCGCCGCTTTTACTGCACAACCCGGCTCCCCGGTGTGCAAACAGCCGCGAAACCGGCATTCCGGTGCCCGCTCGCGAATTTCGGGAAAATAATCGCCGAGCTCTGTCGGTTCAAATCCCTGAAAAGTCAATTGGCTGAAACCGGGTGTATCCGCCACTTGTCCGTTTGTCTCCATGGGCAACAATTCCACCGTTCTCGTTGTATGGCGCCCGCGGGCGATTTTTTTGCTCACTTGTCCGGTCAAAAGCTGCATTCCCGGCAACAGATGATTGAGGAGTGAACTTTTTCCCACTCCCGATTGGCCGGCGAACACGGATACCTTTCCGGCCAGCACCGCCTTCAGTTCATCCATGCCTTCTCCTGTGACGACGCTGGTCGCGATTACCTTGTAGCCGGCCGGCCGGTAAATCGCGCTGATCCGTTCAATTTCGCCGTTGTTCTTCAATAAATCCCTTTTTGTGAGAACTATCACAAGATCCAGTCCTTCACGCTCCCCGTGCACGAGGAAACGATCGACCGGCATTTGCTGAAACCGAGGCTGCCGCAAAGAACAAACAACCACCGCCTGATCGACATTGGCGATGGGTGGACGAATGAGTTCATTGCGACGGGGCTGAACGGAGGTCACCACGCCTTCGTTCTGCCCCGTCTTTTCAAACTCGACGATATCGCCGACCAGCGGGGTCAGCTTCTTCTTGTCAAACTTGAACACCCCGCGCGCCCGGCACTGGAGCATATCGCCCCCGTCCGTGCGCACGTAGTAAAACCCGCTGATGGCTTTTACAATTTGCCCGACAGGCATATAAGACCTCCTTTGTCAAAGTTTGATTACCAACCTGGAACCAATTCACACTTTGGTTCATTCGCAATATAACTGTAAACCTTCACGACTCCGCCCTTTTTAATGAAAGTACCCGCTTCCGGCTCCTGCCTAAAGATATGGGCATGACCTACACTTTGCCCGGCCGGATCCGGACATCTGTACAGTTCGACTTTATAGGGCTTATCTGCCAATTTGCTGCTGTGAACGGCAGATTCAAACTTTCCATAATAATTGTCGACTATAGCCCCCTCCACACCTACATAAATTTTCACTTGCGTGTTTGCAGGGTCGTCTACCATCGTTCCGTTCCGTGGCTCTTGATCCCAAATTTGCCCCGGTTGGACTCCTTCTTTCGGTTTTGGTATGATTTTGGGCTCTGGAAAACCGTTGTCCGCCAACCATTTTTTAGCTTCATCCAAGTTCGTGAACAATTCCATTTTCACCGGTTTTCCGGTATTTTCCGTCACCGTCTGATCTTCACTTCCGCCTGAGAATAAGCCCCAGATCGTGTCAAAGCCCCATATGGTCAAAACCAGGATGATGATAATTGTAATGAGGCCAAACAAAAGTTTTTGCCACCAAGGCAGATTGGCTTGCACATTTTCCAGCCAAACGACCGTGCGCTGGAACATGGTACGCTCGCTGTCGTTGGGAGCACTCTTCAGCCGTTCGAGATTGGCCAGCGTTTTGTCACCGAGCGCGTTGGAAGCGACCTGCCCTTTACGCTGACCGCTGCGAATTTCCGGACGCTGGATCGGCGAGTGATAAGAAGGTGGTTCAACAGCGGTTGCCACCGGGGATTCGCCTTCCTCATCCTCCGAAAGCGGAATGGTTTGATAAAGATCGCGCTGTGTCGGTTTGGAACGGGTTCCGGCCCAGTTGGCTTCCAGGCGGGGCCCGATATTGGCTGCCTGCTGGATCGCCTTCAGCATCTCGCGGGCGGAGCTGAAGCGTTTGTTAGGGTCTTTGTCCAATGCGCACAGGATCACTTCCGCCAGCGCATCGGGAATGTTCGGATTGATTGAGCGCGGATCTTCCGGAATCTCCTGCAGGTGCTTCAAAGCAATGCTGATCGCGGAGTCGCCGTCAAACGGCAGGCGGCCTGTCAGCATTTCATACAGGACAATCCCCAAGGAGTAGAGATCGGATTTTTCCCCGATCACACCTCCCCGCGCCTGTTCCGGTGAAAAATAATGGACAGAACCCATGACGGAACCTTCTTGGGTAATCGTAGAGGAACTTGCCGCCCTGGCAATCCCGAAGTCGGTCACTTTCGCTCTGCCATTGGCTCCGAGCAGGATATTATGCGGTTTGATATCGCGGTGGACAATCTGATTTTCATGGGCATGAGCCAAACCGTCGCAGATTTGGATCGCGATGGCGGCCGCTTCCTGCGCCGGGAGCGGTCCCCGTTCCTGAATGTATTGTTTCAGCGTCGGCCCTTCAACCAGCTCCATGACAATGTAATGAGTATAATGATCCTTCCCCACATCATACACATTGACAATATTGGGATGGGACAAGCTCGCGGCAGCTTGTGCTTCCCGGCTAAAACGACGTATAAACTCCGAGTCATTACTGAGGGAATCACTTAACACTTTAATCGCGACATAACGGTTTAACAGCAAGTCTTTTGCTTTGTATACGACCGCCATTCCACCGCCGCCGACACGGCTGACTATTTCGTAACGTCCCCCCAGCTTCTTCCCTTCCATCTGCATGGTCACCTGTTCCTCCTTGAACCCAATTAAGATGTAGCTGACCCACCTGTATGTCTTAGAAGAATTAGGGAAATGTTATCCGCCCCGCCGGCTTCCAAAGCTAATTCGATCAATTTATCGGCTTTTTCGTCCAGCGTCATGGATGTAGATGAGAGGACAAGTCCAATCTCCCTTTCGCTAACCATCGTGGTGAGTCCATCGGAACACATGAGGAAAATATCGTCCTTGCTCCATGGTGTATTTATCAGATCGACTTCGACATCTTCATTTGTACCGACAGCTCGAACGATCATATTGCGCAGGTGATGGTTGCGCGCTTCTTCGGCCGTGATTTGTCCATTCTTTCGCAGAATGTTGACATACGAATGATCCTCGGTCAGTTGATACAGCCCGTTTTTGTGCAGCATGTAGGCGCGGCTGTCCCCAACATGAGCCAGAACCACTTCGTGTTGATCGACGATCGCGGCGATTACCGTCGTGCCCATGCCGGATAACTGGCTGTTCTGCTCGGCCATCCTGAATACTTTCTCATTGGCCTTTCCTACGGCATGCAGAAGCAGATCGCTTTTTTCATCAGTCGAAACATCCAGGTTTTCCGCCCGGAGCACCTTTTCAATGGTGTCGACCGTTTCGCGGCTGGCTACATCGCCAGCTTGATGACCGCCCATTCCGTCGGCGACGATCGCGATCACAGTTCCCGATTTGGTCAAAACCAGGCCTGTGCTGTCTTCATTCAGGTCACGCACACGACCGATGTCAGTGCGCCGTGCAAGCTCCATTCCGGTTACCCCTTTCCCTTTCTAGTATTCCCTGTATTGACCTTTATCAAGAGGAAATCCCGTAGACCGATTCATTGCCGGATCGATTGCTGCCTTTTTTCTTTTGTTGAAAAAGGTATTCATATCATTTCTGTTGAAAAAGGTGATAGGCGAAACGAAATCGTCAGAAAACCGCTGAAGCTCTCCTAGCTCAGACGACTGTGTTTGGCACGAAGTTGTCCACACGCTGCATCGATATCATGCCCGTGTTCCCGGCGAATCGTGGTATTCACATGATAGGAATCCAGGATTCGCTTAAATTCGAAAATTTGCTTTCTCGGTGTACGTGTGTAATTTCGCTCCGGAACATAGTTTACCGGAATGAGATTGACAAGGCAATTCATCCCTTTAAGCAGTTTGCCCAGTTCATGAGCATGTTCGCTTTGGTCGTTTTTCCCGCCGATCAGGGCATACTCAAAAGTGAGTCTACGCCCGGTTTTTTCCAAATAGTACCGGCATGCGTCCAATAATTCCGCCAATGGATAACGCCGGTTGATCGGCATGAGCTTGGACCTGAGTTCGGTATTGGGAGCATGAAGGGAAATCGCCAGGCCTACCTGCCAATTTTCGTCGGCAAACCGGTAGAGATTGGGAACGACTCCGCTGGTGGATACCGTGATATGGCGCTGGCCAATATTGAGTCCGTGCCCGTCATTGATTATGCGAACAAACTTCATCGTCGGTTCATAATTTTCAAATGGTTCACCCGAACCCATCACCACAACCGATTTGACCTTTTCAGATGACGGATCAAGATATTTCTGCGCCATAACCACTTGTGCCACGATCTCGCCGGCGCTCAGATTTCGCTTCAATCCTCCGAGTGTCGAAGCGCAAAAAGTGCAACCGACCCTGCATCCCACCTGTGTCGTCACACAGACGCTGATCCCGTAGTTATGACGCATAATCACGGTTTCAATCGCATGTCCGTCGTGAAGACCGAACAGAAACTTCACCGTTCCATCGCGGGATACCTGAGTCGTAATCACTTGAAGCGGCATCAGGTGAAAGAATTCACTTAATTCTGCACGCATGTTTTTCGGCAAATTTGTCATGTCGCCAAACGAATCGACGCGTTTGACATAGAGCCAATCCATGATCTGGTTGGCTCGCCATTCGGGGTGACCGTGGCGAGTCATCCAATCTTTCCATTCCTGATAAGATAAATCATATGCAAAAGTTTTCACCATTCATTCTCACCAATTCTTCGAAAACTGCCTTACGTCAATAAAAAGCAGGGTTCTCCCTGCATCAAAACTTTTCTTATTATATCATAGTACAATCCAAAAAAAAGGGACAGGTCGTGAAGATTTTTTTCGCACCCTCCATGTCCCTGCGCTGTTCATCCCCTAACTGGATTCCAGGCCGATGCGTCTGAGCGTAACTTTGTAATGAATTTGGATCGGTATGTTTGCATATCGGCTTCTCCATTGCATTTTCTCATAGAATTTCGGATAGAAGGCGTGCACATAATTCCCGATCCCCATCACATCGACGCGAAACTCTTTTTGTGAACGCTCGACCAGTTTTTTGGCAATCTTCTCATATTCCCTGGCAACCAATTGGCTCAGTTGTTGGTAGGTTGATTTTTCTGTGATCTGGATCGGACAAGTTTTTTCATTAATTTCTCCTTCTATTTTCACCTGTATGTCAACTTTCCCGTTTTTTACTGTGACCTTTCTGCGGGCATTTTCCGGATGAAAAAAGAAGGTTCCTTCTGCCTTTCCGCAAGGGACGGACAGATCAGCTCCGGAGCGCTGTCTGTGGATATGCATGATCGGGGTGAGCAATCTCTCATCTAATACTCCGACCATGCGATCCCCGCGAAACACAGCCATCCCTTCCCAGTCAAACTGCTCTTTCTGCGCCTTAAACATATTGATCAACGGATTTCGCTTTTGCGGATTGGACAATTCAATCATCACTTGGCCCAGATCAATCGTCGGGAGTTTTCCTATTTTCACTCCGGTATCGATCTGATCACGGAGGTAATCGGTCGGAATCGGTTCCAATCCGACCTGCGTTTTCATGGCTTCCTTCGCTTTGCCATCGATCACAATCGGCCACATGTGCCTGCGGATTTCCGGGCTGCGGCGCAAAGCGTCCAGATGCCTTGAAATCCCTTCTTTTGCCACATCCTTGCTTAACAGCAACGTTTGCAAATGCCCCAGGAAGATCGGATTGTTTACCTTGCTTTGCAATTCGCTTAAGGCATCTCTCAGCGTTTCCCCCTCAGCGGTGAACGATTGAACGGCGCCGGGGCCGCCTTTTCCCCCGCCGCCGCCACCTCCGCCGACAATTTGCCCGGGACTGGGGACTTGTGCGGTTACCTCATATCCCTTTTTTCCTTTGTCAATTGCCAGGGAGACAATCACCGCCCGCTTTTCAATTTCAATACTGTCCCAACAACCCGTCAGCAAGAACAAACTGAGCAAAACGATAAACCCCTTAGCGCGAAGAAGATATTTCACGCGGCATTTCCCCTTTCTTGCGACGCAGGATGGCAATCACAAGCAGCAAAATGGGCAAACAGTCCGTAAGAAAACCAAAAATTCCAACTCGTTCCGCATATTTGCCCACTTCCCCCATATTTTCTGGAGCCATAGCCATAACATAAAGAACCGGGGCAAAAGCAAAGGCGATCCAGCGGCGATACCGTCCTTTCAGTCGGAAAAATTCGATCACCATCTGCACAGTACAGGCATACAGATTTAACACTGACGTAAATACGAGCACCAGCCAAATCGACAGAATGGCCGACTCCAACCGTTCAAACAGCATGGCATGAAGCCGGATCACTTTTCCTGTTTCCAATACGGGATACATGACCCGAACCAGTTCATCTTTGCCGAAAATGGATAATGTACCCACACATTTTATCCAGTAAAGGACAATAATTGTTCCAATGGCGAATAAATGGGCTTTCCACGCTTTCATCGGTTGTTTGTAAAATCCGGAAAACATCAGGAGCACACTGTACCCGGAGTAAGCAAAAGCGCCGCTTAGCATTGCTTTGGGCAACTGTGAAGTGTTCATTTGCAGCAAAGGCAGGAGATTGGTACTCTCTCCCCGTTGAATGAAAGCAAATATTTCGATGACTAATGGGAAGAAATTCAGCAACATCAATAGCTCATTATATTTGGCCACGATCCCGAATTCACTGCCCGCCGCAATGGCAACCGAAATAAGCAGAACCAAGATTACCGCTTCAATTGGCGTATTCACCAAGACCGCATTCACCATCGCTTCTCCAAATATACGGACACTCATGGAGATGCCCGATACCAAGTAAAGGGCGATGATCAACAAGACAATGATAGTCAGGAATCTGCCCAACCAGTGGCTCCTCCTGCTTCCCAAGATCTCGGGAGCAAACTGGACAATGGTCTGCCCTGGAAACCTCATGCAAAGAGCAGTCAGCAAGGCGATGATAATTCCGACAAAAATCCCGCTGACGATAATAATCCAGCTCATGTCATTACCACTGACTTCCGCCACATCGCGCGGCAAACTGAGTACACCAACCCCATAGATGGTGGAAACAACTATGGTAAAAGCCTGATACACTGTAATACTGTATCTCGTACCATCTGTTAATTGCTGTTGATTCATTTTTCTCCCCCGCCTTGTCTCACAACATCGTTTACCTTGTAAATCTCCGGCCGTTTTTTCATCCAGGGCCACGGAACACGGATCAAAGTATCTTTCAACGCTTTTAAATTAAGCGGTGCAAACGGGGACATATAGGGAACGCCAAATGAACGGAGCTGCACCAGGTGAAGGATGATCAGCATCATGGCGATCATGATCCCGTACAGTCCAAAGGCTGCGGCAAACATCATCATGGGAAAGCGCAACAACCGAACCGAGATGGCAGCGCTGTAACTCGGATTGGCATAGGAACTGATGGTGGTCAGCCCGACGACAATGACAAACGCAGGTGAAATCAATCCGGCCTGTACCGCCGCCTGTCCGATGACCAAACCGCCGACAATTCCGATGGTCGGCCCGATCGGCGAAGGCAAGCGGATACTCGCCTCACGCAAAATCTCCACACTGATTTCCATCGACAACGCTTCCAAAATCGGTGAAGAAGGCACGGTGGCCCGGCCGGCCGCCATGGCGATCAACAGCTTTGAAGGAACCATTTCAGGATGGAAGGAAACGAATGCGATATACAGGGACGGCAGCAAAAGCGCAATAAACAGACTGAGTAAGCGGATAAACCGCAAAAAGGTAGCGATCAGATACCGCTCATAATAATCTTCCGAGCTGTAATAAAACTGGCTGAATACAGCCGGGGCAATCAAAGCATAAGGGCTGCCGTCCACAAGGATGGCAAACTGTCCTTCCAGCAGATGGGCGACAACCGAGTCCGGACGCTCCGTATTTTGGATCAGCGGAAACGGCGTCCACATCTGATCGACTATAAACTCTTCAACATAGCCGGACTCGAGGATTCCGTCAATCTGGATATCCTGAATGCGCTTTTCAGCTTCTTTCACGACTTCTTCATCGCAAACACCTTCGATATAAAGAAGAGCGACAGTGGTCTTGGTTCGTTTCCCTTTGGTAAAGTACTTGACTCTCAGGAACGGATCGCGCAACCGGTGACGGATCATCGACAGGCTGCACACTACGGTTTCACTCATCCCTTCACGGGGGCCCCGCACGACGGATTCCGCATGGGGCTCACACACACTCCGGGTAGTCCACCCTTTGGTTCCGACCACCAAAGCCTTACGGAAATTATCCAAAAAAACAACCGTATCCCCGGAGAGAATGGCATCAAGTGCACTCTTCATATCTTCGATCTCTTTGACCTCACCCGCCTGAACCAGATGGTTGTACACCTCATCATACAAGTCATTGACTGATTCTCGTTTATCGCTGTATTTCATCAGGGGGCGGATGATAAAGTTGTGATTGATATCTTTTTGCACCATTTCATCGAGATAGACAACCGAGGATTTCAAATCTTTCGGCACATCGATCACAAAGGTGCGCACGACCAGGTCGGAACACTCTTTCAGGATATTCTTGATAAACTCCACATTTTTGGCCTCTGTGTCAAAAATGTGCGTTTCCTCCTGAACCGCTTTGCTCAGCTGGCTTTCATTATGCTGTTCCAGCTTTTTCTGCTTCCTGCGCTCTTTTAAGCGCAAGATTCGATACGACGCTTTCTTCATTCACATCACCATTCATAACCTGCCCGACATGCATGAAAAACATGCAAAATAATACGGAATATGGAAAATGAAGACAAAAAAAACCATCCACCTGTTGCGGTGAATGGTTCAACTTGATCACACAGCCTCCATATGCCGGTTCACGCCGCCTTTTTGGTCATTCTCTTCGCTCCGGCTCCTTCCGTCGTCGTCCCGTTTCGGGCCATGTCTTCACGATGGCCGTTTGATCATCCGGGCGATAAAAAAACCGTCGCTCATAAAATGATGCGGCAGGATTTGCAGCCATCCACCGGCGATGATGGCACGCTCCCGCACGAGCGGAAGCAGGTTTTCCTGCCATTTTTCATCGGCAAAAAACTCCGGATGGCGGGATAAAAAGGCCTCGACCTGCTCCTGGTTTTCACGCGGTTCAATGGTGCAGGTGCTGTAGACGAGCACTCCGCCCGGTTTCAGAAGCGGCGCAACTGCTTCCAGCAACTCCTTCTGCATCTGCACCAGCGGGTCGATCATCCTGGCTTCTTTGCTCCATTTGATATCGGGTTTGCGGCGAATCACCCCCAGCCCGGAGCAAGGGGCATCCAGCAGAATGGCATCAAAAGTCTCCCTGGCGATCTCTTTGCCCAGCTCCCTTCCGTCCGCCTTTTTCGGAGTGACAATGGTAATCCCCAGCCGGTTTGCATTGGAAGAGATCAGCTCCAATTTATGCTCATGAATATCACAAGCCAAAATGGAACCTTCATTCTTCATCCGTTCCGCCATATGCATCGTTTTCCCGCCCGGGGCCGCACAAACATCGAGCACCTTCATCCCCGGCCGCGGATCAAGCGCCGGAGCGACCAACATGGAACTTTCATCCTGAATTGAACAGTCTCCTTCCCGGAACAGCAAGGAGAAAGCCGGATTCCCGCCTCGCTCGATCCGGATGCCGTCGGGTGAAACAGGAGAGGGGAGGGCCTTCCCCTCCTGCTGCCTTCCCCATTTTTCAATAAATTGATCCCGCGTCAGGCGCAGGGAGTTGACGCGAATGTTTACTTTGGGCGGAACATGATTGGAAGTGAACATCAGGCGGGATTCTTCTTCACCGTATACTTCTTCCATCCGGCGCACCATCCATTCCGGATGGGAATAATAAAGGGCTTTTTCCTTGATGTTCTTCGGAAAGGCGGAAGGCGTCAGTCTCTCCTTCTGCCGCAGATAGGACCGCATCACTCCGTTAACCAATCCGGAAATCCCCTTATGTCCTCTCTTTTTGGCGATCTGTACGGTTTCGTGAACGGCTGCACGGGAAGGAATTTTATCCAGATAGGCCAGTTGATAAATTCCCAGGCGCAACAGCTGGCCCACCCAGGGCTCCAATGAACCGGTTCCTTTTTTAACCAGGGAATTTAATATCCAATCAAGCGTATTCATCCGCTGAATCGTCCCGTACACCAGCTCGGTCACCAGGCGCTTGTCCCGGTCATCCAGCCCGCTTTTTTCCAGAGCATGGTTTAAGAGAAGATTGCTGTATGAGTGCCTTTCTTCATATTCAATCAGAATATCAAGCGCAACTTCCCGGGCTGTGGCTTTCTTCATTTCCGATCCCCTAACTGTTCTCCAACCGTCATCTGCCGCCCGCGCACGAATTCAGCCACCGGCATCCTGCGTTTTCCCGCCGGCTGCACCTCCTGCAACAGCAAATGTCCGCCTCCGGTCGCGACCAAAATCCCGGCTTCATCAATCTGCACCACTGTCCCGGGTTCGGCCGTGGCCTGTTTTTCAACCGGCTTCGCCCGCCAAATTTTAAACGGCTGATTCTTCCAAGTGGTAAAGGCGACAGGCCAAGGATAAAGGCCTCGCACCTGATTCCAAAGTTCCATGGCCGTGCGTGTCCAATCGATTTTTTCATCATCACGCGTAATATTGGGCGCATAGGTTACCTGACTTTCATCCTGTTTGACCGCTGTTATCTTGCCTTCCAGAAGCAGAGGCATCGTTTCCGTCAACAGTTCAGCTCCGAGGACGCTCAGCTTCTCATGCATGGTTCCGACATCATCATCATCCGTGATCGGAATGGAGCGTTGTGAAATGATATCTCCCGCATCCAGCGCTTTGACCATATACATGATCGTGATGCCGGTTTCTTTCTCCCCGTTGATGATCGCGTGATGGATCGGGGCTCCCCCACGATATTTCGGCAGGAGGGAAGCGTGGACGTTAATGCAGCCGAATTTGGGTTCCTTTAAAATAGCTTCCGGCAAAATTTGCCCGTAGGCGGCTGTGACGATCAAATCCGGCTTCAGCGACAATACTCTTTCCACCGCTTCCGGATCGCGCAACTTTTCCGGCTGGTAAACGGGCAGTCCCAGCTTTTGCGCCGCCATCTTAACCGGGGGAGGAGTCAATTCTTTCTTGCGGCCCTTGGGCCGATCAGGCTGGGTCACCACCCCGATCACATGATAGCCTTCCCGTACCAGCGATTCCAAGGAGGGAACGGCGAAATCCGGAGTTCCCATAAACAAGACTTTGACTTGATCCGTCAATCCTCTTCCTCCTCTTCATCCGGGCGGAACACGCGTTCAGCCACATCAATAAACAAAACGCCGTTCAGATGGTCGATTTCATGTTGGAAGGCACGCGCCAGGTATCCTTCCGCCTCGATTTCCACCGGATTTCCGTGGCGATCCTGCCCTTTGACCTTGATCCAGTTGGCCCGGCGCACTTCCCCGAGCAGATTGGGAATGCTGAGGCAGCCTTCCGGCGGAGAAATCTGTTCTCCCTTTTTCTCGACGATTTCCGGATTTACCATTTCAATCAGCCCTTCTCCGACATCGACCACAATTGCCCGCTTCAGGATTCCGACTTGCGGCGCAGCCAATCCAACGCCACGAGCGTCATACATCGTCTCCGCCATATCATCGAGCAATTTCGCCAAGCGCGCGTGAAATTTGGTCACCGGCTTTGCC
The DNA here is from genome assembly GCF_000763315.1 of Thermoactinomyces daqus. Classification (GTDB taxonomy): domain Bacteria; phylum Bacillota; class Bacilli; order Thermoactinomycetales; family Thermoactinomycetaceae; genus Thermoactinomyces_A; species Thermoactinomyces_A daqus. The sequence continues at coordinate 122,933 of NZ_JPST01000013.1, read as the reverse complement.
TTTTGTTTCAGGACGGGATCGGGATATTGCACAATTTTACGAATGGCCATTTTCATGAAAACTCCTTTCCCAAACAATTCCATCTCGATCTATGCTGAACCTTAAATCCCCGTCATCGATCCGCATCTCCAGTTCCCGCAAGCAAATTTTGCACTTTTCTGCGGTTACTTCATCCAAAGGGGGATATTTGATCAACATTTGCAAACGATAACGATCTTTCAGCCTCGGAATCGGCGCGGGAACGGGACCCAGGAGCCGCGTCCGCTTCGGTAAATTCTTTCCCAGAAAACGCGCCATTTCCTGTCCCTGCCGCATCAGGGAAACGCGATCCGGATGGCTTAACAAGAGGGTAAACAAGCCGTAAAAAGGAGGATATCCATGCTGTTTCCGAATGATGCTTTCCTGTCGGTAAAAACCGTCGCTGTCATGCTCAACGGCCCGTTCAATGCTGTAATGGTCAGCGCTGTATGTTTGAATGATCACCCGGCCCGGCTTTTCATGCCTCCCGGCCCGGCCGCTCACTTGCGTCAACAATTGAAACGTCCGTTCGGCAGCCCGAAAATCCGGAAGATGCAGCATGGAATCGGCGGCGATCACCCCGACCAGCGTCACCTGCGGAAAGTCCAATCCTTTGGCGATCATTTGCGTTCCCAGCAAAACATCCGCTTTTCCGGAGCCAAATGCGTTGAGCAACCGTTCGTGCGCCCCTTTCCGGCTGGTGGTGTCCACATCCATGCGAATCACACGCAGACCGGGAAAACGCCGTGCCAGTTCTTCTTCGACCCGTTGCGTACCCGTGCCGAAATGACGGATATGTTTGCTTTGGCAATGCGGACACGCCCCCGGCATCCGCTGGGCAAAACCGCAATAGTGACAACGCACCGTCCGGTTGGTCTGATGGTAGGTAAGCGAGATGTCACAGTGGGGGCAGACTAGCGCTTCGCCGCATTCCCGGCACATGACAAAAGTGGAAAAACCGCGGCGGTTGAGGAATAAAACCGCCTGTTCCCCCCGGTTGACACAGGAAAGCAATTCCTCCTTCAACCGCTCGCTGAACATGGTACGGTTTCCTTTGCGCAATTCTTCCCGCATATCGACAATCTCCATCTGCGGAAACGGTCTTCCTTTTACCCGCTCTTTCAACTGCACCCACTCATGCCATCCCTGCTGTGCGCTCACAACCGTTTCCACCGCCGGAGTGGCCGAACCGAGAACCAGGGCAGCCCCATGGTGTTGTGCCCGCCACAGAGCAACGTCCCGCGCGTGATACTTCGGATTCTCTTCTTGTTTATAAGAGGATTCGTGTTCTTCGTCGATGATGATCAGCCCCACATTTTGGAATGGGGCAAAAATCGCCGAGCGGGCTCCTATTGCCACTTTAACCTTACCCAACCGGATTTTGCGCCATTCATCATAGCGTTCTCCGCCGGAAAGCCCGCTGTGCAACACGGCCACCAGATCGCCAAACCGGCTTTTAAAACGGTCGACCATCTGCGGTGTCAACGAGATTTCCGGAACCAGTACAATCGCTTCCCGCCCCTGCTGCATCACTTCGGCGATCGCCTGCAGGTAAATTTCCGTTTTTCCGCTCCCCGTCACCCCGTGAAGCAAAATGGAGCGGAAACAGCGTTCCCTGATCGGGGCCACGATCGACGCAAAGGCTTGATACTGCTCAGGCGTCAGCGGCAAAGGAGCGGTCCGCTCAAACTGGCGATGGGCAAAGGGATCGCGATACAACTCCCGTTCCTCCCATTCAAGAAATCCCGCCTCGACCAGCGTTTTTACGGTGGAACGGGCGACACCCAGTTCTGACAGCAAATCGGGCAACGCGATCTCTCGCGGCCTTTTTTCAAAAAAACGGAGCACTTCTTTTTGTCTGACCGCCCGGGCCGACAGGGAAGCAGCGGCGTTCGCCAATTCCTCCGGTTTTTTGGGCCGGACGAAGATCACTTTTTGCTTCGTGACACGATCGCCGACTCTCTCCTCCAAAACCACCCATTTCTCCTCGCTCAGTTGCCTCAGGAGAGAGGCATCCACTCCTGCAAAACGGAGAGCATCCTCCCATGCGCACTCCCCCTGCTCGCGCAGGTGAACCAATAATGACTTGGCAGAAAGGCTGAGCAGCGTTTCTTCTTTTCGTCCGGCCTCCGGGTGCAGACGGACGATTTTTTGGTAGGTTCCCTTCAGTACGGCAGGAATCATCGATTGGAGAGCGGTAATCGTACGGCACAAATACTCATTGGCCATAAAAAACCCGAGCTGCACCAGTTCCGGAGTGAGCGGGGGCGCAAAATCCATTACCTCCTGAATCGATTTCAGGCGTCCGGCAGCGGGCCGTTCTTTGATATTGACCACATAACCGATCCGTTTCTGCGGGCCAAACGGCACTTTTACCCGGCTGCCGATCTGCACCTCCGTAAAAAGTTCAGTCGGAATCCGGTAATCATAGGGACGGTCAGTGGCTTTGGCCGGTACATCGACAATCACTTCAGCAATCAAACCGGCATCAGTTCCCATGCAAGCGTTCTCCGATCAGCCGGATGATTTCCGCTGCCACTTCGGCCTTGCTCATCAGCGGCAACGACAGAACTTTTCCCTGCCGGTCATAAACCGTCACGATATTCGTTTCCGTTCCAAAGCCCGCTCCCGGTAAGGTCACATCATTCGCCACAATCAGGTCCATCCCCTTGCGCTCGAGCTTCTCTCTGGCATAATCCTCAACCCGCTGTGTTTCTGCGGCAAAGCCCACGAATAGTTGATGCTCTTTTTTTCTCTTTCCCACTTCGCTGGCGATATCTTCCGTTTTCGTCAGCGTGAGGGTCAGTTGATCCGCCGTTTTTTTCAGCTTTTGCCCATGTTCCTGCAACGGCCGGTAATCGGATACAGCGGCTGCTTTTATTATAATATCGGCTTGCGGCAAATAGTGTAAAACCGCTTCTCTCATTTCCAAAGCCCGCACGACGTCGATTCTTTTCACCCTCTCCGGTGTTTGCAGCGAAACCGGCCCGGCGATCAAGATGACTTCCGCCCCGGCCTTGGCGGCTGCTTCCGCCAGGGCAAATCCCATCTTGCCGGAAGAGTGATTGGAGATGTAGCGCACCGGGTCGATCGGTTCCTGCGTCGGTCCCGCCGTGATCAGCACCGTTTTTCCGGCGAGCGGTTTCCCTCCGGCAAAAAACGTTTCCACCCACGAGATGATTTCCTCAGGCTCTGCCATGCGTCCTTTTCCCACATAACCACAGGCCAGATGCCCTTGCCCCGGTTCAATGAAAAAGACGCCCCGCTCTCTCAGGGTCGCGAGATTTTTTTGCACGACCGGATTTTCGTACATATGTACGTTCATCGCCGGTGCAACCACGATCGGGGCCTGCGTGGCCAATAAGGTTGTCGACAGCATGTCATCCCCGAGTCCAAGGGCCATTTTGGCAATGATATTGGCCGTCGCCGGGGCAATGATAAACAAATCGGCGTGATCGGCCAGATCGATATGGTTCACCACTTCGGGATTATATTCATCAAAGGTGTCGACTGCCACATGATGCCGGGACAAGATCTGCATTGTAAGAGGGGTGATAAATTGAGTTGCCGACTTGGTCATAATCACTCTCACATCATATCCGCGTTGCGCAAGCCCGCTGGCGACAGAAGCGGCTTTAAAAGCAGCGATCCCACCTGTGACACCGAGCACGATCCGTTTTTCCTTCATGGCAATCCCCCTCTCCCTTCCTTCGTTCCCCCGGAAAAACTGTTCGCGCTATTCATTCGGGAGATATGACATTCCGGGGTTTCAGCGCAATCCGCTTCTTCTCACAAAAAGAACAACCTTTTAAACAGGTTGCCGTCAAAAACAAGCAAAACGATCAGGGGAACCGTTTCCTCTTTGCACGTTCCCCTGATCGGCATGCCTTTATCCTTTGTGCGGATGTTCCGGCACGAGGAGATCATCGGCGATCTCTTCCAAAGCCATCCCCACATATTTTTTCGAATGCGGCTTGATTTGGGGCTCCTGCCCGTCGAGCAGTTGGCGCGCCCGCTTTGCCGCCAAAACGACCAACGAATATTTGCTGTCCGCTTTTTTCATCAACAAATCAATGGATGGATAAAGCATTTTCCTTCCTCCCATCTATTCGCTTAAGATCAGGCGGTCTTTCCGGCAATGTTCGGCCGTGATGATCGCCCGGATTCGTTCACAGGCTTGCTCCACCTCATCATTGATCACCACGTAATCGTAGCGCTCGATCTGTTTCAGCTCATCGGTTGCGGCATCCAAGCGGTGAGCCAGAGAGGTTTCCGTTTCCGTGCCCCGGTTTAAAATGCGGCGCTTCAAATCTTCAAAGGAAGGAGGTACCAGAAAAATGAAAATGCCCTGGGGAAATTTCTCCCGCACCTGCATGGCTCCTTGTACCTCAATCTCCAGTAAAATGTCCTGTCCGGAAGCCAGCGTTTCCTCGACAAACCGCCGGGGAGTTCCGTAATAGTTTCCCACATATTGCGCCCATTCAATCAGTTCGTCGTTTTGAATCATCTTTTTAAACTCGGGTACGGTCTTGAAAAAATAGTTGACTCCGTCCACTTCCGATTCACGCGGCGGGCGGGTCGTAGCGGAAATGGAATAGGTCAGTTCCGGCATTTTTTTGCGAAGTGCCGAACAAACCGTTCCCTTTCCGACACCGGACGGGCCCGAAACCACGATCAACAGTCCTTCACGCAGATAATTCGCCTTCATAGAAAAGTCCTTTCCTATTCAACAATCTCTTCATGATGTTCTTTGCTGGCCAGCCGGTGAGCCACCGTCTCCGGCTGTACCGCTGACAGGATCACATGATCGCTGTCCGTGATGATGACCGCACGCGTTCTGCGGCCATATGTAGCATCGATCAAAACACCCCGTTCGCGCGCTTCCTGAATGATCCGCTTGATCGGGGCGGAATCCGGACTGACAATGGAGACAATCCGGTTGGCCGAAACAATATTGCCGAAACCAATATTAATTAATTTGATACCCAAGTTTGAGTACCTCCTCACCCAATTTGAGATCAATCGTATTTCGAAGCGGGAATGGAAAACATTCCCGGCTCTGAAAGTTGCGCTTCATAAGGTAAAAAATACCAAATTAAAGGAATGAAAGAAAAAAAACGCATTTCCAGCCTACTAGGCTATTTTAGATCGTTTTTCCGTCCGAATCAATGTTTTACTCAATGTTTTGCACTTGTTCTCTGATTTTTTCCAGAACACTCTTACAGTCCACAACCCGGGAGCTGATGCTTGGCAGGTTCGCCTTGGAACCGATGGTATTCACTTCGCGATTCATTTCCTGCACAAGAAAATCGAGGCGGCGCCCAACCGGTTCACTTTGGGAAAGAGCCTTTTCAAACTGGCTCATGTGGCTTTTCAGTCTCGTCAACTCTTCAGTGATGTCTGCTTTTTCCACCCAGATCGCCACTTCGGTAAGCAGGCGGTCCGGATCGGTTTCCAGATCCCCCAGCATCTCCTCCAGCCTTGTCTTCAACCGTTTTTTCACATGTTCGGCCACGATTGGCGTCTCCCGTTCGATTTCCTCCACTATTTTACTCAATGTTTGCAGGCGCCCGGTCAGATCTTGCCCCAAATGATTCCCTTCCTGCTCCCTCATTTGTCTCAGCTCCTTCAGCGCCCCGTCAACCGAAGAGAGAAACGCCGCACGGTACTTTTCCACATCCCATTTCACTTCATCGATCAGCCAAAGCTCCGGCTTTTGAAGCAAATCAGCCAGGGTCAGTTCTGCCCGGATGCCCCACTCCTGTTCGGCGATTTTGCCGGCCTGCAAAAAGCCGCGCAGCAAATTCCAGTCCAATTGCACGTTGCGCTCAGGCGGCCGGATTCCTTCAATCGTGATGAAGACATCAATTCTTCCCCGCCGTGCAACCTTTTGCACCTGTTTTCGCACGAGGTCTTCCAAACAGAGCCAACCCTGCGGAATGCGAATGACAATATCCAAAAAACGATGGTTGGTCGAACGGATTTCCGTGACGAAGCGGATGCCATTTTCCTCTGCTTCCCCGTGTCCATAACCCGTCATGCTCAACACCGTTACTCTGTTTTCCATGTCTTTAAACCCTTTCATCCAATTTGTTCTCTTTCCATCATAATCAAATGAAACGTTTTCGATCTACTGTTTATCCATCAGGAGGCAGAATTCAGACATTTCAATGAACAAAAAAAGCGGCTCCCCCGAAAGATTCAGGAGAGCCGCCATAGGTGATTGGCTCCATGACCTCTTATTTTTCTTGATTTAACAGCGAATGTTTGCGCGAATAGAGGAAATACACGATCAAGCCGATGCCGAGCCAAACGAGGAATGCCACCCAAGTGATCCATTTCAGCTGTGACATCAGGAACAAACAGGCAAGCACGGCCAGACCGGGCAAATAAGGAACACCCGGACAGCGGAATGCCCTTGGCAGATCGGGCTGCTTGTACCGCAGGACAATCACGCCGACGGAAACGAGGGCAAAAGCCGACAAGGTTCCGATGTTAACCAGTTCAGCCAACTTGTCCAGCGGGAGCAGTGCCCCGATAAAAGCGGCGATCGTCCCCAGGAGCCAGGTGCTGCTGTAAGGGGTTTTAAAACGCGGGTGAACCTGGGAAAAGACTTTCGGCAACAGTCCGTCTCTCGACATGGAGAAGAAAATCCGCGTCTGTCCGTAAAGCATAACCAGAATCACCGTCGTCATCCCCATAATGGCCCCGAGGTCAACAATGCCTGCCGCCCAGTTTTGATGAGCCACTTCGAGCGCGAGCGAAACCGGATGATCCATGTTCTGGTTAAATTGTTGATAATGAACGATCCCGGTCATAATGAGAGTGACGATGACATACAGCAATGTGCAAATTCCCAGCGAAAAGAGCAAGCCTTTCGGCAAATCTTTTTTGGGGTTGCGCGTTTCCTCTGCGGCCGCGGCCACCGCGTCAAATCCGACATAAGCAAAAAAGACGAGAGCCGCCGCCTGAAAGATTCCGCTGAAACCAAACGGAGCAAACGGAGACCAGTGAGCCGGTTTCACATAGCCGATTCCGACCGCGATAAAGAGCAAGACAACCAAGATTTTGATAATCACCATCAGGTTGTTCACTTTTTTCGATTCACGAATGCCGCGGGATAACAAAAACGTAATAATCATTACAATCAGAAACGCCGGCAGGTTAAAAATTCCTGATTTCCCCGGCACTCCCGGCGCTGCGGTCAATGCCTCCGGCAAGTTGATGCCGAATCCGGACAACAGCGATTGAAAGTAACCCGACCACCCGACGGAAACCGAACTGACCGCAAATAAATATTCGAGGACGAGATCCCATCCGATAATCCAGGCAATCAGCTCTCCAAGAGTGGCATAGCTGTACGTGTACACGGAACCGGATACAGGCACGAGCGAGGCAAGTTCCGCATAGGACAAAGCGGCCAATCCACAGGCAACTGCCGCAAGAATAAAGGAAATGACAAGTGCCGGCCCCGCTTTTACCGCACCGGTTCCGGTCAGAACAAAAATACCGGTACCGATGATGGCTCCAATCCCCAGCAAGGTCAGATCCCAAGCGGTCAAATCCCGTTTCAGCTTGCTCTTTCCCTGTGCCATGTCCAACATCGACTTGACATTTTTTTTACGAAATAAATTCATCTTCCTCAGCTTCCCCCAACCAAAATTATTTTTAGCAAAATAAGCCAATCTGAATCGGCATTTGCTAATCAATTGAAAAAATTCAGTCTGATACAAGGGACGACCCCTAGGAGCAGCATCGACAGACAGCCTCTCTGCTTTTGCTAAAAATCACCCAGTGTCGATTAGAAAGTTTAGAAAATTAAGCCACGCTATAGGAATTTATTAAAAAAATCTATATCAATATTAAAAAAAATAAACAGATTTTTCAACAATATATTTTTGGAAATGTTTCCCTGTGATTCCGGGCGATTAAATATGGAAAAATATGTCCAAGGCCGGCTCTGTATGCCTTCTTTTGATTCCCTCTTATTTTTTTCAACAGAGATGATTTCCATTCACTTCTCCCACAGAGTATTGTTTAACCAAATACTGGATCCGGCAAAGGATGATTAAAATCGGGCAGACTTTGTCTTTGCTGCAAAACAAAAATTCCAAACAGTGGAAAATCGCGGATCTGATTGAAGTTTGACCGCAAGAAGTCTCTCCCTTCCCGGAGATCGGGGGATGAAGCCTGTGGGTTTTCACCGGAGCCCGGCACTCAAAAACTTCCCCCTACACACCTGTCTTCTCCCCAGTATATGGAAAATAAAAAACACGCCCTCCGCAAGAGAGCGTGTTCTCTGAAACATTTTATGTCCCGGGGCACTGCCCTGAAGAAGGCTTGGGCAAATCGCAGGGAAAGCCCGCCTCGATGTAAAGCAAGACTAACCGCACAGCTTTTCCATTTGCTTGTGGTCCAGCTTTTTGACCACTGCCGTCACCAGCCGCACGGCCTGTTCAAAGTCTGTTCTCGACATCAGCGCATTATGGCTGTGAATATACCGCGTCGGAAATCCGAGAGCAACTGTCGGGCAGCCGCCCCCGTTTAGATGGAAACGGCCTCCATCGGTTCCTCCTCTGAGAAGCGCATCATATTGCAAGGGAATCTCCAGCTCTTCCGCAGTCTCAATGATCAAATTTCGCAATCCGCCGTGCCCGATCATGGTAAAATCCATCAAGTATATAAGGGGGCCTTTGCCGAGAGCCGCTTCACCCGGGTACGATTCAAAACCAGGTGTATCATAAGCAATGCCGACATCCAGGGCAAAAGCGATGTCCGGTTTGATCAGGTGGGCAAGCGTGGAAGCTCCCCTCATTCCCACTTCCTCCTGTACCGTCGCTCCTGCGAAGACAACATTGGGATGATCCTCATCCTGAAGGTTTTTCAGCACTTCGACAGCCATGGCACAGCCAGCCCGGTTGTCCAGTGCCTTTCCACCCCATAACTCACCGTTTTTCAAAGTAAAAAAGTCAGAAACGGGAACAACCGGATCTCCCGGGCGGATTCCCATTTCCTCCACTTCTTCCCGGCTGCCGGCTCCCACATCGATAAACATATCCTTTAAATCGAGCACTTTTCTTCTCTCTTCCGGTGTCAAAACATGCGGCGCCTTTGAACCGACCACGCCAATGTAGTCTCCGCGGCGCGATTGAACCGTAACACGGTGGGCCAACACGTTGTGCGGCCACCATCCACCCAGTGGCTGAAAACGCAGAAATCCGCGCTCAGTGATCCGGGTGACCATAAATCCAACCTCATCCAGATGCCCGGCCAATAAAACGCGGGGGCCTTTGGGATCCCCTGTTTTTTTTCCGACGACACCGCCGAGCCGATCCTTGAGAATTTCTTCTGAAAGCGGTTTCAAATATTGCTCCATCTTTTGCCGGACCGTTCCTTCAAATCCGGCCACTCCGTTGGCTTCCGTCAGTTCCTTCATCATCAGCGTTAAACGATCCATTTTGTTCCTCCTCGGTTTCGACTTGTTTGTTTTGCCAATTGGATCGCTTTCCGAAAATAAAAATCAAGATTATGTAAAAAAAAGAAAAAAAACTCGTTTAAACGCAATTTACCCAAAACTAAAAAGCGATCAGTCTCATTATTATGACATGAATCAATTATTTTATCAATCTTTCCTCTTTTGGGAATGGTCTGTCGGCGTGAAGGGGAGCCTCTTGCCATTGAGGCTCTTTTTAATCCGTTTCCGCTGCCCCGGCAGGAGCAAAAATCTTTTTGAGCACGAGAGTAAACGCTCCGATCAGCGTCGCCTTTTTGCCCAGCTCCGACACCACAATGGAAACTTGTTCTGCCGGCCGCTCCAGAGCACGCGACCTTACCGTTTCCAAAAGAGGATCGATGATAAATCTCCCGGCGCGCGTTACACCCCCGTGAAGGATGATTCGTGAAGGGTTGAAGGTGTTGATGAGATTGGCCAAACCCACCCCCAAAAATCTTCCCGTATCCGCCAGCACGTCAATCGCCAGCAAATCCCCGTCGAGAGCTGCTTCATAAATGGCTTCACCCGTCAGCCCGTCAGCATTTCCCTCAAGCTTTTCGCACAGTATGCTTTTTCGCCCCCGCTCGATCTCCCTTTTCGCCCGTTCCACCATCGCCGGTCCTGATGCCAATGCTTCAAGGCAGCCGTAATTCCCGCAACTGCACTTGGGACCATCGATGTCGATCGTGGTATGGCCGATCTCCCCGGCAGAATAGGAATCCCCCTGATAAAGTTCGTGATCCAGGATAATCCCCGCTCCGATTCCCGAACTGATATTCACCGTGATAAAATTGGCCAGGTCGCGCCCCTGTCCAAACCAGCTCTCCGCCAACGCCAAAGAGCGTACATCGTTTTCCATTTCCACCAGCACGTTCAACTCGGTTTCCAGATATTTTTTGACCGGGACGCGTTTCAGATGAAGATGGGGGGCATAAATCGACTCCCCTTGCAGCGGATCAACCAAGCCATGCATGCCGATACCGATTCCGAGCGCTTGCTGCCCCTCGCGCCGGACAAACGCCAATGCCTTTTCCGACAAACGTTTCAATTCCAGCAAAAAAGCCGTCTCATCCGGGTTGTCCGGCAAAAAACAGGAGCACTCATAGACGATCTTGCCATCCAGGTTGGCCACGGCCGCATCCAGTTTTTTCGCCCGAGCATAAATGCCGATGACGTAAAACCCGGATGAATTGATCTTTAGCATGATCGGTTTGCGCCCGCCGGTTGAAATGCCCAGATTGCTTTCCACAATCAACCGGTCCTGCAATAATTCACTGACGATATTGGTTACGGTCGGCGGGGTTAATCTGGTCATTTTCGCAATTTCGGCACGGGAAATCGGGCCGTGGAGACGAATAATGTTTAAAATGGTTGATTTATTCAGCGATTTCATCCAGCGAAAACTGCCTGTTTGCATCCCGTCCCCCCCTTTCCTTTCCGTCTGACCTGCTTCTTTTGCCTCTCCTATTATAATACAGGACGTTTTTTGGAAATCACATCAATACTGCTTTTATATTTAAATTAATTAATTTTGTTTTCCATTTCATCTTAACCGTTGGGCTGCCCTTTTGTAAATATTTAACTATGAAGAGTGAACTGACCCAATATCAAAAGATTGCAGCCAGTGGTTCTTCCATAATCGAGGGAATGAATGGGTTCAAAAAATAAAACCGGCTGCCCCTCAGCGTCAGGAATGCCGGCCGGTTTGTGAAAAAATATCTGATCGTACGTTTTACCCGAAATGATATGGTGGTCCCTTCCGGGATGAAAGAGAAAGTATCATGCATTTGCCGAGAATTGCCAAATTGTGCGATGATGGGTGCTATTTTTGCAGCGGCCTTTGTGACGGAAGCAGCCGGCAACAAAGAATGGCCCCCATCCCTAAATCGGCTGATCAAGCCAACTCCCTTTCTAGCTAAAATTCACGTTTGTTATAGATCACACAAGAAAGGAAACAGGAGAGACATCCCAAGAGCAGAACCAGCAACAATCCCTCCGTTTCCAGCATCCAGGCGGGTTGTCCCCTGAAAAAGTCAATCGCTTTTTTGAGAATGCTTTGCGGAATCACCCGTTCAAGGCTGCCGATAATCACCGGGATGAAGAAGACAGAGAAAAAGATGGCAACATTGAATACCCTCGATTTTTGATATCCCCATTTAAAATAGAGGGGAAGGTAGAGTATGCTGGTCAGCCAAAAACTGATTGCTCCCATCAGCATACTTTGCTGTGCTGACATCATTAACGGTTGGAAAAGGCCGGGATGTACTGCCTGACTGACCCCTCCGATGAGGAGGGAAAGAAAGGTGCCGATCAGGACAAACATGAACAGGCTGAGGTAGCGGGCCATCACAATCCGGCTTCTTTTTATGGGCAGACTGTTAAAAAGGATGTCGCTGTTATTTTTGTCATCATAGGAAATGGCTGAACTGAAAAGGGCATAGGAAATGACAAATATTTCCATCGCATAGAAAAACGTTGTTTGCGTTGAATTGGCAAAGACAAAAATAATCAGCAACGCTGTGCACAGGAGAAGAAAAAGCCAATTCCTTGTGGTTAAAATCAAGTCCTTTAACAGAAGATTACGCATACTGTTCACCTCTTGCCATATGCACCATGATTTGTTCCAAACTGGGCTTATCCATGATAACCTGGCCCTTAAACCGGTCGTTGACCGCTGCAACATCCGCCGTCAGCGCCTCAAAGCCAAACTGGTTGTTGATAACCCCCGTCAAGAGCCCCTCTTCCTGCAACGGCTCCAAAAGATCAGGTCCGCCTTTGACGATGCGGTAGGTATCCAGCAAGTCATCCTTGCTCTCACTGAAAATCAGATTTCCGTTATGGATGAACGTGATATAATCAGCGACCCGTTCCAGATCAGAAGTGATATGGGAAGAGAAGAAGATCGCTTTCTCCTCATCCTGAATGATCTCCAGCAACAAATCGAGCAATTCGCTGCGAAAAATCGGGTCAAGCCCTGAAGTCGGTTCATCCATGATGATCAGTCTGGCATGGTGGGACAAGGCCACGGCCAGGGAAAATTTCATTTTCATCCCCTTGGAAAACTCTTTGATCTTTTTTCGCACCGGCAGGTTAAACCGGTCGATATACTGCGAAAACAAGGAATTATCCCAATATTCGTAAAATCCGGCAATCACTTTCTTCATTTCCCCGATCGTAAACTCGTCATAAAAATGGTTCTGGTCATAAACAAATCCGATCTGCTGTTTGATTGCCTGCATTTCTTTAGCCTGATCTTTGCCAAAAATGCGGATGGAACCCCCGTTCGGCCGGATCAAGCCGAGAATCGCTTTGATGGTGGTGCTTTTGCCGGAACCGTTTGGGCCGATCAAACCCATGATATAGCCCGGTTCCAGCTGAAACGACAAAGGGCCCAGGGAAAATCCCTTATATTCTTTACGCAAATCCTTTACATCCAAGATGTAACTCATGGTGCTTCCTCCCGAAAGATAGTTTCGACCAGGGCCGTCACTTCCTGCAGGGATAACCCGATTTCCTTCGCTTCTCTGATGGCGGGGCCCAACTTTTCTTTCAGTTCTTCCACTCTCTTTTCATGCAGGAAAAACTGGTCATGGGCCGTGACAAAGGTTCCCTTTCCCGCAACGGTCCGAATAAGCGCTTCTTTTTCCAATTCTTCATACGCTCGTTTGGTTGTGATGACACTCACTTTCAGTTCTTTGGCCAATTTGCGGATCGAGGGCAGGGCATCGCCGCTCTGCAAAATCCCGTTGAAAATCTGATGTTTGATTTGCACCGCGATCTGGGCATAAATCGGTTGGTCTCCGGTTTGCGAAATGATGATTTTCATCTTCAACCCATCCAAGTGTATATATCGTATATGTACAGTATAAACAGATTGACCGGCCAATGCAAGCAACAATAAAAATATTCACGTTGAAGTTTTAAAATCGAGTGGAAACAGAGCACGACTGACCGACCATAAGAACGCAGATCTCCCGCTTTTTGGCGAGGCAATCCAATTGAATAAAAAAACCATGCCCGGTTGGACATGGCTCACTTGTTAAGTCTAAAAACCCATATAGAATCCCGTCAGGGATCCCGGTGCTTCTCTTGGCCCGGCCCGTCGTGGAACAAGCCGCCGCAGAAAAGCACCAATCCCCTTCTGCAAAAGGTTGTGGACATCACTTCATGCCCGGTTGGACATGAATTCTCATTCGCTTTACTTGTTCAGGCGTTTCAGCAGTTCATCCCGCTGCGCTTCAAATCCCGGTTTCCCGAGCAGGGCGAACATGTTTTTCTTATACGCCTCAACCCCCGGCTGATCAAAGGGATTTACCCCCAATAAATACCCGCTGATGCCGCAAGCCTTCTCAAAGAAATAGACGAGCGCCCCAAAGGTGTACGGACTGATTTCCTCCACTTTGACCGCCAGGTTGGGAACTCCGCCATCCGCATGGGCCAGCATGGTTCCTTCAAAGGCCTTGCTGTTCACGAAATCAAGATCTTTCCCGGCCAAATAGTTCAGGCCGTCCAAATCGCTCTCATCCTTTGTCAGGAGCAACGACTCGCGCGATTTTCCGACAAAGACGACGGTTTCAAAGATGTTGCGCAGCCCCTCCTGGATGTATTGACCCATGGAGTGCAGATCGGTCGTAAAGTTGACGGACGCCGGGAAAATCCCTTTCTGGTCCTTCCCTTCACTTTCACCAAACAGCTGTTTCCACCACTCACTGAAATACTGCAGCGCCGGGTCGTAGTTAACCAGGATCTCCGTCGTTTTTCCTTTGCGGTATAAAATGTTGCGCACAGCTGCATATTGATAGCTCGGGTTTGCTTCGAGATCCAGTGTTTGGTATGCTTCCACCCCTGCTTGCGCACCGGCCATCATTTCATCGATATCGATCCCGGCGACAGCAATCGGCAGAAGTCCGACCGCCGTCAAAACAGAGTACCGGCCGCCCACATCATCGGGAATCACAAACGTTTCGTATCCCTCTTCATCGGCCAACTTCTTCAAGGCTCCTTTGGCCTTGTCCGTTGTGGCATAAATACGGCGGCGCGCCTCTTCTTTTCCGTAGCGCTTCTCCATATATTCACGGATAATGCGGAAGGCGATGGCCGGTTCGGTCGTCGTTCCCGACTTGGAAATCACATTCACACTTACCTCTTTGCCTTCCAAATGTTCGAGAAGGTGAGCCAAATAAGTGGAAGAAATATGGTTTCCGGCAAAATAAATTTGCGGTGTGCGACGTTTATCTTTCGGCAATTCGTTATAGAAGGTATGAGAAAGCATTTCAATCGCGGCACGCGCACCCAGATAGGAACCGCCGATTCCGATTACGACCAGCGCGTCCGAATCAGACTGAATTTTGGCGGCTGCTTTTTTAATCCGGGCATATTCTTCCTTGTCGTATTGAAAAGGAAGATTTACCCAACCGAGAAAGTCCGATCCGGCGCCTGTCCCGTTATTTAGCAAATCGTGGGCCATCCGGATGGCTGGCTGCATTTGCTTCAGTTCATGCTCGTTCATAAAGGCAGTGGCACTGGAATAATCAAACTGAATTTTATTCATGTTAACCTCCGGATAATTTTTTTCTCAAAATCACTCCCATTTTAACTTAACCAAAATCCATTTTCAAAAAACAGCACAAGTCATAAAAACGCTTTCATTTCTAAAAAATGGACGATTCCCCTGCAAAATGGACAATCTCCCCGCTTGCCGGGGATATACCCATAGAATTGATTCTTCAGTCGTCCCTGTTCTGATCAAACCGACTTTTTCCCATACGCGAATGGATGAAAGATTCCATTTCCGGCTTTCACGCCCTCCCCGCTTTGACACCCATTTTCAACTTCATTACAATGATAGAAATTGCATTCCATTGCGCAATAAGCAATAAATTTTCCATTATTCCAACCCATTCTCGGCCGCCCCCCTGAGTAAACCGAAATCAAAAAGGAGAGGCAGCAAATGAAGAAAAAGTGGACAAAGATCATGGGATTTTTGCTCATCCTCACCGTCTTTCTCACCGGATGCATCGATGCCGATCTGCATGTCACGATCAACCGGGACGGGTCGGGCCAATATGAACTTAAAGTGTTAACCAACCCCCTGATCCTCCCGCAATTCAATGACTTGAAAAACCGCCTGGCGAATCACGGCTACCAGATCCGTCCCTTGGACGAAGGCGATAAACAGGGATGGGTTGCCGTCAAAGAGGTGGACAGCGTCATCGATGATCCGCCGGGAAAAGAGCTGAAAGAGCAGGCCAATTCCGCTTTTCACTTCTTCGGCAAGCAAAGCGCTTCGCTCCCGCAGGATCAACATCCGCTGACCGCCGGGACGTTCCCAACGGTAAGAGGGCCGGGAAAAGATTTTGAAATAAAAAACGGTTTGTTCACCACTACACTGGTGTACAACACCCATGTCGACCTGACCCATTTAAAACCGGATGGCGCCTACGGACTCGATCAATTGTTTTTTAATCAGATGAATCTGCGCTTTATCCTGACTCTCCCGGTTAAGGCGGACCAAAGCAACGCCACGCAGGTTAGTCCGGATGGGAAAACGCTCACTTGGAAAATCCATCCCGGAGAAGACAACCCGATCTATATGTCGGTTAAAATCCCCAACCCGATCACTTGGGGTATTCTGATTCTCCTGATCATGCTGCTCCTGATCATTGCCCTGGCCGTTTGGTTGCGACGCCGCAATCGAAACCGCCAAGGCCCGCCGGGAAACGGCCTTGCAACTGTCCCAACCTCTCCCCCGGAGGATGAAGCGGATTCACCCGATTCGTTCCGCTGGGGATGAAGAAAAAGCCAGAATCCATCATTTGCTTTGGATTCTGGCTTCATTCCTTTTAAGCCGGCAACCAAACTCCGTCATAGACGAAAGCAGCAGGCCCGCTCATATAAACCCGGTTATCCGCTTCGCTCCACTCGATCTCCAGATCGCCTCCAAGCAGATGAATCACCGCCCGGCGCGCCAATTTTCCGAGAAGAACACCGGCGACCAGCGTTGCACATGCTCCCGAACCGCAAGCCATTGTTTGTCCGACCCCGCGTTCCCAGACCCGCATGGTCACCTCGGACGGGGAATGAAAAGTGACGAATTCCACATTGGATTTATTGGGAAACAGCCGGTGCGTTTCCAGGATCGGACCCCATTTTTCCACAGGAAACCGGGAAGCATCGTCTACCTCGATGACAGCATGCGGGTTCCCCATCGACACGCCGGTAAAGTAAAACTGTGCACCTCCGGCCTCGACCGGTTGGTTGATCACCCGCCGGCCGGTTGCAACGACCGGGATTCGCGAAGGCTCCAAAACCGGCTCTCCCATATCGACACGAATCTTCTCCGCTTTTCCCAGGCTTCCGTCCACCCATACCGTCTGCAAACCCACCTTCGTTTCCAGCGTAAACTCGTCTTTTAATGCCGAAAGGCGTTCGTAGCAGTATTTGGCGACACAGCGCATGGCATTGCCGCATTGTTCCGTCAACGAGCCATCGGCATTGAAAATGCGCATCGCTGCATCGGCGTTCTCCGACGGGTACACCACCACCAGTCCGTCTGCTCCGATCCCGGTGTGGCGGTGGCACATTTGTACCGCCAGACGGGAAAATTCCTCCAGATTCGGCGTGTGGTTTTGATACACAATAATAAAATCATTTCCAAGACCGTGCATTTTTGTGAATTTCATGGTCTCTCTCCTTCTGTCTTAACTGTTGGCGATTCGCTTGAGATGCCAGTTGCGCGGTCTCATGACATCGAACAAACCGGCGACGATGACGGGAAGTGTGGATGTTACCGTCACCAGAATCCATTCCCTCAGCCCCAACGGTACTGTATGGAAGACCGGTCCCAGGGGCCGATAGTAGATAACTGCCAGCAGCAAGGCGACAGATGAAAGAACCGCCAGCACCAGCGCCGGATTGTCAAACGGATTTCGCTGAAAAATCGTGCCCTGTGAGCGGCAATCGAAAACATAGATCAGCTGGGACAGAACGAGCGTGGCAAAGGCGACGGTTTGCGCCTTGACCAGATCATCGGGGAACTCGGCATAAGTAACCCAGAATGCCGCCAGTGAGCAAAAGCCGATCAGCAACCCCCTGGTGACAATCTTCCATCCAACCCCCCGTGCAAACACACTCTCCCTGCTGTTTCGCGGTGCCCGTTCCATGGTATTGTCTTCCGCGGGGTCGACTCCCAGGGCCATTGCCGGCAGTCCGTCTGTCACGAGATTAACCCATAAAATCTGGATCGGAACCAGAGGCAACGGAAAACCGAACAACATCGCCAAGAACATAATCAAAATTTCCCCGACATTGCTGGCCAGCAAATAGCTGATGAATTTGCGAATATTATCGTAAATATTCCTTCCTTCTTCAACAGCCGAGACGATGGTGGCAAAATTGTCATCCGCAAGGATCAGGGAAGAGGCCTCTTTTGACACATCCGTTCCCGTCACGCCCATGGCAATCCCGATATCCGCCGCTTTGATGGCGGGCGCATCATTTACTCCATCGCCCGTCATCGCCACGACATGTCCGTGTTTTTGCAGCGCCTTGACGATGCGCAGCTTATGCTCGGGCGATACGCGCGCGTAAACATCCACCTCATTTGCCACACGCAAAAACTCTTCATCGCTCATATTGTAAAGATCTTGTCCGCTCAGTGTCAAACCTTCGGGCCGCTTGATGCCCAGTTCGCTGGCAATGGCCACCGCTGTCGTCTGATGGTCTCCGGTTATCATCACCGTTTTGATCCCCGCCCGACGGCAAACCTCAATCGCTTCTTTGACCTCTCCCCGCGGCGGGTCGATCATGCCAGCCAAACCGACGAAAACGAGATTCTGTTCTATCTGCCAATCTTTATTGAGATTGGTGGTCTGCGGAACTTCGCGGTATGCAAATGCCAGATTCCGCAAGGCCATCGCCGCCAATTGTTCATTCATTTTGAGAATGGTTTGCTTATGCTCCCGCGTAAGTGGCACCACTTTTCCCTTCGAATAAATATGAGTACATCGTCCGATCAAAATCTCGGGAGCGCCTTTGGCATAGAGACGCTGCTTCCCATTTTTGTTTCTCACCAAAACAGACATCATTTTCCGTTCAGAGTCAAAGGGGTACTCTTTGACCCGCACCCATTCTTTTTTCAGCGTTTCACCAGTAATGCCCGCTTTGCCCGCAGTTACGATGAGCGCTCCGTCAGTGGGATCACCGTCAATTTTCCAAACCGTCCGCTTTTTGATTACCCCTGCCCCCTTTTCCTTAATCAGGGAGGCGTTGTTGCAGAGGGCGGAAATCTCCAGTAACTGTTTTAAAGCAGGCTCTTTGGCCGCATCGATCTCTTGTTTTCCCAACTTGAATTTACCAACAGGTTCATAGCCGCTTCCGGTCACCTGAATCAATTTTTGATCGGTCCAAATATGGGTGACGAACATTTTATTTTGCGTCAGCGTACCGGTTTTATCCGAACAAATCACAGTCGCACACCCCAGCGTCTCGACAGACGGGAGTTTGCGCACAATGGCCCGGCGTTTGATCATGCGCTGCACCCCGAGAGCCAGGGCAATCGTGACAATCGCCGGCAATCCTTCGGGAATGGCGGCAACTGCCAGCGAAACTCCGGCCAGAAACATCCTATATGCATCTTGGCCGTGCAAAATCCCGGTAACCACGACAAGCGCCGTCAACAGCAGCGCCACGATGATCAAAATCTTCCCCAGTTGCTCCAGCCGCCGTTTTAACGGGGTGTCCATTGTCTCCGTCGTTTCGATCAGATGGGCAATCCGTCCCATTTCCGTCTCCATGCCCGTATGTACCACAATACCCGTTCCGTTTCCCCGGACAACCATCGTTCCCATATAGCCCATGTTTTTCCGGTCTCCCAGGGAAACATCGGCATGGGGGAGAGGGGCGCTGTTTTTCTCCACGGGAACCGATTCCCCGGTGAGCGCCGACTCTTCAATATAAAGGCTTTCCGCTTTGATCAGACGAAGATCAGCCGGAATCCGGTCCCCGCTTTCCAGCGCCACCACATCGCCCGGAACCAGCAGGGAAGCATCGATGCGGGTCCATTTTCCCTGCCTGAGCACCTTGGCTGTCGGCGCGGATAATTTTTTCAAGGCGGACAGTGATTTCTCCGCACGCACTTCCTGTATGAATCCGAGAAAAGCGTTTAACAGTACAATGGCGATGATCGCGATCGCATCCGTATATTCTCCGAGCAAACCGGAAATCAGTGTCGCCACCAGAAGGACCAGTACCATAAAGTCCTTGAACTGGTCGATGAACAGTCCGAACAGCGAGCTTTTCTCCCCTTCCGCCAACCGGTTGTAACCCGCCCGCTTGAGCCGTTCCTTCGCTTCATCCCCGTTCAGGCCAACAGAGGGATTCACCCCAAAATAAGCTGCAACCCGTTCTGGATCCCAATCAATCCATCGTGCTTGTTCCGCCAACTTTCTTCCTCCTTTGTCCCATCTGTCTATTTTCCAATCTATTCAGACGAGCTTTCAAACATGCCTTGCACAGCGATTCAGTCCCGGTGCATAAAAAAAAGCAGTTCAAGAAGACTAAAGGATAAAATTATGAAAAACAGGTGAGACAAATGAAACGTATTCTTTTATTATTTACTGTCCTAACCCTTATTTTCACAGGATGCTCGGCCCCGACTAAAAAGGAAAGCGGGGGAAAACGCCCCCAGGCGACCGCATATCGGACGAATCATACAGAACCGATGAACACCCGTGGCAGAACGGTCCCTGTCAAACCCCGGGAAAAAACAAAACCGCCGGCGGCCAAACCCCATATTGATACCATCGGTTTTTTGGAAGTCGACGATCCCAAAACAGCGGTGGCAGCAGTCAACCAAGCGGCACCCAATCTGACTTATATCAGCTTTTTCAGCTACCGCGTCCGGTCGGACGGAAGTCTGATTCCTCTCAATGATACGGCTCCGTTAATAACCACGCGCAAAAACGGAGCCGTTCCGATGCTGGTCATTACCAATTTTGCCAACGGCAATTTTCAGTCGGACATTGCCCACCGGATCTTCACAAACAAAGCAGCTTCACGAAAATTGATCGCCAATGTGATCCGCGTGATGAAACAAAAAGGATATCGGGCACTCAACGTCGATTTTGAACATCTTCACCCTCAGGACCGCCATTTGTACAACAGTTTTCTGACCACCCTGGTTCCATTGGCGAAACGGGAAGGATTTATCGTTTCCACTGCACTTGCCCCCAAGCAGAGCGACCATGATCGCGGACCCTGGCACGGGGCGCACGACTATGCTTTTCACGGAAAAATCGCCGATTTTGTCATTCTGATGACCTACGAATGGGGCTGGACCGGCGGGCCTCCGATGGCGGTATCCCCCGCACCGCAAATTCGCAAAGTGATTGAATATGCCAAAACCAAAATCCCCGCCCGAAAAATTATCATGGGCGCTCCGTTGTACGGGTACGATTGGACCCTTCCCTATAAAAAAGGCGGCCCTCCGGCCAAACGGATATCCCCGAAAGAAGCGGATACCCTCGCCCATCAAAAGGGAATCAAAGTCCGGTACAGCAAACGGGATGAAGCTCCTTGGTTCCGTTACACGGACAGAGCCGGCAAACGGCATGAAGTTTGGTTTGAAGATGCACAAAGCATACAAGCCAAGTTCAATCTGGTGAAGCAGTACAGACTGCACGGGATCAGTTACTGGGTATTGGGCGAAAGCTTTCCCGAAAACTGGACCATGCTGCGGGATAATTTCCATATCAACAAATTTTGATGCCAACGAATCGAACCCGAGTTTCTGCGAAACAAAACCCGGGTTCGTTTTTTTACACTTTGTAGTAAAATGAATAGAGCCATCTTCGTGTCATGCAGGGCAGCACCGCCTGGCTTGCAACACGTTTTCACAGAAGACTCTTTCAGAGAAAAGGATGAATCCTGATGTCGTTTGACGGAATTGTTACCCGCGCTGTTGTTCATGAGTTAAACCAGGTATTAAGCGGCGGGCGCATCACGAAAATTTACCAGCCGGCTGACCTGGAACTCATCTTGCATATACGTTCCCAAGGAAAAAATCATCAGTTGCTGCTATCGGCTCATCCTGCTTTTGCCCGTGTTCAGCTCACAAAGGCAAAAGCAGATAACCCTTCGGAACCTCCGATGTTTTGCATGCTCCTGCGCAAACACGCCGAGGGGGGAATTATTGAATCGATTCATCAGGTTGGAATGGAGCGCATCATTCAAATCGATTTTCGCACCCGCGACGAACTTGGAGATGTGGTAAAACGGCGCCTGGTGATGGAAATCATGGGGCGCCACAGCAACATTATTTTGCTCGACCCGGAGAAAAATGTCGTTTTTGACGGGATCCGCCGCGTCAGTCACGCCATCAGCAAGTATCGGCAGATCTATCCCGGTGTCCCTTATCTCGAGCCGCCGTCACAAGGAAAGCGAAATCCGCTGACGGCAGATAAAAATACATTTATCTCAGGCTTTGATTACAACGGCGGGCGGCTGGACAAACAGATCGTCGCGCGTTTCACCGGAATCAGCCCCCTTCTGGCAAAAGAAATCGTGGAGCAAACCGGCCCCGGCAGCCGGGATCAACTTTGGGAAACGTTCAGCTCCTATATGGAACGCGCCAGGGAGCACGATTTTCGCCCTGTCATCATAAAGGCAAAGCAAAAAAGTCATTTTTATGTGTGGCCGCTTTCTCACCTTGACGGAGAGATCCAATCCTTCCCCTCGATCAGCGAATGCCTGGAACACTTTTATTACGGAAAAGCCCAGCGAGACCGCATCCGCCAGCAAACCCATGATTTGATGCGCAAATTAAAAAATGAAATCGAGAAAAACACCAAGAAAATCGAGATTTTGCAAAATGAGATCAATCAGGCGGACAAAGCGGATCAATACCGGATGTTCGGCGAATTGGTCACCGCCTCGCTTTATCAGATTAAACGCGGCGATACCGAAGTCAAAACGATCAACTACTTCGATCCGGAAACACCCGAGGTGACGATTCCCCTCGATCCGACTTTATCTCCCCCGGAAAACGCGCAGCGCTACTTCAAGAAGTACAATAAATTAAAAGCGGCCAAAAAATGGAACACAGAGCAAATTGAAAAAGCAAAAGAAGAAAACCTCTATTTGGAATCGGTGCTTGTCCAGCTGGAAAACTGCAGTTTGCGTGAAGTGGAGCAGATCAGGGATGAACTGGCTGAGCAGGGCTGGTTGAAAAGGCAGTCAAACAAGCGGGAGCGAAAGCGCAAGGATGTCCCTGCCCCGTTGAAGGTAATAAGCGGGGATGGAACCGTGATTCTGGTCGGAAAAAACAACAAACAAAACGATTATCTGACCCACCAGCTCGCCTCCTCGACAGACACCTGGCTTCATACCAAAGAGATTCCCGGTTCTCATGTGGTGATCCGCTCCAAACAGGTAACCGATCAAACGCTTCTCGAAGCAGCGATGCTGGCCGCTTATTTCAGCAAAGGGCGGGAGTCGAGCCGGGTTCCTGTCGACTATACCCTGATCAAGCATGTGAAAAAACCATCCGGTGCCCGTCCGGGTTTTGTCACGTATGAGAATCAAAAAACGCTTTATGTCACGCCTGAAGAAGAACAGATTAAAAAAATCCTCGAACGCCAGCCAGAATAAAAATCCCCTTCCCTCTGCCCCCTGCTTCCAGCCCGAAGCGGGGGCTTTTTGCTGCCCGAAAAAAGATCATCACGACCGTTGTCTATTGTATTTAAAATGTTTTATATTAAAATCATTTTGTTTTCTTTTGCTAACAAGAGGTTAAGCAGGAATGAAGTTCCATGTCGCCGAATTATAAATGTCAAGAGAGGAGGAAACGTCATGTTGGGGTTGGACGAAGTACGAAACGAATTGTTGAACGAGATCGATTTGATCAGTGATGAGGATGCGAACCGCAAACCGTTTGAGGATGGATGGTCCATCGCGCAGGTAATCGAACACATCCATCTGGTGGAACGGGCGATCGCATCCCAGTTAAAGCACGGATTATTTGAAGAAAGCGAAACCCCTTTCCCCACAAAGCCGCTTGATCCGTTATTGGATCGGACCAAAAAAGTGAAGGTCTTCTTATCCCACCTGGAACCAAAAGAAGAATTTCAAACACTCGATTCCCTGAAAAAAAAACTGGGCAAATCGCGGGAGCAACTACGGGAGGCATACGAACAGCTGGACCCTCATGTGCTGACGCACAAAGCCGCCGTCTACCCCCCTTTGGGCCTTCTTCCCCTGTCCCAATGGATCGAGGTGGCGGCCGCTCATGAGAAAAGGCATATTGAACAGATAAGAGAAATTAAAAAAACCCTGTTTAAACGGGAAAATTAAAGCCTGATCTTATCTGTCCTCATGATGGTCCCGGTTTGAACCCGGGCTCTTCTTTTTCCAAAAAATAAGCGATGCGGCTCAGCACCATCCGGCATCGCAATTTTCCGTATAGTGATCCTTCAGTTTGGTATTTTTTTCACTGGCCAGAATGAGATTATTTTTCATATCATAACCATCATTCATTTGAATCTCTTTGGTTCCGAGATCCATTGATCCGATGGGCTCATGGTTGTGGTAAAAAACCAATCTGCCTCCTTCAAACTTCGCTGACACTTTCTCTGTAATATCCTTCATTCCCATCAAACAAAATCCCCCTCATTCATCAAAATCAGCCAGGGGCCAATGTATGGCCATCTGACACCCTTAGAATATGTTTTTTTCCATGGGAGCATACGGCTTTCACACAACCCCTGTTCACTGACGAAAGCGAAACGGCGGGATTCAACTTTTTTGCAAATACCGCTTATCCTTCAGAAAAAATCTCCAAAAAACAAGGAATCCGGGCAACAGGAGAGCGAGACCGACTGCAAAGACTTTCAACAGCGAATAAAACGTGTCAATATTGGTAAACGCTTCATTGACGGTCATGAACGGGTAAACGATATACGGAAGATGTGCGACGCCGTAAGCGAAGGTGGCCAATGCATATTGGATGGCCACAAACACCACTGCCACCCTTGGCCTGCCATCCTTCCACCACAAGGAAACATAAGCGATCAAAAAGGCGATGATCGAAAGGGCAAACCACTCTTTTTGCCTGCTTAAACCCAATAATAGCCACTGCGCTTCCGGCTTGGAAAAATAAAGAGTCAGCACTGCCACAAGGATGGTGACCGGACCGAAGATCAACGCGATTTTCCGGTAGAGGCGGTAAGCCTCATCGTCCGACGATTCCCGGGAATAATCGGCCAAAAACAGAGAGGACAAAAATAACTCCGATGTCAGACCGAACAACATGTATAAATAGACAGAAGGACTGGACAGCCATTTATCGAACAGCAGGATTTCCCTGTCCGCCAATCTCCTGACAAAACCTCCTTCAGTCACGGGAAGGGCGCTGATCAGAAGTGCCGGGACAAAAAGCCCCGTCAATCCGGAAATAATGCGCAGCGCTTTTTGATACCCCTCCACCGAATAGGCAAAAACCATAAACGCGCTGCGAATGGCGATGAGGAGCAAAATGATGCTGACCGGAACCAGCAACACCGTACCGAGAATATACGCCGCTTTGGGAAAAAAGCCGACGAAGGCGACAACCAGCAACACGAGAACGGTGTTGGTCACTTCCCAGGTGGGTGACAAAAAACGATTGGCAATCCGCCCGGCCCGTGTATTTTTATCCGCGTAAACCATCGCCCAAAAGCTGGCCCCAAAATCAACCGATCCGGCGATACTGTAAATATACAACAGCAACCATACCAGCAAGATTGCAATTGAGGGTTCAATGGGTTGAACCATGTGGTTTCACTCCTACATGTTTAAGTAGATCCAGATCTTTTCTGAGCGGATTGCGCTTAAAATAGGAAATCAACACCACTGCCACCATCACGCTTAACATGAGATAAACCAGGGAAAACAGGATGTACAAACCCCCCAGGTTTCCCGCCTTGGTCGCCGCTTCGGTCGTTCGTTGAAACCCGTAAATCGTCCACGGCTGCCGTCCGCTGCAACTGAAGATCCAGCCCACTTCAATTCCCAGCATGGAAACCGGACCGCTGTAAGCCAATCCCCACAATAACCAGCGCGGAAACGGCTTTCCGGCCCGAGCCTTTTTCCACCAGTAATAAAGGCTGTACGCTGTGACCACAAACAACAGAATCCCGATTCCAACCATCACGTTGAACAAAGTATGGACATAAGCAGGCGGCCATGTATCCCGTGGAAATTCGTTCAAGCCTTTCACTTCCGTATCAAAACGGTTTCCGGCGAGGAAGCTGAGAAAATACGGAATTTCAATCCCGTATTTAACCGTTTGTTCCTTTTGATCGACAAAACCGCCGATGACAATCGGGGCATACTTTGTCGTTTCAAACAGGCCCTCTGCCGCCGCCAGTTTTTCCGGTGTATACCGATGCAGGTTTTGGGCGGAGTCATGGCCGGTAAAAATGGTGAAGAACGAAGTGATAAACGCTGTTACCAATCCCAAAATGAGAGCTTTGCGATGGATGGCTTCTTCTTCGCGGCCGCTTTTCAACAGACGGTAAGCGGCGGCCGATACCACGGCAAAAGCCCCTGTCATCAAAGCGCTGATCACCACATGATAGGCTGTGTCCACAAAGCTGGGGTTAAAGAAAGCCTTCCACGGATTTACATGATAAATCGTTCCATCCGGTTTCATGTCAAAACCTGCCGGGGTATTCATCCACGTGTTGGCGGATGTGATGAGAACAGCTGATGCCGTCGCACCCACAGCCACCAAAAAGACGGCAATGACACGCATATAAGGAGAAAGGCGGTCAGCGGCATAAACATAGATGGATAAAGCTAATGCTTCGAGGAAAAAGGCAAAGATTTCAATCTCAAACGGAACCGATATGACTTGACCGACGATTTTCATAAAACCCGGCCATAACAAAGACAACTGTATGGCCACGATCGTTCCGCTGGGAATGGCCACTCCAAGCAAAATCCCCATCGACTTTGTCCAGCGTTTGGCCATCAGTGCATAATCCCTGTCTTTTCTCCAGTTGTGCAGAAGCTCACTCAAAAATACCATGAAAGAGAGCCCGATGCCCAAAGTCGCATAAATAATATGAAAAGCGAGCGATGTTCCGAAAAAAGCCCGTGCCAAGACAACTTGATCCAATCATTTGCACTCCTTCGCTTCTGATCCTAAAATCCAGTTTACCCATGAGATTGGAAAATCTATACAAGCAATTTTCTTTTCAACATAAAAATGCCCAAAACCACCCTTTCCTCCGTCACGGTCCCCTTTCCCTTCTGAACATAGGAAGCGCCTCGACTGGAAAAACTAAAGTCGAGGTGGATGACATGAAATTATTTCAGCCCGATTTGATTTATTTTGAACCCCAGGCGCTTGAGTATCCATTGGGACAAGAACTGTATAACCGTTTCAAAAACTCAAATATTCCGGTACGGATGACTACTTCGCACAACCGCATTACCAACTTGCCCGGAAAAAATGACCTGGAGAAGTATCGGATCGCGAAAAAAACGCTGGTTGTCGGGGTGCGCAAAACACTGAAGTTCGAACCATCCAAGCCATCTGCGGAATATGCCATCCCATTGGCTACCGGTTGTATGGGGCATTGTCACTACTGTTATCTGCAAACAACGCTGGGGAATCGTCCCTATATCCGGGTTTACGTTAATCTGGAAGAAATTTTCGAGGCGGCAGCCAAATATATACAGGAACGATCCCCTGAAATTACACGGTTTGAAGCAGCATGTACCTCTGACCCGGTCGGGATTGAACATCTAACCGGATCGCTGAAAAAAACGATTGAGTTTATGGGAAAACAGGAACTGGGAAGGCTCCGTTTTGTCACCAAATTCGCAAACGTGGACAGTTTGCTGGATGCAACCCACAACGGGCATACCCGGTTTCGGTTCAGCGTCAATGCCGATTATGTCATTCGCCAATTCGAGCCGGCCACCGCTTCCTTTGACGAACGGGTGGAAGCTGCCGGAAAAGTGGCACGGGCCGGTTATCCGCTCGGATTTATCATCGCCCCATTGATTCTTTATGACGGATGGAAAGAAGGATACACGCAATTGTTAAAAAGGCTGAGCCAGGAACTTCCCGAAACAAACGGGCTCACATTTGAACTGATTTCCCACCGGTTTACACAAACCGCAAAGAAAATAATCTTACAGCGGTATCCCAAATCCAAACTGGAGATGGAGGAAGAAAAAAGAAAAAAGAAATGGGGACGCTATGGCAGAGTGAAGTATGTTTACCAGGAAACGCAGATGAAAGAATTGGAAGAGCACATGAGGGAACAAATCGCACGGTATTTTCCAAATGCTTGCGTGGAATATTTCACCTGAGTAAATCCGTTTTTGTCTTGCAAAGGAGTCAACATTATGCTCACGATTGATTCAAGCAAAATTGAAGGATTTCAGACCAGCTTCGGGACGATGACCGATTTGCTTTATCCGGAAGGGTTCGTTCTGGGAGGCGGTTGGACCTACGAGCACGGTTATTTCGACCATCCTCTTGATTGGGAAAATGAACAGGGTTACCGCTACTATTTGCGCATTCCCGTATATGTTGTAAAAGGCGAAATGCAGGAAAAGGATGCCATCGTTCGGCTGGGCAAACCGTTCGTCATCAAGCATGAATTTCGTACCAAAAACGACCCGTCTGCTGATATTGGAGTTGTCAGTTCTCTCGTTAACCAGTTCAGCGAACCTTTGCCCACAGACGACGCGAAAATCGGGGAGGAATGGAGTTCCAGAGCCAGGCAGATTGTCGCCAAAATCGAGAACAAAATCGAAACGCACCTTTTGGAATCATCATCTCCCAAATAAAAACAGCCGGGACCGTATTTCGATCCTGGCTGTCCCCTGACTCCCTTCCTCATTTCGCAGTGCGGCTGCCCGGCTTGTGCACAGGCAACCCTTGCTGACAAAGAGGGCAGTTTTCCGGTTCATAGCTTTCAATGTGAATCTTCGTCAGCGCGCGGAACGGGTAAGCAAAGGGATTTTTCCCTCCGGTGCGATCAACGATGGCGCCCACTCCTGCGATCACGGCACCAAGGGGAAGCAGCAACTCAATCACTTCCTTGACCGAGCCGCCGGTGGTCACGACATCTTCCACCACCAACACCCTTTCACCCGGCTGAATGGCAAAACCGCGCCGCAGCTCCATTTTCCCGTCTTTCCGTTCGGCAAACAGACAGCGAACGTTCAAAGCCCTTGCCACTTCATGGGCGATGATCACGCCCCCGAGCGCCGGCCCGACCACGACATCGATCTTCTCTCCCTTGAACAGAGAGGCAATCGCTTCTCCGGCCTTCCCGGCATCCTGCGGATACTGAAGCAGGGCGGCGCATTGCATATATTTCCCGCTGTGGCGCCCGGATGACAACAGAAAGTGCCCTTCCTTTAAAACCCCTGTCCGTTCAATCGCTTCTTCCACCAGACATGCCATCTCTATCACTCCTCCAACACTTCTTTTATCTCTTTGACTATCGCTTCAAACGCGGCAATCGGATCAGTTGCCCGGGTAATCGGACGGCCGATGACGAGATAATCGGCTCCCGACTGAATCGCTTCACCCGGAGTCAACACTCTTTTTTGATCTTGAGCCTCAGCGTGAGCAGGCCTGATTCCGGGGGTTACTGCGAGAAAATCATTCGAAGTGGCCTGTTTGACCATTCCGCTTTCCCGCCCCGAACAGATGACACCGTCAACCCCTGCCCGGTAAGCCAATTGGGCATAGCGGATCACACTCGATTCAACGCTGCCCGGAATGCCCAGTTCCTCATTCAACATTTTCCGGTCGGTGCTGGTCAGTTGCGTCACCACCAACAACCGGGTTCCGGCCCCCGCTTTCTCACAAGCCTCCTTCGCCGCTTCCAGCATGGCGCGCCCGCCGCAAGCATGAATCGTCAATAAATCAACTCCGAAACGGCTGAGAGATTCGATCCCTTTCGCAACCGTATTCGGGATATCATGCAATTTCAAATCGAGAAAGACGGGAAATCCTTCCTGTTTTCGTTTCACAACCCATTCCGGCCCGACAGCGTAAAAAAGCTGATAACCCACTTTGATAAACGGTTTGTTTTGTGAAAAAGCCCAGGCTTGCAACAATTGTTCGGCTTCGTTCGCACCCGGATAATCCAGTGCGATGATCACCCGCTCTTCTGCCCGCACGCTGCTCCCTCCTTGAAAAATTCAGATGAAAAGCGGGTTCGCAGTCGTCCGCACAGGCGCAACCCTCTTTTCTCCATCGGTTTAAACCATCAGTGCCTCTGCCGCTTTTTTTCCGGGTACTTGCGGCGCACCGATCGGTTCTGCATTGAGATGGATTGACTCCAGCGTCGTGAGGAGCGCATCCACTGTATCCAAAGAAGTGAGACAGGCGATGCCGTGTTCGACCGCCTCACGGCGAATGCGGAACCCGTCGCGCTCCGGTGTTCGCCCGCGCGTCCAGGTGTTTACCACCAGGTCCGCTTTTCCGTTGCGAATCAGATCGAGAATGTTCGGAGAGCCTTCTTTCAATTTGTGCACGCGTTCGACCGGCAATCCCGCTTTTTCCAGCATGTCTGCCGTACCGCTGGTGGAGACGATTTTATACCCCAATTGATGGAAGCGGAGCATGAGCGGAATCGCTTCCTCCTTCTCTTTGTCCCCGATCGTGGCTACGACTGTGCCAAAGCGCGGCAAGGCGATTCCCGCTGCCAGGAGCCCCTTGTAGACCGCCCGGGCATAATCGCGGTCGCGCCCCATCACTTCTCCTGTGGACTTCATTTCCGGGCCCAGCGTGATATCGACGCGGCGCAATTTGGCGAAGGAGAAAACCGGCACTTTGACAGCCACCTCCGGACTCTCCTGCCACAGGCCACTGCTGTATCCCTGTTCTTTAAGCGATTGACCCAACGCGATTTTGGTGGCCACTTGTGCCATCGGGATGCAGGTCACTTTGCTCAAAAAAGGTACCGTCCGGGAAGCGCGCGGATTTACTTCCAGCACATAGATCTCCCCTTTGTACAGGACGAATTGGATATTGATCAGCCCTTTGATGTTTAATGCTTTGGCAATCTGAGCCGTGATGGTGACCAGCTGTTCCCTCTGTTCTTGCGTAATCGATTGCGGAGGGTATACGGCGATGGAATCCCCGGAATGGACACCGGCTCGCTCGATGTGCTCCATGATGCCTGGAATCAGGACATCGATGCCATCACTGATGGCGTCCACTTCCAGTTCCTTGCCGAGCAGATAGCGGTCGATCAGGACAGGATGCTCCGGATTTACCTTGACCGCCAGCTTCATGTAACTGCGCAGTTCCGATTCATTGTAGACAATTTCCATTGCCCGTCCGCCCAGTACGTACGAGGGACGCACCAGCACCGGATAGCCCAGGTGTGCGGCAGTCTCCACCGCAGCTTCGACCGAGGTGACGGCCGATCCCGGCGGTTGCGCGATATTGTTTTTGCTCAAAAGCTGTTCAAATTTCTTGCGGTCTTCGGCACGATCGATTTCTTCCAGGGAAGTGCCCAGGATGTTGATCCCCTCATCGCGCAGATCCCGCGCCAGATTGAGCGCTGTTTGTCCGCCGAACTGTACGACCACTCCATAGGGTTTCTCTTTTTCAATGATGTTGAGCACATCTTCTTTATAAAGCGGTTCAAAGTAAAGGCGGTCAGACGTATTGAAATCGGTGGACACTGTTTCCGGGTTATTATTGATAATAACCGCTTCATACCCGGCATTGCGGATCGCCCAGACGGCATGGACGGTGGCATAGTCAAATTCCACACCCTGTCCGATGCGGATCGGGCCGGAACCGAGGACGATGACGCTTTTCTTGCCGGCGGAAACCACTTCATCTTCCTGTTCATAACTGGAATAGTAGTAGGGCGTTTCCGCTTCAAACTCGGCCGCACAGGTATCCACCACTTTATAGACTGGCTGAATCCCCCATTGCTTGCGCAACTGACGCACTTCATTTTCCGGCATCCCGCGCAACTGACCGATCGTCCGGTCAGCGAAACCCGTTTTCTTGGCGGCAAGCAGCAGCTCCGGCGTCAGTTCCTCCGCTTGCTGCAAGGTTTCTTCCAACTCGATGATCCGCTTCACTTTATGGAGGAAAAAGCGGTCAATTTTGGAAAGCTCGTGAGCTTCCTCCAGGCTTCCTCCGCGCCGGAACCATTCGGCCACGAGGAAAAGCCATTCATCATCCGCGGTCACCAAACGCTCTCTCAGCTTTTCGTCAGGAATTTTCCCGCTGTCCGGCACCTGTATATGATGCAGACCTATTTCCAGCGAACGCACGGCTTTCAGAAGTGATTCTTCCAGAGTGCGCCCGATGGCCATCACTTCTCCGGTCGCTTTCATCTGCGTTCCCAGCTTGCGGTTGGCGGAAACAAATTTATCAAAGGGCCAGCGCGGAATTTTGCTGACAACATAATCGAGCGTCGGCTCAAAGCAAGCATACGTTTGGCCCGTTACCGGATTTTTCAGTTCATCCAGCGTATAACCGACGGCGATTTTGGCCGCGATCCGGGCGATCGGATACCCCGTCGCTTTGGAAGCGAGTGCGCTGGAACGGCTCACCCGTGGATTCACTTCAATCACATAGTATTGGAAACTGTGCGGGTCGAGGGCAAACTGGATGTTGCAACCGCCCTGAATGTTGAGCGCCCGTATGATTTTGAGCGCTGAGGTGCGAAGCATATGATACTCGCGATCGGACAAGGTTTGGCTCGGGGCAAACACTATGCTGTCACCGGTGTGAACGCCCACGGGGTCGAAGTTTTCCATGTTGCACACGACGATACAGTTATCGGCGGCATCGCGCATCACTTCATATTCAATCTCTTTATATCCGGCGATGCTCTTCTCGATCAGGCATTGGGTGATCGGACTGTAGCGCAGCCCGTTTTCAACAATCTCTTGCAATTCATTTTTGTCCCTGGCGATTCCGCCCCCCGTACCGCCCAGCGTGTAAGCAGGGCGCACGATGACCGGATAACCGGCTTCATCGGCAAACGCTGACGCCTCCTCGACCGTGTGAACAATTGCGCTCTCCGGCACCGGTTCATCCAGTTCCTTCATCAGTTTACGGAACAAATCCCGGTCCTCCGCACAGGTGATGGCATGGAGATCCGTTCCCAGCAGTCGTACTCCTTCCCGTTCAAGAACCCCTTGTTTCGCCAGTTCCACCGCCAGGTTTAAGCCCGTTTGCCCGCCAAGGGTGGGAAGCAGTCCGTCCGGGCGTTCCTTGCGAATCACCTGCGTAATAAATTCGGCGGTCAGCGGTTCAATATAGACGCGGTCTGCCATGTTGGTGTCGGTCATGATCGTGGCCGGGTTGCTGTTGACCAGAACCACTTCAAGTCCTTCCTCTTTCAGAGCCTGGCAGGCTTGTGTGCCCGCATAATCAAATTCGGCCGCCTGCCCGATTACAATCGGCCCGGAACCGATCACCAAAATTTTCTTCAATGTCGAATCTTTAGGCATTCATCGTCTCTCCCTTCCGTGCAAAAGACTCCATCATCTCAAGGAAGCGATCGAACAGGTAACCCGAATCGAGCGGGCCCGGGGCCGATTCCGGATGATACTGGACGGTGATGACCGGCAGCGTTTTGTGCCGGAGCCCTTCCACCGTGCCATCGTTCAAGGCAATATGCGTAATCTCCAGCTCAGTATTTTTAACGGAGTCTGCTGTCACGGCAAACCCGTGGTTTTGCGCGGTGATCACCGTACGGCCGGTTGAGAGTTCTTTCACCGGGTGGTTTCCGCCGCGATGCCCGAACTTCATTTTCTCCGTATCCGCTCCGGCGGCGAGGGCGACCAGCTGATGCCCCAGGCAAATTCCAAAAAGAGGAACTTTTCCCATCAGTTTTTGAATCGTGCGAATTCCCTCAGGCACATCCTTCGGATTTCCAGGGCCATTGGACAGCATCACCCCATCCGGACGGAAGCGCAGGATTTCCTCGGCTGTGATATTGTAAGGCACTGTGATCACTTCGCAATTTCGCTCCACCAATTCCCGCACAATATTGTGTTTGGCTCCAAAATCGATCAGCACCACCCGTTTGCCGACATTGGGAGCGATATGAATGCTTTTCGTACTGACGCGTGCCACCTGATCCCGCATCATCGGCGAAGACAGAGCCTCCTTCAGCTCTTCCGGCGATTCGTTCCCGGTGGTGATCACGCCTTTCATCGTTCCGCGGAGGCGAATTTTCCGGGTCAGCATCCGTGTGTCGATGCCGGCGATCCCGATCAATCCGTATTCTTTTAAAAATGTGCCCAGAGACAATTCGTTGCGCCAGTTGCTGGCATACTCAGCGTATTCGCGCACGAGCAAACCATGGGCGTACGGGCGCAGTGATTCATTATCGTCACGTGAAATCCCGTAATTCCCGATCAGGGGATAGGTCATCGTGATAATCTGCCCACAGTAAGAAGGATCAGTCAAAATCTCCTGATAACCGGTCATGCTGGTGTTAAACACAATTTCACCGACCCTCTTTCCCTCCGCACCAAATGAGGTTCCCGTGAAAAGCGTTCCATCTTCCAAGAGCAACCTTGCCTTCATCGCTGATCCTCCTTCTGTTCCGTCCATTTTCCCGGTCCGGTCAAGGATTCCGGTTTTGCATCTTCCCATGTGATCCGGCCGTCCATGATCGTCAAAACCGGCCATCCTTTCACATTCCACCCTCCAAATGGTGTGTTTTTCCCTTTGGAGAGAAAGGTTTCCGGCTCAATCGTCCGTTCCGTCTCCAGATCAATTACCGTCAGGTCGGCCGCTTTCCCTTCAGCGATCTCACCGTAAGGAAGACCGAACACTTTCGCTGGTTTGCGGGTCATTTTATCAATCAATTCCTCCAGGGTGAGAATGCCATCCTTCAGCACCAGGTGGGTGTAAAGCAGGGGAAAAGCTGTTTCCAGGCCGACGATGCCGAAAGGGGCTTTTTCCATGCCCAGCGCTTTTTCTTCGCTGGTGTGCGGGGCATGATCCGTGGCAATGATGTCGATGGTGCCGTCTTTCAATCCGGCAATCAGCGCTTCCCTGTCCCGTCGCGAGCGAAGCGGGGGATTCATTTTCCAGCGCCCGTCCGGTGCCGGAATATCCTCATCGCACAAGAGAAGATGGTGGGGAGTCACTTCCGCCGTCACACGCTGCCCCCGCGCTTTGGCTTCGCGCACCAGACGAACGGATTGTTCGGCACTGATGTGGCACACATGGTAATGAACGCCGATCTCCTCAGCCAGCAAAATGTCCCGCGCCACATGAACCGACTCCGCCTCGGAAGGAATCCCTTTTAATCCGAACCGTTTGGCTGCTTCACCGTCGTGCATCACCCCGCCTTTGGCCAGGCTGTCATCTTCGCAGTGGGCAACGACCGGCAGTCCCAGTTCATGGGCAAGCAGCATCGCCTCTTTCATCATCCCGGCCGACTGGATCCCGACACCGTCATCGGTTACCCCGATCACTCCCGCTTGCTTCAGGCTTTTCATATCGGTCAGCTGTTGCCCGCATTCTCTCACTGTAATCGCACCGTAAGGCAAAACGCGTACCAGACCGACTTCGCGGGCGCGGTTGATCACTTTCTGCACGATTTCGGACGAATCGGTCACCGGCCGGGTGTTCGGCATCGGAGCAATCGTCGTAAAGCCGCCTTTCGCCGCAGCCTTCGCTCCCGTTTCGATCGTCTCTTTTTGTTCAAATCCCGGTTCCCGCAAGTGGACATGCATATCGATGAGGCCCGGAACCACCCGTTTGCCGCCGACATCAATCACCCGCGCCCCCTCTTCTTCGGGTGCGTTGTCAACCATTTGCACAATCCAGTTTCCTTCGATCACGATATCCTGTTTGCTCCATCCCTCGGAAACGGACCGGAACACCAGGCCATTTTTCAATATCGTTTTCATTCCCTACCATTCCCCCAATGCTCGTTCCAAGATCGCCATCCGAATCCAAACGCCGTTTTTCATCTGTTCAAATATTTTCGAGCGGGGATGCTCCACCAGCTCATCGGCAATTTCCACACCCCGGTTAACCGGAGCCGGATGCATGATGATCGCTTCCGGTTTCATGATCTTGAGCCGCTCGGCGGAAAGCCCGTAACGGCGGTGATACTCTTCCCGCGAGGAAAAAAGCTTCCCTTGATGCCTCTCCAGCTGAACCCGGAGCAACATCACGACATCCGCCGTTCTCAATGCTTCTTCAAACGAAACATACGGGGCGATCCGCTCCACCTCGGGATCGCGCATTTCCTCCGGCCCGCTCACAATCATCTCCGCACCGAATTGCTTCAGGGTCCAGAGATTGGAACGCACCACACGGCTGTGGGCAATATCGCCGATCACTGCCACTCTTTTGCCGGTAAGATCCCCGAAATGCTTGACCAGAGTGTAAAGATCGAGCAAGGACTGGCTGGGATGTGCAAAACTGCCTGCCCCTGCATTGATAATCGCACAGCCGGGGTTCTGTTTGATCAGAAAGAGCAATTCCTGCTCGTCCGTCAGGCGAATCACGGCTACTTCCACTCCGATCGAAACCAGGGTTTTCACCGTGTCAAACAGGGACTCTCCTTTGGTGCTGCTTGAAACATCCGGGGTGAAGTTGACTACTTGCATCCCCAATCTCTTTTCCGCTACTTCAAAGGAAAAGCGGGTGCGGGTACTCGGTTCAAAGAACAGGTTGGCAGCAAATCTGCCCGTGAAAGGAGCCAATCCGCTGGCCTGATGTTCCTCCCAAAAATGGGCCCGCTCCAGAATCCGTCTGATCTCCTCTTTTGTCAGTTCGCTCGTATCCATCAAATGACGAAACGGTGAACGGGTCATCGGTGCTCTCATTGTTTATCCTCCATTGTCAGGCGGCTTCCGCCACAGTCTTCTCTTCCTTTGCCCGCTTGGGCAAAACCAGATTCAACAGGATGCCGATCACGGTGGACAAAGCCATTCCTTCCAATTCCAGATGGATGCCGCTGAAGCGGAGCAAGGCTCCACCCACGCCGATCACCATGATGACAGCGGCGATCACCAGATTGCGCCGGTCGCTGAAATCAATTTTGTGTTCGATCAGCATGCGCAAACCGGCCGAAGCGATAATCCCGAACAGAAGGATGGAGACACCGCCCATGACCGGAGTCGGAATCGTTTGGATCAGGGCCGCAAATTTGCCGATGAATCCGAAGCTGATCGCCAGCACCGCTGCCCCTCCGATCACCCACACGCTGAAAATGCGCGTGATGGCCATGACCCCGATATTTTCCCCGTACGTGGTCGCCGGCGGTCCGCCGATCAGGGATGCGATGCAGGTCGCCAGGCCATCTCCCAGAAGGGAACGATACAACCCGGGGTTTTTTGTCAAATCCCTTCCCATCAACTCTCCCTGCACCAGCAGATGTCCGATGTGCTCTGCCAGGACAACCAGTGTGACCGGCAGCATAACCAGGGCCGCATGCCAGGAGAACGAGGGGGAGACGACATGGGGAAGCTGAAACCATTTGGCCTCATGAACCGGTGAAAAATCGACCATGCCCGCTGCCAGCGCCACCAGGTACCCCCCGCAAATTCCGATCAGAATGGGGATGATGCTGAAAAATCCGCGGAAAAACAGGCTGGCGATTATGGCGATGGCCAGTGTGGCCAAGGCGACAGAAAAGTTTTTCAGCGAGTACACATGCACCGTTACCGTACCTTTTGCCGAATCGATGCTTTTAATCGTTCCGTCCAAGTGTTGCCACCCGGCTGCTGTATGCGGCAGGGCTTCGACCACATCTTTTTTGCCGGCCATATCGACGGCTGTTCCGGCCAACGCCAGCCCGATCACGATTACGACTGACCCGATCACGACCGGCGGCAAAAGCGAATCCAGCCATTTCACCCCGAACCGGTA
Organism: Thermoactinomyces daqus; assembly: GCF_000763315.1. Lineage (GTDB taxonomy): Bacteria > Bacillota > Bacilli > Thermoactinomycetales > Thermoactinomycetaceae > Thermoactinomyces_A > Thermoactinomyces_A daqus. Next base: position 85,530 of record NZ_JPST01000013.1, on the reverse strand, counting down.
AACAATCAGCGCCACCACACCGTACATCAACCCGACAACAAAACACCCGAACAGGGCATTGCCCAGATATTTTCCTCCTTGTGACACAGAGATAATGGGAACAATAAAGGCGAAGGAGGATCCGAGATATGCCGGAATTCTGCCTTTGGTGACGATCAGATAAGCCAAGGTCCCGATTCCGCTGGACATCAGGGCCACGGACGGGCTTAATCCGGTCAGGATCGGAACCAGCACCGTGGAGCCGAACATGGCAAACAAGTGTTGGAAACTGAGGAACAGCCAGCGATGCCATTTCGGCCTTTCATGCACATCCATTTCAATCAAACGATTCATTCACATTCACCCCTTTTTTTGATATAAAAAAAGTCTCTTTACCCGTATGGCAAAGAGACGCAGGATAGATACACCGTTCATGCGCAGCACGATTCCGCGTTCCCTTTGCCGGCCTCACGGGACCGCCTTAAAAGGGAAAACTCTTATTTTGTTTGCAGGCTGACGCGATCTTCTCCTTCATCGACCTCAGTAAGAAAAACCGATACCATTTCGCTTTTGGAAGTGGGGACGTTTTTTCCCACATAATCCGGACGAATCGGCAGCTCGCGATGCCCTCTGTCGATCAGAACAGCCAACTGAATCATCTGCGGCCGTCCCAGGTCGACCAGAGCATCCATTGCCGCCCGTACCGTTCGGCCTGTATAGAGAACATCATCAACCAAAATCACTTTTTTTCCTTTAATATCCGGAACATCGGTTTTCTTCACTTCCGGATGTTCATACTTCTCCGTCAGGTCATCCCGGTAAAGGGTAATATCCAGATCCCCGATCGGAACTTTTTTTCCTTCGATGCTGTAAATGCGTTCCCTCAGCCGCTTGGCCAGAAAGACGCCTCTGGTTTTGATCCCGACCAGGAGGCAATCATCGACGCCTTTGTTTCGCTCCAAAATTTCGTGAGCGATCCGGGTCAACGCCCGGCGAATCGCTGCCTCATCCAAAATGATTTTCTCTTTGCTCATCGGATGCCCTGCTCCTCCCTTTTCCCATCTTTTTACGGCCATAAAAAAACTTCTTGTCCAAGGGCAGACAAGAAGCGTAACCAACCCGCGGGCATACTCCTCCCGCGGACATGCAAATCCTATATCACTTCCGTGCCCTTGCCAGCCTCTCTGGACTGGATTTAAAGGTCCAATATGCTCAAGGAGTATTATGCATCAGCAGATGGAAATTGTCAATGCTTATTACGATTTTGCGGCCAGGCGCTCGAGCAGTTTTTGCATATCCTCGGGCAACTCCGCTTCCAAACGAATGCGTTCGCCGGTGCGAGGGTGGGTAAAACCGATGATTTGCGCGTGCAAAGCCTGCCCGCTGATGGCATAGGAATTTTTCTTCAGGCCGTAGACCGGATCGCCGATCAGCGGATAGCCGATATACTTCATATGAACCCGAATCTGATGGGTTCTTCCCGTTTCCAGACGGCATTCGACCACACTGGCATCGCGAAATCGCCGGCGTACGGTAAAATGGGTAACCGCATGTTTGCTGTTTTGGTGGACAACCGCCATCCGTTGCCGGTTCGCCGGATCTCTGCCGATCGGGGCATCAATCGTTCCGTGATCATGCGGGATCACCCCGTGAACAATCGCCGTATAAGCCCGTTCCACCGAATGCTCCTTCAACTGGGCTACCAATGACTGATGCGCAAGATCGGTTTTGGCGACCATAATCAGACCGGAAGTATCTTTATCAATGCGGTGCACTATTCCCGGTCTCGCCACGCCTCCGATGCCGGACAACTCTCCCTTACAATGGTAAAGCAGGGCATTGACCAGTGTGCCTGCAGTATTTCCCGCACCGGGATGCACCACCATTCCCCGTGGCTTATTAACGACGATCACGTCCTGATCTTCGTAGCGAATATCGAGCGGGATCGCTTCCGGTGCGACTTCCAGTTCTGCCACCGGCGGGACATCCAATTCCACTCTGTCCCCCGCCTTAAGCCGGTAATTTCCCTTGCGGGTTCGATTATTGACCCGTACCCGTCCTTCCTCAATCCATCCCTGTACCCTGGTTCGTGTCCATTCTTCATTCAAAGATGAAATCCATTTATCCAGACGCTCACCTGCTTCTTCATCCGGAAGGTTCCATTCATAATGTTCCATTTGCCCGCTTTGTTCCGTCATCATGAGTCCCCCGCCTTGGTCAACTCATTGTTGTTCTGGGCCGCGGGACTGATCAAGGTGATAATCACTAGTACAATCACACCCACCACAATAGCCGAATCGGCACAGTTAAAAATGGGAAACTGATAAGACCCGAACTGGAAATGCAAAAAATCGACGACTTCCCCGTTTTCCACCCGATCGATCAGGTTGCCAAACGCTCCGCCCAAGATGAGGGAAAAGGCATAGGACATCATCGGACGGTCATGTTTCAGCTGCCAGAGATAGTAGAGAACAAACGCAATCACGACGACCGTAATCAGAATAAACAACCACTGCTTGTTCTGAAGAATCCCAAATGCCGCGCCGCGATTGCGATGGGAAGTAATATAGAAGAAATTGTTAATCACCGGGATCGATTCATATAAAGACATGTTGTGAACGACCAACCATTTCGTCCACTGATCCAATAACAAAATGGAAAATGCCGTTATCAAATATCTCAAATGCCTTCCTCCTGTCTCCCACCGTAGAGCATCTCCACATTATTTCTCTCCGATTGTAGCACAGTCAAGCCTGGTCAAACAAGGCAACGCGAAGCCTCGCATCCGGTCATCCGGTAAAGTCTGCATCTCTTTCCTCCAAGGATTCTTCCTTGTCCTTCTGCTCATAAGACTGATTGTGGGTAATCTCGGTGATGCCGCTGTCATTGCCGGACTGATCCGTAATTGAAAAGCCTTCCAACAGATCGATATATCCCCTCTGTTCATCGTGATCCACTGTCAATTCGTTGTAATTTCGGCCGCTGGCAAAAAAATCCGGGGGATTGGACGTTCCGTATTGCTCCACTTCCTGCCAAGCATCTTCCCCATCATAAAAGTTGGATTCGCTGTGATCGTTGTTCATCTGAATCCGGTTAAGAACTTTCTCTTCAACCGGCCTGCGCATCGAGGAATGTTGCTGCGGATTGTGCTCCACACAATATTCCGTGACCGGAACCGCCTCCAGGCGCTCAAACGGAATCTCCCTGCCGCATTTCTTGCAAATGCCGTATTGGCCCGTTTCCATCCGTTCCAGCGCAGCCTCAATATCCTGCAAATGGCGTTCATCCGCTTCATTCAGCGCAAGGTCCTTTCCGCGCTCAAACATTTCTGTCCCCAGGTCGGCCGGATGGTTATCATAGCCCGACAATTCCCCGACGGAATTGTTCATCGACACTTCCATGCCATAATTGTCATTCCGGCTCAACCGCCGGACAATTTCTTCCTTCTCTTTGATCAACTGGCTTTTAAGCTGTTGCAGCTGGCTTTCATTCATGCCCGTTTCCTCCAAACTTCCTCTGGATTTCAACAAAACCTCTTTATTTTCCTAGGCTGTCCTCTTTCCCGCATTTCATGTGCAAAAGCAGGTAAAAGTAAATGGGAACAGGCATTAAAATCGTTAATTATATTATTGCGAATTCATTTGCTTTTTTTGTTCATCTTCCAAAAATACTTCAGCGCTGTTATGCTTTTGGGTAATAAAGAAAAAAGTGGGGGGAAAAAATGAGCGACCATTTACAAAAACAGCTGCTCCCGCGCCACGTACAAATGATGGCCTTGGGAGGCGCGATCGGAGCAGGAATCTTTCAGGGAAGTGCAGAAACCATTTCTGCCGCCGGGCCCGGGGTGATCTTTTCTTATGCGCTCGCCGGTATCCTGCTCTATATCGTCATGAGCGCCATGGCCGAAATGGCATTGGGATTTGCCGGAACAGATTTGCGCGGTCTTGTTCATAAAGCGTTTGGCACTCGTGTTTCCTTTATTTTGGGCTGGCTTTATTTTATTCAATGGGTGTTGGTGATGGCCGTCGAGATCGTTACGGCCGGAACCTTTTTGCAATATTGGTTTTCCGTCCCGGTCTGGCTGCTCAGTCTGATCGTGACGCTGGTGATCATCGCGATCAACCTTTTCAGCGTCCGCTTGTTTGGCGAAATCGAATACTGGCTGACCAGCGTGAAAATCGTTACCTTAATCGTATTTGTCATCCTCGGGGCGCTTTTGCTGTTTGGCATCATCCCGTCGGCCCAGGCGCCCGGACTGACCAACTACCGTGTGCATGGCGGCTTTTTCCCATTGGGTTGGCAAGGAGTGCTTTCCTCATTGCTGATCGTCATTTTCTCCTATGGCGGAACGGAAATGATCGGCTTGACCATCACCGAAATGAAGGACGCAAAAAAAACGCTCCCCCGCGTGATTAAAGGAGTGATTTTGCGCATCTGTCTCTTTTACGTGCTTCCCCTTCTGATCATTACGGGCCTCATCCCCTGGGATCAGGTAAAGAGCAGCGGAAGCCCGTTTGTCGAAGTATTGTCCGCCGTCGGCTTAAAAGGAGTAGCCAACATCATGAACTTCATTTTGCTGACCGCGGTCATATCCGCTGCCAATTCCGGGATGTATGCGACGACCCGCATGTTGTATTCACTGGCCGGCGAAAAAGAAGCACCCGCCTTTTTTACCCGTTTGGGAAAAAGAGGTGTTCCCATCTACGCCCTGGCGGCAAGCTCGGTCTGTCTCTTTTTGGGATCGCTGGTGGCCTTCATCGCTCCCGAAAGCGTCTTTCAGTATCTGATGGGGATTCCCGGATACACTGTGATACTCACTTGGATTCTCATCTGTCTTTCCCATTTGAAACTGCGGGGAAAATATGAACGAACGCCGGATTTTCGGCTCTCTTTCTTCCCTTTTACCACCGGCATCACCCTAATCGTCCTGGCAGCCATTATGATTTTTGTCCTGCTGTCTCCCAAAAATCTGATCAACACCATTGTTTACCTGGCCATTATTCTCGTTCTTACCATCGCCTCGCAATGGCTGAAACCAAATCAACGCATTTTGACCGAATAGAAACATCGCCGCGGAAATACGGTTGGGCGGCGATCCCATAAAAAAAGCCTGGCGTTTTTGATTCGCCAGGCCTTTTGTTTTGTTTAATTGATCTCGACATCAAAATGGGCTTCTCGCAGAATTGAGGCGCAGCGGTTACACAAGGTCGGATGGTCTTCGTTCTTGCCGACGCTCGGGGAAACCACCCAACAGCGTTCGCATTTTTCCCCTTCCGCCACACGGACAATCACGTGCACTTTCTGCTCTTCCGTCACCTCATGCGACGGAGGATTCAATTTTACGTCGGAAACGATGAACACCTGTTCCAGCTCATCGACACTGGAAAGAAATTGATACGTTTTTTCCGACGGAGTCAGTTCCACCGACGCCCCGAGGGAGTTGCCGATCAATTTGGCTGCACGCGCTTCTTCGAGCGATTTGAGGACGACATCGCGAACATGCAGCAATTGATCCCACTTTTGTTCCAGTTCATCATCGAAAACAGAAACTTCCACTTCAGGGAAATCCGTTAACTGAACGCTGATTTCCTCAACGCCCGGAGTATGTCGCCAAACTTCCTCGGAAGTGTGGGGAATGATCGGATTCAGCATTTTGTTCAAGGTAACCAGCATTTCATACAGGACGGTTTGCGCCGACCGACGAACAGGAGAATCAGGCAGCAGAACATATAGCCGGTCTTTTAGGACATCCAGATAGAATTGGCTTAAAAAGACGTTGCAGAAATGATGGATGTCATAATAAACCTGGTGAAAATCGTAATCGTCGTACGCTTGATTGATACGGCCGACCAAACGGTTCAATTTGATCAGGGCAAACCGATCCAATTCAGTCAACTCCGCCAGCGGCACACGATCTTTTGCCGGATCAAACCCATTCAGGTTTCCGAGCAGGAAGCGGAAGGTATTCCGCAGTTTGCGATAAACCTCGGCGATTTGCTTTAAAATCCCATCAGACAAACGCTGATCCGCCTGATAATCGGAGGAAGCAACCCAAAGGCGCAGGATATCCGCCCCGTATTGATTAATCACCTTGGCCGGTTCGATCACATTACCAAGGGATTTGGACATTTTGCGCCCTTCGCCGTCCATCGTAAACCCGTGGCTCAAAACGCCTTTATACGGAGCCTGCCCTTTCGTGGCAACCGAGGTGGAGAGGGATGAGTTAAACCAGCCGCGGTATTGGTCAGACCCTTCAAGATACAGATCAGCCGGCCAGGCCAGTTCCTCCCTTTGCTCCAGTACGGCGATATGGCTGCTGCCGGAGTCAAACCAAACATCCATCGTATCTGTCTCTTTGCGGAAACGGTTGCTCCCGCATTCGGAACAGCTTTGGTTTGCCGGCATCAACTCGTGCACTTCTTTGGCATACCATGCGGACGAGCCTTCCTTGGCAAAAAGGTCGGCAATAAAATCGATCGTCTCGCCGTTGATGTGCGGATGCCCGCATTCTTCGCAATAAAAGATCGGCAGCGGCACTCCCCAGATGCGCTGACGCGAAATACACCAGTCTCCCCGGTCGGCAATCATGTTGTGAATCCGTATTTCACCCCATGACGGCGTCCATTTTACGTTTTTGATTTCTTCCAGCATCTCATCGCGGAAGCCGTCAATCGAAGCGAACCATTGCTCTGTGGCCCGGAAAATGACCGGTTTTTTCGTGCGCCAGTCATGCGGATATTGGTGCGTGATAAAGGTGAGCTTGAGCAGACACCCGACTTCTTCCAGTTTTTTCGTCACTTCCTTGTTGGCATCTTCGTAAAACAGTCCTTCAAACCCGGGAGCTCCGGCAGTCATTTTACCCTTGCCGTCGACCGGGCAGAGGACACACAACTGATACTTTTGCCCGAGATAGAAGTCCTCTTCCCCATGGCCTGGTGCCGTATGCACACATCCTGTCCCGGCATCGAGGGTGACATGGTCACCGAAGATGATCGGGCTTTTCCGGTCATAGAACGGATGGCGGCAAATCACTCCGTTCAGGTCCTTTCCTTTGTAGGTGGCAATCGTTTCATAACTGTCGATCTCCGCCGTCTTCATAACCGAATCGACCAGCTCTTTGGCCATGAGCAGCTTGCGCTCACCAGCCTGGACAAGGCTGTAATCGAAATCTTCATTGAGCGCGATTGCCAGATTGGCCGGAATCGTCCAAGGTGTTGTGGTCCAGATCACCACATAGGTATCTTGTTCCGGTAAAACTCCATTGCCGTTTTCCACCGGGAAAGTGACATAAATCGATGCAGAGCACTTGTCGTAATATTCGATTTCCGCCTCTGCCAGAGCAGTTTCCGACGAAGGGGACCAATAAACGGATTTCATCCCACGGTAAATATGCCCCTTCTCCACCATTTTTCCAAATACGCGAATCTGCGCTGCTTCATACTCGGGAAGCAGGGTGATATATGGATGATCCCAATCCCCGCGCACACCGAGCCGCTTGAATTGCGCTTTTTGCTTTTCTATAAACGAAAGCGCATAATCTTTACACATCTCGCGGAATTGCACCGGGTCTACATTTTTCCGGTCCACTTTCTTTTTCGACACAATGGCGTGCTCAATCGGCAGACCGTGGGTATCCCATCCTGGAACATAAGGGGCGAAATAACCCTTCAGCGATTTGTAGCGAACGATGAAATCTTTCAATGTTTTATTCAGCGCGTGTCCGATGTGAATGTCGCCATTGGCGTAAGGAGGGCCATCATGCAGGATAAATTTTGGATTTCCCTTTCTCTTGGCCAGAACCTGGCCGTAGATGTCGATTTCTTCCCACCATTTTTGCACTTCCGGCTCTCTTTTCGGCAAATTTCCCCGCATGGGAAAATCTGTTTTGGGAAGGTTTAATGTTTTGCTGTAATCAGCCATCTTCAACTTCACTCCTTTATTGGGAAAAATAAAAAAACCTTCTGCATCCACTTAGGGACGAGAAGGTTTCCCGCGGTACCACCCTACTGGTTTATGCCGCCGCAAAAAGGACAGCAAAACCTCTTAACCATCCGTAACGTAGATGACGCGGTCGACCTTACTCCAATTTCAGGTGACAGTTCCAGGGTGATTTTCGATAGAACTCGGATTAGGCTTACACCATCCCTAATTCGCTGTACTCGAGTTTCCCTATCTACTCTTCCCTTTCCTTACCATTACCAGACTCAATTTTGAAACTATGTTTCAGAACGATCGGGGGCCCGTCAGAACATCGCTTTTTTCTTAAATTTACGGGAAGTTCTGCGCAATTCGCGACGCGGTTCCTCTTCATCCTCATAATAGGAAGAAGTCGCAGCAACCTCGTCCATCATGGCCGTGTCATCCATCGCGTTATTGAGCGCATCGCTGAAATCTTGATATTCCTGAGTCGACTGATCCATCAGCAAGTCGTTGGGCTGGGTATGTTCAGCATATTGCTCCAATTGCTTTCCTTGCTCTTCCAAGCCGTTCTCCAATTCTTCCAAGGACTCCCAATCGGAGTTTTCCAGTATGTCCAGATGAGATTGCACCAAGGTGCGGAAACGTGCCCGATAAACGGTCGCTTTTTGCTTGAGATCAAGCAGCTCGCTGTGGATCGCACGCGCTTTCTGCAATGCTTCGTTGATGATGCGATCGGCATTCTTCTCGGCTTCCTGCACGATGAGCTCGGCTTCTTTTTTCGCGTTCAAGCGCACTTCTTCGGCCACTTCCTGCGCAACGCGAATCGACTTGTGAATGCTCTGCTCCATCGATGTGAGAGCAGCCGTGGACGGTTGCAACTGCGGCATCGGTTCCGGATATCGTTGCACCGGTTGCGGTTGCGGTGGGGCCGGAGGTGGTGTCTGCTGTTGTTGCGCTTGCTGCGGTCCGGTTTGGAACATCGATTCGCCTTCCATCAACCGTTCGATCTCCGCCTGCAACTCCTCTACCTGTTGCTCCAGTTCCAATTTTTCGCGGGTCAAGAGTTCAAAGTCTTTAATAATTTGATCAAGAAAATCATTTACTTCATCTACATCATAACCGCGGAAAGATCTTTTAAACTCTTTATTGTGTATATCGTAAGGTGTAAGCGGCATCGTCCGCACCTCCTAGATAAATTGCATTCTTTCCTATTCGACAATATTACCAGATATCCTGCCAGATTGCCATAAGCTTGGATATCGTTCAAATAAAAGATACGATTTTAATCCAAAATCTTCCTTTTTTGCTTGTTCCGTCAATACTTTCTACACGTATGCGTCCAATTCCTCTTACTGACAGGAGATCGCCTGCTTCCACAGGATAATCAGGTTGATCCACCAACTTCCAATTTACCTTACATTTTCCATTCTTCACCAATAGCGATGCCTTCGTTCTGGAGATCCGGCAACTTTCCGCAACGACCGCGTCGACTCGCAAAGAAGCGACCGAAATGGAACGAACCGCGTACGCTTGTTCGGGCGGAGTCAATTCTTCGCGAGAAATCTTTATTATGTTAACACGTTCCCGCCCTACCTGTCCAACATGCATCCGGACATACTCCTCCATTTCTTCCGCCACCACAATATCCGCTCCATCCGCGTGCGGATAAATATCTCCCGTTTTTTCCCGTTTGATTCCCAGACCGAGAAGGGCTCCCAAAACATCCGGGTGCTCCAGGCGTTTGCCGCTGGCAGATTCCAGCCGAAAAAACGCCAGGCCACTCATATGCTCATCCGGGGCATAATAATCCGGAGCGATCACCGCGCGACGTCGCTCGCTGTCTGCTGCCCCTCCATCCGCAAAGAAAACCAGATCGGGGTGGCGCCGCACGATCGTCTCAAGAATCGTCTGCTCACGCGGATCCAAAAACGGCGTCAACACCATCTGGTTTCTGTTTGAAGCCCGCTCGGCCCAATCGAGGCAGCGCAGGACAAACGGGCGCTCATCCGGGCGGAAATGCATCAGGATGTTCTCATGTGCCTGTTTCAAATGAGACCCACCCATCCCAAAATCGCATAAATCCCCATTTGGACAAAATGCAAAGCAAATAAGGCCACGATCGGTGAAATATCAATCATGCCGATCGGCGGAATAAACCGGCGAAATACCGACAGATAGGGCTCCACAATCCGCTGGAGCAAGATCCCTACCGGTGACCCTTGCAGGTTTGGCACCCAAGACAGGAACACGTAGATAATAATCAGGATGTAATAGATCTCAAATGCCCAATTTAAAATTGAAAGTATCATGTGTACACGGTCACCTCAAATCTTTTGCCTCGTCTTCTCTTAAGAAATCCGTGATCGTTCCTTGAATGTCAACATTGGCCGGGGTGCATATAAAAATATTATTGCCCAATTTTTGGATATTCCCCCCCAGCGCATAAACAGTTCCGCTCAGAAAATCGATAATGCGGATCCCTTGATCCCGCCGTACCAGCTGGAGATTGACAACGACCGGGCGATGGCTTTTCAGGTGATCGGCGATTTCCGGAGACTCTTCGTATGTCTTCGGTTCAAACAGAACCAGGCGAATATTCTTTTGTGTATGCAAGGAAACGATGTTGCTCCGTCCCTTTTGCACGGAAGGAGCTGATTCGTCTTGCTCCTTCGTCTCCTCTTCATACAGATCCTCGTCGGTCACACCAAAAAAACCCATAATCCGATCCATGAAAGTCATGGGAGATCGCCTCCTTAAGGCTTCCATCCCCGTTTGCCTCTTCCAACTAACACGGATCCCAACCGAATCCATGTCGCCCCTTCTTCAATGGCAATATCAAAATCTTGAGACATGCCCATAGACAAATGTGGAATCTGTAAACGGGGCTGGTTCAACCGTTGTATTTTTTCTTGCAAACGTTTCAGCTCGCGAAAAACAGGACGCACTTCTTCCGGATGTTCCGCGATCGGCGCCATCGTCATCAGCCCGACCACATCGATAGTAGAATAATTCGCCACGTGGAGCGCAAATTCTTCTAATTCCTGTGGTGAAATTCCCGATTTTGATGTTTCGCCGGAAACATTCACTTGAATGAAGCAACGGAGCGGTTCGCACTGGCGCGAACGGATGCGGCGGTCAAGCTCTTCGGCCAGTGAAGGCCGGTCAAGGGAATGCAAATAACGAAACCGTCCGATCACGTCTTTGACCTTGTTGCGTTGCAGGCGGCCGATGAAATGCCAAACGCCCCTGTCTCCGATGGCCTCCATTTTCGGCAACGAATCCTGAACCTTGTTCTCTCCGATGTGCGATAATCCCAAATCAAGGGCACGCTTTGTTGTCTCAAGATCCACATATTTGGTCACTGCCACGACGTTTATTTCCTTCGGGTTCCGGCCGACTCGGTGGCAAGCCTGCTGTATCCTTTTCTGCACATTTTCCCAACGATTAGCAAATTCGTCCATCAGGATCTCCTTTCCTTCTTTCCAATCCATGCCACCATTCTTCCCGTTTTTCCACGGTCGCGTCGGTGAGAGTAAAAATAATCTCTGTCACAGCTTGTACACCATTTGGTCACAGAAATATGCTCCGGTTTCACTCCGGCTTGTTTCAGCAACTCCGCATTGGCTTTGCGCAAATCAAGCTGCCACTTGCCGGGGATGTGGCTCACGGCAACCCGTTTCAGGGCGAGGGGATCGGCGATCGCCCGCTCGAGTGGCTCATAAACACGGTCATCCACTTCATAGCAGCAAGGACCGATCGAAGGACCGATAGCCACGCGAATGTTGCCGCGGTCCGCCCCCGCTTGGGCAAGCAGATCGATCACTTTTGTCCCGATCTTCCCGACCGTTCCCTTCCATCCCGCGTGGGCAACCCCCACCATGTCCAATTCCGGGCTGTAGAAATAAAGAGGAACGCAATCGGCAAAAAAAGCGGTAAGCAGCACGTCTGTTTCCTTCGTCAGCATTCCGTCTGTATTTTCAAAAGCAGATTCGCGCGTGGTGTTGCCTTTGCCGCGATCTTCTCCCGTCACATGAACCACTTCCACCCCGTGCACCTGCTCCGCGCAAGTCCACGCGGCAAAGGGCATTCCCAGCATTTCGGCCAATTGGCGACGATTTTGCACCGTCAGCTCCGGACGCTCCCCGACATGGAGTGCATAATTGCGACAGTCCGGATCTTCCCCTTTTCTCCTGGCACTGAATCCAACCACGAGATGCGGAAACTCTTTTTCCCACTCTTCCAGTGTAAAACAAGGGATCGCGGCAAAATCCTGGTATTTGAATGGTTCCATACACTCCCTCCTTCGTATCATATTATCATATCTTTGCATATGGACAAATACTTCCTCTTCAGTCCCGCTCCTTCAGCTTTCCTGCGGCAGTTGGGCGTAATAGGGATCGCGTTCCCGGCCATCCAGCCGCACCAATATCACATCGGAGCCGATCTTGACGATCTGTCTCCAAGGTATCACCCATTCCTGTCCGCTGCTGACAAAGCCAAACCATTTGCTTTCACCCGGTACAACCAGCGCACGAATGGTTCCCTGCCGCAAATCCAGTTCCAAATCATAAATTTGCCCCAGTTTTCTTCCGTCTGCGATATTCACCACATCTTTCGCCTGCAACTCCGAGATTTTCATATAGCCGCCCCCGTTTACTCAGATTGTTTATCTTATGTATATGACGAAGTCCGACAAAATGTACAGCCCGAAAAAAGCCAAAAAATAAAACCCAATCGCCGTCGGATTGGGCCTCATATCATTTGTTCACATTAATTGATAAATTTGTTCATCTGATGGATTGCCGCTTTTTCCAGACGGGAGACCTGGGCTTGGGAGATCCCGATCTCCTCGGCCACCTCCATCTGTGTCTTTCCTTCGAAAAAGCGCATGGACAAAATCATTTTTTCCCGGTTATTCAGTTTTGCCATCGCTTCTTTCAGCGCAATCTCTTCGAGCCATTGGACGTCTTTGGTTTTATCGTCACTTAATTGATCCATCACAAAAATCGGATCGCCTCCATCCTGATAAACAGGTTCAAACAGCGAGACAGGGTCCTGAATGGCATCCAGGGCAAACACGACATCTTCTTTTTGCACGTTGAGAGCTTCGGAGATCTCCAGGATCGTAGGTTCCCGGGAATAGCGGTTTGTCAATTGGTCCCTGACTTGCAGTGCTTTATAAGCGATGTCCCGCAGTGAACGGGATACGCGAATGGGGTTGTTATCCCTCAGATACCGCCGTATTTCCCCTATAATCATCGGCACGGCATAAGTAGAAAATTTCACGTTTTGACTGAGGTCAAAGTTGTCAATCGCTTTCATCAATCCGATGCAGCCCACTTGAAAAAGATCATCCACGCATTCTCCGCGATTATTAAAACGCTGGATCACACTGAGAACCAGTCGCAAATTTCCATTCACGAGTTTTTCACGAGCGGTCAAATCCCCCGCCTGAAGCTCCCCAAACAGCACTCGCATCTCCTGGTTTTTGAGAACAGGGAGTTTCGAAGTGTCTACGCCGCATATTTCCACTTTGTTTCGTGCCATGACTTCCCCTCCTCAGGATGGAACTAAAAGACAGTATGTCCTGAGGAGGGAAATTTATAATGACATGGAAATTAAACCATTTTATTGAATTCTTTACGCAATCTCTTAATAATTCTTTTCTCAAGGCGGGAAATATAGGATTGAGAAATTCCCAAAAGGTCTGCCACATCCTTTTGCGTTTTCTCTTCGCCCCCATCCAAACCAAACCGCAGCACCATAATTTTGCGTTCCCTGTCTGATAGATTGGAAAGGGCCGTTCGCAAAATTTTCCGGTCCACTTCGTCTTCAATGTCCCGGTAGATGGTGTCATCGTCCGTCCCCAAAACATCGGACAACAGCAGTTCATTGCCATCCCAATCCATATTGAGCGGCTCGTCAAAAGAAACCTCCGACCGCACTTTGTTGTTGCGGCGCAAAAACATGAGGATTTCATTTTCGATGCATCTGGAGGCGTAGGTCGCCAGTTTGATTTTTTTCGTCGGGTCAAATGTGTTTACCGCTTTGATCAAGCCGATCGTTCCAATGGAAACGAGATCCTCAATGTGAATCCCCGTATTTTCAAACTTTCTGGCAATATAAACGACCAGCCGCAAGTTTCGCTCGATCAGGATGGCACGTACGGCTGCATCGCCTCCGGGCAGTTTTGCCAGCAGATGTTCTTCTTCTTCACGCGTCAGCGGTGGCGGAAGTGCTTCACTGCCACCGATATAATAGATTTCCTCCCCTTTTGACCCGATATACAGCAAAAGCCGATACCAAAGCAGCTGTAAAATAATTTTCCACTTGACCAGCATGTATCTGCCCCCTCATTCATTTAGGAATGAACAGCCCGAATACAAGACGGATGAATAATCGCCTGGTATGTTCCATCGGACGACAGACGCCCGACATCTAAACCTATGAGAATTTTCTCCATTTTATTCCACCCGTTTTCCTGCCGCACTTGGACATGATCCGGCTTGATCGCCACCATCATGCCATTTTCCTTGCCTGCTGCCCGAAACGGGATTACCCGGATGCGTGTCGCCCACTCCGGAGGGAGTTCACTCCATGCCAAAGCAAAATCGTCCTGTTTCATCAACCGCTTGAATTCCGGAGGAAGCCGCTCTTCCAGCTGAGCGAACTCAATTAACATGACAGGCACGCGTGTAATCGGGTCCCGCAGCTGATTTCCCGTATCAATCAGTCCCGTGCAGGCGATTTCGTGTTCTCCCAACCGGATTTTGACCTCGGTCAAATAGCGATGCAAGGCTTGCCTCTCTTCCAGCGAACCGAGAGAGACCTTGGTGTAAATCCAGACAAGCGGAAACCCGAACAGGATCAGCCCCCACGAAACCGGGGAACCCCAACCGTACTCCGACTCGGTGAAAAAAATGCCACCAGCCACTTTGCTGTCCCCTGTTACGATGTAATGAAGCGCGATGAGCGCTCCCCCGGCGATAAAACAGGCCAAATAAAAGACACCAAGTGTACGCAGATAGGCAAGCGGATGGCGAAAGCCAAAGGCAATCCAAATCATCAGCAACGAGACGATGATTTTGACCGGAAAAAAATAGGCAAGCGAGAAAGCCGACCACAAATAAAGGGTTGAATACAGCCCGCCCAGCAGCGCGGCAACAATCAACCGCCAGTACGGTGTACGTTGTTTGCGAATTCCCGACGTCAGCCACAGGAGGAGAAAATCCATACAGCTGTTAAGGAGGAAAACAACATCAGCATAAACCACCAAATCCGTTTCCCTCCTCCCCAAGTTTGAGTGAAACTAGTATATCTCAATCTATATTTCAAAGTCTGTCTAAACTTGCCAGGAAGAATTGGCTTTTTTCGTCGAACAAACAAAAAAAGGGAGCGGTGGCCCCCTTCCCTCCCCGCCATTCAGATGGCCGAGTCAGTCAGGGGTGCCCCGCTCCTAAAACTGCGGTGCACGTCATGCAAAAAAAGAGAGAGCAGTTTGTTGACAAAGTCTCAAACCAAAAGCCTGTCGGGTCCGGGTGCTTTTCTTTGCAGAAAAACAACCCTCTCCTCCTGTCGAAGCTTCTCAACAGCTTTAGATGTCTGTTGCGGAAACATCAGTTTTTGTTCGCTTGGGTTTATTTATTATTTTTAGTCCGGTTGCGCAAGAAGGTGGGTACCTCCAAATGCCCGTATGGATCGATAAAGTTTCCGTCCGTCGGTTTGGATTCTTTTTCCACGCGGCTGAACGGCGGAAAAACGGGTTCCTCTTTATGCCCAAAGTACGGTTTCCCATGCGTTTTGCCCCGTTCTTGCGGCTGTGATGATTGCTTCGTTTGCTGCTCGCCATCAAATCCGGTTGCAATCACGGTAACCAAGATTTCATCTTTCAAATCTTCATTGATCACCGCACCGAAGATCATGTTCACCTCTGCATGGGAAGCCTGGGTTACAATATCGGCTGCTTCATAAACTTCGTACAGACTGAGATTGGTTCCGCCCGTAATATTCATCAGCACCCCGCGGGCACCATCGATCGAAGTTTCCAGAAGAGGGCTGCAGATCGCCTTTTTGGCCGCTTCGGCGGCGCGGTTCTCCCCGGTCGCCGTCCCGATGCCCATCAGCGCAGATCCCCGTTCTGTCATAATCGTCCGCACATCCGCAAAATCGAGGTTGATCAGTCCGGGTACGGCAATTAAATCAGAAATCCCCTGCACACCCTGGCGCAGAACATTGTCCGCTTCGCGGAAAGCTTCGAGCATCGGTGTGTTTTTATCGACGATTTCCAGCAAACGGTCATTGGGAATGACGATCAGGGTATCGACATTTTCCTTGAGAGCGGCCACACCTTGTTCCGCCTGGCTCGCCCGGCGCTTTCCTTCAAAAGTGAACGGCCGGGTTACCACGCCCACCGTCAGCGCTCCCAATTCCCGGGCGATCAAAGCGATTTCCGGAGCCGCCCCTGTACCGGTTCCGCCACCCATCCCTGCGGTGACGAAAACCATATCGGCTCCCTTCAAAACACTTTCAATTTGTTCCCGGCTCTCCTCAGCCGCTTTTTTGCCGATCTCCGGTTTGGCTCCCGCTCCCAGTCCCCGCGTCAGTTTTTCCCCGATTTGCAAACGAATCGGTGCTTTTGAACGATTGAGCGCCTGAGCATCGGTATTGACCGCGATAAATTCCACTCCTTGCACTCCGGCTTCAATCATACGGTTAACCGCATTGCTACCGCCACCACCGACACCAATGACCTTTATCTGGGCAATCTGTTCCATTTCCAGATCAAAATCCAACATATTCTTGTCCCTCCAATAATCAAACTTCTGTTGTATCCGATAGATCGGAACTAGATAAATTCACTTAACCAGCTTTTCATTTTTTCGAATGCGGAAGGTCCGCGCTGTTTTTTCTGCCGGGGAGGGTGGTGAGCCGATCGGGGTTTGTTCAGCTGCAAAATCCCGCGTTTTTGCAAATAATGAACCATGCCAACGCCTCCGGTATAGGCCGGGTCCTTCACACCGATATTTCCCGGAACGGCAATTCGCACGGCGGAACCCAGCTGTTTCTGTGCCACATGCAGAATATGCTCGGTTGCCATTACGCCTCCGGTCAAAACGTATCCTCCTGCCGGTTCATCGGAATACCCCATCGCTTTCACTTGCTGGCGGATGAGTTGAAACATCTCTTCCAAACGCGGTTCGATAATTTGAGCCAGTTCGATCTGGGTTACAATCCTCTCCCGGGTCGTGCCAATGGTTTGTACCTGGAATGTTTCCTTTATCTCAGCAAAATCCTTGCTGGCAACCCCGTATTTGCACTTCACTTCTTCCGCAGTTGTCGTCTGGGTGCGCAAACCGATGGCGATATCATTGGTAATATACTCGCCGCCGATGGGGATCACAGACGTGCCGGCCAGATGCCCTTGCCGGAAGACGGTGATCGTCGTCGTTCCCCCACCGATATCAGCCACAACCACGCCCTGGTTTTTCTCATCGGCGGACAAACACAACTCGCTGACGGCAAGCGGCAAAAACACCATGCCGGCGATATTTAGATTCGCTTTTTCCACGCACCGGAGCAAGTTATGAATGATCGTTTTCGCTCCCGTGACGATGATGGCATCCACCTCCAACCGGACTCCGATCATCCCGTTGGGGTCATGAATGTCATCCAAACCGTCGACAATGAACTGTTTTGGTACCACTTCGATGATGGCGCGTTCCGGCGGAAGGGCGATGACCCGTGCCGCCTGCAGGACGCGATCGATATCGTGAAAGCTGATTTCCCTGTCTTCGCTTGAGACGGCGACAACCCCATGGCTCGGTTGCAAAGAAACATGATGTCCAGACACACCGACAAATACCTCTGAGATCTCTATTCCAACCATGCGCTCTGCATGGTCAACCGCTTCGCGAATGGATTGTACCGCTTGATCGATATTGATGATGGCTCCCTTTTTCATCCCTTTGGATTCGGCAGTTCCGACGCCGACGATTTGCGTGGTACCATCCTGGTTAACTTCGGCCACGATCACGCGAACTTGGAAAGATCCAATATCCAATGTAATAACGAATTCTTCATTGCTCAATCTTGGGCACCTCCTTGCCCGAGAATCAAACTGTGCTAAAGTCCAATATGCGCAATGCTAAGGGAAAGGGAGGAATCACTTACAAACCATATTCAACAGCCAAGGAAGATTTACCTTTTAAGCCGCTAATTTTTCTTCTTGTTATACTTGCATATTTTTCCAATTAAAGAAAAAGAATGACACCGCTAAGCTCCTTCCTTAGCCTTATGATCCGGTATGAACCAGACGCTTTCCAATAAAAAAAGCGTTCCGCTGGGGTGCTTGTAAAAGGAAGGGTAATAGAGCATCATTTCGGAAAGATTGCGGACCCTGACAAAAATCCGATGCTTCCGTTTGCTGTCAATCTCAACCTGGTCTGCCTGCCCGGAGACAGGACGAACCGTCTCACATTCTCTGCGAATGCTACCCGGCAGTTTGGCCAGTTGGAGAACAGCTTGTCTCAACGTCGAATTTGAAGGCTTCCATCCCTCAAAGACAGGTACAGACGCTTCCACCGAAGCCGTGCGGTTCAGGAGAATCGTTCCGTCGGAAAGGATGGGAAAAAGTTCCTGATAGCTTGACCGGAACATGGCTACGGGCGTTTTTTCCTGAACCTGTATGTAGATCTGATTGGGAAATGTGGTGGTCACCGTGGCGTTTTTAATCTCCGGCATGGTTTCCAAACTTTTCTCTATGTGTTCTCTGTTTACTCCAAAATAGGAAATTCCTTTGAAAATCTTTGCCTTATGAAGAATTTCCC
This sequence comes from Thermoactinomyces daqus, assembly GCF_000763315.1. Lineage (GTDB taxonomy): Bacteria > Bacillota > Bacilli > Thermoactinomycetales > Thermoactinomycetaceae > Thermoactinomyces_A > Thermoactinomyces_A daqus. Next base: position 66,805 of record NZ_JPST01000013.1, on the reverse strand, counting down.
CTGAAGAAACCAGATGATTCCCAACAATGTCAATTCGCTCAATTTTACTCAGCGGTGACCGCAAGAATAGGACAATGAACATTCCCGTAAAAAAGAGAAAAATGAAAGCGAACATCCAAGGAGCAGGGGAACGTTTCTTTCCTACCCGTGAGCGAAAAGGGGGCACACGCTCAACCATGGTAGAGATCTCCTTTCCCGTACTTCACCTTCACACTCTTAAGTAAGCCCTAAGTAGTAAAAAAAATTAATCTTCCCTATATATTACCACAAAAAAAGTGCGTTAAAAGATTTTTTACACAAAAAACAGCGGAACAAATCATGTGCTACTGCATGATGAAAAGCCAGTTTTTCTTTCCATGATCCCGCCCAGTTTGTTGATGACGGTTTCGAAGCGTTCATAGCCCCTGTCAATATGTTCCGCTCCGGTGATATGCGTGGTCCCTTGCGCGACCAGTCCGGCAATGACCAGCGCCGCTCCGGCTCTCAGGTCGGTTGCGCTGACAGAGGTTCCGTTGAGACTTTTCCCGCCGCGAACCCAAACCGTGTTGTTGTCCAGCGTGACATCCGCTCCCATTTTTCTTAATTCATCCACATGTTTGAGCCGTGATTCAAAAATCGTTTCGGTCAGCATGCTGATCCCTTCCGCCTGGGTCAGCAGAACAAGCATTTGCGGCTGCATATCCGTGGGAAAACCGGGATAAGGTGCGGTTGCGATGGCAGGAATCGGTCTTAGCCTTTTCGGCCCTCTGACGCGAAGGGAGTTTTCCCCCTGTTCGATTTCGATCCCGAGGCGTTGCAAATGCAAAATGATGCTGGTCAAGTGGGAAGGAATGACATTTTCCAGGAGAACTTCCCCACCCGTTGCACCGGCGGCCGCGGCTAGAGTGCCAGCCACGATCCGGTCGGGGATGATCGTGTGGCTGACCGGCCTCAAAGAACGCACTCCGCGAATGCGTATTTCCGGGCTGCCCGCTCCCGTTATCTGCGCCCCCATCTTATTTAAGAAATCCTGCAAATCGCTGATTTCCGGTTCACGGGCAGCATTTTTCAGCACAGTGGTTCCCTCTCCCAAAACGGCGGCCATCATGATGTTTTCCGTTGCCCCGACGCTTGGAAAATCCAACACGATCTCATCGCCGATCAATTTCGAGGCATAACAGTGGATCACGCCCTCTTTTTCGGTCATTTGCACACCTAAACGCTTCAAACCGTTCAAGTGGATATCAATCGGCCGTTTGCCAATCGCGCAACCGCCGGGATGGGATATGCAGACTTGCTTCAATCTCGCCAAAAGAGGCCCCATTAGAAAAATCGAAGAACGAATTTTGCTCATCAAATGATCTGGAATCACATAGTTATTGATCAGGCGGGTATTTACACGGATGCTCGTTTGGTGGCGTATTACTTGCGCTCCCAACGCCTCGAGAATTTGGCACATCGCCTCAATATCCGAAAGGCGTGGTACATCGTGGATCTCAAATATGCCTTCCGCCAGCACGCACGCGGCCAAAATCGGCAATGCCGCGTTTTTGGCGCCCTGAACGCGGATCGATCCAGACAGAGGTTTACCACCTTCGATCACAAACCCTTCCAAAGTGTCACCTCCGTTACCCTTCACCCACCACCTGCACTTCCGGTTCCAAACGAACGTTAAATTTTTCCTGCACTGTATCCATGATATAGTTGATCAAATTTAAAACATCCTGGGCCGTCGCATTGCCGCGATTGATGATGAAATTTGCATGCTGTGTGGAAACTTCCGCTCCGCCGATCCTGTAACCTTTCAGGCCCGATTCCTGAATGAGCCTGCCGGCATAATCCCCCGGCGGATTGCGGAATACACTTCCGGCACATGGAAATTGCAGTGGTTGAGTTTGTCTTCGACGATCCTTATATTGAGCCAGTCGCGAAGCAATTTCTTCCTTGTCACCATATGCCAGCTCGAAAGTGGCTTCTGTCACAACACCCTTGATCCCGGTCTGCAAAATGGACGTGCGGTAACTGAACGCCATTTGCTCATTGGTCAGAGTCAACCATTCTCCATCTTCTTTTAACACTGTGGCCGACTGAAGAACACGGGAAATTTCGGACCCGTGCGCCCCCGCGTTCATATAGACGGCGCCGCCGACGTTCCCCGGAATCCCTCCGGCAAATTCCAACCCTTCCAGTCCCTGCTTGGCGGTCATGGAGGCCAGCAGGATGGTGGAATAGCCACCCCCGGCCGTCACTTTTGTTCCCTCGATCTGCAGGTAGTTAAATCCTTCATCGAGCTTGAAAACGGCGCCGCGAATCCCGCCGTCACGCACCAGCAGGTTGGAACCGCGTCCGATCGCGCGCCAGGGGATCTGATGCTCATATACAATTTTCATCGCCAGTTCCAGCTCTTCTTTGCTCCGCGGATAAATCAAAAGATCGGCTGGACCACCAACTTTCCAGGTGGTATGGCGGGACAATGGCTCATTGACTCGCACATCTTTTACACCGCTGTTTTTCAGCTCCTCGACAATTTGTTTCATCAGTCTGTCCCTCCTATCCAGCTGAATCATACAATCCACCCGAAACTGGTTTAACATAGTTTATGCCGCCGTGTTTTTTGTGTGACGGGAGCCCAATGCAGCCCCCGTCCTTATCGGTTAATGCCGGCAAATGCAATTTTTTCCAATTCATCCACCAACACCTCGGCTGCCTGCGGACGCCCCAGACGGCGAGCCGCTTCACTCATCTCATGATGCTCATCCGTATTTTCAACCAACCGCTTGATTTCGGTCCACAAATTTTCCCCCGTGCATTCGCTCTCGAGCAACATCTTGGAAGCCCCTTGCTCTTCCAGCCAGCGGGCGTTGGCTTCCTGATGGTTATTGGTTACATAAGGGGACGGAATCAGAATAGAAGGTAATCCGAGCGCTGTCAACTCGGCAATCGTCGACGCCCCGGCCCGTCCAACCACCAAATAGGTCGAAGCCAGCACATCGGGCATGTTATAAATAAAAGGCTTCACATCCAGATTTTCCATCTCGGGAATTTGCGCCCGGATCTGCTCGTAATGAACTTCACCGGTCACATATACAAAATGGGCTTGCGGCATCTCCTGCACATGCGGAACCATTTGCAGGACGGCCTCGTTGATCGCTTTGGCGCCCCGGCTCCCGCCGAAAATAAGGATAATCGGACGATGCGGGTCGGTGATTCCCAGCGATTTGCGGCCGGCAGCGGCATTGGCCTGCACCACTTCCGTCGCACGAGGATTGCCCGTAAACACAATCCTGTGAGCCCGTCCCAGATATTTTTGCGATTCTTCCAAGCTGATCGCCACGACATCGACAAAACGGGACAAAAATTTGGTCGTCAGCCCGAGCACCACGTTTTGTTCATGAATCAAGGTGGGAATTCCCAGCTGATGAGCCGCGTAAACTGCCGGTCCGCTCACATAACCGCCTGTTCCCACCACCACATCCGGTTTAAATTCTTCTATGTATTGTTTTGAATTCCGTACGGCCCGCAAGAATTTGCGAATCGTATTGACGTTTTCCCAAGAGATGCTCCGTTTAAACCCCTGGATTTCCACAGTATAAAAACGAATGTTCCCTTCTTTGGGAACAATGCGCGACTCTAATCCTTTTTCCGTACCGATATAGGCGATTTCCACCTCGGGATAGCGTTTTTTTACCGCTCTGGCAATGGCCAGTGCCGGATAAATATGTCCTCCCGTACCACCGCCGGATAACAAAATGCGTTTCATCACTTTTCCCCCTTCAAGTTGATTTTATCGTTCAGTAAACCGGGAAAAATTGAGCAAAACCCCCACTGCCGCCAGCGTTAGTGTTAAAGATGATCCTCCGTAACTCAAGAACGGCAGAGTAATCCCTGTCACCGGGAACGCCCCGGAGACCACACCGATATTGATCACCGCCTGAATCATGACCATCGCCGTTATGCCGGCAGCCACCAGACTGGAGAACAGATCCGGCGAGCTGATGGCCACGCGGATTCCACGCCAAACGATCACCGCAAACAAGATCACAACGGTTGCGGCACCCAAAAAACCAAGCTCTTCCGCCAAAATGGAGAAGATGAAGTCTGTATGCGGTTCAGGAAGATATAAGTGTTTTTGTTTGCTCATCCCGAGGCCGAGCCCCATCAAGCCACCCGGGCCGATCGCGTAAAGGGACTGAATCAGGTGATATCCCGCTCCCAAAGGATCCTGCCAGGGATTGAGAAAGGCGACAATCCGCTGAATTCGATAGGGGGCAGCCAGAATCAGTCCGGCAAATCCGGCAACGCCGAGCATGATGAAAGCGAAGATGTGTTTCATTCGTGCCCCGGCTGCGAAAATCATCGTCAGCCCCGTTCCCATCAGAACCGTGCCGGTACCGAGATCCGGCTGCATCATGATTAAGCCAAAGGCTCCCCCCAGCAATAACAATCCCGGCAAAAAACCCTTCCAGAAATCGGAGATTTTATAGCCGGGATCGGCAAACATCTTTGCGAGAAAGGTGATCATCGCCAGCTTCATAAACTCGGACGGCTGAATGCTGAAAGCTCCAATGCCCAGCCAACTCCTCGCTCCGTTACGCAAAATCCCCACGCCGGGGATCAAGACGATGATCAGCAGAATAACACAGAGGATAAGGCCCGGTTTAGCCCACTCTTTAAACCGTCTGGGATCGATTTGTGAAATCCAAAACATCAGGAAAACGCCCAAAGCCGCAAATAAGAACTGCCGTTTGGCAAAGTAAAACGCATCTCCGTATTTGTGATAGGCAAAAGCGGCACTTGCGCTGTATACCATCAGCACTCCGATTGACAAAAGCAGCAAGATCGCAGCAACAATCACAAAGTCAGGAGTCAGGTTCCTTTTGTTCATGGGCGTTTTCACCTCTTACCGATTTGGGAAAAGCGATTTATATTTGAAGACTATGCACAGCTTGTTTAAATATGCTTCCCCGTTCTTCAAAAGAGGTGTATTGATCCCAGCTGGCACACGCCGGTGAGAGGATAACGACGTCCCCTGCCGATGCCAGACGGTTTGCCAGGACAACTGCTTCATCCAGTGTGCTCACAGTATAAACTTCTTTAATATCTGCTTCTTTCCCTCGTTCTAATAAAATATCTTTGGTCTGCCCGTAAGCAACCATTGCTTTCACTTTTTCTTTCAACACAGGAACCAACTCTTTAAAATCGACGCCGCGGTCCAGACCGCCCCCGATCCAGACGACCGGTTCGGCAAAGGATTCCAACGCTTTCGCTGCCGCCTGTGCATTGGTCGCTTTTGAATCATTGTAAAAGCTGACACCATTTACCGTCGCAACATATTCCAGACGGTGCTCTACTCCCCGAAAAGTGCGGAGCACATCGGCAATTGCCGAAACCGGGCAACCGGCCGCCAGGCTGATCGCGGTTGCCGCCAGCGCATTTTCCAGATTAAACGTCCCTTTCAGAGCCACTTCGCTGACCGGCAATACGGGAAATTCCCGTTCATCCATTCTGGCCGTGATCATGCCGGACGATACAAATACGCCCCGCTCCACCTCCCGGGACCGGCTGAACCAATAAACACGGCCGGGACAATCGGCTGCAACCTGACGGCAGATTTCGTTCTCCAGATTAAAAATGGCCACATCCTCTTTCGTCTGGTTCAAGAACAATTTTTGTTTGGATGAAATATAATCCTCCAGCGTTTGATGATAATCCAGATGGGCCGGAAACACATTCAAAAGGGCTGCTATTTTCGGAGCGAAACGTTCGGTTCCTTTCAGCTGGAAACTGCTCAGTTCCGCGACGAGCCACTCATCCGGTTCAATGGTTTGCACCACATCCGACAACGCTTGTCCAATATTGCCGGCCACGGTATTTTTCACCCGGCCCTTCGTCAGCATTTGGCCGACCAGGGTGGTGGTCGTCGTTTTTCCGTTGGATCCGGTGATGCCGATGATCGGCCCTTTTGAGAGCAACCCGGCGATCTCTACTTCGGTAATGACGGGAATTCCTTTGCCGAGCGCCTGTTGCACCGGTTTGGCCCGATAGGGAATACCCGGATTTTTGACCACCAGATCGACTTCATCCGAAATCAGGTCATCGGGATGCCCGCCGCAAATCACTTGGATTCCGAGCGATTCCAACTCGTTTGCGGATTCGCATTCCGAACGCGGTTTCAACTCATTCACCAACACCTTTGCACCAAGGCGGTGAAGCAGCTTGGCGACCGCAGCGCCGCTTCTGGCAAGGCCGAGCACAATGACAAAACGGCCTGCCCAGCTTTGCACATCATTCATGATCTCATTAACACCTCGAGTACCACGCCGATTGCAGCGAGAATGAAGCTGATAAACCAAAAGGTGGTGACCACGCGCCACTCCGACCAGCCGCACAATTCAAAATGGTGATGGAGGGGACTCATGCGGAAAACGCGTTTTCCCCGCAATTTGAAGGAAGTGACCTGAATCATCACCGACAGGGCTTCAACCACAAACACACCGCCGATAATTGGCAGGAGCAGCTCCGTCTTGGTAATGACGGCCAGTGCGGCAATTCCTCCTCCCAAGGCAAGCGATCCGGTATCCCCCATAAATACTTTGGCCGGATGCGCGTTAAATACCAGAAATCCGAGCAAGGCGCCGACAACGGCAATGGAGAAAATAGCCACGGTCTGGTTGCTCTGCAACATTCCGATAATCGCATAGGCTCCGTAGGAACAAGCCGCTGAACCGGCGAGCAATCCATCCAGCCCGTCCGTTAGGTTTACGGCGTTGGAAGCGCCGATCATCATCAAAAGCAGAAGCGGCAAATAGAGCCAGTTGAGCTGAATCGTATAATCCGTTCCCGGAATGGTCACATCGAAAATATAGATATGCGCATGGTTGGTCCGTACCTGCAACAAAACCCAGAACAGCACCAAACCGATGAACAATTGGCCCAGAAGTTTCTGGTTGGCCGTCAAACCAAGGCTTCTTTTCATTACCACTTTAATATAGTCATCCAAAAAGCCAAGCACTCCATATCCCATGGTGGCGAATAACAGAAAAAATAAGTCAGCGTTCACAACAGGCTTATCACTGTTTAAAAGGGTAATACTACTTAGCGGAATTGCCGTCAGAACAATGGAGGTGAGAATCAAAACACCGCCCATCGTCGGGGTTCCCGCTTTTTTCAAATGCGCTTGCGGACCTTCCTGTCGAATGCTTTGTCCAAACTTCAACCGTCTTAAAATCGGAATAATCATCGGCCCCAGTATAACTGCTACCCCAAACGCTACCGCGAGCGGGACCAAAATGATGCGAATATTGATATCCCCCATATTCCTTCCCCTACTCTCCTTCTGTTAATTTTTTTATGACACGGTCCAATTCTACCGCTCTCGACGCTTTGACCAAGAGCAGAATATCGCCGTTTCCTTCTCTATTTAAACGATCAGACGCTTCTTCAATCGTATCGAAATGATCTATCACTATCGGGCGGACCGGCACGGCGGATTTGGCTCCTTCCCCGATCCATTTCCCCCGCTCCCCAAGCGTGTACAGCCGGTCGATTCCTTTTTTCACCGCATAGACGCCGAGGTCGGTATGGTACATTTTCTCTTCCGGCCCGATTTCGCGCATATCCCCCAACAGAGCCCATTTCTTCAGCCCCGGCTCCAATTCGCTGAGGAGATCCAGCGCCGCTCGCATCGATGTCGGGCTGGCATTGTACGAATCATCGATGATTTTCATACCGTTGGCAGCCTGCTTCAGTTCCAGCCGCATCCCGGTCAGCTTCACAGCGGCGAGGCCCTCTTGGATCTCTGATTCGGCCATTCCGAGATAACGGCCCACCTCAACCGCCAGCAGGGAGTTTTTCACGTTATGCCGGCCCATCAGAGGCAGGTAATATTCGGTTTGATATTTCCTGGAGCGGAATCTCATTCCCCGTACGCCTTCGATTTGAACGTCCACCGGGGATTCGTCCGACTCTTCCCCCCAGCCGACGCGAATCTGCGGGTGGTGATCCTCTTTCAAGAACTGCCGCAGCAAAGGCTCATCCCCGTCAAAAATCAGGGGGCCATTCTCTTTAAGTCCTTCTTTTATTTCCAATTTTGCCTTGGCAATTCCTTCCCGGCTTCCGAGATGCTCCAGATGGGATTCGCCGATATTGGTAATCACCGCCACATCAGGGCGAGCGATCCGCGAGAGAACTTCGATTTCTCCGGCGTGATTCATCCCCATTTCAACAACCGCTGTTTCCGTTTGTTCCGGCATGGACAGCAGTGTGAGGGGGACTCCTATATGATTATTTAAGTTTCCTTTGGTTTTATGCACGTGATATTTAACGGACAAGACCGTTGCAATCAGATCTTTCGTCGTGGTTTTGCCGTTGCTCCCGGTTACGGCAACCACCTTGACCCCGCTCTCTTCACGATACCTCGCCGCCAGCTGCTGCATGGCCAGCAACGGTTCCGGGACGAGAATAAACGGAATTTCCCGGTTCTCCGGAACAGGCCGATCCTGACTCCACAGGGCAGCGGCAGCCCCTCGCTCAATCGCGTCGTCGATAAACCGGTGGCCGTCAAAACGCTCACCGCACAGCGGAACATAAAGCTGATTTGGCTCAAGCTGACGGGTATCTGTCGACACCCCGCGAATCATCCGATGTCGGTCGGCTGCATTGCCCGCCCATGTTCCACCGGTTACCTCGATAATCCAGTCACATGTACGTTCAATCATGCTTCTCCCCCACTTTGTCTTTCACGCGCTGTAATCGCTTCGCGCGCAACTTTCCGATCATCAAACTCGTGGCGGACTCCGTTAATCTCCTGATAGGTCTCATGTCCTTTTCCGGCAATCAGCACGATATCCCGTACTTCCGCCCGGTCAATGGCAAAGCGGATCGCCTGCCGACGGTCGGTGATCTTCACATAACGATCCTGAGCATCTGCAGGAACCCCTTTGATCATATCAGACAAAATCGCATCCGGGTCTTCTGAACGCGGATTATCCGATGTAAAAATAGCGAGATCGCTGTATTTTGCCGCGATGGCAGCCATGATCGGACGTTTGCCGCGATCCCGGTCCCCGCCGCAGCCAACAACGCAATAAACCTTGCCGGTGGCAAATTCGCGGATCGTGGTCAACGCATTTTCCAGGCTATCCGGCGTGTGGGCGTAATCGACGAGAACGGTATACGGTTGACCGAGTGAAACCGGTTCAAAGCGTCCGTTCACACCGGGAATATTGGCCAGACTTGATTGAATCACCTCCAGGGAAACGCCTTCGATCAGGGCTACACTGATCGCCGCCAGCGCATTGTAAACGTTGAATTTGCCGATCAGTTTCAAGCTGATCTCCGCTTCACCGCGGAATGATTTCAGGGTAAAAGTGGTGCCGTCCTGTGTAATGCGAATGTTTTCCGCCCTCACATCCGCAGGGTTTTCGATGCCGTAGGTCACAACCTGCGCAGGGGTGATTTTCTTAAAATAAGGTGTAGCTTCATCATCCGCATTCAACACCGCACAGGCATGATCTGCGGGTTCGGAAGCATAGTGATTGCCGAGCTGGCTGAAGAGCAACCCTTTTGCTTGGCGGTACTCCTCCATCGTCTTGTGATAATCCAGATGATCCTGGGTCAGGTTGGTAAAAACGCCGATATGAAAACGGCAGCCTCTTGTCCTCCCCTGATCGAGGGCATGGGAGGAAGCCTCGATGACTGAATACTCACAACTCTCGTCACGCATCATCCGAAATGTTTTCTGCAAATCGACGACCTCGGGCGTGGTATTTTTCGCCGCGAGAACCCGCTCGCCGATCTTCGTCTGAATGGTGCCGATCACCCCGGACTTATAGCCGGCGCCGGCCAGCAATTGCTCGATTAAATAGGTGGTAGTCGTTTTCCCGTTCGTCCCGGTAATGCCGATCAATTTCAATTCCTCGGTCGGATACCGGTAAAATTCTGCTGCCACGATCGCCATGGCGCGCCTCGAATCCGGAACCATGATGACCGGCACCGGCGCAGTGACCGGTTTTTCCACCATGAGCGCAGCAGCTCCATTGGCCACCGCCTGCTCGACAAACCGGTGTCCATCAACGTTAAACCCTTGCAGGGCAATAAAGAGATCTCCCGGTTTGACCTGGCGCGAATCGATCTGAATGCCGGTGATCTCGGTATCCGGGTCTCCACCCGCCACCGTATGTAATATTAGCGGTCGGATCAACTCTTTAAGCAGCATGTTGTTCCTCCTTTGAGAAATACAAAAGACAAGACAAAATGCCAGGGTTTAAACCTGGCATATGTTTATAACACATACCCTATTTTAATCCCCTTTGCTGGTTTTGTCACTTCCAATGACTACTACTGCGGTGAACAGCCAAAAACCGGATCTGCGCCAATAAACAAAAGGGCCATGCCCTATGCAAATTCTGGCGTTTGCATTTTGTTTGCAAATTGTTTGCAAATTGTTTGCAAAGAGATCACAAAGATTCCATCCTGTATTTGTCTAATTCCCTAAATAAATCTTGATGGTTGATCCTTTCTTTACACGAACGCCGGGCTTGGGCATCTGATTGATCACTTTTTCTCCCGTTCCCACTACCTGGAGCGGAAATGAAAATAAACTGTTGCGAATCCGGTCGATATCTTGTCCGATCAGATTTGGAACGGATACGATCGGGGTCGTGAGCGGAGTCTGTTCCAGCGGGATTTGCTTTGTCCGCTTCGGGATTTTCAAATAACGAAGCGAATCTTCCAAAATATTTCCCACGATCGGGGCTGCAACAACACCGCCGAACTGGATCCCCTTTGGATTGTCGACTGCAACATAGACGACGAGTTTGGGATCGTCCGCCGGGGCAAAACCGATGAAGGAGACGATGTGATTGTTTTGCAGATAATGTCCGTCAGGCCCCACTTTCTGTGCCGTACCGGTTTTCCCGCCGACACGGTAGCCATCGATATACGCTTTGTTCCCCGTCCCGCGCGCAACAACGCTTTCCAGGGCGCTCCGGACAATCCGGGAAGTCTCTTCCGAAATCACCCTGCGTCTCATCTTCGGCTGAACCTTTTCAATTATTTTGCCGGTTTCGGGATCGATCCAAGCCTTCGCCAAGTGGGGAACCATCAATTTCCCTCCGTTGACCGCAGCGGATACGGCCGCCACCTGTTGAATCGGCGTCACCGAAACCCCTTGCCCAAAGGAGGTCGTGGCCAGCTCAACCGGGCCGACCCTGGATTCCTTAAATAAAATCCCCTTCGCTTCTCCGTTTAAATCAATCCCCGTTTTCTGTCCAAAACCGAATTTGCGGATATAAGCGAATAAATCCTTCTTGCCTACGCGCTGCCCAAGCGTCACAAAGCCGGGGTTACAGGAGTTCTCCACCACCTGCAAAAACGTTTCGTGCCCGTGTCCGCCCGCCTTCCAACATCTCAGGCGCGCTCCGCCGACCATGATATAACCCGGATCATTAAACCCTTCATTCAAGTTGACCTTATGCTCCTGAACAGCGGCAGCCAGGGTAATGATTTTAAAAGTGGAACCGGGTTCATACGTTTTCCAGATTGGCAGATTGCGGTTGTATACCAGCGGATCGGTTAACTGATATTGATCGGGCCGGTAGGTGGGGCGGCTGCTCATCCCCAAAATTTCTCCCGTATTGGGATCCATCGCGATCGCCAGGACACTTTCCGGCTGATACTTGGCCATCGCTTGATCCAGTTCCCTCTCGATAAAGGTTTGGATATGATAATCGAGCGTCAGTTCCAGATTCAGTCCATCTTTCGGCGGTGTATACCGGTCATGCCCGCCCGGCAGCTTATCTCCGCTCGCTGTCGCGCTAAATGAAACATACCCGGGGGTTCCTTTCAATTTATCATCATAAACCAGTTCCAACCCTGCCAATCCCTGATTGTCACCGCCTGTAAATCCCAGAACGTGGGCCGCCAGGCTTCCGTAGGGATAGTATCGCTTGCTGTCCTCTGTCACCGCGATTCCCGGCAAACGAAGCCCTTGAATTTCGCGCGCTTTTTCTTCTGATATTTTCCTGCCCCACGGCCGGATCCAATTAAACAGCGTGCGCTTTGTGATCTGCTGGTAGATTTTCTCTTCCGGCGCATCCAGGATTCGGGCCAATTTTTGCGCTGTTCCTGCCGGGTCCTTGATCTGGGCCGGTATCGCGATCACGGAAGGAGAACTGATATTATAAGCCAGCTTTTTTCCGTGCCGATCCAAAATGTCCCCCCGTTTTGCCTGAAATGGGATATCACGGCTCCACAAGTCTTTCGCTTTTTCAGCCAGCCATACTCCTTCAAACAATTGAACATAGGCCAATCGCCCCAGGAGGACCATAAACACGAACAAAGCGATCAGAAACAATGAAAAGAGCCGCCTTTTCGACGTCATTCTGCCGGCCATTTTTCCCCTCTCCTTCTCAAAAGCTCCTTTATCAAAAACTATGAAGCTAGAATAGAAAAAATGACGCCGGCCCATAAACACATATGTTCTTTCAACGCAACCGCAGTAGGGATGCACTGCAAAGAGGCCATCAGCATCAAGGGGGCACCACGCACCGGCTGCAAAGCTGACGCAGGTGCATTCCCCACAAAAAAAGCCCGACCCCCTATGGGCCAGGCTGAAAACCTCTATTTGATTGACTCGGCGAAGCTCTGATCTGGCTGAACATGCCTGATTTGCAATGCCGCTTTCATAATGTTCCGCGCAACCGGTGCGGCCACGGTTCCTCCCGAACCAGAACCGGTCGGGGTTGTCGGTTGGTCAATCGCGACATAGACGACCAGATTTGGATGATCATAAGGAGCAAAACCGATGAATGAGACCATGTATTTCCCTTTGAGATAACCTTTTCCCTCAGGATCGGGAATCTGTGCCGTTCCCGTTTTCCCCGCTACCTGATAGCCGGGAATTTCAGCTTCAACCCCCGTTCCATGTGCCACAACATCACGCAAAAGATCTCTCACCTGTTTTGCCGTTTCCGGCTTGATAATGCGGTGTCCCTCAGGTTTGTACTCCTTCACTTTTTTCGACAATCCGCTGTCCCACTCTTCCTTAAGCACATGCGGTTTCATCAGGATCCCGCCGTTTGCGATCGCACTGACTGCTGCCACCTGTTGAATCGGCGTAACCGAAATCCCTTGTCCAAAAGCGGTTGTTGCCAACTCGGCCGGATACAAGTTTCGGCCGTAATAAACGCCGCGGGCTTCTGCCGGCAAATCAATGCCGGTGCGTTTTCCAAAAGAATCGGTAATATTGCCGAAACCAAAGCGCGCAATATAATCGACCAGCTTGTTGCCCAGCATCTGACCGAGACGCACAAAAGCTACATTGCTTGATTCTTCGATTCCCTGACGGTACGTGATTCTCCCCCAGCCGGTTTCGTTCCAATCCCGGATCACCTGATCCCCAACGCGGATTGATCCGGACTGGTACAAGGCATCCGGATGAAACACACCCTCTTCGATCGCTGCAGCCAATGTGACAATTTTAAACGTGGAACCCGGTTCAAATTGGCTTTCAATCGCCCGGTTCCTCCGGTTATCATCGTTGATCGTTTCCGCATACCGGTTAGGATCAAACGTCGGTCGGCTGGCCATCGCCAAAATTTCACCCGTTTTGGGGTCGGCCACAATCGCCGTTCCGCCTTTTGCCTGATAATTCCGAACTGCTTCATCCAGTTCCAGTTCAACCTGCTGCTGAATGCGGGAATCAATCGTCAACACCAGATCTTTTCCCGGTTCCGGCGGAGTATCTTTTGACGGCTTATCGGTGATCATCATTCCGTTACGGGCTTTTAAATACTTAATATAGCCCTCTTTGCCCCTGAGCAAGCGATCATAATATTGCTCCACCCCGCCCACCGCAACATCATCATAGTTTACATACCCCAATACGTGCGCCGCTTCGTTCCCGTTATATTGGCGCATCGTTGTCGGGAAAGCATAAATGCCCTCAAGCTGCCCTTGCTTGCGCAACGCCATGACCTTGTCGTAAACCGGCTCCGGGTATTTATAATGACCGTCCGCTTTCAACTCAACGGATTTTTTGGATGAAGTCAACAGTTTATACAGGGAACTTTCGCTGATCTTCAGAATCGGAGCCAAAACCGATGCTGTCTTGTGCGGATTTTTCACTTGTTTCGGATCTGCCAGAAAGATATAAGCGTCCACTTCCCAAGCCAATGGTTGCTCTCTCGTTCGGTCGTATATGGTGCCTCGTTTGGGTCTAAGCTTATCGTCATAAATCCATTTTTTTTCGGCGTCTGCCAACAGTTCATTATGATCGAAGGTCTGCAACCAAAACAATCTCCCGATGATCACGCTCAAACAAAGGATCCAAACGAGCCCGATGAGAAGAGAACGCTTTTTGCTCTCCTTGAACATCGAACCCATGATTCAGCCTCTCCCATCTTCGACTAGCGTCAGTTTGGTTTGTTCGCTGCCGTTATCCGGCTACGGCCGAATCGAAGGCAAATATTTTGGAGCGGTCAACTGGAGCCCTTTGCTTTCGGCAAACTGCTGAATGCGCTCCACACTTTTCAACTTCAGAATCTCTGACTCTAACTGAAGGTTTTCCTTCTGTGTCTGGGAAATCTCGAGTTCCGTATTGCGGATGGCCACATTTAGCTCTGTCGCCTTGGCATATCTCGACAGAACGGAGACCGCCAAAGCGACGCATATGATCACGCTGAACAAATAGAGCATTTTCTCCCCGACCGGGAGTGCTTTGCTCGGAGATGTTGCCCGTTTCTTTTTTGTTTCTGTGTAAGGCTTCTCGAGCGGACGGGCCGTTGCAGCTTGAAAACGATCCTCTCTCATTATATAAATCCTCCTTACACTGCCAGCTTCCTTTAACCCTCTTTTATTCTCTCTGCTATGCGCAATTTGGCCGATCGCGCTCTCGCATTTCTCTCTATTTCTTCGGCGGACGGCAAAATCGGCTTCTTTGTAATAATGCGCAAATCCGCTTTTTGATTGCATGTGCAAACCGGAAAATCAGGCGGGCATATACATCCTTGTGCATGTTTTTGGAAAAACTTCTTGCAAATCCGATCTTCCAATGAGTGAAAGGTGATCACGGCAATTCGCCCGTTCGGGCCGAGCACTCGGAGTGCAGCTGCCAGCGCATCTCCAAAGGCGTTGAGTTCATCGTTTACGGCTATGCGAATCGCTTGGAAAGTACGGCGGGCTGGATGGGGACCTGTTCTCCTTGCAGGTGCAGGAATCGCTTGTTTGATCACTTCTACCAGTTGATGAGTGGTTGAGATCGGCATTTTTTCTCTTGTGTTTACGATCTCTTTGGCAATTCGCCGAGAAAATTTTTCTTCTCCATATTCGAACAAAATCCGTGTCAGCTCTTCCTGGGACCATTCATTGACGATGGTGTAGGCGGTGAGCTCACTTGTTTCATCCATTCGCATATCGAGCGGTGCGTCGTGCTGGTAACTGAATCCGCGCTCGCCAATGTCCAATTGGGGCGAAGAAACGCCCAAATCAAACAAACATCCATCCACATGGTCGTATCCCAGCTCTTTTATCACTTGATCCAGGAAGCGGAAATTGCTTTTCACCAAATGAAGGCGGCATTGCGCATCCTGAAGCCGCTTCCGGGCGTGATCCAGTGCCATCTGGTCTTGATCAAGGCCGATCAGAACCCCATTCGGTTGAAGCCGCTCGGCGATCATCCTGCTGTGCCCGGCACCGCCCAGGGTACAATCCACATAGATGCCATCCGGTTTAACGCGAAGTCCATTTACTGCTTCTTCTTTAAGTACCGTTTCATGCAAAAACACATTCATACATCCTTCATTTACAAATCCAAATCCACGATGCTTTCCGCAATTTCATTAAAAGACTCTTCCGAGCTGCTGTAATAGTCCTCCCACAGCTCTTTGCACCAGATTTCCACACGGGTGGAAACCCCGATAATCACGCATTCCTTTTTAAGCTTGGCGTAGTCTCGCAGATGTCCGGGAATATTGATCCTTCCCTGCTTATCCTGCTCGACTTCGCATGCTCCAGAGAAAAAGAAACGGGTAAACTTGCGTGCGTCAGCTTTCGTGAATGGAAGTGATTTAAGTTTCTGCTCTAATTGTGTCCACTCTGAGCCGGGGTATGCAAATAGGCACTGATCCAGTCCACGGGTGATCACAAAGGTTTCGCCCAATCCATCGCGAAATTTGGCAGGCACGATCAATCGGCCTTTATCGTCGATGTTGTGTCGATATTCACCCATGAACATGCCAGTTTGCCTCCCCTCGCTCCCCCTTTTCACCACTTCCCTCCACTTCCCACCACATTGCTAATTATACCACACGCCCATTAAAAAATCCTGCACCCGCGTGCAGGATTCCAGAAGTTTATTGCCATTTTTTGGATAAATTATAACTGCCAGCTGGCCAAATATTTCTCTTGCTCTTCGGTGAGACGGTCGATTCGGATTCCATTGGCCTCCAGGAAATACCGGGCCACCTGTTCATCAATCTGGTAAGGAACATCAATCACTTTGCGCCCGATTTTGTCATGGTTTTCATGCACATACAACAGGCAAAGGGCTTGCAGGGCAAAAGTCATATCCATAATTTCCGCCGGATGACCGTCGCCCGCCGCCAGGTTGACAAGACGCCCTTCGGCCAGGAGATACAACTTGCGCCCGTCAGGCAGCAAAAACTCCTCGATATCTTTCCGCACCACCCGTTTGCTGACCGCCATTTGTTCCAATGCCGCCACATCGATTTCCACATTGAAATGACCGGCATTGGCCAAAATCGCACCTGGCTTCATCACGTGGAAATGATCAGCGCTGATCACTCCTTTGTTCCCGGTGGTGGTGACGAAATAATCCCCGAACTTCGCCGCTTCTGCCATCGGCATCACAATAAAGCCGTCCATATGGGCTTCCGTCGCCTTAATCGCATCCACTTCAGTGACGATCACCTGCGCGCCAAGCCCCTTCGCACGCATTGCCACACCGCGTCCGCACCAGCCATAGCCGACGACAACCACTGTTTTGCCGGCAACGACCAGGTTGGTGGTGCGATTGATCCCATCCCAGACAGACTGCCCGGTACCGTAACGGTTATCAAACAAAAATTTGGAGTATGCGTCGTTCACGGCCACCATCGGGAATCGCAGCTCATCCGTTTTTTCCAGCGAACGGAGGCGCAGGATTCCGGTGGTCGTCTCTTCACATCCTCCTTTGACGTTTTCCAGGAGATCGGGACGTTCCGAGTGCAGAATGCTGACAAGATCCCCGCCATCGTCAATAATCAGATCCGGTTTCGTTTCCAATGTTTTGATCAGGTGATCCTTGTATTCTTCCGGGCTCGGATTATATTTGGCAAAGACGGTAATCCCCGATACAGCGAGAGCAGCAGCGATGTCATCCTGTGTGGACAGCGGATTGCTCCCCGTAATAGCAACATCGGCGCCTGCATCGCGAATCAGTTCCGCCAGGCAAGCTGTTTTTGCTTCCAGATGAAGCGAGATCGCCACTTTTTGCCCGGCGAGCGGTCTTTCTGCCGACAACCGTTCACGCAGCCGATTCAAGACCGGCATGTGCTCACGGGCCCAGTCCATTTTCAGGCGGCCATTCGGAGCCAGATTGAGATCGCGAACTATGCTTTTTTCCACAGGATTCATCATAATCCCCCTTATGTATGAGATAACAAAACTGAAACGGCGATTTTACAAGATAACAAAATGATGCCGCAAAGCTCGATCAATGTCAACGAAAGATGTTTCCACCAATTCATCGATCCAGTTGATCCCGTATAAGTTCCAATACTGAATCACATTATAGACCCGCTCTTGCGGTTTCCTGTCCGGCCTGACCGAGGCAATCAGCTCATCCCATTGACGTAAGCCTGCCCCGTGCTTCGTTTCGATCGCTTTTTTGGCAAAGCGGTAGAAATAGTCTATCTGCGCCAAAACCTTCTCCTCGTTTTTACGGCCCATCTCCCGCATATTCATGCCGATTTCCCCAGCCAGTTCATCGGTCAGCCGGCGGTGGAGAGCCTGAATGGACTCTTTGGCATGCAAAAACCGGCTTTCCAGCTCCGGAGGCTTTCTTTCTTCCAGCCATTGGGCCCTCTTTTCTTCGAGACGGCTGAAAACATCCATCCAAGACAGGGAAAAATCATTGATTCGCTTTTCCGCCAGCCGGTCGATTAACGTCAACTGTTCACGCGGCAGCACAATGGGCATCTCCAGCCCCATTTCGCGAAAAGCTTCCCGCAGTATTCCCCAATAGGCAATTTCACCGGGCCCTCCGACAAAAAAGAGAACCGGGAACAGATACTCTTGCATTAACGGCCTTGTGATCACATTGTTGCTGAATCGTTCAGGGGCCGTTTCCGCCAGATGGAGCAATTCTGCTTCCGTAAAGCGGTGACCCGTTTCTCCTGCCTGCCAGACCTCCCCTTCCCGGTACAACGGATAGCGTTCGCCGTCAATCAGGATGAAAAGGTTGGCTTGATTGTCCTTCAGCTCGACCGGAGCCGGGAATCCCCACTGCTCCAGCATGATCGTTTTTTCGGCAACGTGTTGCAGCAGCCGGGGGCTTTTCATAATCAATTCCCTGAAAAAGGGGCTTTCAAGTTTCCTCAGCCCCGGGTCCGCCGAGTCGATGAGCACAAGCCCCCATTTTCCGAAGAAATCGTGCATCACTCTCGCAAAAAAACGGGTCCACGAAAGCGGCTCCCCAATCAATTGCTTCATTCTGTCAAGCCACTCTTTTTTATGCTCATGATCAGGCAGCAGACGTGCGAGCGACTCCAGCCAGGAATGGGTTTCCTCCGGGGTGAGAACGTAAGCAGAGACCGGCTGTTTCGTTTTCCCTTTAACTTCCAGTTTCACTTTGCGCGATTTGTTCTCCGGGTGATCAATCCAAATATGATTGACCTCCTCAAAATCATGATCTTCGCCGGCAATCCAAAAGACAGGGATCACCGGGCGGTTCAGCATTTCCTCAGCCCGCCGGGCCCATTGGATAACGGTGATCGCCTTGTGGATCGTATAAAGGGGACCGCTTAACAGACCGGCTTGCTGACCGCCGATCACAACCAAGCTGTCCGGATTTTTCAACCGTTCCAGATTGCGGATAACCGCCGGATGAGACAGCTCCGGTTCCAGATAAGATTGAAGCGCCTCAACTAATCTGAGGCGCGGTGCAGCCAGCCCAGGCCGCATTTGATCCAGGTAGGAAACGCGTTTGCTGATGCTTTCCTTCTCCCAGGGTGTATATGCATAAAAGGAACGAACAAATGCCTCATTTTCAAGATAAGAATGAAATAAACCCGTTCCTTCTTGAACGTTAATGGTTTCCAGCTTCATATGGAACTCCTTCTTCAAAATAAGCTTAAAAACCTACATTTATAGTATATCATGAACAAAATGATCAGCTGAAATGACTTATACCTCTTTCTGTCTATTTAAAGGCAACAACAAACTGACAACCAGCCCCAGCAACGACACGCCCGCAGCAAACAAAAGCATATTGCTCTCGGCCGCTCTCTTCAACGGATCGGTCAAAACCGCCGACCTGATACTAAATGAGCTGATCAGCCTCGCCAGCGCCGTCAAGCCGATGGCCCCGCCCGCCGTGCGAAACATCCCCAAAGCCGTTAATCCATTCCGAATCTGCCTCGGCGACACCCAGGAAAATAAAAACTGGTGTACAGGGGCAACCAATGAAAAGCTGAAACTGAATCCCAGCATAACCAAGGCGGAAAAGAACCAAATCCCGTGATTTCCGAAAGCCAGAACGAGATAGGAAACCGCCGCCAGACTGAATCCGAGCGACATGGTTCGCCTTAAATTCCATTTGCGGGTCAGACCGTGTATCAGCGGCAGCGAAAACAATACACAGAACAGGATGAAAGAGAGCAGTGCCCCGATGCCGAAATCATTCGACCGGGTCACCCGAACCAGCCATACCGGCACCAAAAGCAGGGCCACCCAGGCAAAGCCGCACAGCGCCACTTGTAAATATAACAGCCAGAGCCGCCAGTGGGCAAACAGGTGGGGGTCAAAAAAAGGCTGTCTCTCCTGGCGTTCCACCATAAACAGAGGGACAACCATGCCGATGGCCACAATCCATAAGGGAAGAACATCCCGGTCGAAAAAAGCGGGCAGGCCTTCCAAAAAATCGGTACTGGACACCGCCGTCATCAAAAACAGGATCGTCAGTCCGAAGAAAAGAATCGACTCACCCGAAGCTCCTTTTACCCGCCCCGGTTGATCGGGCAGGCTCCATCGCCTGACAATCAGGAGGAGCAACAGGAGTAAAAGCAGGTGGACAAAAAAGACTGAACGCCATCCCAGTTCATGCGCGAAGGAAACGGAAAGCAAAGGCATGAGAATAAACCCGAATCCCAGTCCGAACAGGATGACCCGCTTCCCCCATTTGCCGGGGCGGTTCAAAAAACGGCGGGCATAGACGGAAACGCATGGAACCAGCCCGCTGGCCCCGACAGACTGAATTACCCTTCCCCACATAAACCAAACCCATTTTTTCGCCAGAATCGCTGTCAGTGACCCAAACGCCAGAAAAGCGACCGAGAGAATAAACACCTTTGTGCGGCTGGTATTCACCGCCCAGCTGTCCATGACTGGAAGCGAAAAAGAGAAAAAAGCCATATATAGGGAGATCACCCATATCGTCCAATGGATGGGCAATCCGTACTCCTTCATGATAAATGGCAAAACCGGTGTGACCAAAATGGCATCCACCGTACCCAATATAATTGCCAGGACAAACGTTTCAAATGAAAAAAACCGCTTTGAACGCGCCAAAATACCCCCTCCACGATCAATGGCAAACCGAAAGCCCGGCTTCATGTACGGATAACAGTTTGATTGCTTTTCGCTGCTCAACCTTTCTTATTATAACATTTGTTCTTCCTTTTCATGGATCAGATTCACAAGACGCAAATTGACCGGTGTATCGATCCGGTGTTTCCGGCCAAGCCGTACAATCGCCCCATTGATAAAATCGACCTCCGTCTTATTCCCCCTCATGACATCCTGCAGCATTGACGAAAAGTTTCCTGCCGTTTGTTTGCAGACGCTTTTCACCTTCTCGTCCAGATCCGCATAGGATAAGGGAATTCCCTCCCGGTTCGCCACCAAAACCACTTCATGTAAAATCTCTTTCCACTCCGCTTGATACTCGGGTGAGAGGAGTGCTCCGTTTTTCACCCCGTAAAGCGCCGTCAGTGGATTGATCACACAATTGACAGCCAGCTTTCCCCATATCTTATGCAATATTTGCCGATCATATAGGATGTTGCACCCAGCTTGCTCCTTCAATATGTTTATCCAGCGCAAAAGCAGAGGGTGAGGTTTTTCCTCTGACGGGGGATATAAACCGATGGACGTCTCTCCCCTTCCCGTTCCGCGAATCACGTTGTCTCCTTCCCTCAATGCCCCCTCGGTGGTCACCGACAGATAAGTCCAAGGGCGATCTGTCAGTCGGGCAATGTTCTCCTGATGCCCTAATCCGTTTTGCCAAAAAATAATTTGCGATTCCGGGTGAGTTCCTTTTTGAATCACAGGAAGAACGGCCGACAAATGCGTTTGTTTGACCATGACAAGCAACAGGTCGATCTTCCCTTCAGGCATCTCATCACTGCATACGGCATGACAAGCACGTTGTTCCGTTTCTCCGCCCTGGCCGATAAAGCGGATTCCTTCGCGATTCAGCAATTCTGCCTGATCCTTTGTTCTAGTCAACAGAAGCAGATTTTCCCCGAAAAGCGGCTGCATTCGCGCTCCCCACAGCAGTCCCAGTGAACCGGACCCCAGAATAGCCACCCGCATTTTATTCACGCTCCATTTCTTTTGCCCAAGGCAGATTTCTCGTTTCTTCCATTTGAGTATAACAAAAGTAGCCTTACAGGCACAGATATATTCATGTCAAACCTGACAACCCCCGGATGCAAGTAAAATCCGGAGGAAAACGCTGATCCGTCCGTTAAGAAAACATGCCAATTACTTAAACGACTGCCGGAAGTGGTCAACTAGCTGAAGCCCTTTGCCGTATATGGAGCAAAGGGCATTTACTGTCAAATCGCATCCCCAAACCGTCATTAGTCTTTACTGTTCCCTCTCTTCAACAGGCACAGGCAAATCGGCTCAACCAAAGATTATCTGCGGAAGATCGTTTCCACGCTTTCCTTTTTACCACATTTTCAGAGACTGCATGGCATGGCAGATCCCTTTGGTTTTCGCATAAATTTCCTGATAAATCTCAAAGAGCGCCTGGTATTTCTTCACTGCCTCCGATTGCGGATAAAACGCCGAAGACGGGCGGATAAACTGTTCTGCACATTCCTCGAGCGATGCAAACCAGCCGCAACCGAATGCCGCCAGCATAGCTGCACCCAAAGCAGGTCCCTGCTCGCTTTCCAGTTTGATCACCTCGGCGCCAAAAATATCCGCCTGCATTTGCAGCCAGCATTGGTTTTTGGCTCCTCCGCCGATCGAGATGATCCGGTCAATCGCTTTTCCTTCACTTCGGAAAATCCGGATCGTCTCATGTAGCGAAAACGTGATCCCCTCCATAACAGCCCTCACAAAATTCTCTTTGCGATGAGCCGCATCAACTCCGATGAAACTGCCCCGGATCGCCGAGTCGGCGTGCGGTGTTCGCTCTCCAAACAGATAAGGAGCGAAGAGCAGCCCGCCGGAACCGGGCGGAACCTCGTTAACACCTTGCAACAATCCTTCAAACGTTTCATTTTGGAAAAAAGTCTCTTTAAACCAGCTCAGGCTGTAACCGGCGGAAAGGGTAACGCCCATAGCATAGAAGGAACCGGCTTTGGCATGGTTAAAAAAGTGCACTTTTCCTTTGAAATCCCGCTCCTTCTGATCTTCATGGGACAGAATGACGCCGGATGTTCCGATACTGCACAGCGTGATTCCTGGCGATAAAATTCCGGCCCCGACTGCCCCGCAAGCATTATCCGCCCCGCCGGCAAAAACGTTTGTCCCCCTCCGCAACCCGGTCAGCTGCGCAATCTCAGGAAGCAAGGTGCCGACAAATTCGTGGGACTCCACAAGAGGAGGACAAATCTCCGGCGGAATTCCCAACTGGCGGCAAATCTCCGCACTCCATTTCCTTTCCGCCACATCCAAAAGCAACGTCCCGGCCGCATCCGAAAAATCGCTGCAGATCACTCCGGTCATCCTGAACCGCAAATAATCCTTGGGCAAAAGAAATACCCGGGCCTTCTTGAAAATTTCCGGTTCATGCTCCTTTACCCATAAAATTTTGGGCAGTGTAAATCCCTCCAACGGGCGGTTCTTTGTGATCCGCAGCAAATCCTCTCCCAATGCCTCGGCAATTGCTGTACACTGCGCAGTGGTTCTCGTGTCATTCCAAAGAATTGCCGGACGCAACACCTGATGGTGATCATCCAACAGCACTAACCCGTGCATCTGCCCGGAATAGCTGATTCCTTCAATATCTGCGGGGTTGACGCGGGAAAGGGAAAGCAGCTCGGACAAGGCCGATACCGTTTGCCCGACCCATTCCTCCGGATCCTGCTCGCTGTAGCCGGATTTCATCTGAATCAGCGGATAATTCTTGGAAACCTCCGCGCAAACCTCTCCCCTTTGATTGACCAAAATCGTTTTGACACTGCTGGTTCCCAGATCGATCCCGATTACATATTTCATCTTTTCACCTCTTGCTCCAGCATGTTTCCCACAAAAAAATCGCCCCTTTCCCGACTCCGGCATTTATGTCCGCCCCATGGGTACATCTTCGCCCGGCGGAAGGGAAGGAAACGGATGGACATGCCCCTTTTAAAATAAGGAGCCGGGCAGGGCTCCTTTTCTTGTCAGACCGGGTAGACAGGATGTTTTCGTTTGCTGAATGTCATCTGTTTCGATTCATATGCGGCAAAGCGGGCAATCAGCTCATCCCGCAACCGCTCGGGAGCAACGATATCATCGACGATCAGTTCACTCGCCAAACGATAGATGTCGATATCCTTTTTATACTCCTCCCGTTTCTCCATGACAAATCGGGTTCGTTGCGGCTCCTCCAACTCAGCGATTTTATTGCTGTAAACCGCATTGACCGCCGCTTCCGGCCCCATCACGGCAATCTGCGCCGTTGGCAGGGCGAGGCAGGCATCCGGTTCAAAGGCGGGGCCGGCCATGGCATACAAACCCGCTCCGTACGCTTTGCGCACGATGACAGAGATTTTGGGAACCGTCGCCTCCGACATAGCCGCAATCATCTTCGCCCCGTGACGGATAATCCCGGCCCGTTCCACCTGGGTTCCGATCATAAACCCGGGTACATCGGCAAGGAACAGGAGCGGAATTTGATAGGCATCGCACAGCGTGATAAAGCGGGCAGCCTTGTCGGCCGAATCGACGAACAAAACGCCGCCTTTCACTTTGGACTGATTGGCCACCACCCCGATCACCCGTCCGTTCAAGCGGGCGAAGCCGGTAATCAGTTCACGGGCGAACAGAGCTTTGATTTCAAAGAAAGTACCTTCATCCACCAGGCTGTGAACCAGTTCGAGCATATCAAAAGGCGAATTTTGATGATCCGGCACGATTTCAGCAATGGGTCGCGCTTCCGGCGACGGCTGCTTCGGTTCTGCCATCGCCGGTTTACCGAGATAATTGGCCGGAAAATAGCTCAGATAACGCCTGGCCGCGGCGATCGCCTCTTCTTCGCTCGATGCCAGCACATCACCGCAGCCGCTCACGGAGCAATGCATGCGGGCGCCTCCCATCTGCTCCAATGTCACCTTTTCGCCAATCACCATTTCCGCCATCCGCGGCGACCCCAGATACATGCTGGCATTTTTGTCCACCATGATGACGATATCGCAAAAGGCGGGAATATAAGCACCACCGGCTGCCGACGGGCCGAACAAAACGCAGACCTGCGGAACCATGCCCGAAAGTTTCACCTGATTATAAAAAATCCGTCCCGCCCCTCTACGCCCGGGAAACATTTCAATTTGGTCGGTGATGCGCGCCCCGGCGGAATCAACCAGATAAATGATCGGAACCTGCAACTTCTCTGCCGTTTCCTGGATGCGAATGATTTTCTCGACTGTGCGGGCCCCCCACGATCCGGCTTTGACTGTTGAATCATTGGCCATCACGCATACCGTTTGGCCGTGAATCCGGCCAATCCCGGTCACCACTCCGTCTGCCGGCAAGTCCCCGGCCATGAAGTTGGCGAACTTTCCGTCTTCCAGCTGAACATCATCATCAAAGAGCAACCGCAGCCGGTCCCGTACAAACAGTTTTTTCTGCTGCTTCAGTTTTTCATGATATTTCGGAGCACCGCCGGCCTCAATTTTTTCAATCCTTTCCTTCAATTCCTCGGACCATGTCTCTTTCATTTCGGATCCCTCCCCGCTTCTATTCGCCAGTATAGCGTGGTTTTCTTTTTTCTTTAAAGGCGGCCAACCCTTCCAGCCGGTCTTTTGTCGGGATCAGCGTCTCGTATGCCTTGGTTTCCAACAGAAGACCCGTCTCCAGATCGGTCTCCAGACCACGGTCGATGGCCAATTTGGCCTGAGCCAAGGCCAGCGGTGCATTCTCTTTGATCGCTTGTGCCCACTCGATCGCCGTTGTCAGCGTTTTCCCCCGGGGCGTTACCTGATTGGCCAGGCCCCAGCGCTCTGCTTCCGCTGCCGTCACCTTCCTGGCTGTGAAGATCCATTCTTTTGCTTTCGTTTTTCCCACGAGTCTCGACAGGCGCTGCGTCCCTCCGGCCCCGGGAATGA
Organism: Thermoactinomyces daqus; assembly: GCF_000763315.1. GTDB lineage: Bacteria > Bacillota > Bacilli > Thermoactinomycetales > Thermoactinomycetaceae > Thermoactinomyces_A > Thermoactinomyces_A daqus. Next base: position 41,066 of record NZ_JPST01000013.1, on the reverse strand, counting down.
TGCCGAGCGAAACTTCGGTCAACCCCAGCATGGCATGTTCGGCAACGATACGAAGGTCGCAGGCCAGAGCCAGTTCCGTTCCCCCGCCGAAAGCGGCTCCGTTGACCGCGGCGATGACCGGCTTCGGCATTTGCTCAATTTTGGTGAATGTATCGCGGATCAGCCTGATAAAGTGACGAACTTCGTCCTCCGACATCGTACGCCGCTCCTTCAAGTCCGCTCCCGCAGAAAATGCTTTCTCCCCTGCTCCGGTAATGATCACAACACGCGTCTGCCGGTCGTTTGCCAATTCTTCCGTCACCTGCGCCAGTTCGCTCAATACGGGCCGGTTCAGGGCGTTGTGCACTTCGGGGCGGTTGATCGTTACAATGGCCAAGCCCTCTTTCTTCTCAAGCAAAATTGAAGGCATCCTTCTCCTCCTAACTTTTTCGTTTTTTGCTTCCCACATAGCTTTTCAGCACCTTGGAAGGAAGCGCTTTCCCAAGAATCCGCTGGGCGGTCAGGCTCACATCACACAATCGCTCCAGGTCGATGCCTGTTTTGACGCCCATTCGCTCCAATGTATAAACCAAGTCTTCGGTCGCCAGATTGCCTGCAGCACCCGGAGCATAAGGGCAGCCCCCCATTCCCCCGAAGGAAGTGTCCAATGTGGTGATGCCCAATTCCAGAGCCACATAGGCATTGACCAGCCCCGTTCCTCTTGTATCATGAAAATGGCCGGCGAGCGTTTCGGCCGGAAACTGGCTCAGCAGTGCCTTGAGAACTTTTTTCACATCATTGGGGGTGGCCACACCAATCGTGTCGCCCAGAGAGATTTCATAAACCCCCATCGCAAACAACCGTTCGCATATTTTTGCCACTTGCGATATGTCCACATCTCCTTCATATGGGCATCCAAACACGGTGGAAACATAGCCGCGAACTTTCTTCCCTTGTTGTTTGGCCAATTTGGTCACTTCTTCCAGAACCGGGTAGGTTTCTGCAATGCTCTTGTTGATATTTTTGCGGTTATGTGCCTCGCTGGCTGACATGAAAACGGCAAATTCATCCACTTTTGTCTCCAGCGCGCGCGCCAGCCCCTGGCGATTTGGAACGAGCGCTCGATAGACAACAGCCGCATTGGAAGGGAGTTCACTGGCCAGTTGTTCCGCATCGGCAAGCTGCGGCACCCACTTGGGGTGAACAAACGAGGTGACCTCAATATCCCTCACCCCTGCGGCAATTAGTTTCTTGACAAGAATTTTTTTCGCATCGGTCGGCAAGATCACCGCTTCATTTTGCAATCCGTCACGCAAGCCGACTTCAACAATTTTTACCTCCATTGAAAGCCACCTCTAGCTTTCCACGCTCAGCACGAGCAGAACTTCTCCGTCTCCGACAAAAGAACCCTCTTCCACCTTGACTTCGCTCACGATTCCTCCCTGTTCCGCCTGCACGGGCACCTCCATTTTCATCGATTCCAAAATCACTACATCCTGGCCGGCTTCAACGCGATCCCCCGGTGCCACCAACACGGATAAAACAGTACCTGCCATGCTCGCAGTAACCTCTGCCATTCTCTTCACCTCATTCATTTTTTAAATCCGCAATCAATCCAGTATGATAATGGCCGCGCACAAAATCAGGATGCTCCAAAATGCGCAGCAAAAGGGGGAGATTGGTTCTGATGCCTTCAACCCGAAAACGCTCAAGGGTAAACCGGCTTCGCTGAAGCACCTCCATCCGGTTGCAACCGCTTACAATACATTTGGCAATCATCGGATCATAAAACGGGGAAACGGTATTCCCTTCTTCCACCCCCGCATCGACGCGGATGCCGTCCCCTGCGGGAAATTGAAACGCGTTCAGCTTGCCCGGCGAAGGATAAAAGCGCACGGGGTCTTCGGCATAAAGGCGGAACTCGATCGCATGTCCCTGAAGCGGAATCTCCTCCTGTTTTAACTTAAACGGTTTCCCTTCGGCCACGTCGAGCTGCCAAGCGACCAGGTCAAAGCCGGTGATCGCTTCCGTTACCGGGTGCTCCACCTGCAACCGCGTGTTCATTTCCAGGAAATAAAACTGCTCGGACTCATCGAGGATAAATTCAACCGTTCCCAATCCCAGATAGTTGACAGCTTTGGCGGCCCGAATCGCCGCATCGTACAGCTTTTGTCTCGTTTCCTCCCTGATGGACGGTGAACGGCTCTCCTCGATCACTTTCTGGTTTCTCCGCTGAACCGAACACTCCCGCTCATAGAGGTGGAGTATATTGCCAAACGCATCGGCGGCGATCTGCACCTCGACGTGGCGGGCCCGCGGAAGCCATTTTTCCAGGAACAGCTTCCCGTCGCCAAAATAAGCCTGCGCCTTTTGTTTGACTGATGAAAAGACAGAACGCAGCTCTTCTTCTCCCCGGCAAACATGCATACCGATTCCGCCCCCGCCGGCGCTCGCCTTGATCATGACAGGATAGCCCCATTCCCGCGCCAGTCGAACCGCTTCTTCCGCAGAGGATAAAGCACCGCTGCCGGGAACCACCGGAACCCCTGCCTCGATCATCGTTTGTCTGGCCGTCACTTTATCTCCCATCTGCGCAATGGTGAACGGCTTCGGCCCAATCCAGGTCAGTCCTGCTTTCAGCACCTGCTCGGCAAAGGAGGCATTTTCCGATAAAAAGCCGTAACCGGGATGAATGCTGTCCGCCTCGGTCTTTTCTGCCGCCTGCAAAATGGCCTCCACCTTCAAATAACTCTGTGCGACCGGCGGCGGGCCGATCGGAACGGCTTCATCAGCCATCTTCACAAAGGGCAGATCCCGATCCGCATCGGAGAAAACCGCGACGGTCTTCACCCCTCGTTCCCGGCATGTGCGCATAATCCGACAGGCGATCTCTCCGCGATTGGCGACTAACACTTTTCGGATTGACATAGCCCACCTCATTCCCAGCATAAAGTTAAATGATAAAGATATAAAATCCTATTCATCATAATGTTCGACAATAAATAATTTTTGTCCTTCCCAAATCATTCGGCCATTTATGCTAAAATAAAGTTGACTCTGGTAAAACTCTTGGTATCAAAGGGGGAAAAAGCATGGAACCCTTGAAAGTCGAGCAGTTGAAGATCAATTACAAAACCTTGGAGGAGTTCCAAAAATTCAACGAATACGGACTCCCTGAGCTTTCCATGCTGGAAGATCTGGAAGCCAACATCGTAGAAAATAACAGTCAGTCCCCTTTCTACGGCATTTACCGCGACGGTCAGCTGGCCGCCCGCATCAGCTTATATCGGGTCAGCGCCAAATATGACTGGTATTTTCATCCCAGCCAAGACTATTATGAAATTTGGAAACTGGAAGTGTTGCCGCAATACCGCGGGCAAGGACTTGGACATGCGCTCGTCAGTTACGCAAAAAGCTTGTTCTTGCCGATTAAAACCAATGCCCGCAACCGTTCTGATTCATTTTGGAGAAAAATGGGTTTCCAACCCGTTCGCTACAACCCTGAGCGCGATCGCGGGGAAAGCCCGTATGTGTGGCTTCCGCCCGGGGTAGGCCTGAAAGAATAAACCGATTAAAAAAGACCCACATGCGCCTTTTAATGCGGGTCTTTCTCTATCCGGCTATTTATCCACATGCTGCAGATTGTCGCTCTCTTCCGATTGGAACTTCCCTTCTTCATCATTTTCCTCACCGAGCAACGCCATGCGACGGGCCCGCTCCATAATTTGTACCAAGGTGCGGTAGTCATCGTTGACAAGGCGATAATCGCTTTGCACATGGTTGAGCTGGTCTTTCATTTCCATGTTTTCCTGTTCCAGTTTTTTCAGTTGCCGCTCCCGTTCCTCCAGCTCTTTTTCCAATTGTTTTTGCTGCCGTTTCAGTTCGGTCACTTCATTTTTATACTGCCTTAAGAAGCGAATGATATTTTCAATGGAGTAAGCCAGATCCTCCCCGGCAAGCGCACCGCTTTTCATCCGCAGCGAGGCCGATCGCCCCCTTTCCTGGGATCTTTTTTGCCGTTGGGACTTGGCAATCTGAATTGCAGCCTCATACTTTTTTCTCACTGTACTGTTCCAACGAAAACCACAGGCAGCCGGAGTTCTGCCCAACTTTTCCGCTACTTCTTCAAAAGCGGAAAGTTGTGTTCCTCCTTCGCGAATATGCCTGAGGGTCACCTCGGCCAACACCATGTCATCTTCAGGCGTCCAGGCATCTTGGCGCTTTACAGCCATAACGGTACCTCCTATCCTCCTGCAAGGACTCGCAAAACTTCCTTCACTTAACTGTATGCAAATGATATAAATCATAGTATATGGATCTATTAATTTTTATTACCAGCTGGAAGTGGAAGTATACCTGACCTTTCACGCACGATGACATGGTTTTCCCGGCCGTTTTTCTTCGCCACGGATTATTCTTTTTTTGCTCTGGTTCGGTTCAGAAAGGATTCTACCGCCAGTCGATGTTCATCGGATTCCCAGCAGACGGCGCAATGCTCTGCCTCCAATTCATATGTGCCTTGTTCCCGTTCTCTCTCTATCTTGTCAGCCACCTGCTTATACGCCCGAATGACGGAAACAGGCGCTTTCGTCAACTTCTCGACATAGCTTTCCACATGGCTTCTGAATCCATCCTCCGGCAGCAGCGCATCGACGATCCCCCATTCCTTCGCTTCCTCTCCGCTTAAGATCCGTCCGGTTAACAGGCAGTCCAATGCCCGGGTTCGACCGATCTTCCGCATTAAACGGCCGGCGCCGCCCCAACCGGTCGTGATTCCCAGATTCACCTGAATCATGCCGAACTTCGCTTTGGGGGAAGCCAGACAAAAATCACAGCTGACCACAATTTCACACCCTCCTCCGACGGCAAACCCTTCCACGGCCGCCACCGTCACCAGCTCAAGCCGCGCAATCTCTTCCAGCAGTGCTCCCATGCGGCGCATGACGGGAAAAATCTCTTCCTTCTTGGTCCACTGGTGAAACTCGGACACATCGCCTCCGGAGACAAAAGCTCTCTCATCTCCCAAAAATACGATCGCCTTCAGGTTCCGGTCGTTTTTCCATTCCCTGATAACGCTTTCCAATTCACCGATCATGGCAAGGTTCACCGCATTGCGGACATCAGGCCGATGAAAGCGAATCCAACCGGTTTGCTTCTGTTTGTGAACAACAAGTGTCTGCATTATGAACATCCTTTCCGCATTGCTTGATAGCGAATCGCCGCTGAGGGTATAATAATTTTGAAATCTCGGTGAAATGGGATTGCCTTGAAGGAAATACATAGAAAGGAGTAGGGCAGATGGATCAAATGTTTCGGGTCCTGGGATTTTGGACGCTTGTCATCTCGCTGATGTTCCTGGCAGGGCAAATGTACATTCCCGCCATCCTCTTTATTGTGCAAACGATTCTGTTTATTGCTTTTGGCTACATGAAGTTTACAGAAAAAACTTACATGTATCTGTTCGGCGGGTACATGTTTGTCTCTTTTTGCGGGATGGTATGGTATTCGACATTTATGATGCATTAATGCTTCACGGCTCCCATTCACTGCGGGAGCTATTTTTCTGTAAAAGTCCATGATGCCATGCCAGTGCCCTCATGCCCCTCCGGGTTTGATCCGATTTTCTTCTCTCCGGGTTCCGGCGATTGCCTGCCGTTTTCATTTGCAAAAAAGAGCCAGTCGAATCAAACTGGCTCTCTTCATTTCCTTATTTTTCCTCTATGCTTGGAATCTTCACATCCGGATCGACATCGGCCTCGTAATCGATGCCTTCTGTTTCAAAGCCGAACAACTGGAAGAAATCCCGGCGGTAACCCTCGATGTCGGAAATCTCCCGCAGCGTCTCGTTATTAACACGATCCCATCGGTTGAGCACTTCTTTTTGCACATCTTCCTTCATTTCCAGATCATCGATGCGAATTCTTCCCTGCCCGTCGACCGGCACTTCTCCTCCGGCATAAAGACGATCGGCAAACAGCCGGTACATTTGTTCGATGCAACCCTCATGCAAGCCTTTTTCTTTCATCACCTGATAAAGGAGCGATATGTAAAGCGGTACAACGGGAATTGCGGCGCTTGATTGCGTGACAAGGGCCTTGTTGACGGAAACGTAGGCATGTCCGCCGATTTGCTTCAGTTGGGCATCCAGATCATGCGCCGTCTTTTCCAGATCATCTTTTGCCCGTCCCACCGTTCCTTCGCGATATACCGGATAGGTGATTTCCGGACCGATGTAAGAGAAGGCGACCGTTGTTGCTCCTTCAGCCAGTACGCCGGCTTTCAGCAATGCATCGATCCACATTTTCCAATCTTCCCCGCCCATGACGGCAACGGTATGGCGGATCTCTTTTTCAGTCGCCGGCTCAATGGTGGTTTCCGACACTTGTCCGCTGTGAAAATCGACCGTTTTGTTGGTGTAAGATTGCCCGATCGGCTTGATCACGGAAGAGAAAACCTCTCCCGTTTCCGGATGAACCCGTTTGGGAGCAGCCAGGCTGTAAATAACCAAATCCACCTGCCCCAAGTCTTTTTTGATCAGGTCGATCGTTTGCTCCTTGATTTCCTTGGAAAAGGCATCGCCATTGATGCTTTTGGCAAACAAACCGGCTTTGGCCGCCTCTTTCTCAAATGCGGCGGAGTTATACCAGCCTGCGGTCGCGGTGCGGTTACCGGAGCTCGGCCGTTCAAAGAAAACGCCGATCGTATCGGCACCCGCCCCGAAAGCGGACACAATTCGGGAAGCCAGCCCGTAGCCGGTGGAAGAACCGATTACGAGCACTTTTTTCGGCCCATTGATTTTCGGTTGGCTTTTGGTATATTCGATCTGCCTGGCAACCTGCCTGGCACACCCTTCCGGATGCGAAGTCGTACAAATAAATCCGCGAAATTTCGGCTTAATAACCATCTTTCAACCTCTTTCACTCGTGATTAAAAAAGATTTTGGCCACGGTTGATCTCCAATCCTTTAGACTGAATCAGAATGCGGAAAGATTCTCCCATCGCCTGGGGATGGATGAGTTGTTTGATCGCCCGAACCCGTTTGGCCTCCGGGCTGAAAGGGTCAGTTGGCACCGCCGCAGGCAACAACCCGGCGATCCCGCTTTGGAGCAGGAATTCGGCTTGCGTAAGATTGGCGACCATCATCAACTCTTCCGACTCCCCCCATTCCTCCAGCAGGGAAAAGTTCACATCACAGGTAAGATCGATTTCTCCAGGAGTTTCCAGGATGTCCGGAATCACCCGATGCTTGCGGTAACCCCGGATCGTTCCCTTTTTTTGTTTCAGAACCCGGGTGGACGCACCGTAATCGATTGTGACCAAAATCCCCTCGTTCAGCCAGCGGGCCACTTCCTGCAGCCATCCGCGGGCTGCCAGCGGGACCTCCAGCATCTCACCGTCGCGAAGATCGCTCCCCAATTTTAACAGATCCGCGGAATCCGTTCCAAGCGGAATCCACTTTTCCGCCAGTTTCCGATCTTCTCCTTTTGACACCCATGATTCCAGGAGCAGCCCCCCATCTTTTTTTATCCGATGAACAGGGAAGGCGTCAACCAGTTCATTGCTATAAATAAAAGCCACTTTTACGGGCGGAATTTCCGGCAATCGCCTGTGAATGCAGTAGGAAACCGGCAAAGCAGCGAGACGTTCACGGGCTGATTGCCGGTGAAACGGGCTTATTTCCACCAGATGAAAGCGGATCTGTTCCGGCGGAATGCCTGCATCGCAGAGCCCTTTTCCCACCTGTTCGGCCAGACGGCCATCGCCCGCGCCCATCTCCACTACGGCCCATTCGCCAACCGAAGCGAATCGCCGGATCCACTTCGCATAAAGCCGTCCCAGTACCAGCCCGTACAGCTCTCCCACATGGGCATTGGTAAAAAAATCGCCTTCACGTCCCAGTTTTACTCGATCACGCTGATAATAACCCCATTCGGGATGATAGAGGGCCAACTCCATATATTGCGCAAACGGAATTCTCCCCTCCGGGCTCTCTTCAATCTGTTTGAGGATTTCTGCCAAAAGCGGATTTTCCATCATGACTCCTGTTCCGAAAAGTCGAAGACGGAAGTGCTCAGATAACGCTCACCGGTATCCGGCGCCATGCAGAGTACGCGTTTTCCTTTCCCCAGGCGTTCTGCCACTTTGAGTGCCGCCCAAACCGAAGCACCGGAAGACGGGCCCACCAAAATGGCTTCTTTGCGGGCCAGATTGCGTGTGGTTTCGATGGCTTCTTCATCGGAAACATGAAAGATTTCATCATAGATATCCTGATTTAAAACCGGTGGAATAAAACCGGGACTCGTTCCGGGAATTTGGTGCGGTCCTGGTTCACCACCCGCCAGTACGGGAGAGTTTTTCGGTTCGACCACGCCGATGAACAAATTCGGCAGTTTTTGCTTCAGATATTCCCCTGTCCCGGTAATCGTTCCGCCGGTTCCGGCCGTTGCGACAAACGCATCGAGCCGTCCCTCCATCTGCTCCCAAATCTCCGGTCCGGTCGTCAGGCGATGCACTTCCGGGTTGGCTTCATTTTGGAACTGGTAAGGCAAAAAGGAATTGGGAATTTCTTTGGCCAGCTCTTCTGCCTTGCGAATCGCGCCGGGCATCCTTAAATGTCCGGGGGTTAAAACCACTTCGGCCCCATATCCCTTTAACAGACCGATCCGCTCACTGCTCATCGTATCCGGCATGACCAGAATCGTCCGGTAACCGCGGGCCGCCCCGACCAATGCCAGTCCGATCCCCGTATTTCCGCTCGTCGGTTCCACGATCGTCGCCCCCGGCTTGAGCCGGCCGCTCTCTTCGGCGGCACGAATCATATTGTATGCCGTGCGGTCCTTCACACTGCCGCCGGGATTAAATTTTTCCAACTTCACATAGACTTCTGCCCAGTCGGGCTTCACCAGCCGGTTTAAGCGAACGACCGGAGTAGCGCCGATCAAGTCCAGAACCTGATCGGCCGTCCGGGCAAAAGGCATGGTTTTGCCTGTTACTCCTTCGTTACGGGACCCGTCCATTCCAGCATTCCTCCCTTTAAGTTATAAAGCTGCGAAAACCCCTTGCTATGTAGAACATGGGCAGCGATGACACTGCGGCGCCCGCTCCGGCAGATGAGCAAAATCTTCTCATCTTTGTGCGGATTCAATTCCGCGAACCGCTCTTCCATCTCGTCGTGCGGAATGTGGATCGCTCCGGGAATGTGCCCCTCCTCATACTCTTCACTTGTTCTCACATCAACCAAAACGTATTTTTTTCGTTCCGATTCATCCACCTGGCTGAATTCGCCCGCTTCAATATCTTTATAATGTTCCATGATATCATCCTCCCAGTCTAATGCCCCGGCAAAACCGAGTTAATATATAATTCCAATTGTCCATGGATGAGCGGACCTTCGACCCTTTTTGTAATTTTACCCTCAGGGTCGATCAAAAGAGAAGTGGGAATGGGACCGACTTTGTACAAATCCACCACATCCCGGTCATGGTCCATCAGGACGGGAAACGTCAGCCCGTATTGACGGGCGAAGGCGGAGGCAGTTACATTCGTCTCCGCGATGTTCACGCCGACAACCGTAAAGCCCCGGTTTTTATACTCTTCGTAAGCTTGCTCCAAGACAGGCATTTCTTTTCGGCAGGGATCACACCAGGACCCCCAGAAATTGAGCAAAACCGCTTTTCCCTTCAAATCGCTCAGTTTCATCTGTTTCCCGTCCAGGGTTTCCAGCTGAAAATCGGGCGCTTTCTCCCCTGCTTCCGGCTTGTCGGCCTGATCCTGGTTCATCGCCTGGTATAAGGCGATTCCCACCAAAGCGACCATGAAGAGAAATAACACGCGGCGGACCCAATATCGCGTCTTTTTGTTCATAATCTCACCCGTCTTCACCCAAAATTGTAACAAAAATTATCGATTTTGTCTGTTTTGGTCACCGGGGCGGGGAACACCGCTCAGAACCCGGTAAATCCGGTGATGCTTGTCAACCAGCTGGCCAAAGCGGACATCTGATCCGTATAGAGGAGAATGCCAAACAGCACCATCAATCCTCCCCCGACTTTCATCACTCCCGCCGAATACTTCAAAATCCAGCGAAATCTCCCCACAAAAAACGCCATCACAAAAAACGGGATGGCAAACCCCAGCGTATAAGCAGTCAAATAGGCCAATTTCACTTCAGGATGAAGCGCGGTCATCATAATAATCGAGGCGAGAATCGGACCGACACAAGGCGTCCAGCCGGCGGCAAAACCCATCCCCACCAAAACCGATCCCAAAAAGCTGACCCGTTTTTTCGTTGTCTGCAACTTATACTCCTTCAGCAAAAAAGCCGGCTGAAAGACACCGAGCACAAACAAGCCCATGGCCACGATCAAAACGGCGCCCAGCATGCGAATCAGATCCTTATACTGGCTGAACAGCGTTCCGAGCAGACTGGCCCCAAACCCCAACGCATAGAAAATGACGGAAAATCCCAATATAAAAAAAAGTGTGTGAAACACAACGGTCCTGGTTATGGTCCTGCTTCGTTTTTCATCTTTGAGCTGAGCCACTGATACACCGGTGATGTAGGATAGATAAGATGGGTAAAGCGGCAGAGTGCAAGGCGAAATAAAAGAAAGCACCCCCGCTCCAAATGCGATCCACCAGCTGATATGCTCCACAGAACTCTCTCCCCTTTTGTCGGCGGTCATTTATTTGGCCAGTTCGTCAATCATGGAAAACAGCGCCTGTTCCTTCATCCCGCCTACAAATTTGTGCAGGATTTTCCCGTCTTTTCCCACAATGAAAGTAGCCGGCACTCCGAAGAGATGATACTGATCAATTCCCACCGTCTGTCCATTTTTAGCAGGGTCCATGGCAACAGGAAACGTGAAGTGATTTTGTTTTACAAAGGAGGAAACCTCTTCCGGCTTCCGCTCCATCGCCGTCAAATTGACCATAATGAAGTTGACGCGGTCTTTGTAACTATTGAACGCTTTTTGAAAATAGGGCATCTCTTGCTTGCAATATCCGCACCACGTCGTCCAAAAGTTCACCACCGTCGGCTTGCCCCCGTTTTGCGCCAACTCAACGCTCCGGCCATCGAGGGTGGCCAGTTTGAAGTTCGGGGCGCAATATCCCTCTTCCGGCTGCGGCTCCCCCTGACAATGAACCACTTGCAGGGCCGCCTCATCTTGTCCTTTCGCCGAATAAAACCAGAATGTACCGGCCACCGCAACGACGATCAGCAACAAAACAACCACATTTCTCCATTTCATGCAACAAACGCTCCTTCATTACATCATGGAACGAAATCGCTCCTTTTCACAAGTATTTAACTTTTTTGCGATGGATAACCCTCTTACAACAATCCGGTTACATAAGGATTGTGCATCTGTTCACGCCCGATGGTCGTCTCCGGCCCATGCCCGCACAGGACTCTCGTCTCCTCCGGCAGATCCATCAACTTTTCGGAAATACTGTGCATCAGAGTTTCATAGCTTCCCCCCGGCAAATCGGTACGGCCGATCGAGTTTTTAAACAACACATCGCCGCTGAAAATGGTGGTACCCCATACGTACGTGACACTGCCCGGCGAATGCCCCGGTGTATGCAATACGCGAAAAGTTTCTCCGAGCAGCGAAAGCGTTTCCCCACCGTCAAGAAGGTGTTCCGCCGGAGCGCAGACGATCGCGGGAATTCCCGGAAACAGCCCGGATCCATTTTTTTGCGGTTCCGTCATCCAATCAGCTTCTGCGCGGTGCAAATAAACAGGCGCCTTGGTCAGCGAACGCAATTCTTCCACCCCGCCGATATGGTCAAAATGGGCATGGGTTAATAAAATCGCTTTCACGGCAATTCCCAATTCTCCAATGCGCCGAAGCAAGGAATCCGGCCCCATGCCGGGGTCAACCACCAATCCCTCTTTTGACTCCTCATCATACATGAGATAAGCATTCGTCATGGCCGGTCCGAGCACAAACGTTTCAATTTTCATTCTTATGTACCTCCAAAGTGTCCTGATCCTCAACCCCCATTCTACACCGAACGGGGAATGACTTCAAAGTGAGTACATGCCCGCCCGGGGAACAGGACAAAATAGGAACAAATGAAAACGGAAAGGAAGAAAAACGGATGACTTGGAAGCTGAAATGGATCGGCCTGCTTGCTGCTTTACTCGTCCTAACCGGTTGTCAGCAGGAAAACAAGCCGCCAGCGAATCAATCCGCTCCGCCGTCGGGCAAAAAAATCCCGCAAACCGTTGAAGTCAAGCAAACCGCTCCCGAACCGAAACGGGATCAATCCCCGCAGGCGAAAGCGGACCGGCTTGCACAGCTGGCAATGCAGGTTCCCAATGTCAAAAGCGCTTCGGCAGTTGTGATGGGAAAATACACTTTGGTGGGGATCGCGCTTGACCCGACACTTGATCGCGGCCGTGTCGGCACGATTAAATATACGGTTGCCCAAGCGCTCAAGGAGGATCCGTTGGGAGCAAATGCACTCGTTACTGCGGACCCGGCTTTAACCCAGCGCATTCGGGAGTTGAGTGAGCACATTCGCCAAGGGCATCCGGTCGGCGGTCTGATGAATGAACTGGCGGAAATCGCCAACCGGATTGCACCCCAACCTTCCCGCGAAACGGAAAGAACCGAACAGGCGCCAAACAAGATGAACCAGGAACGCCTCAATCAGAGCAGACAAGCACCGGCCAGATAAGCCGATCAAGAAAAAGCAAACAACGAATTCACTCCGTTGTTTGCTTTTTCGTTAAGTTAAAACAGTGCCATGCCAAAACGGTTGTAGTATACTTACTGTTGGATCATTTAAAAAGGGACAAAATAAAAGAAGGAAGATACGGAATGAGAGTGATTTGTATCCTGTGTGAGCAGAGTTTCAAACCGGACAAATGGACGGAGAAGAAAATCAAAAAACATCCGCACCTGATTCAGATTTGCCCTGACTGCCATGAACGCATCAAACAGAAAACACTTGAACGGCAGGAAAAAAAGATGAACATCAATCAGTAAACGTTTGATTGTACTTTGGTTCAGCCATGATATCCTTGATCAGTTGTTCCGCCGCTTCCCGCGCAAACGACTCGGTATGTACCTGACCATCCAGCTCGTATTGTACGACATAGCGGTCTTTTTCCGCCGTTTTCTCCAGGTTGGTCACCTGATGGTCTTCCCGCAGCATCTCCTCAAAAAAATAGGCGGTATCCCGGGCAGACCGGTCACTCGGTCTCGCTTCCCAAACAATTTGAATCTGCAACCAATTAAAAAGCGCGTCTTTCAGCTGCATGGAATTTCTCCACCCCTTTTCTGCTCCTGAAGGCATTTTCAATGCATCTTTTCCGTCTTCGCTCTTTCATTTTGCTTGCGAACCGCGTACAATCTCAGCCTTGTCACGGCGATCAGGATCACGGTTACCGCCAAAGCCGGGATCATCGGAAAGTCCATATAGTGAAAGAGCGTCAGTAAGCCGCACCCCACCGCCAGACAAACATAGACCAGCACCGATTTCAAAACGGGAAGCCTGACGGCAAACGCCGTTTTGTAGATAATCGCCGTAAGCGCCAGTATGATCAGATAGGCCGCCAGCGGCGGGAGCGAGTGAAGCCAGGTGTTCACATCGGCAGCCATTTCGCATCTCTCACTTTCTCATGAATTTTTCAACTGGTGAAGATAGCGAATCTCGTCCCCATATTCCGATTCATCGTCAACCGGCGTTTCCAGCACGACCGGAAGACCTTCAAATTGCGGCGCTTTCAGGAACAATGCCAACGCATCAGCACCGATTTCCCCTTTTCCGATCTTCTCATGGCGATCCTTCCGGCTGTTAAACGGAACCTTGCTGTCATTGAAGTGAATCGCCGTCAAATGTTCCAGGTAACCGGTCTCTTCCATCTCTTTGACTAATTCTGCAAACGTATCGTGATTCCAAATCCCGGCGGCAAACGCATGGCAGGTATCAAAACAAAATCCGATCTTTTCCGGCTCGTCCGTCCGGTTGCGAATCTCGGTCAGTTCGCGGATGGTCAGTCCCAACTCGCTGCCTTGCCCAGCCGTGTTTTCCAGAAGCAGTTTCGTCGGCCCGTCATAGTCGCGCAAAATCAAATTTAACGTCTCGACCATGCGCTCACGGCCAAATTCTTCTCCTTCACCCACATGCTTTCCGCAATGGACAACCGCTCCAACCGCCCCGAAAGCTTCCGCAATCCGAAGATCCTCCTTGATGGAGCGAATCGTCACTTCCTGCAAATCCTCTTTGGGGGTGGACAAATTGGTAATATACGGCGTATGGGCCACGAGGGTAATTCCCTGCTCCTCGCAGTATTCCCGCCCGCGGTCCGCATCAACTACATTTAACTTTTTCGGCTTTAAGCCGCGGGGATTCTTCGTAAAGACTTGAAATGATTTCGCTCCCAGCTCATCTGCCCGCTTGGCGGCGTTAAAAAATCCTTTTGAGACGCTGATATGACATCCGATTTTCATAAATGGTTCCTCCTGTTAAAGACAAAAAGCGCCCCCTCTGGTTCAGGCGCTGTCCATCAGCTTCATTTTAGCATCCCCCGCCCGGACTGGCAACTTCAGCGGCGGCTTCGTCAACCGTTCAAAATCCAAAACAATCGATCGGGGACATTGGTAATGATCGCCTCCACTCCCGCTTCAATCAATTCCTCCATCATCCCCTCATCATCCACCGTGTATGGGCGAACAGCGATCCCCTTTGCCCGGCAACGCTCAACGATGGCCGGCGTGATCACGGAAAAGTGCGGGTGAATGGAGCTAACCCCGATCAACTTGGCATAAATCCAAGGAGCAGGCATTTTGTGTTCATAGAGAAGAGCCCTCTCCATCGCCGGACGGCAGGCAGCCAGATGACGCAGGCTCAGAGGATTAAAGGAAGATAAAACCACCCTCCTCTCCAAACCGGTTCGCTCAATCTCCTTCACCACTTTTTCTTCCAGTCCGCGGTAGGCGAAGCGGTTGTTTTTCAATTCAATATTGACCCAAAGTGAAGTCCCGGCCACCCATTCCAATACCTGCCGCAGAGTCGGGATCGTCTCCCCGGCATACGCCTCGGAAAACCAGCGACCAGCATCCAGTTTCCGCACCTGTGCCCAGGTCATCTCGTTGATCAATCCGGAACCGTTGGTGGTCCGGTCCACCGTTTCATCATGAATGACGACAACCTCCCCATCCTTCGTCAATTGCACATCGAGTTCGATTCCGTCAGCTCCCGCTGCCTGCGCCTTCTTGAAAGCAGCCATTGTATTTTCCGGCGCAATTTCGGAAAAACCGCGATGTGCGACAATCTCGACCTGTGGCAACATGATCCTCCTTCACAGAAAAATTTGCCGGATAAAAATCTCGCTTTTGTTTTTCAGGGAAAAAGTTCCCCGTTCCGGGTCAAAGTCAATGATCAATTCAGGCTCAAAATAAAGTTGACTTCCCGGATCGATAACCACGCTCAAGTCTTTCGCAATCTCAAAATGCCGGTCATTCTCCTGCGGCAGATCCCAGTTTACCTCATACATGGCATCATTGCTGCAACCGCATCCCTCCGTAATCGCCGCAATGCGGAGCACGGCCGACGGTTCCGGCTTTTTGCCGACGAGCGTTTGATAAGCCTCATCTGTTTACCAATATACGCAACGTTTGGCTCTCCTTTCTTTTCCAAAATACAATCTAACTTATTCGGGATCCCCCAAGGATAACGATTTCCTTTTTTTCAAACAAAAAGACTGGAGACGGTTAGGGTTCCGTGCCCAGTCCTGATGTCTGATCTTTATTATCCCCGGCAGATCGCAAGTTGAATCAGTGTCCGAACCCCGGTTCCGGTCGCTCCTTTGACAAAAATCCCCTTTTCCTCCGGAGCGGTAACCGTCCCCGCAATATCCAAGTGCACCCATGGAACAGGCTCTGCAAACCGGCGCAAAAACAAACCTCCTTGAATGCAGCTGGCCGTGCTTCCGGCATCGTTTTTCACATCCGCAATCTCACTATCCACATATTGCTCGTATTCTTCGTACATCGGAAGTTCCCAGACCCGTTCCCCGGCGATGCGAGCCGCTTTTTTCACTTCTTCGGCCCACTGCGCATCGTTGCTCATCAGGCCGCTCGCTACATGCCCCAGTGCAACCACAACCCCGCCCGTCAGCGTGGCGATATCAACCAGTCGTGTTGCGCCAAGGTGCTTGGCATAGGCAATGGCATCAGCCAAAATCAGTCGCCCTTCCGCATCGGTGTGATGAACTTCAATTGTTTTCCCGCTAAAAGAGCGAATCACATCTCCTGGACGAAATGCTCTGCTGCCCGTCATATTTTCGCAGGCTGGAATGACAGCGATGACATTGCTGTGCGGGCGCAGTTCGCCGATCGCATCCATCGCTGCCAGTACAGCTGCCGCTCCGCCCATATCATCTTTCATCTCGCCCATCCCTTTGCCGGGTTTAAGCTGCAATCCTCCGCTGTCAAAGGTTACTCCTTTGCCGACCAGCCCGATTACATCATCCGACTCCGGTGCCCCCTTATAGGACAAGACAATCATCCGCGGCCGGTTTGCACTGCCTTCAGCCACGGATAACAGCGCATTCATGCCCAACTCCCGCAGCCGGTCCTCGGTCAGGATATCAAGTTCAATCCCTCTTTTTTCCGCTATGGCCCGTGCATGATCGGCCAATGCTTCCGGGGTCATAAAGTTGGCCGGTTCATGCACGAGATAGCGGGCAAAGTTGGTGGCCCGGGCAAAAATGCGACCGCGTTCAACCCCCGCAGCAAAGGCCGAATCTTTTACCTGATCTCCAAAGACGCGAATCTCTTCCAAGCTTTCGCTTTTATCTTCAGATTTATAGGAATGATGCTGATAGCTTCCCAATTCAATCCCTTCCACAATCGACTGAATCACGTCAACCGAGTTATATCTCTCGATCATGAAGGAAGGACAATCGATCCCCAGACTTTTCACTTTTTTATGTTTTGCCGCTCTTGCAGCGGTAGCCACTGCATTTTTGAAGGAATGAAGTTCCAGTTTTCCCTCATCCCCCAGACCAACGACAAAAACCCGTCCAGCGGGGATTTTTCCCCAATTGTGCATGTCCGTAACTTCGGCGAAATCCCCCGAAATTTCTCCTGCAGCAATCAGGTTGGAAATCCGAAAACCGAGAGCCTCATCTACTTCCCGGGCAACCCCTTGAACCGATTTTCCTTCATTTGCATGAAAGACGATGATTGCATCCATTTCCAGTGAAGCCAACGGTTCTCTCGTCAATTTCCACTCCATATGATGCCCTCCCCCAATCGTGGAATGATAAAAATGAAAAAAGTGTAACACGCCAACGAAAATTCAGCATGTTACACTTTCGACAAAATTTGATTTATCTCCTGTTGCTATAAAATAGACGAAATTGTTTTATAAAACTTCAAGGATCATCATTTCCCTTCGGATTTCCTTCAGCCGTGCTTTACACTGGTCAATTTTGTGTGTGCTCTTCTCTTTCATCGCTTCATAGAGTTTGGCCAATTCATAATCCAATTCCATTCTCAACACCTGAATGCGTTCCTCCGCAGTGCGACAACGATATGCCCGAATAACCTCTTCCATGGTTCCGCTGCACCCCTTCATTGTAAGAAATCGGGATTTGGGCCCCAAATTGCTAACCCCATTTTCGTTAGCTTGGCTACAGCTTTGCCCCATAATGAAGGAAATAAACCTGTCGAAAAGAGTTCATCAAAAAATGCATTCAACCCTTGATCTTGCTATAATTTACGCCTCTTAAACCGAAAGGGAAACGGTGATTATAATGATAAACTGAATATTTAAAATAATATTTTTATAGATTTGTACTTATCTGTGGTAAGATATGTACAAAATCTGTTTGCCTGGTGGTGAATGTAAGTGAAAATCCCTCCATTTATCGAAAAAGATTTTACGGTGTTCAACATCGCCGGATTGGAGGCGCGCATGGAGGCAATCCGGCAAAATATCCAGCCAAAATTCGGGGTGCTCGGCGATCGAATTGCTCCCTTCCTGGCAGCGCTGGTCGGGGAACCCGTTTATGTACATATTGCCAAACATGCGCGCAGAACTGTGAATCCGCCGGAGGAAACCTGGGTTGCCTGGTCAACCGGCAGACGCGGCTACAAAGCCCTTCCCCACTTTCAGTTGGGCATCCGTGACACACACCTGTTCATGTGGTTTGCCCTGATTTATGAATGTGACCGCAAGCCGGCGTTTGCCCGAAACTTCAAGGAACAATTCGCGGAAATTTGGCCGGCGATCCCCGATTCCTTTTACTTCTCCAAAGATCATACCGTGCCCGATGTGATTCAAAAACGGGAGCTCAGCGAAGAAGACGCCCTGAAAATGCTCGATCGCCTTGAGAATGTCAAAAAAGCCGAGTTTTTGTGCGGAACGGTTCTGCCACGCGAACAAGCCGTGCAAAAAACGGGAGAAGAAATGGTGAAGATCCTGGAGTCCACTTTTGAAACCTTGCAGCCCCTGTATAAACTGTCCATTTCATAGAATCACCTCATCTTCGCTAAACCCCGGCGGAAGTTTGCGCAAAAATCAGGGATTTGGGGGTTAAGACCGGCCCGGCTTGTCACACTTGTTCACCCCGATGAAATCCTCTCAGAAATGGGAGGATTTCTGCTTGTTGAAGTCTGGAAAACACGGTCCGTCGGGTCTTGCTGCTTCGCTTTGATCCAGTCTTCTTCGTCGCATAAGCCGTTGCGGAAAAGCTCCAACTCTTCGTCCAAAGTCCATCGGCAGATGCAAAACCTCTCAAAAACGGGAGGTTTTTTATTATGCAAATCGATTGTATTATTATTCATTGATTGTACCATTCAAAAATGAATATTTTTCTTTTGTTCCGAAGCCGTTTTTGTTATACTATCGGTCGTGCATGAATTCAAGTAAAGGTAGGCAACGCCCATGGATCGACAAAGAACCACTCCATTGTTCAGCAAATTGAAGGAACATGCCCAACGAAATCCTATTCAATTTCATATTCCCGGACACAAAAAAGGTCGGGGCATGGACCCTGAGTTCCGCCACTTTATCGGGGACAACGCCTTGTCCATCGACCTGATTAATATAGAACCTCTGGATGACTTGCACCATCCGCACGGTATAATTGCCGAGGCACAAAAGCTGGCGGCTGAGGCTTTTGGCGCGGATTATACCTTTTTTTCCGTACAGGGAACGAGCGGTGCGATTATGACGATGGTCATGTCGGTTGCAGAACCGGGGGATAAAATCATCGTGCCGCGAAACGTGCATAAATCGGTTTTATCCGCCATCATTCTCGCCGGAGCGCTGCCGATCTTCGTCCACCCGGAAATGGATGAAACCCTGGGAATCGCTCACGGCATTACAGCGTGCCAAGTGGAAAAAGCCCTGAAAAAGCATCCTGAAGCCAAAGCCGTTTTAGTGATTAATCCAACGTATTACGGCGTGGCCGGCAACCTCAAGGAAATCGTCGATCTCGTTCATCAGCACGGGATTCCTGTTCTCGTTGATGAAGCCCATGGAGTGCTGACCCATTTCCACGAACGCCTGCCGATGTCCGCCATGGATTGCGGGGCTGATATGGCCGCCACCAGTGTGCACAAACTGGGCGGCTCCCTGACGCAAAGCTCCGTTCTAAACGTGCGGGAGGGCCTTGTGAATCCGCGCCGGATTCAGTCGATTATCAGTATGCTGACCACCACTTCCACTTCTTATATCCTGCTTGCTTCCCTGGATGCAGCACGGCGCTATCTGGCGACGGAAGGTTATGAGATCATTCAGAGAACATTGGAACTGGCCGAATATGCAAGAAGCGAAATCAACAAAATCCCGGGCCTCCTGTGTATGGGCAAGGAATGGCTGGGCAGTGACGCCCTGTACGATCTCGACGAGACCAAATTGCTCATCCACTTGAAAAACTTTGCCATCAATGGACACGATGCTGAAAAGTGGCTGCGCGAATGCCACAATGTCGAAGTGGAATTGAGCGATTTGTACAATCTGCTGTGTCTGGTGACCCCCGGCGATACGAAAGAAACGATCGACCGTCTGCTTGAGGCGCTCAAAGATCTCTCCGGCCGGTTTTACCAACCGGAGCAAACCAAACAGGTGAATATCCGCCTCCCGGAAATACCTGAACTCGTTTTATCCCCGCGCGAGGCATTTTACAGCGACACGGTCTCGATCCCCCTTGCCGAGTCAGCCGGACACATCATCGCCGAATTCATTATGATCTATCCGCCCGGCATTCCCGTTCTCGCCCCGGGCGAACGGATCACTGAAGATAATATCAGCTATATCGTGGAACACATCAAAGCCGGACTGCCCGTACAAGGGCCGGAAGATCCCACACTGAAGACAATCCGCGTCATTTGTTAATTAACGCCTGGCAAAGAAAAGAATCCGGCTCCGGCGAACCCCCCTTTTTGGGATGCGTCAACAAGAAAGACCACCGATAACCGGTGGTCTTTCTTATCAAATAAGATCTGTGGCCCCCTATTGGCGATTGGTTTTTTCTTCTTCCCGATGGTCGCATCCGTCGCAGGTGGAGTAGAGCGTTCCCACTTTCTCCGCTTCAACATACTCGATCACTTTGTCACAGGATTGGCAGACGATGGCTTCCATGAAAAATCCTCCTCTGTCCATTTTCGATCTATGTCATTCACTTTGAATGAAAGCGCTTTTATTATTGTGTCACTTATAGTATATTATGACATACTAATTTTGTCAAAGCGGAAATAAAAAAGAGCAAATCCGAAGACTTGCTCTTTTCATCAATGTTCCGTTTCTGCATCGATGGTAATGGTTGGCAGGTTGTTTTTGAAAAAAATCGATATTTCTTCCGCTTCCTCCATCGATCGCAAATTAAAGACCTTCTGCAAATATTCCAGATTTTCGGCATCTTCTAACGAAAGCAATGAGGAGCGCCCCGTCTGCATACAAACCACCAGCGGCTTGCCAAAAAACATATGCGTGTAGACAATTCCAAAATCATAGCGACCCTGTTCGGAAACAAAACCAACAAACCGAACTTTCGCTTTTTCGGATTCGTCGTACAAACGTTCATAAAGACTCATGTCCTCTCCCCCTCGCTTTTGTATTAGAAGAACAAAACCAAAATCTCGCAAGCGCCGCAAAAGAGAAGGTACACAAAACCGCAGGATCAGGATTGGACCTTAAGACAACTGTCCACCAGCAACCTCCGATCCTGGCCAACCTGCCACAGCGGAATGAAAAACCGCTTTCAAAAAGCGGTTTTTCTGTTTTTTTATTCCCTGTATTTTTCGGTAATAAACCGGTATTTGCATTTAAGAATTGCATTTTTTTACTTTCGATTCAAATAATGAAGCCAACTCACAGAAGAGTGAAATATCCTCATCGTCGATATTTCCACCGGCTGTCCCCGTCACAACCAGCACCCCGACCAAATGATGGCCGTGATAAAAGGGAACATATACCTCTGTCCGGTTCCAGATCCGTTCCCGCACCACGCTTCCTCTCGCAGCTGCCAAACTCATGAATCCTTCCCCAAACGGGATCACCGGAGGCAATTCCGTTTGCCCCCGCTCAAATTTGAGACAGAAGGAGAAGTCTTCCACCAAGTAAATTGAAACCCATTGATAATCCGCCATGTTGTCAAATAACGAATTACAAACAAATTGATATAATTTTTCCAATTCACTGCTGTATTTGTCTGACATGGCGCCAATTTCCGCGCGAAGCTCATCCAAAAGATCGGCCTTGCGCATCAAAACTCCCCCAACTTAGTAAATTACATCAAAGTGTAGCATAAGTGCGCAACGGCCGCAAGCCGTTTTTTTCCAATATTTTTAAAACTGTTCTCTTCACGATTCATCGTCAAGACTTCCCGGCGCGCAGGCCATGATGAAACGACGGGCTTGCCCTTCCCTTGTCTGACAATTGGAAATGATATAAACTTATTTTAGTTGCAGTCGGAGCAAAAAAAGCGAGCATGGGAGAGATTTGCTTTGAGCAAAAGCGCCTACATAAAGTTGGTAAAAGGGTCGAAACAAGAAGACATATCCCTTGAGGAAGTGAAAAACCTGTTCCTCTACTACCAGGAGATGGTGTCGCTCACCGGAAAACAGCTCGGCTGGGGCTACCAGGAAGCCGCTTTTCCTTACGATCTTCAGGAACGCGAGCAGGACGGGATTCCTTATCTGCTCCTGAAAGGAAAAAAACCGAGCCACTATTACGGATTGATCGTCGGTGTCGCCAAGGAGGCGGAAACGAATATCCCCTATATTCAAATTGTGTTACCCGATCAAGCGACCCACGGGGATACAGCCAAAGGGAATGAATACGGCAAATTCCTGGCAAAGCAGCTAAAAGGAGAACTGCATCTCTTTAACGGACGCACCATGTACTTTAATGATCGAAAATAACCCGCCCGCAAAAAGAAGACCCCCCGCCGGAGAGGCTGGAGGTCTTTTTTCACAACCCGGTCAAAAGGCAATGGGCATTTTGGCATGCTCCCTGATATCCAACTTGTACAACTGCTCCAGGTAAATCTGAAATTTTTGCTTGTCCGCATTTTCAAAACAACGGGCCAACTTAAGGACAATTTTTCGTTCCTGCTCATAATCCTTCTTTTTCTGCGCCATTTTCAGCGCTTTTTCATAAATTTTGATCGCCTCTGCCGTATTTCCTTGCTTCACATAACAATCGCCCATGAGGATATACGATTCCCGGTAAATTTCCGGATGCGGCGTGCGGTCGCTGATTGCGAGCGCTTCGAGCAATGTCTCCGCCGCCGCTTCGTCCTTATCCTGTTCGAGATACGCGAGGCCCAGGTATGTATGCGCTTTGATCTTCATATGGTCGGACTTGATTTTTTCTTGCAAACTCAACGCGGTGCGAAAGCAGTTCTCCGCTTCTTCCCATTTATGTTGCAGCAGATAGATCGTGCCCAGCCTGCTCCAGAGCTCGCAGGACTGCTCTGTTTTTTTGTTGATGCGCGCCACTTCGATCCCCTGATGCGCATAGGCAATCGCCTCTTCATACAACTTCAGCTTTCTCAGGATCGAAATCCGCACTTTATAAAGCTCCAGCACCACTTCGATGCTTTTGATATGATGGATTTCATCCCAAATTTGATTAATTCTCCGCAGCGCTTCTTCAATATGATCCAATTCGTTCAGATAGGTGATGCGGGCGATTTCCAGAATATAAATATAATACGCCCGTTCCCCTCCGGCTTGAAAATGCTCCAGTCCTTCATTCACGTAGCGCAGGGCCTGCCCCAGGTCATGGTTGCTGAAAGCGATGCGGCTCAGTTCATGGTAGCTCGCAGCCTTGATATTGGTTTTCAGCCATTCTTCCTTTTGGTCGACAATGCGGATCGCTTCCAAAAAATGATTTTGCGCTTTCACCCAATTCCTTTTTTGCAAATAAATCTTTCCGCGCAAAAAATGAACAATTGCCGATAAAAGATGATTGTTGGGCACATCAAGTTTACGCAAGCGTTCGAGCCCCTTGTCCGGACTCATCAAATCGATCATGTTCTCAATGGCAGCCAGCTGCAGTTCCATGTGCGCCTCTTCCTGTTTTTCCTTGGCAATCAAATCATGAATCTGATCCAGGTTAATATTCAGCTTCTCTGCGACATACCTCACTTTATCTTCGTTGACATAGGTAATTCCGCGCTCAATATTGCTGATGGTCGACGGAGAAATAAAATCGTCGGCCAAATCCTCCAGCCTCAATCCCATCTCTTTTCTCCGTTTGCGCAGAATCTCGCCAATCTGGATTGGATGAATGTAATCCATTTTTCCACCTCGTTACCGTTTGCATTTTCTGCAACCATAAAGAAAAAATAAAAATTGCATCTCAATTCTCTGCGCATTTTTGACATCTAATAATATTCCAATGACAAAAAGACAATTGACATAATTTTTTTCCGGTTGTATACTCGTATCACAATAAGAAATCTTCTGTAAAATTCAAAAAAGGAGAGAGATGCTGAAATTAATTGCAATGGGGAAACCCCATGAACTTCACCCTTTCATTTTTGATCTTACATCCCAGCCGCAGTACAGAGTAAGATTGGAATCTATGAGTCCCGTGGGTTGTCCCGGGCAGGAATCACAAGAAACCAGCGTGCAAATGTCGGTTTCCTTTACCCCGACTTCGCAAACTCCGGTTCAGGTCATTCTTCACACCCGGAACAACCAGGAAATTAAAATTCATTTCACCGATGGTTTTGCCGTCAAGCTGAGTGACACCGTCACCTATATCGGTGGCAAAGCGGCAGATGTATTTGGATAGAAAAAAGCCCCACAAAGACGGAAAATGGGGCAAAAGAAGTCAGTCCAAGTCTAATTGTAGCACAATTAAAACGATTTGGTAAGAATAATTGTACTGCCGCAATGCTTTGCTGCGGCAGTCCCCTTCGTCTTTTGACAGCCCCTCAATACTACCCGAACAAATAGACCGTTCCCGCCGCAAAGCCGCTGCCCAGACACGATCCGATCAATACATCCGTCGGGTAATGCAGCGCCAGATACATGCGCGAAAAACCGATCAGGATCGCATACGGCAACAGTACTCCCCCGCAGAGTGACGAATGAAACATAAATGTGACGGCGATGGAAAAGGCCGCTGTCGTATGCCCTGACGGAAAAGAGTAATCCGTTAGGGGATTGGGAAAAGTATGCAAATGGGCCAGCCGCAAATAGGGACGGATTCGGGGCATCAATTTTTTAAAAAATTGAACAACCACATGGCTGCCGATCAGTGCGATAAAACCTTCAAGCGCCCACGACTTGACAGTGCGCGGCATGAACATGTACCAGAACATCAAAAAACCGATAGTCGCGGTCGGACCGGCCAAATGGGTAACCCGGGGCATCAACCAATCAAACAGACGGCATTTCCACTGACAATTAACCAGCTGGATCAAAAACTGATCCGATCGAATCAACCAAGAAGCCAGATTTTTCAACAGCCTCACCTCTGCCCGTGCAAGACGTGACATTTTTGTATAATACCATGATAACTTATGAAATGAAAGAGATAGTAAATAAGGTGTTAATCATATTCGAACGATTAACACCCCGGGTCTCCTGTCATTTATTTGTCAAAAATTTTATCCAATATTTCCCGGCGCTCCTGCACGGTGTAGCCATCCCAGAACCATTCGCCGTAAAGCAGCAGATCCAGGTGCAAATGAACCCCCTGGTCATTGCCTTTGACACCGTCGCTCGTTCCGGAATTGCCGGCATAGCCGATCAGTTGGCCTGCTTTGATCGTCTGCCCTGCTTTGATCCCCGGAGCAATCCGGCTCAAGTGCACAAAACGGGCCATTACCCCTTTGCCGTACTGCACCCAGACCTGCCGGCCGCGCATCTTGTCCAAAATATAGGCCGGTGTCTGCCCATCGCTTTGGCCGGCCACAGCCATCAACCGGTTGCGCTCTGCAGGCGTCATCTCCTGATAATCAACATCGGCTCTGACCACAACTCCATCGGCCAGGGAATAAACCGGAGTCCGTTTGCTGATCGTAACGCCTGTTCCATAAGTATACCAGTCTAATCCCTCATGTACCCCGTGACGATAAGTACGGGGCGCACCGGGAAGATGCGAATCGTGCGTGCTCACATGCGCTCCGCGAATCGGGCTTCTGAGAAATGACAGATAACGGGCCATTTCCCGGGCCGACATTTTGGGCAAATTTCGCTTGGGGGCAAAAACCGGAATCGACGCAGGATTCACTTGCCATTCCGCGGTTTTGCCGATCACAACCACTTGCTGTTGCAAAACCCGGTCCATGAAGGAAAGAGGCACAAGGGCATTTCCGTTCTGAATGACAGGAGCTTGTTCCATCGGTTCAAAGATTCCGTTGCAATTCAAAACCGGGATTCCCTGCACCATCGATAATGTATCAGACTGATGCCGGATGGTAATTGTGCCGTCACGCGCATCCACCTTTACCTGAAAGCCGAGGCGGTCGGCGATTTCCCCGAGATTTACGAACAAGGTGTCATCGCGTGCAACCGTCGGCAATTCTTCCTGATTTGATAGTTCGCTGAAAAGCGGAATTTGATCGAACGAGCGGTTTTGAGAAAAAATTTCTCCTGAATCGGAAAGATTTTGGCTATTTTGATGATCGTAGGACAATGGTTTAACATCGTTAATTCCCCAGATCAAGGCAAATTCGCTTAACCAGCCGCGATTGCTCGGCGGCATAAACACAATTGCCGAGATCAGACAAAACATCATCAATACCAGTGACGTTTTTTTCATCTTCATCTCCTACAGCATCTTGGAAGCAATGATATGCGAAGAAAGCACTCCTTGTCCGGAGTGCCTGATGTTACGCTTTCATTATTTTAAAATTCGGCTACCCTGCGGTCAAGTTGCAAAGCAAAAATCAGGACAACAACCGCTCCACCTTGGCAATATTCTCAGCAAGGCCTGATGCCGTTTCCCGGTACAGATCCAAATCTTCCGGTGCAGATGAAGCGCCCAGCAAAGTATCATAATAATCCTCCGCATCCAAAATGGCCTTTTCTTTCCATTCCGCTTCTTTTTTCTGCCACTCCTCCAGGTAATATCCGGTCAGCAACCGCTTTTGCTCGTCCAAAAAAGCGGCAATTGCCGGTTCCAGCACCTGTTCCATCTCCTCCCGCATTTTCTCCTTCTCATTTTTCTCAAAAAAGGTTTTGGCATTTTTGAAGCAGGAGATCGCCTTTTTAAAAGAAGCAAGCGAAAGCTCCGCGAGCGGCTCCGGGAAATCAGGTGATGGATACGAGCTTTCCCGCTCCGGCACCAAAGGAATTTCACCGTTCACAGCCAGGCAGTTGTTTGTCAGATTCGCCATAAATGCATCTTGCCGGTCGTTTAACCATCGTTCCATGCGCAAGGAAGTGGCCCTGAGCTCCTGCAGCAAATCGCGGCGCATAAAATCGACCATCTGGAGCACACAGGCACGGAGTTTTTGTTTGATCTGCCCGTCATCGCTTCTCAGAACCGACGGGTTGAAGATCTCCGGAAACTCGTCGCGGTATCGGTAAAACAGACGTTGTTTGACATAATAAAGCAGTTCATTCACTTCCTGCCCCAAGGCATGGGCCAACGCTTGATCCCTGCTGTTTTGAATGATTCTCCGCACCCGGTCCCGTTCGTCAGCCAACTCCCCTTTCCGCTTTTCCATCGCTTCGCGGCCCGCTTCGGCGGTTTGCAGCAGATGGCGGAGAAAGCGGGAACCACGCCGCAACTCTTCGGTCAAACCGCGAATCGACACCACCCGCAGTTCATCCAGAATAAAAGAGGAAAATCGCTGTTCAAACCGCTCCATCTGCGGATCCTGACGCCCGCCCGCTTTTTCCGCCAGCGCCCGTAAGCTGGACAGTGAAAAGAGACGGGGTTCCCGAATTCCATAACCCGAAAGTTGCC
Source organism: Thermoactinomyces daqus (assembly GCF_000763315.1). Classification (GTDB taxonomy): domain Bacteria; phylum Bacillota; class Bacilli; order Thermoactinomycetales; family Thermoactinomycetaceae; genus Thermoactinomyces_A; species Thermoactinomyces_A daqus. The sequence goes on along the minus strand of NZ_JPST01000013.1, from coordinate 13,682 downwards.
TGCGGATATAGTCCTCCACCTGTGCCAGTTCCTCCCGCGAAGCGGCCAGATCGGCGGCATTAATGATAAAAAACATCTTGTCCAGGGAAAAAACATCTTTAACCCGCCCCAGCTGAATTAAAAACTCACGATCCGCCTTGGAAAAGGGATGATTGTAATAAGTCACATACAAAAGCGCATCGGCACTTTTGATATACTGAAAAGCAACATCCGTATGGCGGGCATGCATTGAATCGGCTCCGGGCGTGTCAACGAGGGTAATTCCCTGTCTGGCCAGTGGTGAATCGTAATAAAGATCCACCGACTCTACAAAGCAGGATTTGGTTTCCCTGGCAACAAATTCTTCAATCGCGTCCGCCTTGATCGTCAGTGTGCCGCCCAGGTGCTCTTTCATCGTGGAAAATCCGTCCCTCACCGCCTGGAGAAAAGGCAAAGCCGTCTTTTGCCCCGTCTGGAAGGCAGGCTCGTCCAGCAGCGTTCCGATGCGTGCAACCGCTCCTTCCAGCGTTCGCACCTCCTGCTGTACCAATTTGTACACTTGCCGCAAATCATCCAATAAACGCTCGCCCGTCTTAAAGGTAATCACGGCCTGTCCATGCGGATGCCTGCCCGTCGGGGGACAAATCCGGTTAATCGTCGCCGTGGTCGGGTGGGGGGAAACCGGCAGTACCGGCTTTCCGATCAAGGCATTGGCAAAAGATGACTTTCCGGCACTGAAAGCCCCGAACAAGGCGACTGTATACTGCCGGCGTTCAAGTCGCTCCCGCTTCCGGGCCAGGTCTCTCACGATCGCTGTTAATCCCGGAATCCTCTTCATTTGCTCTTCCGCTGCATGTACTTGAGCGAGCACGCTGTCCATCCGATGAGCGGTCGCCCGTTCCTTTCCCTTTCCTGATTCTCTCTCTCCGGGCAACTCATTCGTCTCAGTCACCTCTTCGCGCTGCGGCAGGAAGCGCTCATTTCGCATTACAACTTGTTCCTCCAACGCTTCTCGGGGAATTTCAACCATACCGGGTTCGGTATCCCCGCGGATCAACTTCAAAAGGCGCTCCTCCGCCTGTCTGTACTCCTCCTTGATCCGCCTGATTTCCGATAAAGCGTTTTCCCACTCGGCCAGTTGCCTCATCCGCCGCTCCAGCTGCTGCAACCGCTCCGCAAACCGCTGCTCCAGTTCCTCCTTAACCGACCCGAACCAGGAACGTGCGGCCTGGCGATAAAACTGTTTCAGCTTATTTGCCAAATCATCGGTATAAGTCAAGACATAGTTCCCGCCAAACCCCGCCCCGGGCTTGATCGTCTGCGCAAGCAGCGGGGCATCGAGATGAACGCGAAAAGAGTAAATTCTCTCTCCCCGATCTTCAGTATACAGGTGATGCTCTTTCAAAAATTGCACCACATATTGCTTTACATGAAGATCAAGCTGTGTCTCAACCGTCTGCCCGAGTTTTTCGAGAAAAGCAAGCGTCCGCCGCTCTTTTTCCTTCTCCGTTTTCCCTTTGGAGAAGAAAAAGCCGACTTTAAAGGAGGTGAGCTGCGTCTCCAGATATTGTTCAGCCAGAGCGCGCACTTCATAGGGCATCAGGTAGGCATTTTGCAATACCGCCTCCAGCCCCTGATCAAATGAGCGCTCGATCGACTGTTTTTCTTCTTTCAACTGAACCATTTCTTTTCGCCGCTCTTGCGCTTCCGCTTCCGGCGATCCTTCCGGCCCATCGGGCTGCACCTGCTTGGCTGCCAATTTTTCCAGCTGTTCCCGATCCCTTTCTTCCAAAAATTGCATATGCTCTTTCAGCAATTGTTCCGCTTCAATTCGAATCGTTTGGTCAAACTGTTCAAACCTCCGTCCGATCAGTTCCCCGATCCGTTTTTTCAATTCGGCAAACTGGTTATGAGGATGGAGGGGATCACGCATGCTCGTGTAAAAAACCCCTTCCGGGTTCACACCCCAATCGGCAAACGACTGTTGCACATTTTGGCAGAAGACGGAAAAGGACAGTTCCTCTTCCCGGTGTTTATCGATTTGGTTGATGATCAGATAAACGCGCTTTCGGCGGCGGATTAACTGTTTGATAAACTCCAGGTTCCCTTCCGCTTGCACATGGTTATAATCCATTACATAAAAAATCACGTCCGCCAGGTGCAACGAAGAGCGGGTGGCGCGTTCGTGAGCCGTATCCGTCGAGTCGATGCCCGGTGTATCCATCAGCGCCACTTTGGCCGGCAAGCGGTTGGTTTGACGCTGGATGTGCACGGCTAAAATCTCTTCGCCGTTTTTGCACAAATCTTTCAGCTCCTGATCAGTGTAAGTCCCATCGTATGCATGAATTCGCCCATCGCTCAGAAACAGTTTGACCCGGTTCTCACCCGCCGTGATTTTCACCACGTTGGCACTGGTGGGAATCGGACTGGTCGGAAGCAGATCTTCTCCGAGCAAATGATTGAGCAAAGTGGATTTGCCGGCGGAAAAATGGCCGCAAAAAGCGATCGACCATTCCCCTTGCACCGTTTTTCGCAGCAAATCGATGCCCTTCAACCGTCTTTCTTCATCTCCGCTCCGCTCAAACTCCCGCTCCAGCCGGGCCAATCGCTGTGCCCATTCTCTGTGTGCTGTTTCAATCATTCCCTGAATACTCCTTTTGTGGCAATGTTCCGGATTGATAACCCTCTCCGTTTATACCGAAACGGCAGGACTCGCATTTTCAGTCTATGGCAGCGTCAGTCAGCTCATCGGGGCATTCATTGAAAGTGGATTATAGCCGGATCGCGGTGTTCCCTCCCCCGATTTGCTTAATTTATTTTCACCCTCCGGCTGTATTTGACAAAACACAGGTGTTTTCTGTCGTTTCTATCTTAATACAGATCGGGAAGTTAATGAAGGGTTGCGCGGTTCTCGATATAATTAACAGAAGGAAAATTCCCACAAAAAGGTGTGATGTTGGATGGCCACATGGATTGCCACGTTATCTCTTCTGCTTAACGGGATCATCCTCTGTCTCTTTTTATTCCGGCAGCATAACTCCGCCAAAAGTGATTGGCAGCAGATCGAAGAGCAACTGCGCCTGCTGCTGCTGGCACAGGAAAAAACTGAAAAGACGTTGCGCGAAGAAATGGGATACCACCGGCAGGAAGCCAATCATGCCGCTCTCGAAAACCGCAAAGAATTGCAACAGTCTTTTTCCCTGTTGACCAAATCGACGCTCACTACCATTCAAGATGTCGCATCCGGGCAGAAAAACCTGCTTGATTCCTTTTCCCGTCAACTTCGCGATCTCACCGCCATGAACGAACAGAAGCTGGAGCAGTTACGAAACAAAGTGGAGGAGAAACTGGCGCAAATTCAGACGGAGAACCAGAAAAAACTGGAAGAAATGAGACAGACCGTCGATGAAAAATTGCACGCCACCTTGGAACAAAGGCTCGGAGAATCGTTCAAACTGGTAAGTGACCGATTGGAGCGCGTACATAAAAGTTTGGGAGAAATGCAGCATCTGGCGGCCGGGGTTGACGACCTGAAAAAAGTGTTGTCCAACGTGAAAAGCCGCGGTGTTCTGGGGGAAATCCAACTGGAAAACATCCTGGAACAGCTGTTGACCCAGGACCAATATGAAAAAAATGCCGTGATCAAGAAAAACAGCAAAGAACATGTGGAATTCGCCATTAAACTGCCGGCCAAACAGGAAGGCTCTCCTCCCGTCTTGCTGCCGATTGATTCCAAGTTTCCGCTGGAGGATTATGAGCGCTTGCTTCAAGCCCAGGAAGCAGGAAATCCGGAGCTGATCAATGAGGCGGGAAAACAGCTGGAACAGCGCATTAAGCAGGAAGCAAAAAAAATAAGCGACAAATACATTTATCCGCCGGTCACCACTGATTTCGCCATTTTATTTCTCCCCCTCGAAGGGTTGTATGCCGAAATCCTGCGGAGGCCCGGATTGTGGGAAACGGTACAGCGGCAGTTTAAAGTGGCGATTGTCGGGCCGACAACCCTGTCCGCTTTTTTAAACAGCTTGCAGATGGGTTTCCGCACACTGGCCATTGAAAAACACACCACCGAAGCCTGGCGCTGGCTGGGCATTATGAAAACGGATCTGCTCAAATTCGGCAACTATTTGGAAAAGGCGCAACGCAAACTGGATGAAGCCAGCAAAACGATTGGTCAGGCGACAAAGCAAACGGAAACGATGAAGAAAAAGCTGGACCGGGTGGAGAACTTGCCCAGCCTCGATTCAGCTTCTCTGTCCGCATTGCCGGATGGCCCCGGCGGAGAATAGGGAAAAAGCCCCCGGCCTTTGCAGGATCGGGGGTATTTCTCATTAATGGAGAAGCAACTTCACCCAATTCCCGACAGCGATCCCGGCATAGTTTCCAATCGCATAGCCGAGCAACCCCATCAACACGCCCGGTGTGATCAGTGAAACCCACCGTTTGGATGAGGCCAGCGCCAGAGCGGTGGAAGGTCCGCCAACAGTAGCCTGGCTCGCCACAGCCAGCACTTCGACATCAATTTTGAACCATTTGCCAAAGCCAAAGACGATGAAGGCATGAATCCCTACCAATATCACCAGGAACAAAAAGACAACCGGCCCTTTGTCAACCAGAGTGCTGAGAATGGTTCCCGCGCCCATCGTGGCAAAGAAAAAATGCAATAAAAAATTGCCCCACTCTGCTCCTCCGTTTACCCTGTTCATCGGTGTAAACAGGGTGATCAGAATGGCAAAAGTCGTATACCAGATAACCGATGGAATTTCAAATCCGATCCCTTTGTTGATAATGGGCGCCAGCCAGTCGGATACAGCCACAACCACAAAAGCGACTGCAGCCAGGATAACCATGTCGTAAATGGAAATTTCCTTCTTTTTCTGATAATCTTCTTCCGCTTTCTCCACATGGCGGCCCGGCTGGTAAACGGAGGAATAATATTTGCGCAACAAACTCGGCAGAATCGCCGTCGCCACCATCCACAGATTTGTCATGATATTATCGGCCGCCGCACCTGTCGCATACATCGACTGGGAAGTATGAAACGCTGCCCCCACGGCTGCATAATTGACTCCGCCGCCAATATAACTGGCACAAAATTGCCCGGCAATCTTCCACGCTTCCGCCCCGATGCCATCCGCTGTCACCCAAACGCCGATGATCGCCCCGACCGCGGTTCCCAAAGAAGCCAAAGCAAACGAAATCAACGCCGGTTTTCCCATATGGCGCAAACTTTTCAGATCAGCGGATAGCAAGAGCAAGACGATGGAGAGCGGGACGCAATAATCATTGGCAAATTCATAAACCGGATTTAAATCGTCCGGATTTTGGGCAATCGACGGAGGAATAATGCCGAGATTTACCAAAATCGCCCCTCCGGAAATCACCAAAATCGCGGTTCCCAAGTAGGAAAAAAAGCGAAAACATCGATCCAGCCAGAAGGAGATCGCGATTAAAACGGCAAGAACTGCGGCTACCCCTGCCGGATTCATGATCAGGGCTGTTTTTGTCACAAGTACTCCTCCTTGGTTAAAATTTTTATACAATTCTATAATAGAAGTGCAATTTTTACAAATAAAACAGAAGGCCATTTGACTGGCCTTCCTTTCCCCTGCTGCTTTTTTCAGTTCCAAACCCATTTTTGCTCAACTAGCCGGGCACTTTCTTCCAACCGGCTATATACCTGTGCCTCCGAGTCGCCGCATACTACCAGCGTAATCGCATAATCGACGCTGGTATGCGCACCGGTAAAATATTGTCCGGGTCTGGCCAACACCCGATATTCCGTCACCCAGTCCGGAAAATCCTCCCGCCGTGGCGCCAGGCGAAAAACCCCGTGTTTGGGCGGAATCCCGATAAAACCAAACTGGGTTTTCGGCCCTTCCCGTCTGGCGACACGCTCGGGAACATCAACGCTTAACCCGCATTGCGCCTGTATGGAAAGCTTGGTCAGATCCACATCAAATGCTTGCCGGTATTCTTCACAAATGCGCGATCCGCCCGTGCGGCAGGCGATCTCACACAAAACCAGTTCATCCTGCGGTGTATGGAAAACTTCGGCATGAAAAGTGGTATGAGTCGGGGTGGGCAAAGTTCGCAAAACCGAGGAAACATAAGATTGCAAACGGGCTGTCAAGGGGTTTTCTGGAGATAAAAGATAACTTCCCAAATATTTTCCTTCCTGAAAAGCCAAACAATGATTCAGATACTTTGAAGGCCAGATGAGCTTGATCTGTCCATTCAGTACCAATCCGTCAATATGATACATTTCCCCTTCGATATATTCCTCCACTTCCAGGTGCGGGCTTAATCCATGGGCCAGGTACTCCATCGTATCCTGATCCGAATCCAAAACCGTCGTGTTGCGAGAACCCATTCCGTCAACCGGTTTAACGACCACCGGATATCCCTGCTCTTCAATAAATTCGTAAAGATCGACGACAGAATCAACGCGCTGGAAAGCCGGGACGCGAATTCGGGCCGCACTCAGGATCTCTTTCATCTTCACCTTATCGCGAAAGGCAATCGCGCTTTGCAACGATTGGCCTTCTAAGCCAAAATAATGGCGAACATAGGCTGCGCGCAAAATATCCCTCTCCGCCGTCGCGATCACCCGTCTGTAAGGTGACTGCTTGTACAATTGCAAAGCCGTAAACTCGACGGAATTGTTAAAATCATAACGATCGAAAGCAAATACCTGTTTAAAGCCGTGAAAATCCTTGCCTAGCTGATCTGACGTCAATAAAAACAAATCTTCGTTCAGGTCCTCCAACCACTTTTCATAAGGAGCATCATAATAAGGCAGACGATTAAAAATTAAAATGCTCAAGGAACTTCCCCCTTTTTGGTATCAGAAGATCTTCGGTGAGAGTCGGGAAGTAAATCCATCCGTCCGAAATCCGGCGGCTGACCGGTCGTGCCTTTCCGTCTGAGAGGACCTCACATTCCAGTTCAAAAAAGTTGTTCTTTTTAATATTATAAAATACATAATTTTGTGTCAATAAAATCATTAATAATCAATAATTTTTATCATCCCGGATATTCCATTAAAGATGGGCATTTCCACAACGATTTCCATTAAAAAAATCAGCCTCATTTATTATAAAATTTACAAAATGCCGATTTCTTTTTTAACAAATGAAAAAGCCGAAATCAGCATGAACAGACAGTCGAACAAAAACTGCGCCGGCTAAACCGCGGTCGAAACAAGGGGATTTCCGGGCAGCCAGCTTCCATCCAAAACGAAGAAAACATGGAATGTGCCATTAGGCCCGCTTTCGGATCGACCCTGCCATGATTTCAAATCAAGACTATGGCCTCTACCTTATTCCCTCCCATTTGACAAGCAGTTTTTTATGAATTTTTTATGACAACGTCTCTTCTGGCAGGTATTATTCTCTGCAACATATAATTAATTTATTGTAATATGTTTTTATTTATAAATAACCAAGGAGGCAAATCGCCCCGGAAAAGAGGAAAAGCATGGCTGCATTATTGATCATCTTTATCCTGTGCGTTTTGCTCATTTTGCTCATCCCCTACTACGAAAAGATCGGAAATTGGGTAATCAGAGTTCTGACCCCCAAAAGCAAACAGGATGAGAACCATCCTGATAAACCGGAAGAGCAATAGAAATGAAATCGAAAAAACTAGATTGAGGTGGAAGAAAATGACCCCGATTGTTCGCGGAAGTGGAAAAAAGCGATGGATTGGCTTTATTGCAGTGCTGATCGGGATGTCCTTTCTGCTTATCCTGATCGCTAATTGCACAGCCGTCGTTGAACCAGGTTATAAAGGAGTGGTATTCAGCCTGAATGGCGGCCTGAAACAAACAGTGCTTGACCAGGGACTGCGATTCCACTAGCCTTGGGAGAGCGTGACCCAGTACCCGGTCTCCACGGAAACCGTCTATCTGACCAAAAATCCGCATGAAGGAAAAACAAGGGATGGATCCATAGATGTCAATACCTCGGACGGCAAATCCGTCAACGTGGATGTCGTTTATTCGTATCATATGGAGCCGGATAAATTGCCGCATATCTTCACCAAATTCCGCCGGCGCGAGGCCCCGGATATCGAAGACACCTATATGAAAATCCAACTCAAAACGGTAATGCAATCGGTCACGACCAAATACAGCGTCCTCGGCGTCTACTCCGAACATCGCGAGGAAGTGACGAAAGAAATTGAAAAAAACCTCGGCGATATTCTTAAAAAAGACGGAATTATCCTGGAAAGCTTCTCCCTGTCGGATGTGCGGATCGATTCCAACACGCTGAAAACGATCCAGGCCATCGCTGATGCGCAAAACCGCCAGGAATATTTGAAACGGGAAGAAGCCAATAAAAAACAGGAAGTGATCAATAACAAAATTGAAGCCGAAGGCAAGAAACAAGTGGCGATCATCCAGGCACAGGGACAGGCCGAGGCCAACCGCATTCTGGAACAATCGCTCACTCCGGCCATTGTCCAGTACGAATGGATCAAGAAATGGGATGGCAAAATGCCGACCGTCCAAGGCAGCGCAAGCCCGCTCATCCAGATCCCTTCTGCGGCCGGCGAGAAAAAATAGTCCGTTTGCCCCGCTTTATTGGCGGGGTTTATTTTCTTTTCCGCAGGATCCGGAACATCGCCAAAACCACCTTGGCGAGACAATCCGGCAGAGGATTGCCCCCTGCCATCTCATCCCAAAAGCCGGACGGCCTTTTTAAACACAGGAAAATTCACCAACCTCCCGATAAAATTGATCCCGAAGCTGAATAATGCTTGCGTTCTTGATATCCTCCATTTCCTGTGTTTTCAGCCAGTTGTAAAACTGTATGTGAAGAGGAGTATAGAGACGCCCGTGATCAATCTTGCGCCCATGCTTGTGTGCCATCGCCTCTTTCACTCCTCTCATCTGTTTCCAGAAGAGATAATAAGGGAGCTTTAACTTGGTCATAAATCCTTTGGCGTCTTCAATGACATAACCCTCTTCTTCAATGGAATAGTCGGAAGTGATTTTTTTGTACCAGGAGTAGAAGTCGAGCCAGCTGTCAAAAGTGGTGACCAATTCCTTCGTCGGAATATGAAAGGTCTGACCAAGCTCTTTTACTTCATGAAAAGGCAATTTGTTATAAGCAGGAGTACGATAAACAACATCAAGCAAAATCAACTGATCTCTGTCATACTTGATGATGTGAGGATCTTTTTCGGGAAGAATCACTTCAAATACAAAGCTGAACCCCTCTTTCAGCTTTTCTTCCATACTTTTGATTGTTTCGTCATTGCATGTTTGATAAAAAAGCTCTTTAAACCATTCGGCAAATGGCCCTCTCAGCTCGGATTTGGACGAAAAAACCAATTGCCCCGCTTCCGAATCATATCCCAACATTCCCAAATAGCCGTTTGGCTTTGTATAAACGGAAACGGGAAACTGCAGAGTTTCTGCCAAACGGGCCAGCTTTGTTTCCGGCCTCTCAGTGATATTGAAAAATTTATTGTAGGATCGATTGACGATCTCTTTTGTCTTTTTGTTGATAAAAAGACCGCGCGCTCTCACATTCACTGTATCCCAAGCGGCCTTCTGAAAAGCCTTTCTTGAAAAGTTGTAAGAGTAAATGTTCTCTGCCACTTGTTTTTCCTGAATCAATTTGTGATTCGTCATGTATTCCAACAACGTTTCAACGGTCAGCTTATTTTCTTGAAGAGACTCAGGAATATGTTTTTCTTGTTTAAGATAGTTGTTATTTTTTATTTCAATGGGATGAAATCCGTCTGGAGTCAATGTCACTACACGAAGATGACCACCATGCTCAACTTGTCCTTCCAGATTGAAAGATCGAATGGCAGCAGAAACAGGCAGACGATACAAGTTCCGATGCCCGTGAATTTGATAAAATTGCTTCCCGGTATTCCGATCCCAGATCTCATCAATATCCAAATCGAAAGTTCCGGCTCCGTCAATGATCTGCTCAGCAGATATAAACATTAAATTCCCTGGCAAAGCCGACAGACCACCATGGGTGACCAATACCGTTTTATCATGATAAGTATAATAAGCGAGGACGCGTAAACGACGGTAGAACAGACGAAGATCTTTCTTGCTGATGCCGGCTTTTTTGAGATCGGGAAGGGTTCTTTCTTTGAATTCTTTGGATCCGATTTCTTCCCCGTTTGCATAGGACCAGATATAACGTTCATGATTCCCTTCGATCAGAATGACGTTTGGCTGGTTGTATATCTCCAGCATCAGCTTCATCACTTCCGCGTTTTGAGGGCCACGGTCCAAAAAGTCGCCTAAAAAGATATAAAGCTCATCTTCTTTCAGGCCATCTTTGAGATATTCCGCCAAAGCATCATAGCACCCGTGAATATCGCCAATATGGTGAATTTTCCTCCATTTGGAAAAGTCAAGAGGCTTAAACCGGATAAAGTCATCAAAATCCGCAGGCTGAACGACTTGTACCCACCCGGGAACAGATAGCTGCTGATAGCGTTCATATATCTTCATGATTTGAAGCTCGGGAACACGTTTGTAAACAGGCCGTTCTAAATTTTGGCGCAACAAAATATCCAACGGAACCTTGGAGAAATCCACAACGGCACAACGATATCGATACTTTTGACAAAGTTCCTTGTATTGATTAATGGCAGAAGCTGTCGAATGCGTGGCATCCACAATGGTAAAGTCCCCACGCTTCATCCTTTCTTCCAATACCCGGAACAGGAACTCCCATACAACTTTATCATTTGCCGATGTGATCTGGGTTACGCCATCTTTGGTAAGAACCGGATTCTGATACATAACACGAATGGTATCAGGTGACAACGTGTATGGTTCAAGTCCTTTTTCTTTTATAAATGTACTTTTTCCGGCTCCCGGAGCCCCCATCATGAGCACTAATTGCCGCATCGATTATTCTCCTATCGATTGATGTAAATGAGTGATAAGAAAAAACGTCCAAATCTATATTAAACCCTTTTCCCATCCAACGAAAGCGGCTTTGTGCTCCTGTGAATCCTCTTCATTTCGTCTCCTTTTCACCCCGTATTCTCCCCCAAATAAAACCTGTGCGGCACCTGTGCATCTAATGTTGTTGAACACCGGATCATTCATCTGAAACAATGGAACGGCTCCAACCACGATTTCCTTGATAATTCAACAGGCATGCCCCGGTGTTTTGTAAGAAAAAATGTAAATAGTTCTTTACATCTATACATCTTGGGGTTATATTCAAAATGTAAACAATGTTTTACATTTCAGGTGATTTTATGGTTACCAATCGTATTCTGGAGTTAAGGAAGAAAAAGCAAATATCTCAACTCAAGTTGGCACAAGATCTCGGTATTACCAGGCAAACGGTTCATGCGATTGAAAAAAATAAGTACAATCCCAGTTTAGAGCTGGCACTTCGTATTGCTAAATACTTTAACAAACAAGTTGAAGAGATATTTTGGTTAAAGGAGGATCAAAGATGAAAACAATTATTTTTTTGGGGGTCTCCTTGGTGTATTCTTTGCTTTTTTTATTGTCAGTCTTGTCAAACAGCAATTTAACTGGGGTATTTTAACAGGTCTTCTAGCCGGGCTTATTGCGGCTGAGCTTTATCGATACTTCCGCTTTACACGAACAAACTCCCCCGAACTTGATGAAAGAGTACGATTTCTAATGGGGAAATCTCAAAAATAATTTTGACTCTATCCTATTTTCTGTTTTTTGCCTATATGGTTGTGAAAAAGTATATTTATCATGAAACACAAATTGACTACTTATTGGTTTATGTAGTTAGTACATTTTTTATTTGTTCTTTAATAACATTGTTCATAAAGAGAAACTGACCAGCGTTTTACCAAAACAATGTTTGCTTAATAAATACGAAAGATATTTAAGCCTCATTTGAAATGAAAACACAAACGGTTTTCTTTTTTAAACTCCGGACCCGTTCCGTACAACATCAGCTTCTGGATCGTTATAAATTGTATGTTCATGTGGAACAGGTTATCAAAACCTAGCTCTAAATGTAGTAGCCTTGCCTTAACAAAAAGGATTTGAGCAAGCACACCTAAAAATATCAAAAAGCCGCTCCCCATACGGGAAACGGCTTTTCTTACAATTTGGTGGGCAGTATAGGAATCGAACCTACGACCTCTTCCGTGTCAAGGAAGCGCTCTCCCTCTGAGCTAACTGCCCATGTTTGATATGTATGGATGGGAAAATTGGTGGGCCCAACAGGACTCGAACCTGTGACCGATCGGTTATGAGCCGACTGCTCTACCAACTGAGCTATAGGCCCAACCAGAAAGTGGCGGAGCTGACGGGATTCGAACCCGCGATCTCCTGCGTGACAGGCAGGCATGTTAGGCCTCTACACCACAGCTCCAAGTTGGTTGCGGGGGCAGGACTTGAACCTGCGACCTTCGGGTTATGAGCCCGACGAGCTACCGACTGCTCCACCCCGCGGCAATTTGTCATTTCATCATCAGCGACATTTAATACTATACAATAATTTTTTTTCAGGCGCAAGGGTTTTTTTAAGATTTTTTCTCCAGATATAACGAACCCCGTATCGACCTCGTTTGGAACGGAAAACTTCCACAGTCTCCGGACTGTCGTACCCGTAGAGCCACCAATCCTCTTCCATGCGTGCAGCCAGGCAGCGCGCCTGAAAGCGGCTATCATACAATTTAGCCCAATAAACCCATTTTCCCATGATTGCATCCTCCTCTTTTTCTCTATTTTTTCACTCCTCTTTGGATTTCATGCCTTTTTGGGGATGCGCACATTTTGCGTCAGAGCGAAAGCCTCCCGTTCCCGGATGCATATGATGTACGGAAACAAGCGATTCGCTTGTGAAGGCATCCAGCCTGACATGTTCCCTCCTCAAGCCCGGTTTTTTCGGGCTGATGAGAAAGACCCCGGACTCAGCGGGGTCTTTTTTTCTTGCTTTAATTCGCCGCACGTCTGTGTTCTTCCGCTGCTTCCTCTTCATCCCTCAGCCGATGGGCCAGACGGCTCGCAGCAGAAGCGGCAATGCTGGCAACAAGATCATCCATAAAGGTATGCACGGGACCATCCGGACCGTATTTTTTCGTGTCCAACTGGCGAATGATTCCGATTTTATGTTTGTCCAAATGGCCGAAGGTGGTAACCGCGATGCTCCCATACCCGAACACCGATCCCAGAGCCAGGGTCTCATCACAGCCGAACAATCCTTCATCACTGCGGACAAGGCTCAGTAAAGGTTCAGACAGCAGGTTTTCCTCGGCAAGCCTGTCCAGTTCAGCCCCCACGAGAATGGCATGTTGAACTTCTCTTTTTTGCAAAACGGCCAATACGCTTTCCATACAGATCTCCAGGGTGAGATCAGGCTTATAGGGAAGCTGCATTTCCCGAACGATTTCCGCAATCGCTTCAATGGTGATCCCGCGTTGTTGCAGGCGGTCGAGTGCGGCCATTTTTACTTCTTTGCTGTGTACTCTCCGCATCGGTTTCCCTCCGTTTTATTCGGCGATCAAAATTTTTATATCCTCTTTTTTCCTTGTTGAAACCTGAAATCGAAATAATAGGGATTTTAGTCAGGCGAAACCTTGCTAAGTCTTTTCAACATCGAGAACCCGGATGATTTACCAGCAAACCAGCAATTAGATGCTTTCTTTGCTGAGAAAAGTTATAATAATAATATGTGGCTATTTTTACCCATCAACTAAAGGAGCATTCCTGTAAT